>JALOOM010000003.1 GCA_025454395.1 Elainella sp. Prado103
CGAGGGGCTTTCAAACCAGGATTGGATTGGAAGTCCCTTCGCCCCTAGTGGGAGAAGGGATTTAGGGATGAGGGGAAAAGATTTGTCAGTCAATCAGGTCATAATGGTCATAGTCACAGCCAGGATCACAGCAGCCAGGATCACAGCAGCCAGGATCACAGCAGCCACACTCATCAGGAACATCATCAGGGAGAAGGGGCTGAGCCGGTTCCCGCTTCCCATGCGTAAGAAATGGTTGCTTAACCGTGACTGTCCGTAAGTCCTAAATTTTCGTCAAGGGTTGAGTACCGGGTTGGATGGATCCAACTTGTCTCAACCCTGTTATTTTCAAGGGGCGACTTAATTTTCAAGGGGCGACTCTTTATCAGCCGCCTTCAACGCGATCGGTGTAGGTCACCCTCTTCAAACTAAGCCGGATCGCAGCGCTACCACGGCCGCCTGAACCCGATCGTCCACAGACAGCTTTTCCATGATCGATCGAACATGACATTTCACTGTGCTCAAACTTAAGTAAAGGGTTGCAGCAATTTCGGGGTTACTCTTGCCATCTACAACCAGTCGCAAAACCTCTAGCTCGCGATTTGAGAGGTGACTATGATCGCCGGTAGGGACAGGTTTCAGATGATTGAGCACCCGTCTGGCAATTTGCGGATCAAGATAAACGGCCCCTTCTAAGGCAGAAGTGATCGCTACTTCTAGTTGATCCAGACTGGTGCCTTTGACGCAATAAGCATCCGCACCACTGGATAAAGCCGCCATCATCTCGTGGTCAGACGTGTGGGAAGTGAGCATAACAATTCGAATCTGGGGAAACTCTTCCCGAATGCGTTGGGTCGCGGCGATCCCATCCAGTTGCGGTAAGCCAATATCCATTAACACCAGATCGGGCTGAACCTGTCGCGCCGCCTCAATGCTGGCATAGCCGTCGGTCGTCTGAGCCACGATCGCAAATTGGGGATAATCTTCAAAAAACTGCTCTAACCCTAACTGCATGACTGGGTCATCTTCCACAATCAAAATTCGCAGCGGCAGGGAGGCAGTGGGTGCAGGCGAAGTCGATCGATCGTGCTCCGTCGAAAATCCATCCTCAACGGGATCGGAGCAATCATGACGATGGGGGAGGGATCGACGGGATAACCCTTCAGCTAGATTCTGAGCATTCGGACTCAGACCAGGCGAACTTTTTTCCGAACTGGATTCAAACAGCATCGTTTTTCATGCCTGCATGAGAATCATACAAAGGCTAGCGAAGTACCCCTTATTTGACTTCACCCAAGTGGTTCTTTTCTCAATGTGTCTGTTTATCGGTTATGCAGCAAAACTATTATGCGGCAAGACCATGGCAGGAAGTCAGACCTTAGAGGTGCCCAAAGATGTGCCCGATCGGGTGAGGTGATACCTGAAAGTCGGTTGCTAGAGTAGCAGCATCGCTCTATCATTTACGGCTTAATTGGGGGGTAGGCTCATAGCCTTCGCCCTTTTTTTGGGTAATGGTTCCGGCAGATATTCACCAACTCACCGAACTCACCCCGATTTCGGCTAGGGGAGGATATCGGTAATGAGGATATTGGTAATTCGGTAATACGGATCGGTAATACGGATCGGTAATATGGAAGAGACCAGGCAGTGACTTTCTGTTCTCTCCCCTATGGTTTTCTCCTCTGAAACGATCCGCCAAAGCGACTTACTGAATCAACTGGTGCTCGATCGCAGTACTCTGGAAGAAATTGGGCGGGTGGAAGTGTTGTGGATGTATCCGCCAGCCCATCGGGTGTTGGGATTTATTTGCAAGTCGGGGTTTCTCGGCAACCAAAAGTCGGCGTTTCAATTGGGTCAAATTGATGCGATCGGAGAGGGTGGCGTGTTCACCTATGCTAGCTCTGAAAAAACCACCGCTGAAAAGGTACGCCAGATTGAATCTTTGATTGGAGATGAGGTTTGGAGCAACGAGGGCAATCGGGTCGGCAAAATTATCGATTGTGAATTTCAGCTTCGATCGGGTGAAATTACCCATTATTTACTCGTCTCTTCGGGTTGGGCAAATGTGCTAGGTGAAATCTATCAGCTACCGCCCGATCGCATCCTCAGTTTTGGCAAAAAACGGGTTTTGATCGCGGAAAGTGAGATTGCTCAGCTCCGGCATGACCAAATTGGGCTGGCCCAAAAATTGAGCCAGGCCGGAGCCCAACTGGAACAACTGCGTGAGGAAGCTACCCAAGAACTGACCTCGATCGCGCAACGGGCAGAGGAAACGACCGAACAGGCCAAAGAACAATTGTTGCAACTGACGGAACAGGCGCGTCTGAAGGCACAACGCCTTTCTCAGCAGATGAAAACTAGAACACAGTCCTGGTTTGAGCAGGCGAGGGAAAAAGGCCATACCCTGATCGAGCAAGTGAGTGAACAGGTAGAAGATCGATGGGAGCAATTTGATCGCAATCCTCTGATCGATCGAGTTGAACGGCATCGAGCGCGTTCGGAGCGAGGCGCAAGCGCAGTTGCTCAGGCAGAGCCAGCGGACGACTGGGAGGATGAGTGGCATGATGAATTCGCAGCGGGTTCACCGAGTACCTCAGCAGGGGATACCGCTAAACATCCAGGTGCCGATCGCCCGCCTGCCGCTCGACCCAGCCCTGCCAAACCACCTGCTACGGCTCCATCAACGGATCAACCGACAGATCAACCTTTGACAAAGTCACCCATATCAGAACCACCCATATCAGAATCACCCATATCAGAATCACCGATACCAGTGACAGAGCCACCCATCCCAAATCGATCGGTCACCATGTCGTCCTCCGTTTCTGATGCCGATCTGGATGAATGGTTTAACTTTGATGATGATAATGATGATGTGATCGTGCCGCCGCCACCGATCCCGCCGCCCGCGTCTTCTCAACCGACTTCCCCACCTCCAGAACCGGATGTCTGGGATGATGAACCCTGGATTTGATGAATCTCGCCTCAAGTGCGGACTTTATCGAGGGCTTGCTGCACCAGTTTCGGGAGTTTGGAAGGGCGATCAGCCACCGGAATCTTGGCTTGCTTAAAGGCAGTCAGCTTACTGTCGATCGTCCCTACATCTACCCCTAATCCGGCAATTTTAGCGGTGACTACGGCTCCCACATGTCCCATGGGTTGGCCTTTCGGTAAGCTATAGCCTGCTAAGTAGGCAATTACAGGTTTATCGATCGCTTCAGCAATATAGCGGGCCGCCATTTCTTCACTTTCGCCACCAATTTCGCCAATCAGCACAATTGCCTCAGTGCGATCATCTTCTTCTAAAATTTGCAGCCATTGCTGAAAGGAAGAGCCGACGATCCGATCGCCCCCTAGCCCTACCGCGATCGATTGCCCAATGCCCGCTCGCGTCAGTTCTAAAGCCACTTCATAGGTCAGGGTGCCACTGCGACTAATCAGCCCTACCGAACCCGGCAAGTAGCATTCAGCCGGATGGGTGCCCAACAACACTTCACCCGGCACGATCACCCCCGGACTATTCGGCCCAACCACCAGTGTTTCAGTTGCTTCGGCTTCCCGCAAAATTTGCACCATATCTAAGGGAGGCACACCTTCAGCGATCAAAATCAACTGCCCAATTTCCGCAGCCATTGCTTCTAAAGCCGCATCCAAAACTTCATAGGGCGGCACCAAGATCAAAACTGTGTCGATCGAGCCCACTGTTTCAATCGCTTGTTCGACCAAATCAAACACGGGAATGCCTGCCACCACCTGCCCACCATAGCCCGGACTGACACCTGCAACGATCGGTGTACCATAGGCAACCATCTTCGGGACATAGAGTGAACCTAGCGGCTCGGCAATTCCATAAACCAGTACATGACTCTCGGCAGCAAAACTCATCAAATCGTACCCGACTCCCTAATACCCAACTTGAATTCAGTGCTACGCAGAAGCCAGCATCAGAGAGCTTTTAGACTGCCCAGGTTGCACTTTAACAGCAGTAGAAGCCAGTCCGATCGTCTGAGCAATTGCCTCATCCATCGACTCATACACTGGAATCTCCATCGCCGCCAGTAGGCTCTGGGCCGCCGCCCACTCGCTGCCTACCAGACGCACCACCAAGGGGGGAATAGTCCGATTGGCCGGTTGCCACTTTAGAAAGGCCGCGATCGCTTCCGCCGTTTGTAAACAGGAGGTGGCTCCACCCAACATATTGACCATGATCACCTTGAGCCCTTTGGTCTGAGTGATTAGATCGAGCCCTTGTTTAACGCGCTCTTGCAGAACATTGGGTGGGCAGCAGTGACGATAGTCTCCCCCTAAATCCACAAAATTTGCGGGTCTACCTTTAGCTTTATGAAGCAAATCCAGCGTAGACATTGTCAACCCAGCTCCACTGCATAAGACTCCAATATTGCCCTCCAATTCAACCAGATGCACCCCACAATTGGGCATGTAGGTCAGGGTAGGATTCGGGATCGCCGCCACCAGAGCCGTTAAGGCAGGCTGTCGCCCCAGAGCTGCATCATTCACCGTAATTTTGCCATCCAGGGCCATCAACTCTTCGTTGACATTAACGGCCAGGGGGTTAATCTCAACCAAATCCAGATCGCGCTCAACCAGCAATCGATACATTTTCTCAATCACCGCACTGACTGAGGAAATCAGCTTCCCTTGCAAGCCCATCATCAGAGCCAGTCGGCGAGCATAGAAGGGAGAAAAGGTTTGATCAACCACGACTTGGCGCATCTGATCGAGGTGAGACTCGACATCTACCCCACCATATTGTGAACCCAGCAAGACAGGGCGGCGAGTCGCATTATCTAAAGTGACTGCCAAATAAAATTCTCGATCGGCGTTGTATTTAGCTTCCGCTAATAACACCTTGGGATACTTGCCCAGAATCGGCAAATGGAAGATCGCTTGGGCTGCTGCAATCGCATCGATCGTGTTTTCTACAAAGCGTACTCCACCCACTTTGCCACGGGCACCAGTATAGACTTGCGATTTTAAAACCACTGGAAACGGAATGCGGAGACCCTTGAGATCGGTCGGGCGATCAATTCGCTGAGAGGGCAACACCGGGATGCCAACCTGATTGAATAATTCCTTGGCTTGATATTCTAGCAAATCCATTCTAGTAATCCCAATGAAAACTACGAAGACAGGAACTCGGGAAAGTTCTTAGCGTACGCAGTATCGGTTAAGAAAAAGTAAAGATACCTTTTTTCAGCTTACCCAATCTCTGCAAGGGGTGGTGCAGCAAAAACTGCACTTTGACAGAAAAATTAGGGAATTGAAGCGTAACCGCATCGATCGAACAGCAGGAGTGCTGATCACGAGTCGGTAAAGTTGGAAACATATCACCCTAGCCTGGACGATTGAGGTCGATTTCAACTCTATCCAGCGAAGGAAGGTCATGCTGACGATGAGCTTGCATCAACATGAACTGGGTCAATATGGGCTGGGTGAATCCAATGCATTAAGGTTAATCTTATCTATGCATTGGCCGGATATCACAGTGTTCTCCTCACTCGGTCGGTCATCTGGCAACTGATCAAACTGGCAACTGATCAAAGCGGTTTAAGTGTTTAGTTTCCCAAACCAGAATCGATCGGAGCGTTCTGAAGCTTCAGCTCAATTCAGATCACTCTAGACGAGATCCCTCAACGAAACAAAAAGTAGGGCAATCTAAGGGAGCCGTCACACTAACACGACTCAGACCAAAGCCGACTCATTTGCTGCTTTCTGCACAGTCAATAGATGAACACTACCACTGCTCACAAGGTTCGTCAACTCAAGCCATCCTGAATGCCAGGTTTCAGTAGCTGCTTTAGTCTCTAGTGTCATCAGAGAATTAACGTTTACATTACGGTTGAATTAACCCTAGTATTGCTACCAAAGCAGTTGCGATGCATGATTGAACATCGATTACCAGTATTGCAGTTTGCAAACCGACAATGAAGCCTCGTTTAAGCTAGAAAGAGAGAACTCACAGTTTAATCATGGGGTAACTGCATGGAAATTGGTGTGCCCAAAGAGACTAAAGATCAAGAGTTTCGGGTTGGGCTCAGTCCGGCCAGCGTGCGCAGTTTGGTCGATCGTCACCACCGTGTTTTCGTGGAAACTAGCGCTGGGTTGGGGGCTGGCTTCACCGATCAAGATTATCAACAAGCAGGGGCACAAATCGTTACGACTGCCGCAGAAGCCTGGCACCGCTCGCTAGTGGTGAAGGTGAAGGAACCCCTTCCGGCAGAATATCAATTTTTGCAAAAAGAGCAGATTCTGTTTACCTATCTTCATTTAGCAGCCGATCGGGGTTTAACCGAAGCCTTGCTCGATTCTGGTGTGACCGCGATCGCCTATGAAACAGTAGAGCTAGCCAACCATCGTTTACCGCTGTTGACTCCCATGAGCATCATTGCAGGACGGCTCTCCGTGCAGTTTGGAGCGCGGTTTCTGGAGCGGCATCAAGGCGGACGAGGGGTACTTTTGGGGGGGGTGCCTGGGGTTCAACCCGGAAAAGTCGTCATTTTAGGGGGTGGCGTGGTCGGCACAGAAGCAGCCAAGATGGCGATCGGGCTGGGTGCTCAAGTACAAATTTTTGATATTAGTCTCGATCGACTCACCGACTTAGAAACCCTGTTTGGCTCGCGGGTAGAGTTACTCTACAGTAATCGCGCCCAGATTGAAGCTTCAGTACCCAACGCAGATTTACTGATCGGGGCCGTGTTAGTACCAGGACGACGGGCTCCCATTTTGGTGCCAAGCCCCCTCGTGGAAACCATGCGACCGGGTTCAGTCATTGTGGATGTGGCGGTAGATCAAGGCGGTTGCATTGAAACCATGCGTCCCACCTCCCATACCCATCCGGTTTATGAAGCAGCCGGGGTATTGCATTACGGTGTGCCTAATATGCCTGGATCGGTGCCCTGGACAGCCACGCAAGCCCTGAACCACAGTACATTTCCCTATGTCTTGAAACTGGCCGATCAAGGGGTAGCAGCTCTCGATCGCGATCCGGCTCTGGCTCACGGGCTCAATGTGCAAAATCATCAGTTAATTCATCCGGCTGTGCGGGAGGTGTTTGCCGATCTGGCCCATTAGGCTCATCAAACTCATCAAACTCATCAAGCTAACCGGCTCTCTGCGTTTGGCGATGTCGAGTCATTCATTCTCCGCCACTACCCATCCAGTCTGTGCGATACCATAAGCTTGAAGAGGCTTCACAGTCATTCGGGGATGTGAGGCTTGACCGTTTGTCATAGCGCACAAAGCGGAGTCGGCTATGGGATTGCTCGATCGATTAGGGCGTGTGATTCGCGCCAACCTAAATAGTTTGATCAGTCAGGCAGAAGATCCAGAGAAAATTCTGGAGCAAACCGTGCTGGATATGCAAGATGACCTGATCCAGTTGCGGCAAGCAGTAGCTCATGCGATCGCCACACAAAAACGCACGGAACGGCAATGTGCGCAAGCCCGCACCAATGCAGAAGAGTGGTATCGGCGTGCCCAACTGGGACTCCAAAAGGGGGATGAGCTACTGGCCCGGGAGGCCCTCAGTCGGCGGCAGACTTTTCTACAGACAGCCCAAGCAATGCAAGCTCAAATTGATCAGCAGCGCAGCATTGTGGATCAGATGAAAAGCAACATGCGATCCTTAGAAGCCAAGCTGGCTGAAGCAAAAACGAAAAAAGACATGTACATTGCTCGGGCTCGATCGGCCCAGGCTGCACGGCGGTTGAATGAAATGCTGTCCACTGGCGATCCACGCAATTCGACGGCTGCCTTTGAACGCATGGAGCAGCGAGTCCTCGATTTGGAAGCCCAAGCCGAAGCCATCGCCGAACTCAGCTCAGGCAATGCTTTAGATCAACGCTTTCAGGCTTTAGAAAGCAATAGCAATGTCGATGCCGAGTTGGCAGCCCTCAAAGCTCAGCTCGCCGGAACCCCTTCCCCCACCTTACCGTCCTCTCAACCACCATTGACCGATGCAGCGATCGATGCCGACCTGGAAGCTTTGCGGGCCCGGTTAGAAGAAGCGGGTTGAACCCGGTGCCATCCGCTTGCTCTTTAGAGGCTAGAGGAGAGCCTAGAGGACTCAAACACGGCCATAGAGTTGGCACAGCTCGATCGCCCGAGTTTGCAGAGTTTCCAACGGGCTGGCTCCAAATTTGAGGCTAAATTCTAATTCCATCAAGATCGGCAGCGTTTGGGTTAAAGCAGACAGCGGAATCGGGCGCACTTCTTTTTGCAAAAAGTAGACTTGCTTGGGATTGTTCACTTCCGCGAGGCGGGCAATCTCGCGCTCATCTCGTTCCCCAGCTTCCTGCATCAGCTTGATCCAGAGCCGAGTACGAAAATAGGTCACCAGGGTGGCAACAATCCGCAATGGAGCCTCGTTGCGCCCCAGCAGATCGCGAATCAAACTCAGCACTTTGCTGGTATCCGCCTGCATGATCGCCTTCGCCAACTCAAAGCTACTTTGGGTGGAGGTGGTAATTAACTGAGCCACTGCTGTTTCATCGATCGGTTGACGACTACTGCCAGCAAATAGCTTGAGCTTCTCCAATTCGGTATAAAGCTGGCGCGAGTGATTCCCGATCGATTCCACCAAAAGCTGGATCGCCCCAGGGGTCAATTTCACCTCCACTTCTTGAGCGGCTCGTTTCACCTGTTGCACCAGTTGTTCGGTATTCCAGGGCGGAATCACACTAAATTCCACAATGTCAGCATGTTTTTGCAGCAGCTTCGTAGATTTCAAGCGGCCGTCTGGCTTATTTGTCATGGTCAGGAGCAACACCGTTTCTTCGGGTAGACGGGGTAGGGTGCGCTCAAGTTCGATCAGCAAATCTTCTGGACAGCGTTGAGCGATCGTCGTATCCGCTAGCCAGACTAAACGACTGCCCGCTCCAAACGGAGGAGTCATGGCCAGATTGAGCCCCTGCACTACCGCATCTGGTTGATCAGGGGAGACTTTACTGTAGTTAAAGTCGATCCAAGCAGGATCCAGGGATTGAGCCCGTAAAGCAGCAATCGATCGCTGCATGGCAAAGTCATCTTCGCCCCAGTAGAGATAGATGGGCATAGCAAGCACCCAGAGATTCAGAGGCAATCAGCGTTCCGTCGCACCTAGAAGGAGGATTTTAAATCTTACCGCTTCCCATCAGATACAGTAGCGCCATCCGCACCGCCACTCCACTGGTTACTTGTTGGGAAATTAAGCTAAACGTTGGATCATCCATCAATTCCGAACTGATTTCAACCCCGCGATTCACTGGCCCAGGATGCAACACCTTAACGGCAGGACGGCAGCTCCGTAAGCGATCGTGCGTGAGTCCAAATTGCTGGTGATATTCGCGCAAGCTGGGCAGCAAATGTTGGGTCATCCGTTCTCGTTGCAGCCGTAAGGTCATGACAAAATCAGCATTCTCGATCGCCGGTTCCAGTGACCAATGCAGAAATAGCCGTCGCGCCAGTTGGGGTTGTGCTGCCGATATAGAACTGGTCACGAACTCCGCGAACAGTTTGGGCAGTAAGGTCGGTGGCCCAGCCAAATGCACCTCCGCTCCGCTTGCAGTTAAACTCCAGATGTTCGATCGGGCAACGCGAGAATGCAAAATGTCGCCCACGATCGCAATTTTCTTGTCTGCCAGGAGGGAAAGACTCGGTTTTTCATCGATCAAGGTACAGATGGTAAACAGATCCAGTAGCGCTTGAGAAGGATGTTCATGCTGTCCATCTCCGGCATTAAATACCCCCACCCGCGACTGTAAGCGATCCATCTCTTGGGCGATCGTCAGAGGTACTCCAGCTTCGCGATGACGCACCACCATAATGTCTGTGCCCATGGCTAAGTAGGTTTTAGCCGTGTCG
This sequence comes from Elainella sp. Prado103, assembly GCA_025454395.1. GTDB lineage: Bacteria > Cyanobacteriota > Cyanobacteriia > Elainellales > Elainellaceae > Elainella. The sequence goes on from JALOOM010000003.1 coordinate 9,841, forward strand.
AGGATTGTCTCACCCTTTGTTAAGGACGAAGAACCAGGGGCGAAGTTGAGTGTATCCGCCGAGAGGCGCTTCGCCGCCAATTCAAAACTACTGCGGGTTCGGGTAGATGGCTCAAAAAACAAGTTTGCCACCACTTGCCCTTGCAGTGCGGGCACTTTTTTCGTGCGACGAGAGAGCACTTCTTGAAAGCTGGCAGCCGTTTGCAACACCGTATCATATTCATCCGGCTGAAAATCGGACAGGGAAATGATATGTCGCCGCGTCCAAGGCGGATTTGCCATGGCCTTTTACCGCTTTTTAGTAAACAGATTAAAGAGCCCACTACCGGCTGGTTTCGTGTCCTTGGCAGGTTCGTTCAGATTCAGGTGTTCAGCATACTGGAGCGCCAAAGGATCCTTGGGGTTAAACTTCAGCGCTTGTCGGAAATGCACTTTGGCCATGCCAACCAGGTTCTGCATCAGATAGGCTTTCGCGAGCAAAGCATGGTACTCGCTACGATGGGGTTCCAGCCGGATCGCATCCCGCAATTCAGCAACCACCTGCGTCCAGTTAGACTTTTTAGCATATTCCTGCGCCCGATAATAATGCCGTTGCGCATAGTTAACCGCAACTTGAGCAGTTTCGTGAGGGCTGGCGGAAAATTGAGCAGGTTTAGACTGTGGAGTGGAGACGATCCCCGTCCGCTTTTCCCGAATCATCGGATCGCCCATCTTAATATACAGATAGGACAGATTCAGATCAGCCAATTGTCGGGTTAAGGACTCAAACTGCTCCAAGTCTTGATATTGCAGCTCGCCCAACTCTGAAACCGACTGTTCATAATAGATATCAGCCTCATGCACAGGTAGCTTCAGTAACCGTTGAGCGATCGAGCTTTGGGGGGCAAAAACTTCTTCACGACTGATTTGCCGCACTCGAATCCGTAGAAGTGCCATCGCATCAGCCCGCTCCTTCTCTTGCTTTAACCGTTGATAGGCAGGGTTAACCATCCGAGCAAAGAGCTGACTTGCCATTGCTTTAGTGGCTGGATCAGCAGCCATCAAGCTATCAGGGTGTAAAAGTTTAGCAATATTACGGTAGCGCTTGAGGACGCGCCGTTCATCTGCCGCAACTGAAAGCCCCAGCACTGCATAAGGGTCAGAAAGTTGGTTAAGCCAGTCTGTGGAGAAGAGTGTCTGTGACATTGCAGGGCGGCGTAGGTGTCCAGTAGCTATAGTATACAGAAGTCTTATGGCTGAAAGGCAGGTTCGAAACTGAATGTACGATTAGAGACTCCATTCTGCCTCTGAAGATATTTCTCTGAAGATATTTCTCTGAAGATATTCCTCTGAAGGGTACGAGGTAATGTATCTTCCGCCATGTTTAACTTAGCGCGATCCACCCATCACTGATGCCAATTGAGTGATAAACGTTACTTTTAACGATTAATATACTGAAGATCGGCTCGATCGCCTTCATTGAGTGCCCCAAAAGTGCCCTAAGAGTGCCCCAAAATTTGACTGTAATGTATGGAAGAATCTATTCCCATAGGAACATCGTCAGATTGATAGACTAGCAACAAAACCAGTCAGCAAAATGCTCACCCAAAATGAGCAAGCCCAACCCAACCGTAGTTTCAAGGAGTAGTTTCAAGGAGTAGCTTCAAGAATAAATAATTTGTCATCTGCTCGCTAAGCCGCACGGCAAATCAAAGTGAGTCACATAGTCAATGAGATGCGTAGAGCAGAATTGAAATGATCGGTGCTTGAAATTAGTGCTTAAAGTGATCGAGTGCTTAAAGTGATCGGTGCTTGAAATTATTAATGACGTGAACGATCGATCCAAACATTCCGCACATTCCGCAAGATGGTAAATCAATTTAAACATCGGCTTAAAAATCAGCCCAAAGATCAAAAAATTGCGGTAATCCTAGCATTGGCAGGAATGCTGCTTCCTGGACTCCACAAGTTTTATCTACACCAACCCCGCTGGGGCATTACCTATCTGTTGTTAAGCTGGACACCCATCCCCAGAATTGCCAGTCTAATCGAAGCCCTTTGGTATTTGCTGCAAACCCAGCCAGAGTTCGATCGCCGTTTTAATTCAGGGATCGCCATCCCGGAAACAGCATCAGGAGCGGCTATCAATCTGACACCTGATCTATCCCCTAGCTTTCCACTACAATCGGTTTTCCAGGGGACAAATCAAACAACAAATCAAACAACAAATCAAACGATCGATCCAGCTCAAGTTCCGAGCATCGTGGAAGCAGTACGACAAATCGAGCAGTTGCGCCAAGAGGGATTGATCTCTGAATATGAATTTGAGCAGAAGCGACGGCAGTTGCTCGATCGCATTGGTTAACTGTGAGGATAGGACATGGGACTAACAGATCGGCTAGGCAATTGGTTGAACTCAAACCAGCCGTATCCCTGGCAAACCCATCCGTTTTATCGCTTTCAGTCTGTAACAGAAGTGCAGCTTGCCGCCGCTCAGGGAATGCGATTGGATGTCAACCGGGCTAGCTTGGATGACTGGCTCAGATTACCAGGTTTCTCGATCCATCAAGCACGGTTACTAGCACAATTAACCCAGATCGGGGTGCAGTTTCACTGTCTTGAAGATATTGCAGCAGCTCTGCACCTTCCCTGCCACCAGTTGCAGCCAATCGCCCCAATTCTGCAATTCTGCCACTATGAGGATGATCTCAGCCTTACTGTAATTTCACTGAATAGCGCCCCTCTGGAACACCTGCTGCAACTTCCGGGCATCACTCGATCGCTGGCAGAGCAGATTTTAGCAGATCGTCAAAGTCACGGATCGTTCCGCAATCTGGTTGAACTGCAACAGCGTCTGCAACTCCCGCCCCATTTAATGAACGATTGGCTCCACTATCTGCGGTTTTAACTCAGACTCAGGATCATTCGTCCTAATTTAATTTGCCCCACCGATCGATCGGGAAGAAGCGAAAGATCGCTCGTCCGATCACGTTCTGCTGGGGCAAGAAACCCCAAACATGGGAATCATTGCTGTTGTTGCGGTTGTCTCCCATCACAAATAAGGCATTCGTTGGCACCCGCACCGCATTCATCTCATAGGCAAGTGGCTCGGCCACATAAGGTTCAGACAGCGCTTCCCCATTGCGATACACTTTGCCATCTTTGACCTGAATCACATCATCCGGGATGCCGATCACTCGCTTAATGAAAGCCTTATCTGGCACATAGCCAAACTGATCCTCAAACTGAGCTGGCGGATGAAACACAATAATCTCTCCGGCTTGCGGCGAGTGCAATCGGTAAGAGACCTTTTCTATGACCAACCGATCGCCAATTTGCAAAGTCGGATCCATCGAGTCCGAAGGAATATAGCGAGGCTCGGCGACGAACAGGCGGATCAAAATGGCGAGTGCCAAGGCAATCAACAAGATCTGCAAATTCTCTCGCTGAGATTGGCGCAACCGCGCCCACCCAGATACCTCAGTAGGCGCATCAAGGGGTGGAGCTGAAGTCTGGGAATCGGTAGACGGTGTATCAGGTTGAATCGACATACTGAGAACGAAACACTAGGATTAAGCCCGTAGGCAGTCACAATCTTAATCCTAAATTTCCTATACTCCTAGCAACCTAAAGTTCATCCTCAAACTGAGCGGAGATGCAAAAATGGCAGACAATATGGCAGACAATATGGCAGACAATGCAGAAAAAACCTGGTACGTGATCAAGCAAGACAACGGACAGTGCGAAATTGCACAAATTTTACTGGGCGAAGGCAGCGCACCGGGTGAAGAAGAAGAAGACAAAGCCCCCAAAGAGCAATGGGGGCCTTATGGCAGTGAAGATGAAGCCCTTGCCCATCGAGTTGGGTTAATTCGAGCTGGGAAATGTCTACCCGCCTAACCCTAAGATTCTAGGGGGTCGCTTCAGCCCGATTGTTTCCCTGAGTAGCGGCAATTTGCTGATTGAGCACTTCGAGGGCCTTCACATATTGCAAATCGTCTGAGGTGCCGATCGTATTACTGACTCCAAACAGTTCTTGCCGCTGCTCATCCGTCAATTCCACCAATACATCGGGTTCAATCCCCTGATGATTAATATCCCGACCACTGGGAGTCAAATATTTGGCCACCGTAACCGCCAACCCAGAGCCATCGGCTAATCCTCGTACAGACTGAACCAAGCCCTTACCAAAGGTTTTGCTGCCAATCAGCACAGCGCGCTTGTCATCTTGCAAGGCACCAGAGAGAATTTCACTGGCGCTCGCCGATCCACCATCAACCAATACAACCAGCGGTTTATCAGTTATTGCCGTGCCGTTTGCAGATTCCTGTTCCGAAATCCCCTGCCGATCGACCGTTGAAACGATCACCCCTTCGTCGATCCACATGCGGGCAATGTCTACACTGGCATAGAGCAACCCACCCGGATTAATCCGCAAGTCGAGCACGTAACCAGTCACCTGTTGGGATTCTAAATCTTCGATCGCTGATCGCATTTCCTCGGCAGCATTAGCACTGAACTGGGTGAGTCGGATATAGCCCACCTTTTCGCCCTGAGAGCCTTGCTCAAGGCTATAGCGGACTGGATGCAACTCAATTCGCGCCCGTCGCAGGTCAAACTCCATCTCTTGGGTGCCACGGCGGATCGTTAGCTTCACCGTACTGCCTTCTGGGCCGCGAATCAGGTTGACAGCCTGGTTGCTATCCATGCCCTCCGTGCTCTGATCATCAATTTTGACGATCACATCTCGCGCCATGATCCCAGCTTCAAACGCCGGTGTGTCTTCAATCGGCGAAACCACGATCAGTTCTTTAGTGTCCTCGTCTTGGGAAAGCTGAATTCCCACCCCAGTCAGTTCGCCTGAGGTATCAATCTGCATATTTTTAAACTCTTGCGGATCCATGAAGCGGGTATAGGGATCATCCAGTTTCCCCAACATTTCCCGGATTGCTTCGTAGGCATCTTCACGGTTGCCGTAGGCCCGCCCTAAGTATTCCTGCCGAATCGCCCTCCAGTCGTTTTGATTAAAGGTAGCATCGACATAATTGCGATCGATTAGCTGCCAAACTTCGTCAATCAACTCTTTGGGGCTTTCTTGAAAAAAAGCTTGCCCTTGAGAGAGACGCATTCCGGCTCCGGTCACAGTAACAGCGGCAACGGCTGCTCCGGTTGCGCCCAAAAGAAGTCCACGCTTAGTAATTGCCATAATCAAATTGAACTGTGAGGAATAGACTGAAAGACGAGTACGCCCAATCTAGCACAGGCTGGCAGGGACGGGCGTAGTGAAATGCCACAAGTATCCTAAGCTCTCTGAACGGTAGCCCGAACCCTCCGATCGGCTACTTGCACTCCGCAATCTACAGGCGGCTATTCAGTTTGTACTGGATCGCAGTTGTACTGGATCGCAGTTGTACTGGATTCCATAGGTTGTACTGGGATTCCAGTTGTACTGTTATTGTAGCCAGTCCTTTCGACTCACTCACAGCGATCGTGTAGCGGATCAAAAATTGTCACGCAACCAGGCATGGCTGTTTCATCAAGGGCGATCGAGGTTTATGGATCGAGGTTTATGGGTCGAGGTTTATGGATCGATCCATTTACCATCTGATTGAATCAAGTTGATCAGCTCCTGAACCCCTTGATCTTCCGGGACTTTCTTAATTTCTTCTCGACCGCGATAGAGCGAGATATAGCCAGCTTGCTTACCCACATAGCCATAGTCAGCATCCGCCATTTCCCCTGGCCCGTTGACAATGCAGCCCATCACCGCAATGTTCAGACCCGTTAGGTGGCTGGTAGCTTCCCGAACTTTGTGCAGCACTTCTTCCAGGTTGAATAGCGTCCGCCCACAGGAAGGACAGGCAACATATTCCACCATCGTGCGACGGAGCCCCAGAGCCTGTAAGATGCCGTAGCAGACCGGAATTTCTTTCTCAGGTGCTTCGGTGAGGGAAACGCGGATCGTGTCACCAATGCCTTCCGCGAGCAGGGTGCCGATCCCAGCCGTCGATTTGATTCGCCCATATTCACCATCGCCTGCTTCCGTCACGCCCAAATGCAGGGGGTAGTCCATGCCCAACTCATCCATCCGCTTCACCATCAGGCGATTGGCGGCAATCATCACCGGCACTTTGGAGGCCTTCAGCGACAGTTCAATGTTATAGAAATTGAGGTCTTCACAGATGCGAATGAACTCCAATGCTGATTCCACCATACCTTCCGGGGTATCCCCATAGGTGAACAGCATCCGTTCGGCGAGCGATCCATGGTTCACCCCAATCCGCATCGATTTGTTTTGATCGCGCAAGGAAACCACTAACGGCTCCAGGGTTTCGCGGATCTTCTCACCAATTTCAATAAATTCGGCTTCAGTATACTCAGTGCGGCTAGCACTCGGCTTCTCAAACACGTAAAGTCCGGGGTTGATCCGAACGTTATCCACATATTTAGCAACTTCCAGGGCAATTTTCATGCCGTTGTGATGCACATCGGCTACCAGTGGCACCGGCTGATAGGTAGTGTAGAGCCGCTCACGGATTTCTTCCATCGCTTTGGCATGGGCCATGCTGGGCACCGTCACCCGGACAATTTCGCAGCCGATCTCATGCAGCCGCCGAATCGCCGCCACCGATCCTGCAATATCCAAAGTGTCTTCGTTGATCATCGACTGCACCGCCACCGGATGACCGCCGCCGATCGTGATGCTGCCCACCGGCACCGGACGAGTTTTGCGACGATGGATCGTGCCATCCGTGGAGAGGCAGATCGAGGAGGTAGGAGCCGGAATTGAAGTGACTGGATTGGGCAGGGTTTGCATATCCCGAAATCAGTGATTTTTTCTAATGGTTTCTATCAGTGCTTCAAAACCAATGCCTGAAAAAACAGGTTTTAAAAAACACAATCTTATTCTCCAGAGTGCCACAAGTCGGGACACTTGAGGAGTGTCTGCAATACAGGTCGTGAATTTTCATTCGGTTGTGTGAATACTAAGGCTGTTGTTCGCTCGATTTCTGCGTTGATGAATTTGCCTCTCCCTTCCGCCATCGCTTCAGAACCTCTTCCTGCGGCAGCCTCGCCATCTTTTGCTCAACCTACTGCCCAAGCCACCGTTCAACCTACTGCCCAACCTACTGTCCAAGCCACCGTTCAACCTACTGCCCAACCTACTGCCCAAGCCACCGTTCAACCTACTGCCCAACCTACTGTCCAAGCCACTGCCCAAGCCACTGTCCAAGCCGCTTTACAATGGAGCAGCCAGGCCGCTTCATCGTCTGAGCCGCCACAGATGCTCAACCCAGGAGAAAAGGCGATCGACCTAACTTTGATCGATCGATCCGCTCAAGCTCCCTATCTATTTTTATTTCTAGAAATCTTTGCCCGGGAAGGTGGCATTCAGTCCTATGTTCGGGATATCTTTCAGGCGTTAAATCTGCAATCTCAAAATGCAGATGTGTTTTTGTTGCGCGATCAACCCTGTCAACATCCCTATGCTTCAGATAGCCTGCGGTTTCACTACTTTAAATCTCGATCGCCACAATGGGGGCGAGTTCAATTCACGGCTGCGTTACTGACCTATCTGCTCAAATATCGACCTACTCGTGTTTTTTGCGGTCATATCAATCTTGCCCCGATCGTTCAAATCCTATGTCAACCTCTGGGGATTCCCTACACAGTGATGACCCACGGCAAAGAAGTTTGGCAGCCTCTGCCACCGGCAGCTCAACAGGCTTTGCAGCAGGCCGATCAGATTTGGACGGTCAGCCGCTACACCCGTGACCGCTCCAGTCTGGCCCATCAGCTCGATCCAGCCCGGATCCAGCTCTTGCCTTGTGCCGTCGATGGTGCGCAATTTACCCCCGGCGGCAAGTCCAAAATACTACTCGATCGCTATGGATTGGCAGGGAGTCAAGTGCTGTTGACTGTAGCGCGGCTGTGGTCAGGCGATATCTATAAAGGGGTAGATGTGACGCTGCGAGCCTTGCCCCAAATTTTGCTGGCGTTTCCCGATGTTAAGTATCTTGTGATCGGGCGAGGAGACGATCAACCTCGCTTAGCGCAGTTAGCCCATGATTTGGGCATTGCCGATCGGGTGGTATTCGCTGGTTTTGTCCCTACCGAGGAATTAGTGGAACATTATCGCCTCGCCGATGCCTATGTCATGCCCTCCCAGGAAGGATTTGGCATTGTCTACCTGGAAGCCATGGCTTGTGGGGTGCCAGTGATTGCCGGTGATGCGGATGGATCGGCAGACCCTTTACAGGATGGTGAGTTGGGATGGCAGGTGCCCCATCGCGATCCAGATGCCACTGCCCAAGCCTGCCTGGAACTGTTGCAAGCAAGCACCCAGCGCGATCGAGGCGAACCGTTTGATCGCCGTTGCGATCGGTCATGGCTCCGACAACAAGCGATCGACCGATTTGGCAAAGCGAGCTTTCAACAGCGGTTGCAGCGGTTGCTTGCCAGCTAATGCTGGACTGAATGCATAGCATCCAGCATAACAAGACCGGAAATCTCACCGATCGAATCGGGTGAATCCCCCCCTCCATAACCCACTGCCCTGGCGATCGATCGTTTATTCTAGGGGTAAGCGAATTTAAGACCGACTTAAATTTTGTGGTTTTAGTAACCGAGTCTGTTAAACATAGAAAAACCGCTAAGGAAATGTCTTGGGAAGAACTGTCCTGATCATCAGAACAATTCACTGACACCATCTGCTCCACGCGATGCGGTCATGAGGGATGATACTGGGACGATCCAGACGATACTTTAGAACCAGCCTAGAGAACAGCGAACGGCAAGGAGGGCAGCGTGAATCAGAATGGCTATGGCGGCACCCAGTTATCTGGGCTACGCTTTTGGATTGTGCTTTTGCTGATCATTTGGCTGCTGGGGTCGATCGGACTGGGCTGGCTGGTCAAATCATTCTTGATCTTGATCGCCATTATTTTGATTGCCCCAGTGATTGGCTTTTTGGGCTTTCGCTGGTGGCTCAAACGTAACCTGATTGTCGATCGCTGTCCAGTTTGTAGTACAGAAGTCGCAGGCATCAACGGTGCTGAACTGCGCTGCCCCAACTGTGCCGAACCCCTCAAGGTGGAACAAGGTCGGCTATTCCGCCTCACTCCACCTGGCACGGTCGATGTGGATGCGATCGATGTCACCGTAAAACAGATTGAAGATTAACCTCCCAGGGGACGATAGGTACGAAAGTCGAGGCTGGGGAAAATGTTGTCGATCGCTTCGACTTTTTGCAGCCAGCCAGAGTCAACTTTGCCCTGTTGTACATCTTCCCAAAGCTTGTTGAACCGCATCAGGTGCGATCGAGTGCGACGAACCGCGTAGGGCACCATCGTTCCGGTACGCATGATGAAGGCCCAGTCAGAAGATTGGGCTAAGAGTAGCTCCCTGGCTGCCTGGTTGAGGGCCCGCTTTTCTAGCTCATCGGCTGGTTCGCGGCTAGATAACTCGATCATCCGCTCGGCGGCCTTGTGCAGATGAGGGTAAATCCAGGCGTTGGTTTCATTCAGCCAATATTCATGAAAGCCGCGAAACCCCCAACTCGACTGCGCCGGACGACAGACCTGTTGCGTCGGATGCTTGCGTAGATAGTCCGCCAGGTGGATCATCTCGTAGGTACTTTGGTCGAACCAGGTTTTGCGGAACAGGTAGTCAATGAACCAGGGCCCCTCATACCACCAATGTCCAAACAACTCGGCATCGTAGGGAGAGACTACGATCGGGGGCCGTTGCATAATGCCGTAGAGATGTTCCACTTGGCGTTGACGGTTATACATGAAGTTACCTGCATGTTCAGCCGCTTTTTCCCGCGCCCAGTAGGGATCGTACTCAGCTTTATCACTCAAACCCAAGCCGCGCCCAGTGATCTTGTGATACTTGATGCCGGTATTTTTGCGTTGCCCGTTCGGCATGATATAGGGCTTGATGTATTCGTAGTCCGCATCCCAGCCTAGATCGCGGTAAAACTCTCGATATTCCGGAGCACCCGGATAGCCGACTTCAGAAGACCAGACTTGCTGAGAAGATTCGTGATCCCGCCCAAACACGGCCACGCCCGTTTCGGTAAAAATGGGAGCATAGGTGCCAAAGCGGGGACGAGGGCGAGCATAGAGCAAACCATGACCATCGGTGAGGAAGTAGCGCAGTCCCGCATCGGCCACCATACGCTCCAAACCGTCATAATAGGCACATTCCGGCAGCCAGATCCCCTTGGGTGGTCGCCCAAAGGTTTCTTCATAATGCTGGCACGCTACCTGTAGCTGGGCCCAAACCGCTTGGGGATACATCTTCATCAGCGGGAAATAGCCGTGAGTTGCCCCGCAGGTGATGATTTCCAGATTGTTACTGTCCAAAAATTGTTTGAAAGCAGACACTAAATCATGGTGATAGTGCTCCCATGTTTGTCTAACCTTGCTAAACTCAGTGGCATAAAATTCTGCCAGGTGTCGGAGGTGTCCATTGTGAATATTGCGATCGATCTCTTTCTGCGTCAGTTCCTCTAGCTTGGCCAGGTGACTGTCGTATCGTTCTTGTAAAAGCGGATCTTGCAGCATCGACACCAGTGGCGGTGTCAAACTCATGGTGATTTTGAAATCAATGCCATCTCGCTGAAATCCCTCAAAGATTTGGAGCAGAGGAATGTAGGTTTCGGTAATCGCCTCAAATAGCCACTCTTCCTCAAGCACATAGTCGCTTTCCGGATGCCGGACAAAGGGTAAATGAGCGTGCAAAACCAGAGCGAGATATCCAATACTCATAAGCTGGTGGAGTTAGAGGGGGAGGAAAAATATAAGGTGCCAAGCGGGATCGCGCCAAGCCGTTGCCAAGATTGTAAAGCAAAAATTAAGCAAATCGTTTTGTGTGTCCAGAGCTATGACAGACTCCAATCTTATCGAACAGGCAAAACTCGGTGATCCTCAAGCGATCGCAGAACTGATGAATCAATCACTGCAATCTCGCGGGATGAGAGCCAGTGTTGATCGACAAGGTGACTGCTTGGAGGTGGTATTAGAAGCGGAACGAGTTCCTAACCGTCAATCTCTCACGACCTTCGTGCAGCAAGGAATCGACAACTTGGGAGTTCAGTCCATTCGATCGATCCGCATTTTAGGACAGCAGTTTGGAGCTAGTTATCCAGCCTGGATGCAGGAGTTACAGCTCGGTGCCACCCCACCCCTGGCAGACTTTGTTGATGATCTGGAAATCGCGCCTTCCCCCATTCAACCAGAAATTTCAGCCGAAACATCGAGTAATTTTTCTCTCACTGAAGCCGAAATTGCATCCCCTCAGTCTTCACTCGAAACAGCCGATTTCTCTAACCCAAGAGCAGAGGCGGCTGATCTCTGGGATGAGCCAGCCCAGCAGCCGGATTTTCTGCAGGAATTAATGGAGAGTGATCGCAATCTCGATCGATCGATCGAATCCCAGGAGCCTTCAGTCGATCTGCAGACCTGGTCAGACGAGGATCAACTTAGACCTCTAGCAGAAGCCAGTCCAGACGATAATTTGGCCGATTTTTTGCAGGAACTCTCCGATACTGCCCCCGGTGAGCCCTTTCCCACTGAACTATCTCAGGTGCAAGCTAGTTTAGTGGAGTTACATGCTGCAGAGCCTTCCGAAGCGGCAGCACCCCAGTCCGATCCCCAGTTTGTCACTCATTCAGATGCCAATCTAGGCTTCCAGGCAGATTTGGTACAGGCGGGTGCGGAGTTCGATCGAGCAGCCTTGGACTGGGAGGACTCTACCGAGACGATCGCCGCTGGAGAACCGGATCAAGATTGGCTGGAGGTGATCAAAACCTCTGAATCCGCAGCCACACTACCCGATGAGAACTTGCTCAATGAATATCCAGATGCGGTTTCTATCGACCAGCTCCCGGATAACTGGCTGACGGATGCTGCGAGTGCGGAGGCACCTCCCATTGCTGCGACAGAATCCTTACCAGAGCCCTCGCCAGCATTTCTGTCTGAACTCTTGGATCAGCCCTCTGACTTCACCACGGAGCCGCTCCCCGAAGCCCTTCCCGATCTGAGCTGGGAAGCTAGCACTCAATCGCCTGCATTGTCTTCACCTGAATTGTCGTCATCGGATGAACAACCCCTCTCTCAAGGTGCCCATTCGATCGATAACCTCGTTGATCTCCCTGTTGATCCCACAATCGATCAGCCTAGCCTACCGCCAGAGAGCCGTTTTCCAGAAAACTTCTCATTAGAAGGGCAAATACCAGAAAGAATTCCAGAGTTTTTACCGGAAGCACGGCCAGCCCTTAACGAAGATTTGCAGCAGTCCCGCCTTCAGTCTGCCCCCTTTGAAGTGCCGGAAATATCAGAACCGATCGCTGCTACCGATTGGGAGCCCACTATCCTGTCTGAGGCTACGCCAGATTTTGTCATGGAGCCAGTTCTCCATCTGCCAGAGTCTGATCCCGCTGAAATGACCCTGGCAGAACTGCAACACCAGCCTGAGGTTCTAGATGCAACAATTGAAGCCCCTGAATCAGCAACCTTATCAGCATCCCCATCGGCATCACCCCTAACTGCTGCAGAAGTCCTGCGGGCTGATCGAGCAGCAGCGATCGATATCGAAGAGATTCCCCCCGACTTTTTGCTCGAGCTACAAGATGCACCTCCATTTGAGAGTGCTGGTGCTCCGCCGATGGGGAGTGAGTTGGAATTACCAGCATCTTCTTCAGAGCCAGCTTCAGAGGCACCTCCAGAGCCAATGCTGGATACTGCCCTTGCAATGGAGATGGCGGCGGCATTGGAAACAGCAGAGATCGAAGGAGCCGGAGATGGAGCGACAGATGGAGCGACAGATGGAGCGACAGAAGAAACCGAACTCACAGAACCGCTCTCCCTCGATTCCGATAGTCCAGAACTACCAACGCCTGAGGTGACGGTCGCCGCTGCTGGCATGGTTGAAACCCCAGGCTTAGCGGCCGAGTTGGCCAGTCTAGATCTGGCTACCCCTGAGAGCTGGATGGCCACAGCGGAGCTCACCGCAACCGGGGAAAATTTAGAACCGGCACCCAACCCCATGGATCGGGCATCAGAATGGGTCGAACTCAGCGAAACTACCGAAGGAACTGCGATCGAGCCCCCTGTCGATTGGATTGCCGCTACTCAGGCAGGCATCACCTCTGAAGAGGCTGAGTTTGATCAATCCCAACCAATGGAGCCAACCGTTTCGCAAGCAGACTTAGAAGCAGGATTAGGGGAGTTTCGATCGGGCTTTGCTCAACCTGCACCATTACCGTTAGCTGAGCCCGCAACACTGGATGATCCCGACTGGCGCAATCGTTGGGACGATCCGTTATCGCTGGATGAAGAAGACGAAGAGGCAAACTACATCATTGAAGACGAAGCAAGCCTAGAGAGCCAGCCCCCGCCAGTGTACACCTTGCCACCCACTGATGCCGACCGATCAGATGCCGACCGATCAGATGCCGATCGATCAGATGATCAACTGGAGTTGCTGCAAACCGGAGAAGAATCAACTGGGGTACGCAGCTCCTGGATCTTCCCGGTGGTGCTGCTGGTAATCTGTGGCTGGTTGGCGGGTTTACTGGGCTTTTCGTTGTTTTCGTCTCGCCTGACTCCCCAACCTCCCCCAGCGCCTACTCCGAGCGATCCACCACCTGCCTCTACTCCACCGGCTCCGCCTGCTCCATAAGTTTAAAGCCCTAGGGTCAGTCCTCCGGTCACAGTTACCTGATTTCCACCAGTTACCTGATTTTCACCAATTACCTCATCCCCACTCTTGTCGGTTTCATTCCTAGATTGAAGGCTATCAAGACTGGGGTTGGGGAGCATGACGGATTTGTTGTAGAAATTGCTGGATCGTCAGAAGGTAGTCTTCACCGGCGATCAAAGCTACGTTGTTATGACCAGCCGTTGGCACCAGAAAAATGGTTTTGGGTTGAGGACTCAAGCGATACAACGTTCGACTCATTTCGGCTGGCACCTGACTATCCACCAAACCATGAATGAAGAGTACTGGCATTTGGAGTCCGGAAACTTTTCTGATGGAGTCAAATCGCTGGGTTAAAAGCTGTTCCACTGGAAAAATCCGGTACAAAGGCACCCGATCGATCATCTGGCGAATGGAAGTGAAGGAGCTCTGCACGATCAGCCCAGCCGCATTTGGCTGTTGGGTAGCCAACTGAATGGCGATCGCCCCACCCAGAGAATGGCCAAAAATGAGAATGCGTTCAGCCGGAATCTGCCGAGCTTGAGTGAGATATTGCCAGGCAGCCGTGGCATCTTCATAAACTTGGGGTTCGGACGGAAACGCTCCCCGACTTTGACCATAGCCGCGATAGTCGATCAGCAGCACGGATAGTCCTAATCGATGAAACCGATGGGCATGTTCAACATTGGCACCAATATTGACCCCATTGCCATGCAAGTAGAGCAATACACCCTTCTCTTCTCCAAGCGCTGGGATCCACCAACCATGGAGTTTATCCGATCGCTCAGGCGCACCAACCGGCAGCCAAACCTCTTGATAGTTCATCTGAAAATCGGCAGGGGTCGTCTCGATGATCGCTTGAGGAAAGAAAATCATCCGAGTTTGACGGCTATACAAAAACCAGCAAGCCGTTGCGTAAAATGCCGCAGCCACACTGAAGAGTAGCCCAAACCATTTCGCAGAGATAAACATGGGGATGATCTCTATAGTTTCGGGCGATGTTGATGCCACTCCGTGGCCTGTTCATAACTGTAGGCAGCTTGTAACACCAAATCTTCTCGCAACAGGTTACCAATAATTTGTAGCCCGATCGGTAGACCCTGATCGTCAAAGCCACAGGGTAGGCTCAATCCAGGTAGCCCGGCCAGGTTAACTGGAATCGTCATCAGATCTAGCAGATACATACTGAGGGGATCATTATTCTTGTCACCGGCCTTAAACGCAGTCGAGGGAGCAGTCGGACACACCAGCACATCAACCTGGGCAAACGCCCGTTCAAAGTCTTGTTTAATCAAGGTTCGAACCTTTTGAGCCTTGAGATAGTAGGCATCGTAGTAACCGGCCGACAAGGCATAGGTGCCGATCATAATGCGGCGTTTTACCTCAGGCCCAAAGCCCTCGGCTCGGGTGCGCGTATACATATCCATCAAATTATCAGCTTGGGGAGTGCGAAACCCATATTTCACGCCATCATAGCGAGCTAAGTTCGCAGAAGCCTCTGATGGGGCAATGATGTAGTAGGTTGGCACACCATAACGAAACTGCGGACAGGAAATCTCTTGAACTTCAGCCCCCAGTTTTTTGAACTGATCCACGGCTGCCATCACGGCCGTACCCACCTGGGAGTCTAACCCTTCGCCAAAGGTCTCTTTGATGATGCCGATCCGAAACTTGCGACTACTTTTCTTGATCGGCTTCAAATAATCGGTATAACGAGGCACCTCTACTTTCAAGCTGGTGGAATCTTTGGGATCATGCCCAGCGATCGCTTCCAGCAAGATCGCCACATCTTCCACCGATCGGCCAAACGGGCCAATTTGATCCAGCGAGGAGGCAAAAGCAACCAATCCGTAGCGCGACACAAGCCCATAGGTGGGTTTCAGTCCTACAACTCCACAGAATGAGGCTGGCTGCCGGATTGAGCCGCCTGTATCCGAGCCCAACGCAACAGTACATTCGTCAGCAGCTACCGCTGCGGCTGATCCACCCGACGAGCCACCGGGTACGCAGTCTAAATCCCAGGGGTTAGCGGTGCGTCCAAAGGCGGAATTTTCCGTTGAGCCCCCCATAGCAAATTCATCAAGATTCGTTTTGCCCACCATGACCGAGCCAGCCATTTTGAGGCGCTGAGTTACCGTGGACTCGTAGGGAGGCACAAAATTTTCTAAAATCTTGGATGCGCAAGTTGTAGGAATTCCCTGAGTACAGAGGTTATCCTTAATGCCGATCGGGATCCCTGCTAGCAGCCCAACCGCTTCACCAGCGGCAATTTGAGCATCAACCGCCTCAGCCTGAGCCATCGCCTGTTCAGCAGTAACACACAAAAAGCTATGGAGCTGGGGTTCGATGGCCTGAATGCGATCGATCGCTGCCTGGGTAATCTCAACCGCAGAGCGTTCTTTCTTGACAAGCTGATCGTGCAGTTCCCGGATGGATACCATGGGCGGACCTCTGACTCTGGAATATCGCTAGTACGTGAATGAAGTTGTAAACCTATTTAGTATACGAGTCCCTGACCCCGTATGGTTGTTTCACCCCCTTTGGCTCCGGCTGCACCGATGCCCTTACATACCCTGATTGCCGGCTCGGGTTACCCGATCCTCTGTCTCCATGGGCATCCAGGCACGGGGCGCAGCATGTCCGTGTTTACTCAGCCACTGTCTCAGCGGTTTACGACCCTCGCTCCTGATCTGCGGGGCTATGGACGAAGCCGAACCCAAGCTCCATTTACCATGGAGCATCATCTCATCGACCTAGGAAGCTTGCTTGATCAACAGTCCGTGTCTGATTGCTTCATATTGGGCTGGTCACTGGGGGGGATTTTGGCGATCGAGCTGGCCTTACGCTATCCAGAGCGAGTATCTGGACTCATTTTAGTCGCAACTTCAGCTCGACCCTGGGGGAATCATCCGCCGGTCACCTGGCAAGACAACCTATTCACCGGCATTGCTGGAGGCTTGAACTTGCTCAAACCAGGTTGGCGCTGGAATATTGAGACCTTCGGCAAACGATCGCTATTTCGCTACCTGATTCAGCAACATACCCCCACCGCCTATCGATACCTGGCCCAGGAAGGAACACCCGCCTACCTGCAAACCTCTCGATTTGCCAACCAGGCGCTGCGCCAGTCCCTACGCCGGAGATACAATCGTCTGGCAGAACTTTCCCAGCTTCGTTGCCCCGTACTCATCCTGGCAGGTGAGCAGGATCGCCACATCACGGCAGCGGCATCTCAAGAAATGGTGCCCCTACTCGGTGACTGCGAAATGAAAACCTACCCCAATACGGCCCACCTATTCCCCTGGGAAATTCCAACCCAGGTGATCCAGGATCTCCAGAACTGGCTCCAGAGGCGATCACAACATCATCCCTCGACTGCAACATAACCCTCAGACTTGACCACTCAAGATCGGGGCAATGCCAGGATTCTTAGGTGGATCGGTTTTGTCATCAAACAACGTGAGCTGGTCAGGACGGCAGCGCTTGATTGCAAACTTAATATTGCGCGCACCCTCTTTTTCCAGGTCATCCATGAACCCTTGCTTGTCCGCCTCTGCCTCACTTGCCCTCAAATACGGCCCGAAGTAGTAGATGCAATTGGGAGATTCGGTCGTAATTTCTAACCACCAGGCTAGCCCAAGGAATTCAAGCGTACCTAACCAGAGTTCATTCATAAGCGCTTACCAGTTTGCCGGGATGCAAAAATCAACGGAACTGCATTCAATCTCTCAAAGCAGCGGAAATCAGCCAACCTATCGCCGGTGCAGCGATTCGCCGGTGCAGCGATAGGAAGATTAAAGTTAACCTTTTTTACATTCTGGTTATACTGTGTTACACCTACTTTTGCAAAGCCTCTTTCGATACGGTTTTGAGATGAAATTGCCGGGATCGCCGTTGTCGAAATACTTCGTAAAGTGCCATTCCGGCCGCTACTGATGCATTCAAGCTCGGCACCGTTCCTTGCAAGGGAATCGATACTAAGGCATCACAGGCTTTTTGCGTCAGTAGTCCTAAGCCTTCTCCTTCGGAACCCACAACCAACACGATCGCGCCACTAAAAGTCACCTGCTCGATCGATTGGCTGCCCTCAGCAGCCGTTCCATAAATCCAGAACCCAGCGCTTTTTAGCTCTTCCAAGGCGCGTCCTAAATTCACGACCCGCGCAACTGGCAGCGTTTCTAAAGCTCCGGCTGCTACTTTAGCCACGGTCGAAGTGATCCCGACGGCCCGCCGCTGCGGGATCACAATTCCTTGCGCCCCTAAAGCCTCGGCGGTACGAATGATTGCACCTAAATTATGGGGATCGGTGATCCCATCTGCGACTACAATGACAGGCTGGTCAGTCGCAGATTTGGCTCGTTCAATCAAATCGCCCAAGTCGAAATAGGGATGAAAAGCCACTTGAGCCGCAATGCCCTGGTGATTTCCTCCCTGGGTAATCTGATCGAGACGACGAGGCTCCACTTCATCAATCACCGCTCCTTCAGCCTTGGCTTGAGCTAATAATCCATGAAAGCGGGGATCATAACGCAACTTACTGATGATCCAAATCCGGTTGAGTGTCCGTTGGCCATTCAGGGCCGCTGTCACACTATGACGACCATATACCAAGTCAGATTCACTCCCTTCCGGCATTCTATCGATCGAGTCATCCCCCTCCGCATTCAGCGGACTATCGGCAGTAACCGCAGGAGAGACCGGTGCATTCACCCGCCGCCCTGGACGATAGTCGGCACCATTCCAGTGACCCGATGAACCGTCGGAATCGAGATAATGTGGAGGACGATCCCGGCCTTCTGAGGCACGCGAAACCAAGCGAGGCTTAGATCCATCGGCACGATCCCGCCGATCCGAAAATTTGCGTGACCCACGCTCATCCTTCCGATCGCCCGCTCCCCCTCTTTTCCAGCCGTCTTCCCGACGCTCTCCAGCCACAAATTTGCCTGCTTTTCGAGCTTTTCCTCCTTTCGGAATGGGTTTGCCTGGAGCACGCTGGCCACTCTCGGGGGAACGACTACTCAATTCGCTGGATCGATAATGGGGTTGCTCTCCGCTTGAACCCTCTTCCGACCGACCAGCAGAACGACGGAACCGCCCAGGTTTACGGGTGCCCGCACCAGCAGATTTACCGGATCCTCCAGACTTAAACGATCGAGCAGGCTTACGAGAAGACTGCGGCTTTGACGAACGGCGTGGCTTTTCCATGGGTCTTCTCCTTAGCAATGCTTGATCAGGCTGGCAGTTATAGCAGTTTCGGCTAGATAGCGATCGATATTCGCTATCCACTCAAATTCATCGGGATCGCAGTTAAAATTTTCGAGGTTACTGTGAGATTAGTGACGGGTTGGGAATCGCGGGTTGGGAATCGTGGGTTAGGAATCACAGTCTGATCAGAATTGTCTCAGGATTGCCAATTCAAAACCAACGGATTCGAGATTAGGAGTTCAGGAGCAGGGATTTGAGATCCTCCCTATCCGGATCATCGTTACGCTAGATCACCGTTTTTCGGAGTTACCGTTTTTCGGAGTCATCGTCAGGACACTACCCACCGTCTCACTAAGCCAACCTGAATAGGAAGCAGATGCTCACCAATCAGTTCGCCTCATTGATCAGTTATCCTCACCAATCAGTTCGCCTCATCGATCAGGGCTCCATCGAGGTTAAGCACCTCTCAAAACCAGGAAAAGGCGAATTACTGGAAGCAATCTCAAACGCCACCCTTGCTTCAATCCAGAGCAACGCCACTGTAAAACTACTGTTAAAACGATGGAACAAAGCTATGAACTTGTTGGGGGATGGGCAATCGGAACAGCGGGCGAATCCGTAGCTTCACCCAATTGCAACTGCGATAACAATTGAGATAGACGTTGGGGATCGCATAAATATAGATACCCTAAAAGCGCTTCTAACCCCGTCGCCTGCTGGTAAAGTACGGGATCGATTCGCCTAGAGCTTTTGGATGCTGCATTGCGGCCACGCCGCACAATCTCTAATTCTAGCGGGGTAAGACAGGGTTGCAAAATTTGGAGGTGACGTGCCTGACTTTCAGCTCGCACCTGAGACACAACCTGGCCATGGTAGTCTTGGAGGCGCTTTAGCGGAAAGAGATAGTAAGTTCGGATGTAGAGCTCGTAAACTGCATCTCCAATATAGGCTAAAGCATGAGGAGAAATCTGCTGCCGCTGTGCTTCTGTCAACTCGCCTAAGGAAGAAGACACAAACAGAACAGACAAGTCAAGTCCTTGCCTGCCTGCTGAACTCTCTAAGCAAAACTGTTGAGTTGAAGCCACATGCTTCTGCCTATTCACAGCAGTAGAAAATAAAAGATCTACACTTTTTTCAGATTCTCAAGAGCGATATCAACAGAAGGCTGAAGAGACAAGAACTGCTCTAGTCGCACCAGCTTCACAGTTTGGGTCACTCTCGGATTGGTCACAATCTGGAGTTTACCACCGGCTCCTTGCACTTTCTTAACAAGTTGAACGAGTGCGCCCAAGCCAGAGCTGTCAACAAAGTCAATCTGGGAGAGGTCTAGGATCAGATTCTTGGGACCTTCTTCGACAAACTTATCGAGCACCTTGCGGAACGTTGGTTCAGAAAAAGCGTCCAACAGCCCAGCCAGGCGAAACAGTTGGCAGTTGTCCCTAACTTCGCGAGTGCCTCTCAAACTAACGGTCAGGGTAAGTGCTTCCGGAATAGGATCCTCCTCGCTATCCAGCTTTGATAGGTGTAGTAAATAGTCCGAGGTTTAAGTATAGGTCAGGATTTTACCGGCTGCAACCCAACTTACTGGGGATTGCCGATTAATTTTTTACCTGATTAATTTTCCAAATAGTATAGCGAAACTTCGAATTGACTACGCACCGATCAACAACCCAGACAATTCGAGTCTTTGCATTTTAGTCTCCCTGAGGGAATTCTTGCCAGAGATTGGTCGTTTGGCGCAGGCTAACATGATCTCCATTTCCCAGGATCAAATGATCAAGCAGCGGAATACCTAAAATTTGCCCTCCGGACAGCAATTGCCGTGTTAACGCGAGATCTTCTGAACTCGGCTCCAAATTGCCGGAAGGATGGTTGTGGGCCACGATCGCCCGCACGGCTCCCTGCCGAATCACTTCCCGAAAAATATCGCGCGGATGGGCTAGCGTTTCAGTCGCTGTACCGATCGTAATCACGCGAGTCCCTAATAGGCGATGCTTGATATCCAGCAGCAGCAACGCAAAACGTTCTTGGGCTTGCCACATCAGATCCGCCGTTAAAGCGGCCGCCGCTAGTACCGGATCATCAATCACAATCCGATCGGTCGATCGGCAAGATAACACTCGTTTACCCAGTTCGATCGCGGCCAAAATCGTACAAGCCTTAGCCAGCCCGACTCCAGGGATTTGCGTCAGTTCATGAATACTAGCCTCTCGCAACCGAGCCAGCGGATCTTGCTGACCCTCACCAAATTGATTGAGAATATGCTGCCCTAACCCAACAGCAGATAGCTTACCCGCCCCTTGCCCCGTACCGAGCAGGATCGCCAAGAGTTCTCCGGTGGCCAAGCTTTTTGCCCCATGGGTCATCAGGCGTTCGCGCGGGCGTTCAGTCGTCGGCAAGTCTAGAATGCGATGGCTATAGCTCATGATGCCCCGATCAGTCGGCAGAGGTGGGCGCAAATCAGCATAGAGAAAAGCTCAGGAAACTCAAGGTAAATCCCTATCGTCACCTGCCGACTCCAGCCCGAATTTAGCTTTTAGTTATCCCACCACAAATCAAAAACTATCAGATTAATGAGATTCGCCCAGATTAATCTGGCATCCTAATCTGGCATTCATTGCAGCGCCTTGAGATTGGTGCCCGATCCGGCAAGGGATGGCAGGAAGGGAATAGACGGCAGGAAGGGAATTGCTCCGCTGCCCGCCGATCGTCACCAGGTGATAGACTCATCTAGAAATGTCGATCGAACCGCCGTGGCTGCGATCGATCGCCCAGTTCAGGTCGTGGTACCAATCGCAAAAGGCGCTGAATTGTCCCGGCAATCAACGAATAGTGTTCGAAATGTTCGAAATATAGTGATGGTATGCAGTTAGAGTTTGTCCCCGTCGAAGAATTTTATTTTGCCCTCACGCTGGCCGTCCGCACATTGGATGAACTGAGCGATCTAGATTTAACAGCCATTCGATCGCGCCTAGAGGAGAAACTTGGTCAGTCTTCAACCGTAGCTGCCGCTAAGCAGAACACATTCAATTACGTGTTTCGGGTGCAGGGTTATGATAATAGTCCTGCAAACCAACTGGTCGTCTCGATCGCCGATTGGCAGGACAAATTACGACTCAGTAGCGATTATGGTTGGATCTTAGATGCGGAGCGAAAACCCGTCCGTACCGATCGATTTGAGCACCGTTCAGAATTTAGCCAAGCCCTGCAAGCCCATCTGCGTGAGTGGCTTGATCTTCCCCTCTAAGTTTTAGTCGAGGTTTTTTCGATCCTTGCTTGGTTCTAGCCATGCCTGATATCCTGCTTCAGATTGACCACTTGCGGGTAGCCTATCCGCAAACCGACCAGCGAACCGATGAGCCAACAGCCTGGGCGATCGATGATGTATCGCTTCAGCTTCAGGCCGGTGAGCGGATCGGGTTAGTGGGGGAGTCCGGCTGTGGCAAAAGCACCTTAGGGCGAGCCGTGATGCGATTATTACCCCGCTCCAGCCAGGTGCAAGGGCAGGTGCTATTCAACCAAGAGCCCGTATTCGAGTTTCCGCCTGAGCGGCTGCGGCAGTTCCGGGGAGAAGCTGTAGCACTGGTCTTTCAGGATCCTATGACCCGGCTCGATCCTCTGATGACCATCGGAGAACATTGCTTAGAAACACTCCAAGCCCATCAGCCCCAACTCAGCAAGTCCGATGCTAAAGCTCGTGCGATTACGACCTTAGAAGCGGTCAAAATTCCGTCTAGCCGTTGGAGTCAATATCCCCATGAGTTTAGCGGCGGGATGCGACAACGAGTGGCGATCGCCCTGGCCCTGCTGCTCAACCCGAAATTAATTGTGGCAGATGAGCCGACGACCAGTTTGGATGTCACCGTCTCTGCCCAAATCTTGCAGGAATTAACGCGCCTCTGTGACGAGCTGCAAATGGCTTTAGTGCTGATCTCCCACGATCTAGCCCTGGTTGGAGAGTACTGCGATCGGATTGCGGTCATGCATCGCGGCAAAGTCGTAGAAACCGGATCGGCTCTCTCCGTGCTCACCCAACCTCAGCATCCCTACACGCAGTCACTTTTGCAATCGGCCCTCCATATCCAGTCCAGTGCAGGCTCCCTGGATCGCGGGATCGATCGAACTATCCCCAATGCACCCCCTCAATCTACGCCATCCTCTCGCGGCAGTATACCCGCTGCTCTCCCTTTGCTTCGTCTGCATAATGTGCAGCAGCACTACACCCTAGAGCAAAATTTTGTGGCAAAATTACTGTCCAAATCGGTCGATCAAACCATTCGAGCCGTAGAT
Organism: Elainella sp. Prado103; assembly: GCA_025454395.1. Classification (GTDB taxonomy): domain Bacteria; phylum Cyanobacteriota; class Cyanobacteriia; order Elainellales; family Elainellaceae; genus Elainella. The sequence goes on from JALOOM010000003.1 coordinate 33,021, forward strand.
GGGATCACACTCGACCTCTATCCAGGCGAAATTCTGGGGCTGGTTGGCGAGTCGGGGTGTGGCAAAAGCACCCTTTCCCGTACCATTTTACAGTTGATTCGCCCTACTGCTGGCACGATCGAGTTTTTGGGTCAGGATCTCAGCCGCTGTTCAAAAACGGGACTTCAGCAGCAGCGTCGCCAGATGCAGATGATCTTTCAAGATCCCCATGCCTGCCTGAATCCTCTCATGACCGTGGGCGAAAGTATTGCCGATCCACTGCTGATTCACCAATTAGCCGATTCTCACGCAGCTCGTGCCCAAACCCTACAGATGCTAGAGCGAGTTGGCCTAACCCCAGCCCCAGACTTTTATGATCGTTACCCTAAGGATCTCTCTGGAGGACAACAGCAGCGGGTGGCGATCGCACGGGCTTTAATTACTCGCCCCAAATTACTGATCTGTGACGAGCCCGTCAGTATGCTAGATGCCAGCATTCAAGGTCAAGTTCTAGAATTGATGCTGGAGCTGAAGCGGGAATTTGATCTGACCTATCTGTTTATTACGCATGATCTCTGGGTGGCCCGTTTTCTATGCGATCGGATCGCCGTAATGAATGCAGGGCAGATCGTTGAGTTGGGCAGCACCGCCGCCGTCTTTAATCACCCCCAACATCCCTATACCAAAACCTTACTCGCTGCTGCTCCCCTCCTGTCCCGGCTGCAATCCGCTCCCGAACCTTGAGAATTTTGGAGATGCTCCCACCGCTCTCATCTAGACAAGATTTACCCTCCCGTCCAGATTTCAGGTCAAAAAGGTTCAATTATTGTGTAGTATTTTTAAGGGGGATTAGATTCTCGTATTGGAGCTAGCACTCATTTGTGCGGAACTTAGAGGAATCGATCGCGCTGAAGTTCACTTGATTTAATTGGCATTCTCACCCAGTCCATGTTTGGTCTTATTGGTCATCTCACAAGCTTAGAACACGCTCAATCGGTTGCCAGAGATTTGGGATATCCCGAATATGCCGATCAGGGACTTGATTTTTGGTGCAGTGCACCACCGCAGATTGTCGATACGATCACCGTAACCAGCGCAACTGGACAGCAGATCGAGGGGCGATATGTTGAATCTTGTTTCTTGCCTGAAATGCTCGCCACTCGTCGGATCAAAGCTGCAACCCGCAAGATTATCAACGCCATGGCCCATGCCCAGAAGCACGGGATCAATATCACGGCACTCGGCGGCTTTTCCTCAATCATTTTCGAGAACTTTAACCTGCAACAAATCCAGCAGGTTCGCAACATTAAACTGGAATTTGAGCGCTTTACCACGGGCAATACCCACACCGCCTATATTATCTGTCGGCAAGTAGAGCAGGCTTCCAAACAGTTGGGCATTGACTTGGGTCAGGCCACAGTTGCTGTATGCGGTGCAACGGGGGATATTGGCAGTGCTGTCTGTCGTTGGCTGAATGCCCGCGCTGATGTGGCAGAACTCTTGTTGGTCGCTCGCAATCAAGAACGCCTTCAGGATCTACAAGGTGAACTGGGCCGCGGCAAGGTGATGGGACTAGAGGAAGCCTTGCCTGAAGCTGATATTGTGGTTTGGGTTGCCAGTATGCCCAAAGGGGTCGAGATTGACTACGGCGCATTGAAACAGCCTTGTTTAATGGTCGATGGGGGCTATCCCAAAAACATGGCCAACCTGATCCAGCATCCCGGCATCTATGTATTGAATGGTGGGATCGTTGAACATTCCCTCGATATTGACTGGCGGATCATGCGAATTGTCAACATGGATGTACCTGCACGTCAATTGTTTGCCTGCTTTGCAGAATCCATGCTGTTAGAGTTTGAGAAACTGTATACTAACTTCTCCTGGGGCCGCAATCAAATTACCCTGGAGAAAATGGATCTGATCGGTCAGGTCTCGGTCAAACATGGCTTCCGACCGTTGTTGTTATCAGGAGTCTAGGGGTTGCTACTTATAAACCCTTAGAAATTGTTGAGCCGTCTTGTTCCTGCCAAACCCGGCAAATCCCCCGAAAGATCAGGTCTCGATCGAGCTGAATCACCCAATGAGAGGGATCGATCGATCGCTGTAGCTGGGTCAATCCTGGTATTAGTTGTGACGCATCCCCCCCTGTCAGCACAATGGCAGATTGGGGAAACTCGCTTTGCCAAGCGGTGATAAAGTCTTGCAAGCCAGCCAACACGGTATAAAAGACTCCACTTTGGATAGACTCGATCGTATTGGTGGCCCAGCGAGAGATGGGGCGCTGCCACTCACTGGATAATGCCGGTAAAGCAGCCGTATGTTCAAACAAGGATTGGAATTGCAGCCGCAATCCGGGTAGGATCGCCCCTCCCACCAACTGACCCGATCGATCAGCCCCAGTTAAGGTCAGAGCCGTTCCCGCATCAATGACCAGACAGGGTGCCCCATAGGCTGCCATTGCCCCCCACAAGGCCAGCGCCCGATCGATTCCTAGGGTAGGATACTGTCCAGCCAGCGGTACTTGCTCTAAAGTAATGCGGTGGAGTTGAACATATTGCTGCCAGACTGGAGTTTGAGATGGCACCACTGACGCATACCAGAGCGGCAATGCGGGTGGAATCCTCGCCAGCTCATCTGCTATTTCCGGTGTAATGTCACCCCTCTCTAGCCATTGCTCAATCACTGGCTTAAATTCGAGCTGCCGATCGATCAGTTCAGCCATAGCTTGCTGAGCAGCATGAGGCACATGCCAAACCAGTCGGAGGTTGGTTCCTTGAAACCATGCCCAGTGCAACCGCGAATTCCCGACCATGAGTGCTAACCAATTCTTAAGCATAGTCTCAGAATTTCCACTCAATTCAGCCTCCATACTCTAAATAGCTTGGTCATCAATTGCAGGCTTAAAAAGCGCCGGTCAAACTCCAGTTTTGATATTTGAGCTTTTTGATCTTCCACCACTCAATAGTTTCTGGTTCATGGGTATTGCATTCGGGCGCGAAATTTGTGGCGATTATCACACCTCATCTAGCCGCGAGTGGTTAGTCACTAATGGAATCGGAGGGTATGCTTCAGGTACGATCGCCGGAGTCTTAACTCGACGCTATCATGGACTGCTGATCGCGGCCCTGCAACCTCCCCTCGGTCGCACCCTGATGTTGACCAAGCTAGAGGAAATTGTCCACTATCATCAGCAAATTTATGCCCTCAGTACCGATCGTTGGAGTGGCGGCAAAATTGAGCCTCAAGGCTATCGGCATATCGAACAGTTCAAACTCGATGGCACCATCCCAACTTGGCGCTATGCCTGTGGAGATGCCCTCCTGCAAAAACGAGTCTGGATGCAGCAAGGAGCCAACACCACCTATGTTCACTATGACCTCCTGCGCGCCTCGCAACCGATCGGGCTATTTCTCAAAGCGCTGGTAAACTACCGAGATCACCATGGTGCCATTAAAAGCTGGGGTTGGCAGATGGCGGTCGATCGGGTTGAGACTGGCGTGAAAGTGACGGCCGCCGATGAGGCAACTCCGTTGTATCTGCTGAGTGATCAAGCTGAAGCCCTCACCTTACATGATTGGTACTACAACTTTGATTTGGCAGTGGAGCGAGCCCGTGGATTGAGCGATCGAGAAGATCACCTGCATGTGGCCACCTTCCACCTCACCTTACTCCCCGGTCACTCGATCACCTTGGTCGCCAGTACTGAATCCAGCCCAGAGTTAAACGGCAACACTGCTTTTAAGCAACGGCAAAACTACGAGCAAAAGCTGTTGAATTTTTGGAAAACCGATCGAGCCTTCAGCGCTAAGAACGATCCAGACTGGCTCAATCAACTGGTGCTGGCTGCGGATCAATTCATCGTCAGTCGCACCGTCACGCTCCCCCCGCCCGATCAAATTCCGGTCTACCCTCACTCAGCGGCTCTGCTCAGCGGCAAAACCATTCTCGCAGGTTATCCCTGGTTTAGCGATTGGGGGCGCGACACCATGATCAGTCTGCCTGGGTTGACGTTAGCAACCGGGCGATCGGAGATTGCGCGATTGATTTTACGAACCTTTTCTCACTATGTCAGCCAGGGGATGTTACCTAATCGCTTCCCCGATGCCGGAGAACAACCAGAATACAACACGGTAGATGCAACACTCTGGTATTTTGAAGCGATCCGACAATATTATCAGGTGACTCAGGATGATGATCTGGTGATGGAGCTTTTTCCCACCCTAGCCGATATCATCGATTGGCATTGTCGCGGCACTCGCTTCAATATTCACCTCGACCCGGCGGATGGCTTACTCTATGCCGGTGAAACTGGGCTACAACTCACCTGGATGGATGCCAAGGTGGGAGACTGGGTTGTCACCCCGCGCATGGGTAAACCGATCGAAGTCAATGCCCTCTGGTATAACGCTTTGCGAACGATGGCCCGCTTTTCGCGCATGTTAGGCAAACCGCACCAGGAATATGAAGCCATTGCCGATCGAACGCTGGCTCGCTTTTCGCGCTTTTGGAATTCTGAAGTCGGCTATTGCTATGATGTGCTCGACACTCCCACCGGCAATGATCCCACCCTCCGCCCGAATCAAATTTTTGCGGTCTCTCTGACGGAAACCCCCCTCACCCCTGCCCAACAACGAGGAGTGGTAGATGCTTGTGCTCGATCGCTATTGACATCCTACGGACTGCGATCGTTAGCCCCTGATCAGCCGAGCTATCAAGCACACTATGGTGGAGACCCGCGTCAGCGAGATGGTGCCTATCATCAGGGCACAGTTTGGGGATGGTTAATCGGAGCCTTTGTGATCGCCCATTTGCGAGTGTATGCCGACCCGATCCAAGCTCGCCAGTTTCTAGAACCCATGGCAGATCATCTGAATAACCATGGCTTAGGCAGTCTCAGCGAAATTTTTGAGGGCGATCCTCCTATAACTCCGCGGGGCTGCATTGCCCAAGCCTGGACTGTTGCCGAAGTGTTAAGAGCCTGGAATGCAACAGAACGTTAAGATTTCCTTTGTTTTGTATAGAGTAATCTCTGCGATCAGAGCGCTCGTCATTACGGGAATCTTCCCCATTAGCCGATAGAATGGACTGTGATTTGTTCAGTTTTCGCGCTTGAGGGTACGGAAGTTGCCAATGTCATTTTGAGTACTTGAGGCTCCTACCTGCAAGACCTCAGAAGTCTAGGACTTGCAAGTCTGTTTTCTGCTTGATTGATCGTCCCCTGACCATTACAGCTCTTTAATCTCCATCCCTAGCTTGTGAAACTATCGATCTTCCATACTCCCGAACTCACTCCTAGTGACACTTTACCGACTTGTGCGATCGCGGTTGATGTGCTGCGAGCCACAACAACGATCGCTACTGCCCTTGCCGCTGGTGCTGAGGCAGTCCAGGTTTTCAGCAGCATGGATGACCTAATGCAAACCAGTGAGCAATGGCTCCCCGAAAAACGTCTGCGCGCTGGCGAACGGGGAGGGGCAAAAGTGCCGGGCTGTGATCTAGGGAACTCACCCTTAGATTGCACTTCGGAAGTAGTCGGAGGGCGGCGGCTCTTCATCAGCACCACAAATGGTACTCGCTGCCTGAAGCGAATTGAGTCTGCCGAAACTGTGTTAACCGCAGCACTGATTAACCGAGCCGCCGTGGTGAATACGTTGTTAGCGCACCAGCCAGAAACGGTTTGGATTGTTGGATCAGGATGGGAAGGTAGCTTTTCACTGGAAGATACCGTCTGCGCTGGGGCGATCGTTCACCATCTGAGCAGCCAGCTTGAGAATGCGGGACATCCTTTGGAAGCGATTGCAGGCAATGATGAGGTTTACGGTGCGGTTGCCCTCTTCCGCCAGTGGCAGAACAACTTGCTAGGGTTGCTCCATCATGCCAGCCATGGACAACGTCTACTACGGCTAGATTGCCAGGATGATTTAAAGTACTGTGCTCAGCTTGATGTTTTAGATGCCCTCCCCACTCAGGTTGAACCCGGCGTACTGAAGTTAGTGTAAGTTCCATCGAGCTGCACCCGCTTGAATCGCATTTCAACTTTTTACCCCCTCGGATCGATCCTGGGGGGCTTGTGTAGCAGCGTTTTCCAAGCTGTGGAAATTCTGCTACTAAAATTCTGCTACTAGAAGTTGCGTAAGCTAAATCGATGCGCTGGGGCACCATCCGTTTGGGCCGGATTCCAACGCACTCGGGTTAAATTCGCGCCCTCAAAGTGAGTATTCCGGAGTTGCACATCAGAAAAGTCTGCACTAGTTAAATCAGTATTACGAAAACTCGTACCCCAACCCGTTGTCAAGCGAACCGCAAGGCGGCGAATTTGGCTCTGGCGCGGATCGCCTTGAAACGCCCGCCAACCCAGATAGAGGGTCAATAGCATCACGGCTGGCACAACCGGAACCACTGAAGTAACAATATTCGTGGCGTAGACAATCCCATTGAAAATGACACCATAAGTCAATAAAGTCAGGATAGCCACCTGGAGATTGATGCTACGCCAAATTGATAAAGCCAGGATCGTTGCGGAAACCGTTAGAGCCGTTACAGAAGATACAATCGTGATGGCGATCGCAATTGCCGAAGAAACCGCAAAGGCGATTGGATTGATGACAGTAGAAACAATGGGGCCAACTGCGGCTACAGAAACGGCAACTAGAAAGGCAATGGCAAAGACAATAAAGCCACTCTTCAACCCTTCCAAAACCGAAAGGATGGCGAAGCCCAACAGCAAAAACACCATGGCCCAACCGGCTGTAATCTCTTCGAAGGCACTGGTCAGACCCCGCAGTTCCAAATTGAGTAAGGTACCGACTAAACCCGCTCCGATCGCCAGGATCGCCACAATGATCAGGAACAAAAGGCTCAGGAAAATTTCATCTTGTTTCCGTAGCCCCACTTGCACCCCGGTAAAGTTCGCCTCCTTCAAAATCGATCGATCGAACCTCGCCCCCCGCAAGTTAGCACCACTGAAGTCGGCTTCTGCAAGATTTTGCCCAATTAAAGATAACCCACTCAGATTTTGCCGTCTGAAGTTACGCTCACCCTGTTGATAGCGGTTTAATAGCTCCTGATTGTTCACAATGAGTTACCTGCTAAATCTTACCTGCTGCCAAAATTTGAGCTGAGTCGGCACCCCGTTCTTGATGGTATTGAATGCTTGATGGTATTCAGTTGGATGATGAATGGGTAGGATTAACTGGATTCGATTGAATTCGGTTATATCGATACAGTTGACACTTGGCATCAAGAATCGTCTTGGAAATTATGTCAAGCTTAAGCAGCTTCTCTTACAAAAGCTTGATTTGTCAATGCGTCTGATCCCGAAAGTCTTCATGCTTCCTTTATATTCAATCTGACTCTAGCTGTCAAAACTTTTGAGCATCAAAGCTTTGCAGTAAACTTTGCCACAAACAGTCAGCAATCCGATCCGCCGCTCCCGGCGTTCCCATCCGCCGTACCCCGTTCGCTTGAATCCATTGCAGTCGATCGGGATCTTGTAGAAGCGACTGCACCGCAGTAACCACACCACTAGGCGGATCGACCAATGTCACACCTGCCCCTAACAGGCGAGTTTGCGCCTCAGCAAAGCGGGGGGTAAATTGTGGCCCAGCTCCTGGAAAGATGATTGCAGGTTTGCCCAAGCCCACGAACTGCTCTGTAGCAGTGCCGGCCATTGCCATCGCTAAATCGGCTTGATGCAGACAATCATTGAAGCCGGTTTGAGTGACAACTAGACGCGATCGATATTGGTCAAACACGCGAGGATCAGTAGCATTGACCCGCCAGCCAAACTGTTCTAGCTGCCGTTGCATGGGAGCCAGATCGAGGTGAGGCGCGATCGCACCTAAAAACACGAGCTGCCGCTGATTTCCCAATGCCATCACTAATGCTGAAACAGCTTGTAGGAGGATCTGCCAGTTCTCATAGGCTTCTGGTGAGCGCGATCCCGGCAAGAGCAGAATCCTTAAGCCAGCCTGAGTTGAATCCAGATCGATCGGAAAAGAAACCCCTGTCGGCTCCAACCCATCCATCATGGGATTCCCCATATCATAGGTGGGAATTGCCCAACGCTGTAGCACCATACTCGTAAGCTGATCCCTGGGAAATACCGCTTTGCAGCGATCTCGGCACATCAGCCAGCGTTCCCAAGGTAAATAAACCGAGCCAGCCCAGTTTTCCAGTCGTTCCACCCAAGATCGGCGGGGGAGCCACCCTTGCTCATCTCGTAAGTAATACTCCGACTTAGCCGTGCCCACGAAGGCATAGTCTGCCCCACTCCAATAAGCAAACAGCAGTGGCACAATATCGCCGACTGCCAGCAGTTTCCCCCCTTGCTGAGCCCATTGACGCACCGTTTGTAGTTGGGATCGCGTCAATTGCAGTAAGCCGCCTCGGAGGTCACGAGCCAATTGCTTCCCATCCATGTAAACGAATCCCCCAGAGGGCATCGCCTGCACTGCTCCCACAATCGGAATACCATGAGCGCGATAGACTCGTCCCTCTCCTACGATCGGCAAAGCAGCCAGTTCCAATTGGGAACCCTGAGGCGATCGACGCAGCGCTTGAAGGATGCGTAAACCAATGACATCCTCTCCATGACCGTTACTAAGGCAAAGGAGCCGCATGAAACCATCCTGAGTGATCGTTGTTTGCCATTAATTCACTGCTTGCCATGACTGTTTGTCGTTAATTTATCGTTAATTTGTCGTTAATTAATTGACTGGCCATTAATTAACTGTTTGCCATGACAATGCACCATGACAGGCAGATTTCCAATGTACAATTTTGCAACCCCAAATCTCTCAGGAAGCATCGATCCTACTAGCAACGACTCAATGGCTAATTGCTCGATCCTGTCTGGGGCTCCTTGAAGCTAGATGACCTTGAAGCTAGATGACCTTGAAGCTAGATGACCTTGAAGCTAGATGAAATGGTGATAGCCCGCCCTTGCCTGTAGGAGCAGGTTAACCCCAGTCAGACACCATCTGCCGCGTGAAACCACCCGATCGTTGCCAATTCTGAAACAAACTCAGTTGACTGGTTCGCCCTCCGGCAGAATACAGTAGGCTGGATCTGATCTGTTCCAGAGAAACGATGGCCACAGGGCTAGTATTAGTTGCAGCAATTTTGGTATTAGGTGGGGTGATCGCGACAGTCGGTGATCGCTTAGGCACCCGCGTGGGCAAAGCTCGACTTTCCTTATTTAATTTGCGCCCGCGCCAGACTGCCACCTTAATCACAATTTTGACAGGCATCGTGATCTCAGCTTCTACTTTTGCCTTGCTTTTTGCGGTGAGCGATCAACTGCGTACCGGGGTGTTTGAGCTGGAAAATATTCAGAAAGATCTGCGGGATACTCGATCGGAACTCACAGAAGCCACCGATCAAAAAGAGCAAATCGAAACCCGATTAAGGAATGCTCGGAGGCAGCAAAATTCAGCCCAGCGGCAACTAGAGCAAATTAACCGATCGCTTCAAGATGCTGTGGAGCAGCAAGCCGAAACTCAAACCCAGTTGCAAACCACCGAACAACGGTTGAATGAAAGCCAAACTAAGTTTCAACAGGCCCAACAACTGCTCGAAGCCGTATCTCAGCAAGCGGCTGTCCTGCGATCGGAAATTGGACAGCTTCAGTCTGATCGGCAAGAGCTGATTCGCCAGCGAGATGCAGTTCGGGCTCAGATTGCTCAACGGGATCAAGAGATTGCCAGCCGCGATCGGGAAATTGCCAACCGCGAAAATCAACTGGAGGAGCTAGAGAGCCAAATTACCTTCTTATCCCAGCAGAAAGATACCTTAGAACGCGAGTTTGAAGACCTGAGACGAGGCAATGTCACCCTATTCCGCAATCAGACTCTCGCTTGGGGAGTCGTGCGAGTCGAAGTTCCTAGCGCCGCGCCTAAAGCGATGGTACAGCTCCTCCAGCGGGCTAATCAGTTAGTAGCTCAAATTATTCAACCGGGCACGGTGAAGGTGGAGCGGCAGGTGATTCGCATTTCAGAGTCCCAGGTTGATCAGCTAGCCAACCAGATTGCCGATGGCGCAGAGTATGTGGTGCGGGTCAGTTCAGCAGGCAACTATGTGGTGGGTGAACCCTGTGTGTTAGCGGGTGAAGCCTGCATTGATGTGATTGCCACTGCGGCCCCCAACCAAATTGTTTTCCGCAAAGGAGAGGTGATTGCCACAACCATGGTGAATGCCGCTGAAATGAATACTCCAACCATTGCCGAACGCATTTTCCTGTTACTCGCTGCCGCTCAGTTTCGGTGTCGGCAGGCAGGCATTTTGGATGATACGGTACAAATTGTTGATAATCGGCGGGAAACAATCACTATCTTTATTGAGCAGATTTTGCAAAACCTTGTACCACTGGAAATTCAAGCGATCGCTGCCGAAGATGCCTACACCGCAGGTGCCAGAATTGGCTTGGTTGCCGTTTACAATGGCGAACCTTTATTTGGGACTCCTTGAGGTAAAACAGAGACAAAACAGAGACAAAACGGGGCCGTAAAGCCTGCTGAACTCAAGCCTGGAAAACCCAACCTCAGGAGGACTAGACAGGTTTGTCAGGTTGTTCTACAGTCTAGGCACAAGTCCAGGCAAACTTTTGTTGGATCAGTTCCTCCATGCCCAACTCTTCCTCTACGCTGCCTAACCAGCCTGTCATATTAGGGTTCGATCCAGGGCGGCAGAAGTGTGGTCTGGCCGTGATGGGGCTTGATCGCAGCTTGTTTTACCACCAAGTCGTATCAGCCGATACGGCGATCACCACCATCGAAGACTTACGCCAACAATTCCCGGTGTCAATGGTCGTCATGGGGAACCAAACCAGCTCCCAATCCTGGAAACAGCAACTCGCTGAAGTCGCCGATCCCTTGCGGGTAGTACTGGTGGATGAGCGTTATTCTTCCTTGGAAGCCAGAGATCGCTACTGGCAAATGTATCCGCCCCGTGGTCTGACTCGCCTGCTACCCCAAGGGATGAGAACCCCCCCGCGCCCGATCGACGATATCGTCGCGATCTTGCTGATCGAACGCTATCTCGAACGACTCACCAGCAATTCAGCTTAGAAAGCTCCTCCGGCGAGGGGGGAAATGCAATCGAACACCAAAATCACGAACTCGATAAACTTTGTTCCGGCACACCGGCTTTGAAAATCGCACTGTTGGCAAAAAAATCTTGCAGCAGTTGGGGCGGATCGGTATCGGGCTTACGTTGAATGACGCGCCGCCCCCGCCACAACAGAAAAGCCACCATCCAAATGGCATCGGCGATCGCCGCATAGAACCGGCCATGGTTTTTGACAAAATAGCGACGACGAGAGTCAAACCAGTATTGGGGCAACCGTTTGGGTTTTTCGGTGCGCACGGTCACGCCAGTACTCTGTCCAGCAATATGCATGACTCGGCTTTCAGGCACATACCAGCATTCCCAACCAGCTCGACGCGCTTGCAAGCAGAAATCGGTTTCTTCGAAGTAAAGGAAATAACCTTCATCCATCAGGCCGATCGTTTCAAACACTGCTCGACGAATCATCATACTGGCTCCAGGCAACCAATCGGTCGCGGCTGGCTCATCCGTCATCCACCGTACTACTGACCAGCGAGACAGCAATTTCGTGATGATTCCTAACCGCAAGCCACCTTCTAGCTCACTCAAAATTGAAGGGAAGCGGAAAGTCATTTTCCAGGGTTCGCCATCTGCCTCTTCAAAACTACTGCCGCAGATCCCAACCTGCGGATGAGCCTGCATGAAACTCAGCAAAGGCTGTAAAGCACCCGATCGCACAATGGTGTCCGGATTTAATAGCCAGTAATAATCAGGGGGTGCCTCCGATTGTAAAGCCGGACGAACGGCGTAGTTGTTGCCATAGGCATAACCCCCATTGGTTTGAGAAGGCATCAAAGTGACCCAATCCCCCCACTGCTCTTGGGTAATGGCATCACCAATTACTTGCAGAGAATCATCGCCAGAAGCATTATCCACCACTGCGACCCGTACGCCTGGATGCCCTGAGACTTCCGGTTTGAGCGATCGCAGGCAATTCACCACAAGCTGAGCGGTACGGTAGTTCACAATCACAATCAGCACTGAGGAGGCTGAAGAAGGTTGAACTGCATCTGTCATAGGATTAAGGTAAATGACTCCAAAATTACAATGGGATCAGGAGGTAACTGAGCCTAACACTGGTATGCCAACCACCCTCCAACCCATCATCAGGTTCGCTCTCCATACTAGGCGATCCAATCTGGGAATCCATCAGGCAATCATCGTAGGCAATTGGGTTGAGTTTGAGGAAGCTAGCAATGCCAGTTGGCGATCGATATAAGCCTGCATTGCATCAGCCAAGATAGCCACATTCGGCTCTTGTAACATGCTGGAATGGCCGCCTGGGACATCTTGCACAATCACACCAGCCGTAACGCGCTGCTCCCAACCCAACAGGGGATCACTATACACCTCGATCCAGGGTTCGTCAGTGCCGCTACCTTGCGTGGCTCGCACCAAAAACACTTCCCCATCAAACTGAGAGGGGATGTAATCTTGCTCAGCAAACTCGTAGATTTGACGCACGGAAAGCGGCTGTAAAAATGAGGGGATGGCTTGTCCTCGATCCAGGTAGGAACGGAGCAGGCGGAGCTGAATTTTGTGCTGAAGCTGCAAAAATCGAGATTGGGTTTCATAAACGAGCAGATTGCTCACCTTTTGGCTAACCTTTAGCGCGATCACTCCCACCTTTTGTAAGGGATTAAGCTGCTGTTGCTCCGCAAATACACTGGAAAATCGCTTCAGCCGTTGTTCAGCCACTCGACCGATCCGCTTGGGAGTGGCGACATCTGCAGCATCCAACAGCGCAACCATCGCGACTGTCTCCCCCTGGAGTTGCAACTGTTGGGCTATTTCAAACGTAATCACACCACCGGCACACATGCCACCAATCAAGTAGGGGCCCTGCGGCTGTACCGATCGAATTTTTTTAATGTAGTAGGCAGCCATATCCGGAATGCGAGTATGGAGCATGGCCGCGTCCGATCGGCTGTGGGGTTGCAGCCCATAAACCGGGTGAGCCGGGTTGAGCCGATTGGCTAAGTTGCGATAAAGCAGAGTTTCTCCATCGCCATCATGCACCAAAAACACGGGCGGTTGGTCGCCCCCTACCCGCAACTGCACCAGAGAATCCATCGCTTCAGATTGGTTCAAGACTTGGGCCAGTTGCTCGACAGTCGGCGCACTGACTAAAGCCGTTAAGGGCAGCTTTTTGCCAAACTGTTGCTCAATTTGGGCAAACAGCTCAACCGACAACAAGGAGGTACCCCCGAGATCGAAGTAATCATCCGTGACTCCGACCGATTCCACCTGCAACAGTTCAGCCCAGAGTTTGGCGAGATCAGCTTCCGTCAGCGTGCGGGGTGCCACATAAGGACGCTGACTCGATCGTTGCTGGCAGCTCCGTCCCGAGCTGATGACAGCCAACACTAGAGTGGGTTGATACCACTGAGTCGCAATTTTACCCAAGTAGTCTGATTTACTGATCGTCGCTCCAGGTTGAGTGCTAGTTTGAGGTTGCTTTTGCGGTTGCTGGGGAGCCCCATCGACTGCGGCAGGGGTAGGTTCACTCGCGGGCTGATAAACCAGCGCGGCTGCGACTGAGACGGGCATTTCATATCGATCGCCTGTCTCGATCGGTTGACGATAGTCCGCAGCAATCCGCTCCAAGAAATTACGGGCGGGCAGATTTTTCTTGCTGGGAATAAAATCAGCCTGAACCCAAGTTAGCTCTCGCTCTTCGGCGATTTTGCCTAGATGTTGCATCATCTGATGCTCGACTCCCCGCCCTAACACCCGACAACTGAGCAGAAAAGTGTCAATTCGTAAAGCTGCCTGTTCCCGACCAAAAATCATCACACCGACTAGGCCATAATCACCAAAGCGATCCCGCACGGTGACGGCGCGACATTCCAACCCAGCAGCAGCTAACTGCTGAATCTGACTATCACTGCGGCGCACGGTCGTAAAATTAAACTGATTGGTACGCTGGGTGAGTTGGGCGATGCGAGGCAACTGGGCGGCATCAGGCTCTGCAATTTCCACTTGCAGGTCTAACCCTGCTAAGAAGGCATCGATCGTCAAGGTTTGCTGTTGGAAACGCTCCCGTTCCAGGTTTTGCTTGTAGAGCAAAGTGCGCTGCTGATCTTCGGCCGTTACTTTAAGATGGTCAAATGCCCAAACATGCTGCAAGAACTGCGGTATATTCCCCTGGATCGGCAACTGTAGCGTCAGTACTTCAGGGCAGTGGGTACGAACCTCTGCACATTCAACCGGATTATCATCCAAGAAGATGAAGCTATCGAGACCCAGGTTCAACTCTTGGGCTAAAGAACGAATATTCTGCGATTTGGGCAACCAGTTAATCCGCCAAGCGACGATATGCTCTAGCTTCAGCGGCATCTCTGGACGTTGCTCAAACACCTCCAGTACATCTGCCTCATTGTTCTTGCTACAAAAACAGAGCAACATACCTGCTGCTTGCTGGGCGATCATAAACTGCTGTAACGCCTGATAGGCAGGAGTAATCTCAATGCCAGACACCCCATCTTCACCGACAATGCCACGCCAGATCGTGTTGTCGCAATCCAGCACAATCACCTTATGGGGAGCGGATTTAATCGTATATAGTTTGCGAATAATTGCCGTTGCGAGCGCCGTATAAAACAAGGGAGTAAAAGGGATATGTCCCAACCGATCGCGCTGAGCATCGTAGTAGTCTGCCACCGGGTAGCGCGCTAAATCTTCGCTCCGGATCCAGTGAAGATTGCTACATCCCCCCAGTTCAGCTTCTAATTTCGCTTGCCAGGATTGGGTGAAGGCTCGCCAGTGCGGGTCAGCCTCAGCAGCCGGTGAACTGGGACAAAGGCAGAGCAAATAGGGCGAAGTTGATCGAGCAGTGGCTGCCTGAAGAGCAACGATGAATTCATCCAAGTTCCGTTCGATCGCAGCCTGAGTGCTGGCATCCTCTCTCGGCAGATCACGGCTCCAATCTTCAAATCGCAGCAGAATTACATTTGCTCCCTGCTGATTTTGGGACAGCAAACTGGTGGGATCGAGCAGTTGTTGAAAGATCTGGTTGTAAGGCGCAAACTCAGCAGTTCCTAACCAGTTGAGTTGTTTGATCCAAAAATTTAAACTCTCTTCAAGTGGTTCAGCGGTGAAGGTAGCAGCAACTGCAATGGTCATCGCAGTTGAAATTTGCACAGAATCCTGAGGGAGAGTTGGCATAGATTGTTTGTCAGGCGTTCGTCAATGGGCGCATGAGGAAACTCAATCGGTTCACCAGCCGGTCTATCTCTTTAGAGGTTAAAGACTAAAACGCAATGCAGGTCAACATTTAGACTCAAACATAGAAGTTGAATGAACGGCAACTCCTAAACTAGAGCTTTATCGAGTCTTTAACGCCGATCGATAATTTTGACGAAATTGCTCAGAAATCTTGTCCAGAAATTTGTTGAAACTGTCATGCGTGATGACGCAGTCAATTCATCTAATCAGGCTGTCCGATTGATCCAATTCATTTCATGCCAACTGATTCCATGCCGACTGATTCCATGCCAACTGATTTCATGCCGACTGATTCCATGCCAACTGATTTCATGCCAACTCATTTCATGCCGACTGATTCCATAAATGAACCGCCTGCGATCGGCCAACCTTGCCCTTACAACAGCAGGCTTGACCTCTCCCAAGCGGTATGCAATTCACTATAAATGAAACCGAATGAAACCAGGAATGGCATCAGTTCGCAGACAATCGTCCACCATGCCACCCGATGCGGCGGATTAGAACAGGCCCAGTGTCAAAGACTTGTCGATCGGGAAAGTTGCACCAATTCCTAACCACAGAGTCGCAGCGGTACCAAACAGGAAGAAGACCATTGCCACCGGGCGACGGAAGGGATTCTGAAACTTATTGACGTTTTCAATAAACGGAATCAGCATCAAACCGAGGGGAATTGCGCTTTGCAGAGCTACACCCAACAGCTTGTTAGGAACGATCCGCAAAATTTGGAAGGCTGGGAAAAGATACCATTCCGGCAGAATTTCCAGCGGGGTCGCAAACGGATTACCCGGTTCGCCAACCATTGCTGGGTCAAGCACTGCCAATGAAACGCAGCAGGCGATCGTACCCAGGATCACGACCGGGAAGATGTAGAGAAGATCATTAGGCCAGGCAGGTTCACCATAGTAGTTGTGTCCCATGCCCTTCTTTAGCTTCTCACGCAAAACTGGATCGGCGAGATCCGGCTTCTTAACGGTTGCCATGAGGGAGTGCTCTCCTTAAAATTTAGGGTCAAAAATGTAGTTTAGAACCATCAGCACTTTCAGATTCGCATCGAAATAAAAGCTTAATTGCAAAATAGCGTAGACGATCGCAAACCTGACGTTCTGACATTCTCACTACGATTTCACTCATACAGTTCGCTCACAAGATCTCGACATGACACCGACAACGAACCGGCGGCAACAGCCGAAGAACTTGTAGATCGCAACCTAACAAGTCTCAAAATTACAATGGGCCAGAGATGCCCTGCTTACGGATCATCAAGAAGTGTAGCAGCATGAAGACCGCGATCAGCCAAGGCAACACAAAGGTATGCAGGCTGTAGAAGCGGGTCAAGGTTGCTTGTCCTACGCTGGTGCCACCCCGAATCAGTTCCACCATGAGAGAACCCACAACGGGAATCGCTTCAGGCACACCCGAAACGATCTTCACCGCCCAGTAGCCGACCTGATCCCAAGGGAGAGAGTATCCGGTTACACCAAAAGAGACTGTAATCACTGCCAGGATCACCCCAGTGACCCAGGTCAGCTCGCGGGGCTTCTTGAAACCACCAGTCAAGTAAACCCGGAAAACATGCAGGATCATCATCAGCACCATCATGCTGGCAGACCAGCGGTGGATGGAGCGAATCAACCAGCCGAAGTTCACTTCGGTCATCAAATACTGCACTGAGTTGAAGGCTTCAGCAACAGTCGGCTTATAGTAAAAAGTCATCGCAAACCCAGTGGCAAACTGGATGATGAAGCAGGTTAGAGTGATGCCACCCAAGCAGTAAAAGATATTGACATGGGGCGGGACATACTTGGAGCTAATGTCGTCTGCAAGCGCCTGGATCTCTAACCGCTCCTGAAACCACTGATAAGCTTTCGAGTCAGTTACCTGTTTAGTAAACATGAACAACAGTTCCGGGAGTAGTTTATTACTGTCAATAAATGTAACATAGCTCTCAGCTTGTTTGCACTTCTAAACCTTGACAGATCAAGGTTTGAGCGAAGTTTCTCTATAAAAAGAAAATAGCTTGATCGCTAATTTTAAGTTCGGCTTGACTCGACTGGACTCAACTGGACTCGACTGGACTCGACTGGACTCGACTTGGGCTGGATCTAAACTCGATCGCTTTGGATCATGCAATTTCAGGAGGTCTAAACAGGGTCTAGTCAGGCTGCCAAACCCTGCGTGATCCACCCTCCTTGCCTTAAAAATAGGCAGGGAAAGTTCGTATTCACTTCCCCAATCCAGCGAAAAGTAGTCAGAATTGGTAAGAGAAGTTTAAGATTGGTGGCATGATCAAACGAATGCTCCGGATTGGCTTCCTTGCGTTGTTGCCGATCGCTCTGTTTTTGACCAGTTTCGCTGCACCTGCGACCGCATTCACGCCCGAACAACAGCTCCTCAGCGAAGTTTGGCGGATCGTCGATCGAGCCTACGTAGACGATACTTTTAACCACCAAAACTGGTGGCTCGTTCGGCAACGTGCCTTGCAACAGCCCTTGCCCGATCGAGAGAAGGTGTATGAGGCAATCCAATCGATGCTAGCCACGCTAGAGGATCCATTCACGCGATTTATGCGTCCTGATCAATACCGTAGCCTGCAAACCAACACCTCCGGCGAACTGACCGGCGTAGGGTTACAAATCACCCAGGAGAGCGGCAGTGGTGAGTTACGAGTGATTGCTCCCATTGAAGGATCGCCCGCTGAGCAAGCTGGGATTAAACCTCGCGATCGGATTTTGAAAATCAATGGATTCCCGACTTCGAAACTAACGCTAGATGAAGCAGCAGAGCGGATGAGAGGCCCCATGGGGAGCCAAGTCACTCTAACGGTAGCAGCGGAAGAGGAGGCAGCGACCCAGGCCCGTGAAGTAGATATTGTCCGTAATCGAATTACACTCAATCCGGTTTACGCAGAATTGCGCACTACCGAAAACGGCACCCCGTTAGGTTACATTCGGCTCAGCCAATTCAACGCCAATGCTGCGATCGAAGTAGCAAACGCCATTCAAAAACTAGAATCCCAAGACGCAGCCGCCTATGTACTCGATCTGCGCAGTAATCCTGGTGGACTGCTCCAAGCTGGCATTGAAGTAGCCCGACTCTGGTTAGATGAAGGTACGATCGTTTATACCGTCAACCGCAACGGCATTCAAGACAGTTTTGCGGCAACCGGCAAAGCCCTGACCCAAGATCCGCTCGTGGTGCTGGTCAATCAGGGAACTGCTAGTGCCAGCGAGATCTTAGCAGGAGCCCTGCAAGATAATGGTCGCGCCAAACTGATCGGAGAAAATACGTTTGGGAAAGGCTTGATTCAATCCCTCTTTAACTTGTCAGACGGCTCTGGATTGGCAGTCACGATCGCCAAATATGAAACTCCTAATCACCATGACATCAACAAACTGGGAATTGCGCCGGATTTCAACGTGCCCCTCAACCCATCCTTAACTCGCGAGCAAGTGGGTACAGAGGTCGATCCCCAGTACCAAGCAGCCATCGAACTGTTATCTCAACCCTCTGTGGTCGCGGCAGGAGCAGGTTAAGCTTAGCATAGCGGCAATCTTGTATATCTTGTCTAACAATCAGGCTGGGCAATCAGGTTGGGCAATCAGGCTGGGCAATCAGGTTGAGCAATCAGGTTGGGCGATCGAGGTCAAAGCGATTGTCCATCCACTGGTTTAAGAACGATTGTTCTATAACTTTGCTTTATCCTTTTCCTCTTCCCTACCATGACCTGGACTTCTCGGCTCGGGCGCACCTATCACGATCCGCTCCATGGCGCGATCGGGCTGAACTGGAACGATCCGGTGGATGCCCTATTAATCCACCTGATTGATACTCCTGCCTTTCAACGGTTACGGCGTATTCGCCAACTTGGGCCCGCTAGTCTCACCTTCCATGGCGCAGAAGGATCACGGTTTACCCATTCGATCGGGGTGATGGCCGTCGCCAGACGAGCTTTCGATCGCTTAGCTGAACTCCATCCTCAATTGCAACCCTATCGGGCTGTAGTACTTTGCGCAGCCTTGCTCCATGACATTGGGCATGGCCCATTTAGCCATACCTGCGAAGAGATTTTTCAATGTCATCATGAGCATTGGACGGAACGTATTCTGCAAGAATCACTCCCCATTCGCACTCTATTAGATGACTTCGATCGCACCTTGTTACCCCAGTTGCAGCAGGTTTACCACAAGCAGCATCCTGTCCCCTGCATCTGGCAATTGGTTTCCAGTCAGTTAGACTGCGATCGGCTCGATTATCTGATGCGCGACAGCTATTTTACCGGGGCTTCCTACGGTAAGCTTGACCTCGATCGCATTATTATGGCGCTTGGCTTTGACCCTATCACCCAACAACTGACGGTAGCCCGCAAAGGAATGGCCGCGATCGAGCATTACTTGATTGTGCGTTATTTTATGTACTCTCAGGTGTATAACCACTCGAAAAACATTGCCGCCACCTGGCTACTATTTCACGTTTTCCAACGGGCTCGCGAACTATTACCTGTGGACAAACTCTGGGCCGATCAAACGGTGACTGCCTGGTTGCAGCAAGACTGCAATGCTCTATCCCTCAAACAGTATTTAAGCGCAGATGACGGCATGTTGGTTTATCATCTGCAACGCTGGCAACAAAATCCTGATCCCGTCCTATCGGATCTCTGCCGCCGCTTTATCGATCGAGATTTATTCAAGACACTAGATATTACCAATCTGGCTCCTGAGGAACGGATTGCCCTGAATGAGCAGATCCGCACTCAGGCAGAACAGCAGGGATTGGCAGCCCATTACTACGTCGGGCTACGGACGGCACAGAGCAGCGGTTATACCCTATATCACCATGGCATTAAGCTGCAAATGGAGTCGGGCTTGCGGGAAATCAGTGAATTATCGCCCCTCGTGCAAACGATCGCCCAACCCTGGCGGCGCTGCTGGCTGATCTACCCGCGTGAGGTCAGCAGTGCGATTCCGGTTTTGTAGGGCATCAGTCCATCAGGTTGACTCGCCGATCAGCCGCCTCATGCCGTCACAGGTGCGAATTTGAGATCCTACGAGGCTGAGATCCTACGAGGCTGAGATCCTACGAGGCTGAGATCCTACGCGACAAAGTAATCTGCCACTTTCAGCGTGCCTTTCTTCAGATCACCAGACTTAAACTGGATACCAGTGACATCGGCTAGCAAATCATCAGTCGGTGAGAACCCGGCCCGGCCGTTGTTGATCGACAGATAGGTTGAGTTGCCCAACCGGAAGAATATGGCTTCTCCCGCCTTCAACCGCTGATCACCCTTCTTCTTGAAATCTTTATCGTTGTAGGCGGCTTCTGCGGCTTTCAGCAGGTTTTTGCCTTTTTCCTTGCCGGAATTGAACAAACCACGCGGTTTTTCGATCGTTTCAAGATTGCGATCGAAGTCAAGCCCAAACTTATCACCTTCAGAGAAGCGGAAGTCAGTGATTCGATCGCGAGAACGCAAGGTTGAACTCCGGAGCGCTTCTGTGCGAGAAGCTCCACGGAAGTAGAAGCGATCAACATCGGTACCACCTGTCAAGGTATCGCTCCCCTGATTACCAATCAGAATATCATTACCGGCATTTCCGACCAGGCTATCATTGCCGTTACCCGTTTCAATCACGTCGTTGCCCCCGCCACCGATGGGTTTACTGGGAGTATCCCCTGGCTGCACAATCACCAGATCACCACTGAAACTACCTGGGATCGGTGTGCCATTAAAAGCGGTAACCCGGAAATTACCGACTTCATGGATATTGGTCTGGGCACCTGTGGAAGCCGCAAAGCCAAAAAAGAAAGAGGTCGGCAGGGTTCCGTTGCCATTGGCCACAACATCCAGTCCAGGAATCGCATTTTCCCCAAGATCATCAAAATCTCCATCCTGGTTTAGATCCACCTTGACAGACAAGACCCCTGTCGGTGCCAGATCAATCTTGGCCGTTCGCTTCGAGTTTTCCCGAGTGGCTCCCGCACCAGGATTGTCTAGACTCAGTCCAGACGGAAGCTGGGTGCCGGACAAATAGTTGTAGTTGGTGACCTGGCTACCCCGCACAACGATCGCATCTGACTGATTCCCTGGTCCGCCTGTCCGTCCTTCTGTCGGTGAAGAATAGCTCCCAAATTCATCGAAGCCAATTCCCAAATAACCGCCATCCACACCAGGTTGCACAATCCCATCCAGTTGATAGGGCGCATAGCCCAGCGAGCCCCCAAACCCCCCAACGCGCTGGATCGGTTTAGCACCATCCACTAAGAAAAAGCTGATGCCATCTGCACCTGTTCCACCATAGGCATAGAAATCGAAGGTGATGGATAGTCCCCCGGCTGAGGAAATGGGTGCTTTATTTTCAGTTGAGTAGACCAAATAGGCAGACTGATTCGCAACTGCATCGGTCAATCTCAAAATTTCGTTAGACATAGTGCGTATCGTGATGAATTGAACAGGGAGAATTGGACACAATTAAACAAATTGCCACCGTTGCCAGCACATCGTTGCCAGCATTCTGAGCAGCCCCAAAGTGAGCTAGCCGGACAGAGCAGCGCACAGGGCTCGATCCATGGATTCATCCATAGATCAGAATCTTGCGATCAAATTGGGTAGAGTGCGTTTCAGTTTAATTAGGCGGTTGCAACCGTTACCCTTCCTACAGGATGAGCCGATCATCCTTCACAAAACTTGACAAAACCAGATCTTTTGCAGATTGACACGAATAAAACCGTGCCTTGTGTGAATGGGAGCTTCTTCAAATCGGAGCATTTCATCCCAAACGCATCTCTCTCAGAGAATCCGCTGGATGATTGAGGCATATCTGCCTTAGTTAACCTTTCCTGAGTGTCTAATACTCGGTCGATCGATCGCTCTCATTTTCGCCAGGATTTATTGAAGATTCACCAGAGTGCCGGTTGAGTAAACCCTCAGTAAAGTTCCTGAGTTCCCTGAAACAAATTCTACTCCCTATCACCGAGGTTTGCATCGATACCAGTGAGGCAGCCAGGGGAGACGGAACTAGAATCAGACCGATGCTTGTTGCCGTTGATAGAGCGACCAATACAGCCCTTTTTGTTGGATCAGGTGATCATGGGTGCCGCGTTCAACGATCACCCCTTTTTCCATGGTCAAAATTAAATCAGCCTGTTTCAGAGGCGCGAAGCGGTGGGCGATCAAAAACATCGTTCGATCTTTAGAAATTCGCTTCAGATTTTCCAGAACTTGCTGTTCCGTTTCAGCGTCCAGGTGGCTCGTCGCTTCATCCAGGATCAAAATTGGCGCATTGGAGAGAAACAAACGCGCCAGGGTGATCCGCTGACGTTGTCCCCCTGATAGAGCCGTGCCCCGCTCACCGACATTGGTTTCATAGCCATCGGGAAGATCGCAAATGAAATCATGGGCAACTGCCAATCGGGCTGCTTCCAACACCTGCTCTGCGGTCACATCAGGATTACCGAGGGTAATATTTTCTAGGATGCTGCCGTTAAACAAGAAGTCTTCTTGCAACACCACAGCAATTTGAGGCCGCAGGGAAGCGAGATCGGCACTTTTAATATCAAAGCCATCGATCGAAATTCGCCCTGACTCAGCCTGGTAAAGCCGCTGGATCAGTTTTGACAAAGTGCTTTTTCCCGATCCACTCCGTCCAACAATGCCCACAAATTGCCCAGGCTGGGCTTCGAAGGAAACCCCTCGCAGGATCGGCTCCTGGGTATCTTTGTAGCGGAAAAAGACCTGATCGAAGGCCACCTGCCCTTTCAAGGGTGGCAACATCAAGCCCGTACCCGGTTCGGCTTCGGGAGCCACGTTTAAAATGTCCCCAATGCGATCGACCGCCAACAACACTTCTTGTAGGGTTTGCCAGAGTTGAATCAAGCGCAGCAATGGCCCTGTCACATGCCCAGACAACATTTGAAACGCCACCAATTGCCCGATCGTCAACTGCTGTTTGATCACCAACTGAGCCCCAAACCACAGAATCAGCAAAGCCGAAAAGCTGGTCAAGAAGTCACCCAGGTGGTTGCTCACATTCGCCGTCGTTGAAGCCTTGAAGCCCGTGCGGACAAACCGGGCATAGAGCCCTTCCCATCGATCGCGCGACGCTTTCTCAGCCGCATGGGCCTTCACCGAATGGATGCCCGTCACCGTTTCCACCAAGAAAGACTGACTATCGGCACTGCGGTTAAAGGTTTCATTCAGCCAATGCCGCAAAATCGGAGTGGCTAACAAGGTGAGGATGGCAAACAGGGGAATCGCCGCCAGTGCTACACCCGTCAGCTTCGGGCTGTAGTAAAACATCATGCCCAGATAGACCACGGAGAAGATGCTGTCGAGCACCACGGTTAGAGCAGTGCCGGTTAAAAACTGACGAATTTCCTCCAACTCTTGCACCCGCGCCACCGTATCGCCGACCCGTCTCGCCTCGAAGTAGGAGAGTGGCAGTCGCAGCAAATGCCGGAAGAGTTGGGCCGACAAGGCCATATCCAGGCGATTGGTGGTGTGCGTGAAAATGAACATCCGGAGAATGCCCAGAATCGCCTCAAAGACCGCCGCACCGAGCAGGGCGACCGCCATCACATCCAGGGTGGCCAGGCTCTCCTGCACCATCACCTTATCAATGATCACCTGGGTGATGATGGGGCTGGTCAAACCTAAAATTTGCAGGGTGAACGAGGCGAGCAACACTTCACCGAGCAGGGTGCGGAACTTCCAGACCGCTGGCAAAAACCAGCTCAGGTTAAAGTTTTCTTGCTTGTGAATTAAATCGACTTGCCAGAGTTGCCCATCCCAGGCTTCTTGCACGAGGGGACGGGGCACCGTTTCACAAGTTTGGGACGGATTCATCGGGTCAGCCAGAATCAGTCGATCGCCCCGGACTCCGTAAGCCACCACCCAATGGCCGGGCTGTTGCCATTGCAGCAGGGCTGGAAAGGTAATTTGCCGCAGATCTCGCCAGTCCCCAATCAGCAACCGCCGCATTTGCAGGCCAATTTTTTCGCCCGTATCAATCAAGTTTTTAGGACGCTGTCCCCGTAACTGCCGCTGTACCCAGTCTTGTTGCACCGGCGTGTCTAAATATTGAGACAGCATCGTTAGGGCGGCCGCCCCGCTGTTGATGCCCGATACAAAAGGGTAACCCGTAATCGGCAGGGGTTGATCGGTGAAATTCGGTTGATAGCGCGATCGAAGGGATGCCCAAAACTGCTGAATCTCAGGGATTGGAAAATCTTGCCATACCTCGGTCGCCCACTCTAACACCACGACCTCTTTGCTGGCTGCCCGCGCCTTCCATTCATCGCTGAGAGACAGCAAATCGCCAAACCAATCCCCTGGTTTCAATAGCACAGGTTTGCCGTCATTCGGCACTAACCGCACATTGCCACTCACCACCAGAAATTGGCAACCCGCATCGATCGACCAAATCACCTCACCCAAGCGATGGGTTCGAGGTTTCGCGTGATCTTTCAGTTGCACCTGTTGTGCCGCACTCAGCCAGCCAAGAGGGGGAACATCCCATGCGATGCCCGCCAGGAGATCATTGGTAATCATTCACTTACCTGTAGTCTGATCGGAAGGGATTGCATTTTTTCACCTAACCATTGCTCGAAGATTTCCTCTTCAAGACTCTGCTTAATTTGGGGGTCTTCCAGGGAAGCTGGCAAGAAGGCTTCGATTCGAAACAGTCCCCAGCGTTCTTCCATGCCGATCGGCCCGACCACATCCCCTGCTTTCGCCAGATCAATTTCGGCTCGCATCAGATCCGGCATCGAACCCCGGCTGACTGGCCCCACCATCCCATTCATGATCCGATCGTCTGTGAGGGAATATTCGCGAGCCAATTGCTCAAACAAAGCCCCTTCTTGCAGTTGGGTTTTCAGTTCTTCTGCTAGCTCTCGGTCGTCCACAATAATCCGGGAAAGCACTACCCGATCGAGGTACATTTTGCGCTCGATAAAGTATTCGGGCAACCGGCTGGCAGTGACCGTTTCCCGCAGGCTGCGCATCCGAAAGCCCACCTCAATCTGGCGATGAAATGCCTCGTAGGTGAGCCCGTTGCCAGACAACCATTCCTGGAATTTAGCTGGATCGGTGAGCTGGTTACTTAAACGAAAATCGATCACTGCTTGCTCGATCGTGGCAGAGCTAACATTTGTCTCTTGAGACTGCAACTCGCGTTCCATCACAAACTGTCGGACGATGTCACCGATGAATGCATCCAGTTTGCGCGTAGCTTGCAAATAGTTCAAAATCTGCCCGCTGGAGATGGGCTGGTCATCAATAAACAGGAAAGGTTCAGAGGTCATGAATGCGCGCATCGACTTCAGCACCCCCATTATGCCCAAACTCCGGGGGGCTTTGTCCAAACTTTATGAATGGGTTAAGTAAGATTACGAGAATTGGATCCGGTCTGAGCCGATATCTGGTTGCACTGCACCAACCTGACTATAAAGCTTGACCACAAAACTTGACTACAGAACTCGACCACAAAACTTAGATACAACGCTCGACTCACAACGCTCGACTCACAAAACTCGACTCACAAAACTTGACCACAAAACTTGACTATAGCTTGCTCCCAATTCCCTCTAAAATGAGGACACTTCATTTTTAGACTTCCATCTCTCAGCCTAAGGGGGAACCATGACGCAGCGCCCAATTGTTCTTGGTATTGTCGGTGACAGTGCAGCCGGAAAAACCACCTTGACCAAGGGGATTGCTCAGGTGCTGGGCGAGGAGAATGTCACTGTGATCTGTACGGATGATTACCACCGCTACGATCGCAAACAGCGAGCTGAGATGGGCATTTCTGCTCTTCACCCGGATTGTAACTATCTCGATATCATCCAACAACATTTGGGCTTACTGCGCACAGGTCAACCGATTCTTAAACCGATCTACAACCACAGCAGCGGCGAGTTCGACCCACCTGAATATATTAAGCCGACTCGGTTTGTGATCGTAGAAGGGCTCCTCGGCTATTCCACTCGCGGTATGCGTGACAGCTATGATGTCAAAGTTTATCTCGCGCCTCCGGAAGATCTGCGCACTGTCTGGAAAATCAAACGGGATACCCGAAAACGCGGTTATACGGAAGCTGAAGTGCTTGAACAAATGCGGAAACGCGAGTATGACTCTGAACACTTTATTCGTCCTCAGCGCCAATGGGCCGATGTAATCGTGACCTTCTATCCTGGAAACGAAGCCAATGGGCAAAGTGATCTCTTGCTGAATGCTCGCCTAGTTCTTCGCCCCACCATTCCTCACCCCGATCTGACAAACATTTTGGGAGCCAATGGTAATCATCTGGGTTCTGCTATCCGGCTGGGGCTCGATCGAGACATGGGCAAACCTGTCGATCTCCTGGAAATTGATGGCCATGCCACCAGTGACCAAGTGAGAGAATTGGAGCGAGTGCTCTGTAATGAGGTGCCCTATCTCGGTAAGTTTTGCAGCCTAGAAGGGAATGATAACCTGGGTAAAGTCGTCGGCACCACTGGCGAAACCTTACAAAGTTATCCTCTCGCACTCACCCAGCTCTTGATCACGTACCACATTTTGAAAGCCCTGAACGTGGTTGAGGTCTAACTCAGAGGAGGTGCTGAATTAGCACCTGAATTAGCACCTGAATTAGCACTGCGGGTTCTGGCAATTTGATAGCTCAATAAAATCACGGGTACGATGCCAACTGCCACGATCGTCAAAGCTGGAGCAGCGGCTTCGGCCAGGCGTTCATCAGCCGCGAGGCGGTACACCTCCACTGCCAATGTGTCAAAGTTGAAGGGACGCACAATCAGCGTCGCAGGTAACTCTTTCATCACATCCACAAAGACCAAAATCATTGCGGTCAACAGCCCTCCCGTCATCAGGGGCGCATGAACCCGCCGCAGGGTCTGCCCAGGACTGTGGCCAAGCGATCGAGCCGCATCATCCAAGCTGGGTTTAATCCGAATCAAACTCGATTCGACGGTGTTAAAAGCGACCGCCAGAAACCGCACCAGATAGGCAAACACCAGGGCTGTAATTGTGCCACTCAACAGTAGACCAGTGGAAATGCCGAACCGAGCCTGCATCCAGGCATCCAAACTGTTATCGAGTAGCCCGATCGGAATTAGCACACCCACCGCAATCACCGATCCCGGAATGGCATAACCAATCGCTGAGGTTCGCACTGCCACATTCATCAAGGGAGTGGGTTGTAAGCGTAACCCATAGGCTAGCACCAGGGAGAGCAGAACCCCGATCGCAGCCGTGACGGCAGCTAAAAGTAGGCTATTCCCTACTAATGTCCAAAATCGTTCACTGAAGCGTTGTGTAACATGATTGAAGGTCATTTGCAGTAATACGCCGCCAGGAACTAAAAAGCCAAGGGCGATCGGCACAGCACAGACAAACCCAGCTAAACCGGCTCGCCAGCCTCGCAGTTGATAGGGTGCAGCAGCTTGATAGCGGCTAATACTCTGGTAATAACGGGTTTGGTGGCGCGACCATTGCTCTATCAGCAACATTGCCAGCACAAAAACCAGCAAACAAGCAGCCAATTGCGAAGCGGCGATCCGCTCCCCCAAGTTAAACCAAGTGCGATAAATGCCAACGCTAAAGGTATCAACGGCAAAGAACTGCACTGTGCCATAGTCATTCAGTGTTTCCATCATCACCAGAGCTAAACCCGCCATAATTGCAGGCCTAGCTAACGGCAAAGCCACCTTAAAAAAACTTTTCCAGGAGCCACAGCCCAACGATCGGCTGGCTTCGACGGTACAGACAGATTGTTCTAGAAACGCGACCCGCACTAGCAAATACACATAGGGATAGAGCACTAGGCTCAGCATCAGGATGGCTCCAGCCATAGAGCGAATGGGTGGAAACCAATAGTCTTGCACACTTGTCCAACCAAAGATCGATCGCAACAATGTCTGAACCGGGCCATAAAACTCTAAGAGTTCTGTGTAGACATAGGCGAGAATATAGGCTGGTACCGCTAAGGGCAGCAGTAAAGCCCATTGGAAAAGGCGGCAACCCGGAAAGCGACAAGTCGTGACGAGCCAGGCCGTACTCACCCCCAGCACCGCTGCCCCCCCACTCACCCCCAGCACCAGCACCACCGAGTTCGCAATGTATCGAGGCAAAACGGTGGTCAGCAGATGTTGCCAAACCTCGCCCGTGTTGCTCAAAACGCTACTGAGCACCACCAGCATAGGGGTAGCAATTAGGAGGGCAATCCCGATCGCGCTCAGAATCCATCCTCTCTGGATCAACTGTCTGACCTGAACTGAGGCTATCCTAGGAGCGCTGATCACTCGATAAACTCCAAAAAAATCATGAACTTGATGAGAATTAATTGCAGTCGCTTCTTACTATAAGATCAGTGTCGAACGAAGGCTAGTATTCTGTCTGGACAGGCAAATTTCTGGTTTACCCGATCGGTTTCAGCGCCAGTCCAATCAATAGGTGTGCAAACTCAATAGGTTTGCAAACTGGTAACCCCGGGGTTGCTAGCCCTTGGACTACTGTTTTCAAATCTGTCGCTTTTCACAAAGTTGCTTTCCACAAAGTTACTTTTCACAAAGTTGCTCCTCACACAATCGCTTTTCACACAATCACTCTCCACACAATCACTCTCCACACAATGGTATGGCAAGCTTTATGGTCGCTGGTTCCTCTTCTCCTGAGCCAATCTTATGTCTGGAAACAGTGACTCGACAGTTTACCTCTCATCTGCCACCGGCCGTTTGCACCGTCAGCTTTGCCCTGCAACCCGGAGAGTTACTCAGTTTATTAGGGCCATCTGGGTGCGGCAAAACAACTTTACTGCGCTTGATTGCAGGCTTTGAACAACCCCAAACAGGAACGATCACCATTGGGCAGCAGATCGTGGCTGGAGCCGGACGGTGGATCCCGCCAGAAAAACGGGGAGTCGGCATGGTATTTCAAGACTATGCACTGTTTCCCCACTTAACCGTGCAGCAGAATATTGCCTTTGGTCTGCAAGAGAAGCCGAGTGGAGCGGTTCGGCAACGGGTTCAGGAAGTCATGACGTTGGTAGGGCTAGAGCAACTGGGTGATCGCTATCCCCATCAACTTTCAGGTGGGCAACAACAACGGGTCGCCCTGGCCCGCGCCCTCGCACCCCATCCGTTTCTGGTGTTGTTAGATGAACCTCTGAGCAATCTAGATGTGCAGGTGCGGCTGCGCTTACGCCAAGAATTACGAGACATTCTCAAAGCGGCGGGCACCTCAGCAGTCTTGGTCACCCATGATCAAGAAGAAGCGCTTTCCATTTCCGATCGAGTCGCGGTGATGCGGCAAGGTTGTCTTGAGCAAATGGGCACCCCCGAAACCCTCTATCGCGAACCGGCTTCCCGATTTGTGGCCGAATTTGTCACTCAGACCAATTTCCTCGCAGCTCAGCAGCAAGAGCACCAATGGCAGACTGTTCTGGGTTCTCTACCGCTCGATCGCGTTATAGCCAGTCCCGGATTAACCCCATTGCCAACGTCAGCCGATCTAATGTTGCGCCAAGAAGACCTGCGCCTCATTCCCACGGAAACATCAGGACAGGCGGTTGTACGAGATCGTCAGTTTCTCGGTCGCGAGTATCGCTACAGTGTAGAGCTTCCTTCGGGGCAACAATTCGTCGCTCGCACTCCTGTTGAATTGTATTTACCGATCGGAGCCAAAGTCAGTCTCGCGATTGCTAGCACCGCTACCTTACGAGCATTCGCCCCTGCACCAGACTTGCGTTCAGCGGAGCAATAGCCTAGACAATCGACCACTCAGTGATCAAGTCGGTAAATTCATCCAGAGCACTACCACCGTTCCACTCTGATCGATCGTAGGGATGATATTGAGATAACCCGTATAGGCACCCCTCGTCACTTCATACAGTAAGCCTCCGCCATACCCCCCAGCCGCTGTTAAGCTAAACTGCTGAGCTTGAAGTTGACCACTCAGATTCGGCAGCAACTGTTCGGGGGTAGAGTTTGCCAAGAGACGGAGATTACCCACAATTTCTGGACGCGGGGCTGCATTCAGATAAAAGTCGGCAGCCGCAGCCAATTGGGACGGATCGGCCAGACGAGTACCCACCTGTTGATTGAGCAAGGTTTCCAGCTCTGCTTTGAGGGTTTCACTCTCTTCCAGTTCCTGCAAGCTGATCGGCTGGGGCGTGACTAGGTAAATCGTTTCACCCACATTGATCGAGAACACATTTAAAAACCGGGTTTCGCCCGATCGGGTTAATTCGTAAATCTTTCGCCCAGTTTCTTCCAGATCATCCCGCAATTGAACCGTATAGCCTTGGGACTGGAACTGGCTTTCTAAATTTTGCCCCGCACTCCGAAACGGCGTACCATCCGTCAATTGGTGACAGACACCCATCCCATAACAGCCAGTTTGCGCTCCTGCTAATACCGGCACATCACTGAACGGAATGGCGGGAGGAGGGACTGGATCAGGGCTAGGAGTTGGGCTCGGTGAAGCAGACCGGGGCGAGGGAGTCGGTTGGGGAGATCGCTGGGGAGGCGGTGGAGTGGCTGGCCGAGCAGCCAACGGCGGCGATGGAGCCACCCGAACCGGAGGAGTCGCGATCACACTCGGAGCTGGGCTGGGTTTGGGTGAGGGAGTCAGGCTGGCTGAGGGTTGGGGAGACGGGAGACGGGTCAGCGGTACTTGCGGAGATGGGGATAATACAGGCTCTGGTGCTGGCTCAGAACTGGATCGATCGGGCAGCGGCATCAGTAGTATTACAATATGCAACCCAATCGACAGAAATAATGCGGGTTGCATGACCCACAGGAGCGGAGCCGGACAATCCTTGAAAGCCTGTTTGAGGAACGGTTGAGTCACAGTTACGTAGGGTCACAGTTACGTAGGGTCACAGTTACGTAGGGTCATAGTTACGTAGGGTCATAGTTACGCAGGATCGCAAAGTGTGGAGCACTTTGGATAACCCAAGGATCAGGGAGCGCGGGATGGGAGATTGCATGATAGGAAATTGCAGTTCTGTTCGGGAGATGGGATCAGGATGGAGAGTCGATCGCAGTCACGTTAGAGCAGTCACGTTAAGATAGGCAGGTTAGATAAGCAGGTTAGATAGGTCAGATTGCAGCTTGCCCCTTGAACCAGGGAAAAACGAGCAGGCTAATTGCAAACGATTCTTAGTTGAGTCTAAGGCTTTCTGCGAATCAGCAGCCATTTGAGATAGGAAAAGTTTATTAATTTTGCCAGGATGGAATGCCTGACGGATCGCAGAGGGCCGTCAAACGGTAGGCTAGAAATAGGGATAGAATGCAAAAAGTTTTGCAAGCAATGTCGATTGCAAGTAAATGAATTGCAGGTAACCGTGCTGATAGACAGGGGAATCTGTTGATCCTTCCCTTTACCAGCAGCGCCCTCGGCAGTATGAATCTGATGAACTGCGTGCCGTTCACCAATGCTCTCAATCAAATGTGCTAAATCAAAGCTAAAACGCGGAATCTGAAGAGTTCATTCAGGATGTCCGATTTGCGCGAAGCGGCATCAGTACAAGGATATCAATGCTACGATTGCCTCAAGAGAAGAATAAGGACAACTAATTGGAAGGATAGAACGCTTCATGTTTCAAGAAGTAGACAAGTCAATATCCGTGGATGGTAGGGATATTCGACTCAAGGTGGGTTTATTAGCGCCTCAAGCAGGAGGTTCAGTTTTAATCCAGTCTGAAGATACAGCGGTTTTGGTCACTGCCACAAGGGCAGCGGCTCGGGAAGGGATCGATTTTGTGCCGTTGCTGGTGGACTACGAAGAACGTCTCTATGCGGCCGGTCGCATTCCGGGTGGGTTTCTCCGGCGCGAAGGAAGACCCCCAGAACGGGCCACCCTGATTAGCCGTCTGATCGATCGCCCCTTGCGTCCATTATTTCCGAATTGGTTACGCGATGATGTGCAAATTGTTGCAACTACGCTTTCATTGGATGAGCGGGTGCCTCCCGATGTCTTAGCGGTCACTGGGGCCTCGATCGCCACCTTGTTAGCCGAAATTCCCTTCAACGGGCCAATGGCCGCGGTGCGGGTCGGGCTCGTGGGCGATGATTTCATCATTAATCCGACCTACCAAGAAATCGAAGCTGGCGATCTGGATCTGGTCGTTGCAGGATCCCCCGATGGGGTGATCATGGTAGAAGCCGGAGCCAACCAGCTCCCCGAACAAGACATCATTGAGGCGATCGATTTTGGCTATGAAGTCGTTCGGGATTTGATTCAGGCCCAGCGCGACCTGATCGCCGAACTGGGAATTGAAATTGTGCAGCAGGAACCGCCAGAGGTTGATTCCACGCTAGAAAACTTTATTACCGATCGCGTCACTGCTCCAGTCAAACAAATTTTGACTCAGTTTGAGTTGAGTAAGCCGGAACGGGACGAAGCCTTAGATGCGATCAAAGACGAAGTGAACACGGCGATCGAAGCATTGCCAGAAGAAGATCCTGTGCGGGTCGCAGCAACCACGGAGCCGAAGTCCGTCGGTAATACCTACAAGAGCATTACTAAAAAGTTGATGCGCCGCCAAATCATCGAAGAAGGCGTGCGGGTAGACGGCCGGAAACTGGATGAAGTTCGACCCATTTCCTGCCGCACCGGCTTATTACCCAGTCGGGTGCATGGCAGTGCCCTCTTTCAGCGCGGTTTAACCCAGGTGATGTCGGTGGTTACGCTTGGAACTCCAGGAGAAGCCCAGGAACTAGATGACCTGCATCCGGAAGAAGAAAAGCGCTACATGCATCACTACAATATGCCCCCCTACTCGGTTGGAGAAACCAAACCCATGCGATCTCCTGGACGGCGCGAGATCGGGCATGGGGCGTTGGCTGAGCGTGCATTAATGCCCGTGATTCCCACCAAAGCTCAATTTCCCTACGTCTTGCGAGTTGTCTCGGAAGTTCTATCTTCTAACGGTTCCACCTCGATGGGATCGGTTTGTGGCTCTACCTTGGCCCTGATGGATGCCGGTGTGCCGATCACCAAACCCGTGAGTGGAGCAGCCATGGGATTGATCAAAGAAGGAGAAGAAGTTCGCATTCTCACAGATATTCAGGGGATTGAAGACTTCCTGGGCGATATGGATTTCAAAGTCGCTGGCACCGATCATGGCATCACGGCCCTCCAAATGGATATGAAAATCACCGGGCTCTCCATGCAGGTGATTGCCGATGCGATCAACCAGGCTCGTCCGGCCAGAGTGCATATTCTCGATCGGATGCTCTCTGCCCTGGATAAACCCCGTGAAGAACTATCCCCCTTTGCGCCTCGTTTGTTAACCATCAAGATCGATCCAGACTTGATCGGCATGATTATTGGCCCAGGTGGCAAAACCATCAAGGGCATCACCGAACAAACCGGAGCGAAGATCGATATCGAAGACGACGGTACCGTTACCATTTCTGCTGTCGATGGTCTCAAAGCCAAGCAAGCACGAGCAATCATCGAAGGCATGACCCGTAAGCTCAGTGCCGGGGATGTCTATGTGGGTCGGGTCACTCGCATTATTCCGATCGGTGCGTTTGTGGAATTCCTGCCTGGTAAAGAAGGCATGATCCACATTTCGCAACTGGCCGACTACCGAGTCGGCAAAGTAGAAGATGAAGTGGCGATTGGCGATGAGGTGATCGTCAAAGTGCGGGAGATTGACAATCGCGGCCGGATTAACCTGACTCGTTTAGGCATTCATCCTGATGAGGCGGCCGCAGCGAGAGAAGCGGCTTCGAAATAGTTATTTTTCTGAACCTCTCTGGGTTTGAGATTGAAGGCAGGTTGCCAATGCACCTGTCTTTTTTCTGCGGCTCTCGTGTTGCTCTCGTGTTGCTTTTGCTGCTGATTCTTTTTGGCTCTGCTGAGCACGTTTGGCTGAGCACGTCCGATTCGCAACACAAAGTCGGGATCGGGCGTACTGATTACCTGACAATGCCAGGACTGGCCGTACAATAAAGTATTCCTTGCAGCGTAATGCATTTCCCAGAAGTTTTCGTTCATCACCGCAATGTGAGCAACTTCCTGGGAGTCTTCGCTTTATGCCACTTCATCCAGTTTTGACGGCATGGCAATTCTACATGGTAGCTGGATCGCTTCACCCACGGAAATTCTTGCATCCGGTGCGGTCGATCGCCTTGAAGACGGTTACTTTTTCATCTGGGGCGAAACTTGGCGCAGGATTGAGCCCATCGCTCGCACCGATCTGCCGGTTCATCCCTTTGCGATGACTGCCCCTGAGTTAACTCAATGGCTGCACTCCCTGCACCAATCTGGGCAATTGCATTGGCCAGTGGTCGGCTTTCCGGTTGTGGAGCCAGTTCCAGTTAGCACCAGTCCCAAAGGACGATCGCGCAAACGTCCATCTGAACCCAATCACGATTCTCCCCTCTGGCAGTCAGTGGTTGGGCTACTGCCCAGCGATGCCATATCTGGATCGACCCCGGAACCTACAACCGGCTGGTTACCCCAACATTCAGCGATGAAGACTCCAGCCCTGGAAGTCTTCTCTGTAGAGCAAGATCACCTTGATCCTAACCTCAATGCCGAGGGGCAACCCAGCCCACCAGCAGGGCAGCCTGCACCCGGAATGCAGCTTCAACCCTGGAGAATTAGCGGGGTACGTCTAACCCTTCTGGAAGCCATTGAGTTGCTCCATTCCTTGCCCCTATCTTCAGTGCAAGACGATCGATTTTCCTGGCTGGGAGATGACTTGCGATTCTGGTCTCATGTGGCTCGCTGGCGGCTTGATCTACTGGCACGCGGTAAGTTTTTGCCCAGCCTTGAAGCGATCGATCACCCCACCCATCCCGATCAGCCAGTTTACCCATCGCCTGCCAGCACCCCGTCCGAGTCCTCGACTGGTTCGGGTACCTCTAGCCATCCCCCATCCGGTTGGTATGCCCAATGGCGAGCCTTACTCGACAGTGCCACTGATCAAACCCGGTTAGATCGGTTTTGCCGCCAGATGCCTCAAGTCTGTTGCGCCTATGCCGACGCAACCCCTGATGCTGCACCCCAAGCGGCAACTCTTTCAACCCAGCGCGCCACCGCTCTGATCATTCATTTCCTCAACCGATCGATCGATGCGCAGATTCGCCCGATCACCGACTCGTTGCCGCTTCCCACCGTGCCCCTCCCCAAAGAGATCGCCTTACGGGAGTGGCTCCAAGCTTTAGGGCAAACCCCAACACTGCAAGCCGATCCCCAGCGGATCGAGCGATTAGCCAGCACGTTAAGCCAATGGACTGCGCCTCTACAGCCATTTTTATCCCAATCTAACGTTGCCTTTCGTACCTGCTTCTATTTACACCCTCCCACGGTAGGTAGCCAGGATTGGATTTTGGAATACTTTCTCCAATCGGTGCATGACCCTGATTTTTTAGTCAGCGCCAAGGTGGTGTGGAATAATCCGGTGGATCGGCTCGACTACATGGGACGAACGATCGATGCCCCCCAAGAAACACTGTTAGCCGGACTCGGTTTGGCATCACGGCTGTATGTGTTGCTAGAACCCAGTTTGCAATCTGCCCAGCCCCAGTTCTGCCCGTTAACCCCCTTGCAGGTTTACGAGTTCATTCAGTCCATGGCCTGGCGGCTGCAAGATAGCGGCTTTGGGGTCGTGTTGCCGCCCAGTTTGTCGAATCAGGCGGGTTGGGCCAATCGTCTTGGCTTACAGGTGCGGGCAGAAACTCCCAAACTGGGCAAAAACCAACGGTTAGGGTTACAGAGTTTGCTGAATTTCAAATGGGAGTTAACGATCGGTGGACAACGGCTGTCTAAAGCAGAGTTCGATCGCTTAGTCGCCCTGAATACACCGCTCGTAGAAATTAATGGAGAATGGGTTGAACTGCGCCCCCAAGATATTCGAGCCGCGCAATCTTTTTTTGAAAGCCGCAAAGACTTGTCGCTTTCATTGGAAGATGCCCTGCGGATCAGTACGGGCGATACGCAAATGATCGAAAAACTACCAGTGCTTGGGTTTGAGGCCTCTGGGCCCTTAGAAGAATTGATCAACACCCTCACCACGGGTAATCAGAGTGTCAGTGAGATTGCAGTGCCTCGCGGCTTTGCTGGCGAACTTCGCCCTTACCAACTGCGGGGGGCATCCTGGCTCGCCTTCTTAGAGCAATGGGGGCTAGGAGCTTGCCTGGCCGATGACATGGGGTTAGGTAAAACGGTTCAATTCATTGCCTTAATGCTGCACTTGCAGGAACAGCAAGCCCTCACCCATCCCACCCTGTTGGTTTGTCCGACCTCAGTGCTCGGCAACTGGGAACGGGAGGTCAAACGGTTTGGCTCCAGTCTCAAAACGATCGTGCATCACGGCGACAAACGCCCCCAAGGTAAATCCTTTGTAAAAGCAGTGCAGGAGCGGCATTTAGTGATCACCAGCTATTCTCTGCTACATCGCGATCTCAAAGCCCTTCAAAATGTCACTTGGCAGGGAGTTGTCCTGGATGAGGCCCAAAACATCAAAAACGCGGAAGCCAAGCAGTCTCAAGCCGTACGCCAGCTTGATGCCCAATTTCGGATCGCCCTGACCGGCACCCCCGTTGAAAATCGACTCAGCGAACTTTGGTCGATTATGGATTTTCTCAACCCTGGCTATCTGGGGCCAAAAAACTTTTTTCAGCGGCGCTTTGCCGTGCCGATCGAGCGTTATGGCGACACCGATTCTCTCAAAACCCTCCGATCGCTCGTGCAACCCTTCATCTTGCGGCGATTGAAAACCGACCGATCGATCATTCAAGACCTACCGGAAAAGCAGGAAATGACTGTGTTCTGTGGCTTAACCGCCGAGCAAGCTAGCCTCTATCAAAAGTTAGTGGATCAGTCCCTCGTAGACATTGAGTCCGCAGAAGGCATCCAACGGCACGGCATGATCCTGGCTCTCCTGACTCGGCTCAAGCAGGTCTGCAATCACCCCCAGCTCTGTAAAGCAGATGTGGCTACCCGTTCCTCAACCGAGTCTGGGTCTCCATCTTCTTCTGCCTTAAACTCAGCGTTTTCTCAACAGTCGGGCAAGTTACAACGCCTAGAAGAAATGTTGGAAGAGGTGATCTCCGAAGGCGATCGAGCCCTGATTTTCACGCAATTTGCGGAGTGGGGCAAACTACTCCAACCCTATTTAATTCATCGGCTGGGTCGAGAAGTGATTTTTCTGTATGGCAACACCTCTAAAGCCCAACGGGAGGAAATGATCGATCGGTTTCAGAATGATCCGCAAGGGCCCCGCATTTTTATCCTCTCCCTGAAGGCAGGCGGGGTTGGATTGAATTTAACCCGTGCTAACCATGTGTTTCACTTCGATCGATGGTGGAACCCGGCAGTGGAAAATCAGGCTACCGATCGGGTATTTCGGATCGGGCAAACCCGCAATGTCCAGGTGCATAAATTTGTCTGTACTGGCACCCTGGAAGAAAAAATTCATGAGCTGATCGAAAGCAAAAAAGCCCTTTCCGAGCAGGTTGTGGGAACCGGCGAAAATTGGCTGACGGAATTGGATACCGATGCTTTACGTAATCTACTGTTGCTCGATCGGGCCGCCGTGATTGATGACCGACCAGACTAAACCCAAACTAAAGCCCAGACTGAACCCAAACTAAAGCCCAAACTAAACCCAAACTAAAGTCCAGACTGAAGCCCAAACTGAAGCCTAGGCTTTGATCTGAGCACGCCTCCGCCGAACTGCACCACATTAAACTACAAACACTGATGGCAGAGCAGGGCAAGATCAACGCTGGATCGCCAATTGTCCTCTCGTCATCACAGCCGGGGGCAGCTACACTCGCAATAAAACTCAATAGCCATTCGGACAAAAACCTGAAGCGCCCCCCATGAACCCGCTTGAATCTGGGCATACTAGACTGAATTCCAAACTTCAAGAATTTTGCTCACTCCCTGAGCGATCGTCTGTCCCTTGCTTGGGGGAATTAGGTTTCTGACCAACGGGTTTTCTGACCAACGGGTTCAACTCAACCTGCCCGCCGCTCTGGGTTTATCCAGGTCGCCTAGAGCCATATCCATAACCGGCAACTCAAATTGTGCAACGATCGTTTTCTCATCCTGGTGGTTTGGCACGCTATATTCTTTGCACACCATTTTAAACACCATGTTTTTTAAACACCATGTTTAAAGTCGCGATTGGACACAGCGTTGATCCCGATACTGAAAGCGCAGTTCAAGAAGTGCTGGCTCAATGTCAGCAATCGCTTGAGGGCAACATTCCCCAAGCCGGTATTGTGTTTGCAGCGATCGATTTTGATCATCCGCTTCTGCTCCAGCAAATTACAACGGCATGGCCAGAGATTGAACTGATTGGTTGCACAACAGACGGTGAACTTTCATCGGTGCATGAATTTCAGCAAGATTCATTGGTGTTAATGCTGTTTAGCTCAGATTGTGTCACGTTGCGAGCCGGGGTTGGGCAAGCGGTCTCCCAAGATCCATTGACAGCAGCCCAACAAGCCGTCGAAATCGCTCGATCATCCTCTGATGCCATCCCTTGTCTCTGCATCGCCTTACCGGAAAGTCTCACGGTCAGCAGCCCTCG
Organism: Elainella sp. Prado103; assembly: GCA_025454395.1. GTDB lineage: Bacteria > Cyanobacteriota > Cyanobacteriia > Elainellales > Elainellaceae > Elainella. The sequence goes on from JALOOM010000003.1 coordinate 71,882, forward strand.
CGTCGTTGAGAGCCTACAACAAGTATTAGGCTCAGACTTCCCCATCTATGGCGGCTTTGCAGGCGATCGAACCGAATTTCAACGTACTTATCAATTTTTTGGTACCGAGGTTTTCAGTGATGCCTTGCCTATCCTCATGCTGTATGGCAATTTACGATTCAGCCATGGCGTATCCCATGGTTGGACTCCGATCGGAAGGAAGGGCACGTTAACTCAAGTCGTGGGAAATCGCATCTACGAAATCGATCATCAGCCTGCTCTCAATTTTTACGATTATTACATGCCGGGTTTACTGCCCTCCACGGAGTTCCCGCTGGCCATTTTTGAAGATGACTTGGATCGCTTCTATTTGCGAGTTGCGATCGGGTATGACCGCCCTACCGGGGCTCTACAGGCGCTGGTAGACTGGCCACAAAGTGGAACTGTGCAGATTGCTCAAGCCAGTCAAGATGCAATTTTGCAAGGAGCCTGGGATTCGTTCCAGCAAGCATTGGCCAGCTACCCCGGTGAACAGCCCGAAGCAGCCCTCGTGTTTACTTGTTGTGTCCGCCGGAATTTACTGGGCACTCGGACTAAACAGGAATATCGTCTGATTCAGCAGCAAATGGCTGATCTGCCGATCGCTGGCTTCTACACGTATGGAGAAATTGCGCCCCTTGCCGTTGGTAGTCCTGCTCGATCGCATCATGCTACCTTTGTCACCCTATTGCTAGGGACTCAGTGATATTGCTGGGTACTTTGATATTGCTAGATCCTGAGTCATATTACTAGGGACTCAGTCATCCAGGATCCTCTGAAGCTCGCTCTACCACACTAATCTGATTGGGCATACTCTAAATTCAATCCCCATTGCACTAAGGAGATTGCGCAGCAATCCAATACCCCGATCAGAGGGCGAGGGGCTCGATCGCTGGCAAGAAACCTGCATGGCAGAGAGTGACTGCTTGCATTCATGAAAATCTCCTAAGTACCCATGCATTGATTAAACAGGTTCATTGATTAAACAGGTTCATTGATTAAACAGGTTCATTGACTAGACGGGCAGTTGAGAGACACATATATCGAGTACATATATATCGAGTACACATTTAGTCATGGAGCACACATTCCTGATTCACGAAGTACTGATATAGAGAACACACTGATATGGAGGGCACACTGACGTGAAACACACTGACGTGGAGAACACACTGACGTGGAGAACACACTGACGTGGAGAACACACTGACGTGGAGAACACACTGAGGTAAAGAATGGATTTATCTGGCAACGAACTGCAAGAGTTGGCAAAGGCCAATCGCATTCTCCAAAAGCAACTGGCTCGATCGGAAGCTGATCGGGTTCGGCTGGAAGAAAATTTGCAGCGTACTGAATCACTCCTGAAAAAAGTGATTGCTGACTTGCAGCACTCTAAGCAGGCCCTGGAAGTCCGCAGTCAAGAACTCGAAACCGCTCTGCACCAATTGCAAAAAACTCAAGCTCAGTTGGTGGAATCTGAGAAGATGTCAGCGCTTGGGGTTTTGGTCGCTGGCATCGCTCATGAAATTAATAACCCGATCAACTTTGTGCATGGTAATTTAGCCTATGCTCAGGAATATATCGACGATTTGCTAGGACTGATTCACTGTTATCAGTATGCCTATCCTGAGCCGGTTCCCGTTGTTACCGCTTGGACTGAAAAGATTGAGCTGCCCTTTTTACAGGAAGATGTCCAGAAGCTCTTGAAATCGATGCGAATTGGCACAGAACGAATTTTAGGGATTGTGCAATCATTAAAAAACTTTTCTCGCCTTGATGAAGCCGAGTTTAAGACTGCCAATTTACACGACGGGTTAGAAAGTACCTTAGTGATTTTACAAAATCGGCTGAAGCCCTATAGCCTATTTCCAGGCGTGGATGTGGTGCGCCATTACGGTCAGTTACCGGAGGTATCCTGCTATCCAGGCAAATTGAATCAGGTTTTTATGAATTTGTTACTCAACGCGATCGATGCCCTGGAAGAACGGTGGCAGCGCAAACCCACCTATTGCTCCCTCGAGCATTGCTCATTTGATCCATTAAACCCAGAGGCTGTTGATGGTAATTGTCCTGAGTCTGGATGTCCCAAAATTGAGTTGACAACGACAATCGAGGGCGAAGATGTGGTGATCCGGATCGCCGATAATGGCGGTGGCATTCCAGAAGCAATCCGATCTCGGCTCTTTGAACCATTTTTTACGACTAAACCAGTAGGTAAAGGAACGGGACTGGGGCTGTCGATCTGTTACCAGATTGTCGTGGAACAGCACCAGGGACAACTTCGCTGTCATGCCATCCCTAACGGCACCGAATTTGAAATCCGGATTCCTCACCGCTGCTCAGGGCATTAGGACGTTGACGATCATGCGCCGAAAACCTCAGCGATCTACCTTTCAGGCAAATTATTATCTGCCGCAGAAGTAGTGCCATTGGCATCCGGGTTATGACCTGGAGGATAAGGTGGACTGAGGGAGGGATCGCCGAGCAATGGATCATGCACGGGGGCATTCACCACACCGCTAGGAGCATTCGGAATACTCGATCCGGGGTAATTCGCTACACTGCCCCATTGAGACGGATCGGGCGGTTGAGTCGCCACCTCTAGCTCTTCGGTCGGCAGTTCATTCGAATCCATCGTCCAATCAAGCCCCTCTTCGGTCGCACTATCCAAAGGAATGGGTTTTGGCACACCACCCTCGCTCAAGTCCGTACTATCCTTCACCTTACGGATCGGCAAATTAGCAATTAAAGCGGTAGTACGCTGATCGCTTTCCAGCGAAAATTCGGTTTCTTCAGGGTCAATCTCAACATAACGAGAAACTACTTCCAAAATTTCCTGCCGCATTTTATCGACAATGGCAGGGGACAAATCGGTGCGATCGTGAGCCAAAACAATTTGGAGTCGGCGTTTGGCTGAGGCACGACTGTTATCATCCTTTCTGTGGCGCGAGAAGAGGCGCTCAAGCAATTCGGTTAACATGGAGCAGCGGGGAAGAAAAGGCATGAACAGGGGTAGCTAAAATTACCCTGACAGAAGAATTATGACTTGCGTCCTTGTAAAAAGCGACGAACTCGACTGAAAAAGTCTTCCTGAGGCGGATTGAGATCTAAAAAGGGAACTTTCTCCCCCTCTAGCCGACGCACAATATTCTCAAAGGCAGTCGCCGCTTTAGATTGAGCATCAGCGCCTAATACAAGAGGTTCACCTCGATTGGTTGAAACCACAACCCGCTCGTCATCTGGAACAACTCCTAACAGCGGGATGGCCAGGATGTCCTGCACGTCTTTCACTGACATCATCATATCCTGCTCGACCATTGAGGGTTTGAGCCGATTAATGATCAAATACATACGCTTGACATCATTGGCTTCTAGCAGTCCTACCACCCGATCGGCATCCCGCACGGCTGCTACTTCTGGTGTTGTCACCACAATTGCTTCTCGGGCAGGGGCGATCGCATTTTGAAATCCCATTTCAATCCCAGCCGGACAATCAATCAAGACGAAATGAAAAGCCTTCGTTAAAGCTCCAACTAGCTTTTTCATTTGATCAGGAGTCACCGCATCCTTGGTTCGATTCTGGGCGGCTGGCAATAGGGCCAGGTTGGGCTGCCGTTTATCCCGCACCAAAGCTTGATCCAGCCGACACTCCCCCGCTAACACTTCCACTGCCGTATAAACAATGCGGTTTTCTAAACCCAGGAGCAAATCTAAATTTCTCAGCCCAAAATCGGCATCAACAACAGCGACCTTATGTCCCCGTTGGGCCAATGCCATGCCTAGATTGGCGGTAGTTGTGGTTTTACCCACGCCACCTTTACCGGATGTAACCACAATAATGCGACTCATGCTGCTGCTAAAGAGAGATAGAAAGAGGTTGAACTATAAAGTACCAGAATCACCCAGAACCAGACTCAATTTATGGTTTGCCCTCCCTGGTTTGATTCAACTTGGGGCTGCCCTCATACATCCAACTGAATTTAATTCCTAGCACGTCAACGATGAATTTACTACTCTGAACGAAATTTAGACCAGGATTCTCAGGCGATCCTTCAGTGTACATCTTTCTAGTATCTGGCTGACTCTCATCTCTGCCTGACCTCTGCCTAACCTAACCTCTGCCTAACCTGACCTCTTAACCTCGGCTCTGGACTTCCTCTTCACCCTGACTCTGGCAGTCTTCTGACATTGTTCAGGCATCATTCAGGCATCCAAAGCCGATCTTTCGAGAATTCGGCAGCGCTAATGATCCGAATGCCTTCAGCAGTGACATAGGCTACTTCTGGGTAGTACTGATGCGGTGGAGTTTCGGGAGGACGCGCCACAAAGTCTGCAATTCGAATTTGGGTCGGGTCAAGCCGGAGCGCCATAATGACGCAACGAGCATTCCCTGCCGCTCCAGCCTGAGCCACACCTCGCAAAGCACCCCAAATCACGACATCCCCATCTGCCACGATCGAACTTCCAGGATTCACATCTCCAAGTACAATTACACTACCAGGATGCCGAATTTCTACCCCAGAACGGACAGTGGTTTCAACGTAGAGGGGTTCAGCCAGGGCCGAGCCCACCGCTTCGGGCATGAGATGAGCGATCGGAATTTGCTGTTCAACCGAAAACCCATTGGTAGCAGCAGCAACGGCAGTTTGGCGACGACTCGTATAAATGCGCCTGAGCGATAGCTTTGCCTCGGTGAGAGTATCGGCAATGGCTTGTAACTGCCGTCCATCCAGTAGACGATCGTGCGCAATCAGATAAACCACCGTATTGGGCTGCCAGAATCGTTCACCGCTATTGAGCCGCTGTTTGAGCTGTTGCCAAAGATCTGACCAAGCAGTCGCAGGAGTCGTAATCTGCTTTTCTGGGGGCAGCAAGAGCAACAGCTTTCCTCCCTCGCTTCTGAAGCGAACCTGTGGCACAGCACCCATCTCAGGCGCTCTCGTGGTAGCTCCTCCAGTTGCTTCGACGGCACGCCCAAAGTCTGTTTCGGCGATCGAGTTTGACCCAGGCTCTTTTAACTCAGACTCGCTTGGCTCAGGCTCGCTTGGCTCAGACATTGGGGCAGGCACTGAGGCGGGGATCTCAGAGATTGAGGTGGGAACAGGAAATTCAGAAGTCATGCAGGAGCAGCAGAAGGGAAGGAAGACAGATCACAGACTAGCAGGAATTATGCAAACCCCAGATTAACTTTCCATCTTAATCACTTCGCTCCAGTTCAAACCAATCTGGAGACAAACTTGACCAAAACTTGCAATTAGCGGACGCTTCCATTCATCAGTCACAGCTCTAACTCACCAGTCACAGCTCTAACTCACCACACAATAGGAGCGATCGAACCTAAATCACGGCCTAATGGGCTCACTACCTCGCTTCAGTTCCGATTCAGCCTAGGTTCAGCTTGCTCAATTCAGCTTGCTCAATTCAGCTTGCTCAATTCAGCTTGCTCAATTCAGCTCACCCAAGAACTGGAATGACTATCGCCTCAACCTTCCTCAACACTAGAAGTCGGAGGTGAATAAAGTCGGAGGTGAATAAAGTTGAAGGTGAATTGCAGCCCATATCTGAATCCTTGCCCCCAAGGCTGTGGAAGTATGCCCAGATTCAGTCTCCAAGGTGGATCGTCTCAACTGAATCGTCCCAACCAGGCACCCCTACTCAAGTTAAGCGAGGATTAAAATTGCGATCGGTGGTTCCCAAACCTGCACTATCAGAAATTTTTTGATACTATTGTGATCAAGATCACCTAAAAACATGATCAAGATCGCGCTTTTCAACTTACGATGAATGCATACTTAAGAAGACTCAACTCTAGCCGAGTCATCAACAGGGAACACACGACTTGCCGACAGGGACCTCACGGAAGCTGTCGGTTTTTTGTTTGCAAAAATCATAAATCGCCTACTGAGTGAAGGCATCCGAAACAACACCGAATCTTTGTATTTTTATTAATCGCTAAGTAGTAATACAGTGGATTAACTCAAATGCAGGCAACAAGTCTATCGGAATGGAGTTGGACGGAATCTGGCGGAATGTTCTAATATACTTGCCTGAATCCACGCCTGAATTCACCACCTTAACGAGTAAGAACTTCGTTCCCCCCTGCATAAGAAAGCCATGATGAGCGATGAGCAGATTGATCTATTCAACTTCGCCACCGATCCCCAACCCGCTCCTAGCACCAATCCGGAGCTGATTCCGACCAGTGCTAAAGTACCTATCCCACCGGGTATTTATGATTCCATGGCGGCAATGGCGGCTCACTGCAATCAATGTCATCGCTGTGAGTTAGGTGCTACTCGTACCCATGCCGTAGTCGGACGAGGCAATCCGCAGGCAGATTTGATGATTGTGGGTGAAGGTCCCGGTCAGAACGAGGACGAGACGGGACTTCCGTTTGTGGGCAAAGCAGGACAATTACTAGACAAAATCTTGGAGTCGGTCAGGCTGACAGAGGACGATATTTTCATTTGCAACATCGTCAAATGCCGTCCACCCGGTAATCGCACACCGACGCAGGAAGAGATGGATGCTTGCCGTCCCTATCTCCTGGAGCAGATCCGGATGGTTGATCCGAGGATCATTTTGTTATCCGGAGCCTCATCCGTGCGGGGATTAGTCGGCGATAAGCGCGGCATTACCAAAATTCGAGGGGAATGGCTGGAATGGAACGGCCGTCTCTGTATGCCCGTGTTTCACCCCGCCTATCTCTTACGGAATCCCTCTCGCGATAAGGGCAGCCCCAAGTGGTTGATGTGGCAAGACATTCAGGCAGTGCGATCCAAGCTAGACGAACTACGCGGTTCCGAACAACCTCAATAGTCCGATCGTAAATCCAGGTATTCGGTGGAACTATCGAGTCAGATCCGTAGTCAAATCTGGGGAAAGACGTAGCTAGTTCTTGCTCAGTATCCCGTAGATATACGTAGTCGCCCCGATCAGGGGTTGGGGAATTCTAAAATTCAGGCTGATAATTGAGTGACAATTTTTGTGGGATCAGGTGCTCTGACCAGAGTAATCATCAGGCTATCTCTATCGAAAAGATAGACTTGGCTGGGGTTTAGAGCAGATCTTGATAATCTTGCTATTCTCCCCCCTAAAGTTCCGATTTTGAGTGGTTAATTTGCAGCTTCCCCCAGGATGACAACAAATTATCTTGCAGTTGCTGGCGATCGTTTGCTTATCCTGCCAGGACAGTTTGACTGCTACTGCGTCTTGACTGCTACTGCGCCACACTTTGAGCCTCACAGTCTCGTAACCATAGGCGGATCGCTTGAGCAATTACCCCTTGACTGCTATCCCGCGGCGGGGTCGGGGGTTCATCGGCACGCGCATTGCCAACACTCGAAAGCATTAAAACAAAACGCCAGCCATTGTCTGTGTGGGTGAGAAAGAGCCAGTGATAATGCTGCAATTGATAGGCATTGTCTGCCAAATATTGCCGTTCTAGTGTGGTGAAAAAAACTTGCAGAACTTCTGGATTGTTCACCGTTCGATCGATTTCATCCCGTTCGATCGCCGCTGCATCGTCACCCGTTGGTAAGGGCAATGGCTCATATTCCGGTCGGCCAGCAAGCAGAATATAACCTGGCACTTCTGCCGTGCGGTAATCAGTATAGGATCGTTGGCTGACCCGGTTGGCATAACTCGGTAGATCCATCAGTAATCGTGGCACTAAGCGCTCTAGCTCAGTGGGACAAGCGACTGGCGGCCGAATCCACTGGGGAGAATCGATCGGGGGATCAGTAGGAGGATCAGGATCAGTGTCCATCGATCGATTAGCATGATTTTCAATCGATCGGGTCAACCAACGGGGGGTTGAGCTGGTCAGTAAAAACCCGCCCACTCCCTCTAGAGACAACAGGAACGGCAACGGGGATAACCAGAGTTGCAGCAGCAGCACTAGCGGCACTGGCAGCACCGACACCACGGGCAAACTCATGAGGTCAGTTCTGCCACAATTTGAGCGAATACAGCCGCAGGGTCAGGCGCAGTCGTAATTGGCCGACCAATCACCAGATAATCGGCCCCTGCTTGACGAGCAGCAGTAGGAGTCATCGATCGCTGTTGATCGCCCGTTGCAGTTCCACTTGGACGTACACCTGGACAGACCAACAAAAATCGATCGCCACAAGTTTGCCGCAGTTGGGTCGCTTCTTGCGGAGAACACACTACGCCCGATAACCCGCTTTGTTGGGCTAGTTTGGCCAGATGGCAAGCATAGTCTGGTAGAGGAGTTGCGACTTGCAGTTCGGTAGTCAAGGCAGTGGGGCTGAGGCTGGTCAGAATCGTCACCGCAATCAATCGAGGCGGTGTGATTCCCATTGCTTCTGCCTCCGCTTGGGCAGCCGCCTGAGCCGCTTGCAGGGCAGCTTGGCCCGCTGCCGCATGAACCGTCAACAGATCCACTCCATAGCGAGTTGCCGATCGACAAGCCCCCGCCATTGTATTGGGGATATCGTGAAATTTCAGATCGAGAAAAATTCGCTTTTGTCGCGCTTTCAGAAGCTCTAAAATCCGGCCACCGGTCGCCACAAACAGCTCCAAGCCCACTTTCCAAAACTGCACTTCCGGCAGGCGATCGAGCAGGGTGATCGCAGTGGTTTCATCCGGGAGATCTAGCGGCACAATGATCCGTTCAGCAGGTGTCATCAGTTAAACCATAGAACTTACAAACCGATCGGTCAGCACGGGTCAGCACGGGTCAGCACGGGTCAGCCCTGAATGAGCAGCACTCACTCAATTCGTACCAACCTGATTGACTGACAAAACTCAAACTACCCACTGCTACGCAGAAGCAAGCTACACCCCAACCCCTCTCCCAGAGCGGGCGAGGGGCTTTCGAACCAGGCAGTCAATCAGCATACCAACTCAATTCGCACTCACTCAATTTGCACCAACTCGATCAGCACGGACTCGATCAGCCCTTTTCATAAAATCCAAATAAACCCTTTAAATACACCCTATCACGATGTAATTTCCATAAAGCCTGAAGCTTCTCCCTTGTTTATACGGAGATCGTCAGCCTATGCTGTACTCAATCTAACTCCCATCTATGCCAAATATTACTGAGTAAGGCTTGAATTGAGGCAACGATCGCTTTCCATAACGCATCAGATTAGGTGGATACCCGATCACGAAAATCTGGTGGTTCTTGGGCGATCGAAGCATTCCGTCAACCCTAGCAAAGCTTTATCGGTTTAGGATCATAGGTCAGAACAGAGGGCACTCCACTCGGATGCCCTTTTTTCTTGTGATGGCATTTTATGGCATTATTTCCGATCGGGTGCTTTTCGCTCTGATGCTTTTCGCTGTTGCTTAATCAATTAGGCGGCGGAATTTGCGTTTTCCTACCTGGATCACCTTCCCGGACAGGTCAGCCGCACTGGCAAAGGTCTGATCCACCCCATCAACACGCTGCCCTTCTAGCTTCACTGCGCCACCCTGAATTTGCCGACGGGCCTCCGAACTGCTATCGCACAAACCGCAGGCACTCAGAACGTAAAACAGCTTAGCTGGAAATTCGATCGCGCTCAGGGAGAATTCAGGCACCGATTTCGCCTGATCCGAAGCGCCGCCTAGAATGGTTTCCGCATCTTGTTGCGCTTGGAGAGCCGCCTCACGACCATGATATTGACTCACCACCTCCAGAGCTAACAGCTTTTGGGCTTCGCGCGCATCCGTGGGTAACTGATCCAGCGGCAGGTTGGTCAGTAGCTCAAAGTACTGTTTGACCGCGACATCCGGCACTTTTTGCAGCTTGGAATACATAGCGAGCGCGTCTTCCGTGAGCCCAACATAGTTGCCTAAGGACTTCGACATTTTTTGCACCCCATCTAATCCAGGCAAAATGGGCATTAACAACCCAAATTGCGGCCGCTGACCAAAATGACGCTGCAAATCTCGCCCCACCGCCAGGTTAAATTTTTGATCGGTGCCACCCAGCTCCACATCGGCTGCCAACGCCACTGAGTCATAGCCTTGCATGAGGGGATACAAAAACTCATGCAGGTAGATCGGCGTTTCTTTTTTGTAGCGCTCAGCAAATCCCTCTTTGGCTAACATTTGCCCAACCGTCATGGTACTGAGCAAAGACAAAATTTGAGCCAGGTCAAGCTGGGATAACCATTCGGAATTGTAACGAATTTCTAAGCGTCCGGGGGTGTCAAAGTCCAGAATAGGGCGCAATTGTTCGATGTAAGTCTCGGCATTCCGCTTCACATCCGCTTCTGTTAACTGTTTGCGCACCTCCGACTTACCCGTGGGATCGCCGATCCGAGCCGTAAAATCACCAATGAGCAGAATGGCAGTGTGACCTGCGTCCTGAAAAGCTCGGAGCTTTCGGTAAACAATACTATGACCCAAATGAATTTCTGAACCCGTCGGATCAATCCCAAATTTAATTCGCAGGGGACGATCGGTCTGCTGCAAACGAGCCACCAGATTTTCACTCGGATCTTGGGATTCCACTTGGTTAGGGAAAATGTCGATGGTGCCCCGTTCTAACCAGTCCACCGAGGAGAGCACGCTACCAGTTTTAGAAAGACCAGTTTTAGAAAGACCAGTTTTGGGAAGAGAGGTTTCAGACATACATTTCAGACATCATCATTGCAGACCAGGGGTGGGTAAGCCAGAATTGAGCCAGAACTGAGCCAGAACTGAGCCAGCCAGAAATTGGGTTAAACCAGAATTGGCAAAATTCCAAATAGATCCGCTAAACTCTCTGACATCGAACCTAATTTGATATCAAACCCGATCGATTCCGGCAAATCGTGCCTCATTCTGGACAACCAGACTACTATAATTGCAAAACTTTAGGGAATTATCACGGCTGTGTCTTCTAATACTGCCCGCTCCAATTCATTAAACCCGAATTCGGCAAACCCGAAAAAGCCGCCTGTGAAGAAACCCAAAGCGAAGGCTGAGCATTCACCCTGGCAATATGTTCAGTCAGTCGCTCAAGTTTCGGCTGGTACCATTCTCGGCATCACGATGCTGGCTAGTTCTGTCGTTGCAGGTGGATTAGTTGGACTGGCCCTCAGTTTTCGTAACCTTCCGGATGTTCGGGTGCTGCGAAACTATATCCCTTCAGAAACCAGCTATGTCTACGATGTGAATGGCACCTTGCTCGATAGCATTCATGATGAAGCCAATCGAGAAGTGGTGCCGCTCAATACGATCTCGCCAGATCTGAAACGAGCCGTTTTGGCGATCGAAGATAGCTACTTTTTCTCTCATCATGGCATTAACCCTTCTGGGATCGCCCGGGCTCTGTTAGCCAACCTGGAAGAAGGACAGACAGTGGAAGGAGGATCCACAGTCACCATGCAGTTGGTGAAAAACCTATTTCTCACCCCCGAACGGAGTTTGAGCCGCAAGGTCGCTGAGGCTGTGTTGTCGCTGCGACTGGAGCAGGTTTTTACCAAAGATCAGATCCTGGAAATGTATCTGAACCAGGTGTATTGGGGGCATAACACCTATGGGGTAGAAACAGCAGCGCGGAGCTACTTTAATAAGCGCTCCTCCGAGCTAAACCTGGCAGAAGCTTCTATGATGGCAGGCTTGATTCAAGCCCCAGAAGTTTACAGCCCGTTTGTCAACTATCAAAAAGCGAAAGAGCGTCAGGCGATCGTGCTCGATCGAATGCGGCGCATTGGTTGGATTAACCAAGCTGAGCTTGATCAAGCCAAAGCCACCCCGATCCAACTAGGCGAAATCACCTCGTTCCGGGCCAGTCAAGCGCCCTACATTACGGATGCGGTGGTACAAGAGTTAACCAGCCGGTTTGGCCGAGAGGCCGTGTTGCAGGGCGGTATGCGGGTACAGACGACGATCGATCTGGAGCTACAACGCAAAGCCGAAGAAACCGTACGAGAAGGTTTGGGATCGATCCAGGCGCAAGGGATCTATGCCGATCAGATGGCATTGGTCGCAGTGGATCCTCGGACTCATTTCGTGAAGGCGATGGTGGGCGGGGTAGACTACAACAAGAGCCAGTACAACCGGGCCACACAAGCCCTACGGCAACCGGGATCGGCCTTTAAGCCTTTCGTTTATTACGCAGCTTTTGCCAGCGGCAATTATGCACCTGATTCCACCGTGATGGATACCCCCGTCAGCTACCCCGATGGCGATGGCTACTATACACCCCAAAACTACGACGGCGGCTTTTATGGAGCCATGTCGGTGCGGCAAGCCCTAGCCCAATCGCGCAACATTCCAGCCATTCGGCTGGGGCAAGAAGTGGGGATTAATCGAGTCGTGGAAGTGTGTCGGACGTTAGGGATCAAAAGCCCCATGGAGCCAGTCACTTCTTTGCCCTTGGGCTCGGTTGATCTGACACCGCTGGAAATGGCTGGAGCCTATGCCACCTTCGCGAACGGGGGCTGGCACTCTGAAACCACCACAATCGTGCAGGTCACCGACAGTAAGGGGAATGTCTTACTGGATAACTCACCGCGTCCCCAATTGGTACTTGATCCTTGGGCAGTCGCCGCGCTCAATTCCACGATGCAGGATGTAATCAGCCGCGGAACGGGCACGGCAGCCCGGATCGATCGCCCTGCGGCGGGTAAGACCGGCACCACTTCCTCCGAACGGGATATCTGGTTTGTGGGCTATGTGCCCCAGCTCTCTGTATCCGTTTGGGTCGGCAACGATGACTATAGCCCGATCGGCAAAGGCGCAACGGGAGGAGGCTTTGTCGCACCCGTCTGGCGTAGTTTTATGTACAAAGCCATGAGCGGCGTACCCGTTGAGAACTTTAAACCCATGTCCAATTTTGTTCGCCCTTGATTTTGCCCTTGATACAGTCCTCTGACCAGGGCAGAACCGTCTTCCAGGGTTGCTGAGCTGAGAGGATTGCCGTGGGAACTATAGGAGCCGTGGGAGCTGTGGGAGCTATAGGAACCATGGGAGCTATGGAGCTACTGTTGTTCTACTTCAGAACGCATACGCTCCAAGGTGACATGCATTTGATCAAACATTTGTTGAGGAGTCACACCCAATTGGCCAAGCTGAGTCTTAAGCTGCTCAACTGTCATCTTGGCCATAAAATCCTCAGATAGCTCGAAGCGTTTCATGAAGACTTGATAGCGATCCATCATGGCTTCCATTTGTTCAATGAAAATCTTTTTCCCTTCCCGATCGAACTTGCCATAATCAGCACCAAGACGGGTGAGAGACTGGTAGTCTTCAAAGAGCTGCTTCGCTTCCTGTTGAACGATCTCAGAATCAAAAAATCCCATTGTTATCCGCGTTCTGAAATGGTTGCTTGAAATGGCTGACGTAGTCGCCCATCTCTGTATTTGATCTTAATGCGATCTTAGTATCAGTTCGAGTCGGGGTTGGAGATCGGATTTCTCTACCCCTGCCCCCCATACGATTCCGGAAGCATTCTCAATTGTAATCATGGGTAGATCAGAGCTTTTATTTCAATCCAGCTTTCCCAGAATGGTTAAATACCAGGATGGTTAAACAATTGGCAATCTTCCGAGCGATCGGCACATGAGGGATTAAAATTAGGATTCAACGAATATTTGTATTAGTGCCGTGTCACTAGATCTGAGTCATCAGAATCATTGAGCTTGCAACAAATTTAAATCAGCTTATTGGAAGCCTTATCCCTGCCCAGGGATCGGTGATTCAAATCCCATTGCCTCCCTTGTGTTCCCCGATAGTCTCGTCTATTTTCATGATTTATTGATGGTTATGATAGATCTTCCATTCGGAAGACCAGGCTTTGGGGTTGCTTGTTCGGAAGATTTTTAGAGTAAATTTTCATGCAACCAGTGCTTCAACCCAGTTCTCTAGAATTTCCCAGTGGTCCTATCCCACTCCATTCCCACTTCTACATTGAGCGTCCACCGATCGAACAACTTGCCTATGCGGAGGTCGATAAACCTGGGAGCTTGATTCGCATTCGGGCCCCTCAGATGATGGGAAAAAGTTCGCTCCTGAACCGAGTGCTAGACTATGCAGAAGCAGCCGATTACTTCACGGTTCAGCTAGACTTTCAGGATGCTGGGGTAGGAAGCAGTGAGTCTCTCAATCAGCTTCTGCGCTGGTTCTCAGCCACCATCAGTTTAGAACTCGGTCTGAAACCCCGCCTAGATGAGTATTGGGATGAAGAAGTCGGCAGCAAAGTGAGCTGTAGCCTCTATTGGCAGCGGTATTTGCTAGCTCAGATCGATCGCCCCATTGTTTTAGCGCTTAATAATATTGATTGGCTGTTTAACTATCCTCAAATTGCCAAAGAGTTTTTAGCCCTCCTGCGATCCTGGTATGAAAAGGCCAGGCAAGGATCCGCTTGGCGACATCTGCGCTTTGTCGTCGTCTACTCCACCGATGCCTATGTGCCACTCGACATTAACCAATCCCCATTTAATGTCGGACTGCCCTTGAAGTTGCCCCCTTTCAACCTAGAGCAGATCAAACAACTCGCACAGCGCTATATGATTGCTTGGGCGGAAACAGAGGTGGGGCACCTGCGGTTGGCGGCTCTGCAAGAGCTAACCGGCGGTCACCCCTATCTCGTGCATCTGGCACTGTACCACCTTTGTCGGGCAGAAACCTCCCTAGAGCGGTTATTGGAGGATGCTACAACCGAATCCGGCATCTATGGGGATCATTTACGGCGATTACTAGCCACCATCCAGTCCGATCCCAATTTGGAAGATGCTTTCAAGCAGATCATTTCTTCTGATGCCCCCATGAAGCTGGAACCCACCTCTGCCTATCGCTTAGATGGGTTAGGCTTAGTGCGGCTTGAGGGCGATCGGGTCGTGGCAAGTTGCGACTTATACCGTATCTACTTCAAAGAGAAGCTGTTTTCCTATCGGGAAGTGTTGCTTAAACTAGAACACTTTCATCGATCGCGCTTGCGGTTTGACCTATTTGCACCGCCGATGCGGGCTACCCTGGCAGAACCGAGCGAAGAAGCCAGCACCAATCCTCAGATCGATCAATTGACCCAGGTGGCCACCCGTCAGCAATTTGATGCCACCTTACAGATGGAGTGGAAACGATCGCTGCGAGAGCATACACCGATCGCCCTCACTTTGATTGATCTCGACTATTTCAAGGTTTACAACGAAACCTACGGGCAAGCCGATGGCGATCTTTGCCTGCAAAAAGTGGCTAAGGTGTTGCAAGAAGTGATTCAGCGTCCAGCCGATCTGGTCGCCCGCTACGGTGGGGAAGAATTTGTCGTGCTCTTGCCCCAAACCGATCTGTCGGGTGCTACCTTCGTGGCTGAAACCATTCGCATCCAGGTCGCCGCCCTTGAGATCGCTTGTGAATACTCCATGTTGGATGGATTACCCAGTTCGGTATTAACCGTGAGTGCTGGAGTTGTTTCCACGATTCCCGACTCCTACCGTTCGATCAGCAGCCTGTTAGAGACGCTCGATCGAGCCTTGTACCAATCCAAACGGCAAGGTCGAAACCGAGTCACGGCCATTGAGGTTTAGCGAATCTCCCATGGATTAAGCACGGTGAATAGCCATGGTGCAGTTTGATTACCAGGTGGGGGGCAGCCTCCAGTCGAATCATCCAACCTATGTCGAGCGAGCAGCCGATACCGAACTCTATCAGTTTTTGCTCCAGGGTGAGCTGTGCTATGCCTTTAATGCTCGCCAAATGGGCAAGTCATCCCTGATGATGCGAGCGAAGCATCGGTTAGAGATGGCGGGCTATCGCTGTGCCGTCTTGGATATGACCTGCTTAGGCAGCGAAGTTACTTCGATCGAGCAATTTTACAAAGGGTTGGCTTACGAACTCTGGATGGGGTTTGATCTGCTCGATCAACTCTCCCTCAAAGCCTGGTGGCAGACTCACCAAGATTTACCCGTCCTGCAACGGCTGAGACTCTTTTTGCAAGAATTGCTGCACTGCTTCCCCACCGATCGCTTGCTGATTCTGATCGATGAAATTGACAGTGTCTTGAGCCTGCCGGAACCGATCGATGATTTTTTTGCCTTGATTCGTTACTGCTACGATCAACGATCGCACCATCCCAGCTTCCAGCGCATCACCTTCGCCTTATTTGGGGTCACTACCCCCTCAGATTTAGTACAAGACAAACGCAAAACCCCCTTTAATGTCGGGCGAGCTATCAACCTGCAAGGGTTTCAACTCCACGAAGTAGAACCATTAACCCAAATCCTGGTGGGTAAAGTTCCGGCTCCGCAAGCGATCATGCAGGAGATCTTAGTCTGGAGCAACGGGCAGCCCTTTCTGACCCAGAAACTTTGTCGGCTGGTGTTACAGGCTGTGGCATCCAGTGCCAATCCAGTGGTGATTCCACGCGGCACGGAAGCATTCTGGATGGAAAATCTCGTTCAGTCTCAGCTCTTGCAGCATTGGGAAACCCAGGACGAGCCCGAACATCTGCGCACGATCCGCGATCGGTTATTGAAATCTCGTTACAACACCAGCCGACTGCTGAGCCTTTACCAGCAAATCTGGCATTCAGAAGCGGCCCTAGACATCACGATCGCCCCTTTTCCCGTCTCCCGCCCCAGCAGCGATCCCCTGACACCACCCCATCAGCCCAATCTTGCCCCGACCCTGCATCCCAGTCCTATTCTTGCTGATAATAGCCCCGAACAACTGGAACTGTTGCTATCAGGGATCGTGATCCGTCAGCAAGGCTTTCTGCGGATTAAAAACCGGATCTACCGGCAAGTTTTTGACCAGAACTGGGTGCAAACCCATCTTGACATGCTCCGGCCTTATTCGGAATCCATTGCAGCCTGGAAAATAGCAGACCAGTCTGATCGATCGCGATTATTGCGAGGACAGGCACTACAAGATGCCCAACAATGGGCCCAAGGGAAAAGTTTAAGCGCGATCGACTATCAGTTTTTGAGTGCAAGCCAACAGCAAGAGCAACAGGAAATCCAGCAAGCCCTCGAAGCCGCCCGTTTGAAAGAAGTCGAAGCCCGTCTGGTGGTGGAGCGACGCAGTTCACACCGACAACGACTCTGGCTGGGGTTGATTAGTGCCAAGCTCATTCTGGTCAGTGGTTTGGCACTCATGACCTTTCAGCTCTATCGCCAGACTGCTATCAGCGAAGTAAAAGCAATTACTGAAGCCTCTGAAACTTACTACACCTCAAACCAAAGGCTAGATGCTTTGGTCACCGCTCTGCAAGCCGCCCAGAAACTCAAGGCGATCGGGCAGCGGGGCAATGCCAGCATTCGGGAACCAGTCAATCGCGTTCTGCGCCAAGCCGTTTACAATGCCCGCGAGATCAACCGATTTTCGGATCCTGGTAGTCCGGTGCATGCGATCGCCATCAGCCCCAACCGACGACTGATTGTGTCAGGTGGCGAAGATCGGATTGTGCGATTCTGGCAGCCAGACGGCAAATTGCTGACCCAGTTATACGGTCATAGCGCCCATATTCAAACGATCGCCATTAGCCCCGATAGCCACTTGATCGCCACAGCAGGAGACGATCGCACAATTATTCTCTGGCAAGCAGATGGTAAAAGAGTTGCCCGTTTGATTGGGCATGGGGGAAGCATCACTGCCATTATGTTTAGCCCCACCGGCGATCGGATCGCTTCAGTCAGCCAGGATCGAACCCTCAAACTCTGGAACCTGAAGGGAAAATTGCTGACAACGCTTCCAGCCCATCCAGAGGCGATCAGAGATGTAGCATTTAGTGCCGATGGGCGATTACTGGTGACTGTGAGTGATGACCGCACCATCAAAGTTTGGGAACATGCGAAAAAACAGCTACTCACCACCTTAAATGGTCATCAAGCTCCAATCCGGGCAGTCGCCCTCAGCCCCAACAATCGCACGCTCCTCTCCGGAGATGCCGCCGGGGTTCTGAAACTGTGGACGCTAGAAGGAACACTGATTCGCACTTGGTCTGGACATCCCGATGCGATTGAGGATCTGAAATTTAGTCCCTTGGGTCAACTTATGGCCTCCGCAGGCAGCGATGCCACGATCAAACTCTGGAACCGGGATGGGATTTTGTTAGCCAGCTTAGAAGGCCATCACAAACCCGTCCAGAGTGTGGCTTTTAGCCCAGATGGTCGATCGTTAATCTCAGGCAGTACAGACGAGTCGATCCGGATCTGGCAGGTACAAAATCAATTCGTCAAGCCGCTAGTCGGGCATGAGGCAGCAGTCACAGCCGTAGCCTTCAACCCGGTGGATCAAACGCTGATGACTGGCAGTGCCGATCAAACCTTACGGCTCTGGAATCGACGCGGAGCGATGCTGCGAGTTTGGCGGGGCCATCCAGACCGGATCTCTAGGATTGCGATCAGCCCCGATGGTCAAACCATTGCCTCGGCTGCCGCTCAAACCATCCGCCTCTGGAACCCGATCGGGCAGCTCAAAGGCACCCTCACCGGGCATCAAGGCAAAGTTCAGGCCTTGGCGTTTAGCCCCAACGGGCAACGATTAGCCTCAACGGGCAACGATACTCTGATCAATCTTTGGGATCGCCAAGGTCATCTGATCAAAAGTTGGGTTGGTCATGTAGGATCCAGCACGGATATTGCCTTCAGTTTAAACACCCCCTTAATGGCTTCAGTCAGTGTAGATGGGGCGATCAAACTCTGGGTCAATACTTCCACCGCGCTCAGTCAGCGATCTGGCAATCGGTGGCGCAATGAGGGCGAACTGGTCACCAGCTTTGGAGACTACAACACTGAAATTTTGGCAATTGAGTTTAGCCCCCGTCTCAATCCCGATCGATCGACCTCCTCACTGCAAGCCATTAACTCAGCCCTAGCAACCCCTGATTTTCTACCGGAACAGTTGGTGACCGCTTGGGGCAAAAATGTCAACATTTGGAATTTGGATGGCACACTAGCCTTAACGCTGCGCGGACATCAGGGCAAAGTTACAGATGTTGCCGTCAGCCCATCAGGAGATTTAATCGCCTCCGCCAGCGAAGACCGCACCATCAAACTATGGAATCGGCTGGGACAGGTGCTCACCACCCTTGATAGCCATACTGATACGATTCGGGCTGTGACCTTTAGCCCCGATAGCCGCATGTTAGCTTCAGTCAGTGACGATCGAACCGGTTTGGTCTGGGATCTCCAGCGTGTCCTGGAAACCAGCGCGCTGGAATTTGTAGGCTGTGAATGGCTCCAGGATTATCTGCAGACGACGCAAGAACTCGCAGCCGAGGAACGGCAATTCTGCCAGCCTTCCCTATCTCCTAAAACTCTCAAATAGACTCCCTGGCTAGCTTGTCCCATCTCCCCAAACCATTGATGCAAAATCTGTGCGATTATTCTTGCTTGCCCCTGACCGAACCGAGGATCGTCGGTTCCTTAGCTTGACGGAAAACCCCACCCTGTCCATTATGGGTAGCAAGATACAATGAAAGCAGTCCATCTGCCGTATGACTAGCTGTATGACTAGCAGTAGGTGTGCCGTTCAGGTCTGTGAATTGCCGTCTCCGATCAGCCCATTTCAATTAAGTCTGAATTAAGTCAGTCTGAATTAAGTCTGAGCATCGGTTTTGATTCCTGCCTGGGAATGGCACACCAAGGTTTACAGTAGTTTCAGTTTCTAACTCAATGAGTTGCCCACTCAATGGGTTGTCTATACCGCATTGATATTATTGAGCATCACGAGCGAGGAGTCCGCAGCGAATGGGAAAGGTAGTTGGCATTGACTTAGGCACGACAAACTCGGTAATTGCTGTCATGGAAGGCGGCAAACCTGTTGTCATTGCTAACGCTGAGGGGATGCGGACGACTCCCTCTGTAGTAGCATTCACCAAAGACGGTGATCGCTTAGTGGGGCAAATGGCTCGTCGCCAAACGGTGCTGAATCCTCAAAATACCTTTTATGGGGTCAAACGGCTGATCGGCCGCAAATACCTAGAACTCAGTGCCGAACTCAAACGCATTCCCTACACAATCCGCCGCGACGAAGCCAACGGTGGTGTCAAGATCAAGTGCCCTCGTCTGCAAAAAGATTTTGCTCCCGAAGAACTCTCAGCCATGGTGCTACGTAAGCTGGTGGAAGAAGCCAGCCGTTATTTAGGGGAGCCGATCACCCAAGCTGTGATTACCGTGCCTGCCTATTTCAACGATACCCAGCGGCAGGCTACTCGAGATGCTGGGCGCATTGCCGGTTTAGAAGTGCTGCGGATTCTCAATGAACCCACAGCCGCTTCTCTCGCCTATGGGTTGGATCGCCGCAATAACGAAACCATCCTGGTATTTGACCTAGGGGGCGGCACGTTTGATGTCTCCATTCTCGATATTGGGGATGGTGTGTTTGAAGTTAAAGCCACCAGTGGGGATACCCAACTCGGCGGGGCTGATTTTGATCAGCGCATTGTAGATTGGCTGGCCGATCAATTCCAGGAAAAGGAAGGGATCGATCTACGGCGCGATCGGCAATCCTTACAACGGCTGATGGAAGCTGCGGAAAAAGCCAAAATCGAACTCTCCGGAGTCACAGCCACCGACATCAATTTGCCGTTTATTGCTGCCAGTGCGGAAGGGCCCTTACACCTGGAAACCCGATTGACCCGCACCCAGTTCGAAGATCTCTGCCAGGATCTGGTGAATCGACTCCGCCAGCCTGTTCGCCAAGCCCTCAATGACGCGGGCATGAACCCCAACCGGATCGATGAAGTGGTGATGGTGGGAGGGGCTAGCCGGATGCCTATGGTGCGAGAGTTGGTGCGTAGTTTGATCGATCGCGAGTTAAACGAAAATGTTAACCCTGACGAAGTGGTAGCCGTCGGGGCGGCAATCCAGGGTGGCATTCTGAATCAGGAAGTACAGGATATCTTGCTGCTGGATGTTACGCCCCTGTCGCTGGGTTTAGAAACCATTGGCGGCTTAATGAAAAAGTTGATTCCGCGCAACACTACCATTCCCGTACGGCGATCGGATGTTTTTTCTACCTCGGAAAATAACCAGACGATGGTAGAAATTCATGTGGTACAAGGTGAGCGAGAAATGGCGGCTGACAACAAGTCATTGGGGCGCTTCAAGCTGATGGGGATTCCCCCGGCTCCCCGTGGCATTCCCCAAATTTCCGTCGCCCTGGATATTGATGCCAACGGCATTTTACAAGTCACGGCAGTCGATCGCACCACTGGACGCGAGCAGGGGATAACCATCCAGGGGGCTTCCAACCTCAGTGAAGGTGAAATCGATCGCATGATAGAAGAGGCAGAACGCTTTGCCGACGAAGATCGCCAAAAGCGGGATCGGATCGAAAAACGCACCCAGGCCGAAGCCCTCACCTTTGAAGCCGAACGCCAACTGCGCGAGGTCGCCCTTGATTTTGGGATGCAGTTTGCCAGTGCTTATCGCCGCCGGATTGAAAACCTGATCCAGGAACTGCGCGATTATCTGAAGCGCAACGACGATCGCGGCATCGACATTACCCAGGCTGATCTGCGCGATGCTCTCTATGAGCTGCAACGGGAAGTTTACCAAATCACTCGCGAAGACGAAGAAGAGAAAGACTTTTTTGGCTCCATTCGCCGCACCTTATCCAATCTAGGGGAAGAGTTCTTCGGCGATGATGATGACTTTTACGACGATCGCCGTGACTATGGCCGTAGCTATGGCATGGATTACGGACGCGATAATTATGGTCGTGACAACTACGGTCGTGATCCCTACAGTCGTCGTGATTCTTACGGTCAAGACAACTACGGGCGCGATAATTACGGTCGTGATAATTACAGTCGCGATAATTACGATCAAGATAATAGTCGCGATGTCTACGATCGAGATAACCGCAATCCCTCCAGTCGAGACAATTACAGCCCAAATCCACCTGATCGAGGATCCTACAACCGCGATCCTTACAATCAGGAATCCGCTAGTCGCACTCCCGATCGCCCACCTGAGCGAGATTACCGACGCGATGATCCCCCTCGCAATCCATCCCCTACTGATTGGGATCGCGATCGAGACTATGATCGAGACTATGAACGGACGGAGCGCCGTACTCCTAGCAGTCGAAATCGCTCAAGCGACGATTGGGTAGAGTATGGTCGTCCAGACTCGAACCGTCCAGACTCGAACCGTCCAGAACCCGGACGAGAAGCGGGCCGGGCAGCCGCTCGTAATCGCTACGGCGGCGATACAGATGATGACTATAACAGGGATGCCGATTGGTCAGGCTCCTCCCGCACCGATCGAACTGGCAGACGAGACTGGCTTGAGCGATCGACTGATCCTACAGCAACTGAAGGGCGGGATAATAGACCCGCCGATCGGCGGGCAGGAGAGCAATCTCCCAGTCCAAGAACAGGTCTAGGTCGCAATCCATCAGACAACGAACCGGGTTCCTATCGGGAAGACTACCGCGATCAAGTCTCTCCCCGTCGTCGTGCGGAGGCTCCCAGCGGCGAAACGGAGACCTATATCCGTCGCCGTCGCACTGTCCCCAATGGGGAAGAACCTGGAGCCCGTGAGCGCGATCCCTATCGGCAACCGGATCGGAACAATCCATCCGATCGCGATCCGGGCGATAACCGTCGGGTTCCTGCTGATCGCACTCCGCCTAATCGCTATACGCCACCGCTGGATGACGAATGGGGAGATGAAGATGAGTGGCTCTAGGAAATTGCACCTAGGTGGGCTTCTGTGTCGATCCTTCATAACAACCTTGGGGTTGCAAGTCAGGTGCCTCATCGCAGAGTTTAGATGACTGTCTCCATTCCGGTCGGCTGCTGCAAGTTTTAATCGCTCACTCTTGTTCCAATCTGTCCTGTTCGAATCTATCCTGTTCCAATCTATCCTGTTCCAATCTGTGTAAACCGCTCCATGCAAAACTTTCGGAACTATTACGCCATCCTGGGAGTTTCAAGAGAGGCTACGATCGACGAAATCAAAAAGGCTTTTCGCAAGCTGGCCCGCCAATACCATCCTGATATGAATCCAGGCGATCAAGGCGCAGAAGAAAAGTTTAAAGCGATCGGAGAAGCCTATGAAGTCTTGTCAGATGAAGGCAAGCGGGCACAGTATGACCAGTACAGCCGCTACTGGAAACAAAATGGCTTTCAAGGTTCTACCCCTTGGGCCAAAGCATGGGGTAATCGCTCGGACAAGCGTGATTCCGAGATGGATTTTGGGCAATTTGGTGACTTCAATTCCTTTGTCGATGAGCTGTTAAATCGTCGCACTTCACCAACGAGCCCAGCCGATCGAGAAAACGAAGACCCATACCGGCCAGGCACCACCAAAAAAACCTACACCGTGCCCCGTAGTAGTCCTCGTAACGCCGAAGCCAACCTGACGGTTCCTTTAGAGCGAGCTTATACGGGTGGACGAGAACGGATTCGCTTAGAAGATGGCCGATCGCTAGAGGTGAATATGCCGCCGGGGATGCTCACGGGTCAGAAAATTCGGTTGCGCGGTCAAGGAGTTGCAGGAGGGGATTTGTTCCTCAATATTGAGGTGCCAGTTCATCCATTTTTTCAAATTGACGGAGCTGACATCTATTGTCGCTTGCCAATTACACCACCCGAAGCCGTGTTAGGTGGGCCGATCGAAGTACCCACACTTGATGGCTTGGTCAAAATGATGATTCCACCGGGGGTGCGATCGGGTCAAAAGCTACGGCTAGGCGGCAAAGGTTACCCCATTGAAGGAGAACGGGGCGATCAGATCGTCGAAATTTTGATTGTCACCCCCCGCGATCTGAGCGAACAAGAACGGGATCTCTACGAAAAGCTCCGGCAGGTTGAGACATTTCATCCCCGATCAAATTTGCCCGTATAACCAGGCTAACTTTTTAGCCACTATCCCTATTCATCGATCGGCGGATCAGCGAGCGGAAGTTGCCCCACGCTGGGTTAATCCTCGCTACAATTGCCTCGGCAATATTTTCCATACAGAGAAAAGATAAGTAGGGTGGGATGGTACAGCGGGGAGCCAATCAGGTCAGCAAGTGCGATATCCGATCAGGGCAACCGCTGCTCTGGTCGCGTAGACGGCTATTACAAAGCGGGCTATTATCAGGGGGATTGCTCCTGGCAACTTGCGATCGACAGCGGCAAACCTCTTCGCCTAACTTGTCCACCTTTCAACTGACCAGTCCGGCTTTTGCCGCCGAAGCCCTGATCCCCCCAGAATTCACCTGTGACGGCTCCGATCATTCTCCGCCTTTGCAGTGGAGTGACCCACCGGCGCAAACCCAAGGTTTATCTTTAATTCTGGAAGATCCAGATGCTCCCAATCCACCCTTCATTCACTGGGTTTTGTATGACTTACCGCCCGATTTGACAGCGCTATCGGCAGCCATTCCGGCTCAGCCATTTCTGTCGATCGGTGGGGTGCAAGGCAAGAATGATTTTGGTCAATATGGATATCGAGGCCCCTGTCCACCCACCCAAACCCATCGTTATGTCTTCCGGCTTTACGCCACAAAACAGTTGCTAGATTTGCCACCTGGAGTCAGTATTGCAGAAGTACGCCAGAGCTTAGAACCGCAAACGATCGCCACAGCCGTTTTGATGGGACGCTATCGTCGTGCCGGATAAATGCCAGCAGCAGATACAGGGCAAGCGTAAAACCAGGGCAAGCGTAAAACCAGGGCAGGGGCAACCCTAGGACAGATCACCAATACAGAAGCCGCAGAGCGATGCGGGAGCAGGGCAAGATCAGCGGATCTAAACGCAGGTATGGATAAAACCAAAGTGGGGCTTCGATCGCGATTATTTTTCTCCCATGTCATCGTCATGGTTGTCGGATTACTGACCCTATTGACGATCGGCAAAATTTCGTCGCCTCGCTTTTTTGCCTTCTACTTGAAACAAATCGAAGTGGGTGGCTTGGGCGTGCGGCAGGTGCGCACCCAGTTGATCCGCAGCTTTGATGATGCTTGGAGCAAAGGAGCCTTTTGGTCGGTGGTGGTGGGGGCTTCCACGGCAGGTGCCCTCAGCTATTTAATTTCCAAACGGATTGTGCAACCCCTGATCCAAATGGAAGAAATCACCAAAAAATTTGCCGCTGGCCATCTAGAAGAACGCCTACCCCCCAATGAAATTCCGGAGGTCGATCAGCTCGCCGATAGCTTTAACCGCATGGCAGCCACCCTTGAAGGGATCGAGCAACGCCGCCGGGAGTTAGTCAGTGATCTCACCCATGAATTACGCACCCCCCTCACGGTTCTCAAAGGCTATCTCGAAGGATTAGCCGATGGCACGATCGAACCTTCCAGCGATATTTACGAGCGTCTATCTCGCGAAACGACTCGAATGCAGCGATTAGTGAACGATCTACAAGAACTCTCCAAAATGGAAGCAGGTTATTTACCAATCGATGCTCGTCCGATCGACCTACACCCGTTGTTAAGTTCGATCGTGCGTCGCTTTGCCGATCAACTACTCACCGAAAATAGTCCCCAGATGCAACTGGACTTTTCCCCAGAATTGCCCCGTGTCATGGCTGATCCAGAACGGGTTGAACAAATTTTAGTAAATCTGATTAGCAACGCCCTCCGTTATACCGCCCAAGGTTCTGTGACGGTCAAAGCCTATACCGAAGCCGATAAGGTCTGGATTGCCGTGATCGATACAGGCACAGGGATTGCGGAGGATGACTTACCCCATGTATTTGAACGCTTTTGGCGAGTCGATCGATCGCGCGATCGTCACTCTGGTGGCACTGGGATCGGTCTGGCGATCTGCCGTCGGTTAGCCGAACTGCTGGGAGGTACGATCGAGGTCGAAAGTCAGTTGGGTCAGGGCAGCCAGTTTCGGTTCTCATTGCCTGTAGTGCGAGAGAAAACCACCCTGCGGTTGGATGGCAAGCGGGGGTAGGTTCGTTCAAGTCTTAACCCACCATCCTTAACCCAATTAGAGCATCCATCAGCTCAATTGGGGTACTGCCATTCCTTTTTGAACTGCTGGTCGCTGCTGCATGGTTTCCACCCAGCGCTGCAAATGGGGATGCCGATCGAGAGTCAGCTCTTGAAATTCATAGATTGTCACCCAAGGGTAAATCGCAATATCCGCGATCGAGTAATCCCCACAGACAAACGGTCGATCCTGCAACTGCCGATCGAGCACACTATACAGTCGCAGCGTTTCCTTTTCATAGCGATCGATCGCATAGGGAATCTGCTCAGGTGCAAACTTCCGGAAGTGATTCAGTTGGCCAAACATGGGGCCGACGCTAGCCATCTGAAAGAACAACCATTCTAAAACCTGATAGTGCTGCGACGGTTCAGGTGGAAACAGCTTTCCTACTTTTTCCGCTAGATAGATTAAAATTGCCCCCGATTCAAATACTGTCAACCCTGTGTCATGATCGACGATCGCCGGAATCTTACTATTCGGATTAATCGCCACAAACTCGGGTGCAAACTGATCACCTTTGCGAATATCAATCACATGCACTTGGTAGGGGAGTTTGATCTCCTCCAGCATAATTGAAACTTTGCGGCCGTTGGGGGTGGCAAAGGTATAGAGATCGATCATCGTTTATCATCTACCAATTTTCATCAGCACAGTTTTCATCAGCACAGTTTTCATCAGCACAGTCGCTTGAAACCGATCGCCAGCTCGATCTCACTTTAAACGGACTTCCTGAGGTTTTGCTGAGAATGGTTGATTGTTCCTGGGCAGGAGGGGTTTTCCCGACCCAATGATTGCCACAACGCCTGAGCCAGAGTCACTGCTTGCTGGCGCAATTCCGGTACCGCCGTAGTTTCCCACAACGAACCTTTTTGAGCCGCTCCCAGGGTAAATAGCCAGCTTGAGGCTCGTTGATCCGCCTGAATTAACGCACCATTGGCTGCAACTTTTAGGCCGAGACCGAGGGGATCGGGTTGCACTAAGCCTGCTTGCAGCAATTGTTTGATCAATGGCTGCCGCAATTTACGGTAATTACACTCAGAGCCAGTGCAATTAACGATCGTCCCCACTTGCAAAGATTGCAAGCCACCTTGACGCAGTCGCACCCAGACCTCTACTCCATCAGTCTGCTTCTGATAATACTGAATCCGTCCTGCTCGAATCTGCAATTGACCGCTCTCTTGCAACTGTTCGAGGGTTCGGTTAATTTTGGGAGCCATACGATGGCGGTGAATTTCCCAATAGGGACGAACATGGCGTAAAAATCGACGGCGTTCTGCCAGAGGTAACGTTTGCCAAATCGTTGCTGTGTGAGGGCGCAATAAATCAATCACCGATCGCCAGTTATATCCTTCCTGTTCTGCCTGCCAGATGGTCTGACGGATCCATGCCATTAATCGCCGTACAGATCGCAATTGCTCTAGTTCAACAATTGCCAGAGGATCGAGCTTGTAGGGCTCCAGGGCAGGATTCGAGCCCTCGCTCTGAGGGAGATTTGGAGTCCTAGAAGGCTGAGGACGATAGGGTAACTGGTGCCCATAAGGCAACAAGCCTCGGCGCGAAATGACCTGAATCGGCTGACTGAATCCTTGCTGGTATAGCCCGATCGCCCAGTCTACCATGCTTAGTCCAGATCCAATTAACAGAACGGGTTGGGTCGGATCCACTTGCTGCAAAGCCCCTGGAGCCCAAGGATTACCGATATAGCGGTGGCTATCATGAAAGGGCAAGACTGGCCCGAATGGATCGGCCGGTGGGAAATTACCCAACGCTAACACCACTCGATCCACTGAAACCAGTCGATCGGGACTCAGTTGAATCACAATATCTTCAGCCAGCCGTTGGATGGCTTTCGCTTCCGCTCGAATATGCTCAAAAGTGACCTGCGGATGGGACTGGTGAATCGCCTCTTGCAGGATCGCCTGTAGGTATTGTCCATACAGTTTACGGGGTACAAAACTCTGTGCCGTAATCGGTTCAGAGAAGGTAAAAGCTGCATAGGGCAAACTGTGCAGCCAATCCAGAAAATGGGACTGCAAATATCGATCCGGAAACGCGCTCATTTTACCGGCTGGCACATTTAAAAGATGAGCATCCAATGGCGTACCATAGGCAACTCCACGCCCAAGGGCAAATTGACGGTCGATCAATTTAATGTGAACCCGAGTGGTAGCCTGCCTGAGCAGATGCACAGCGACCATCGTGCCGCAAAAACCACCACCGATAATACCGATCGTTGGTGCTTGCAAAGATGAGGTTGACATAGGGCATGTTTCTAGGGGAAGGCTTCCAGAGAGAGGTCATGCTGGTGCGCATGAAAAACAAGAAACTCAATGAACCGAGCTAGAGAATCACAGAGAAAAAGCAATCACAGAGAAAAAGCAATCACAGAGAGAAAAGGGTGGAGAAAGGTCAGAGGTTCAATTTGCTTCTGATTTGAATTCATTTTGCATTGAAATTGCATTGAAATGCAAGCCCACTTGACTCTAAAAGTGCTTTTTGTTGAATCTTTGCTTGATAATAGAGAGAGCTAATTACGTTAAAGCTTGAATTGCTAAGGTTTTTGAGCAATATAAAGTTCTGGTGAAGTTTAGATAAGCGTTATGGGAAAGCCGAAATCGTTACCAAAACATCAGCCTTCCGCGCTCAGCCAACCTAGTGAACCCGATCTGATCGCCCAGTTGGTGCAATCGCACTATTTGTTTCGCCAGTTGGATCCAGCCTGGTTAAACGACTCCTTCAAAACGCAAGACATTGCGGCAGAAAAGCTCTACTCTAACCGCCCGGTCTACACTGCCTATCGATCCAGCGAGCCTCTGAAAGTGCTGTATTTGGTTTTGGCGGGCGGCCCGGTGATCGCTCGGAGTTCGCCGCTCGATCGCGTCATTGCCATCACCTATCCGGGGGCTGCGTTTGGGATGCGCAACTTACCGCTGGGCTACGGCTTAGTCGGTCATGCCTTTCCGACCCTGATCGAGTCTTATAAAACGACTGATGTCGTTAAGCTACCGATCGAATTGGTACAGACTTTGTACGAGCACCATGAAACCTTTCGATCGCGCTATGACTTGCTCTTTGAGCTGCGGGAGAAATTTCAATATCACTTGCTCAATTGCAGTACCTACCCACCGCAGGCAGTGGCTTCCCTCTTGCGAGCCCTGCTTTATCAAGAACGCGGCTTAGGGAATCAACCCAACCCCAATGGCATCTACAGCTTCGATCTGCCAGTCGATTTAATCGCTCGCGCCTGTCAGTTGAATCAACGTACCGTCGAGCAGGTGTTGAAAGGAATGCAGCAAGCAGGCTTAATTGCCCTCCACAAACCTGAAGATTTGTCCGAAGACATGATTCATGTTTTAGATCCAGAGGGGTTGAAGGAAGCCTATAGTGCTACTCGCGATAAGGTGTCTTGGTGGCCGCTGAAGTAGGGGCGGGCAGTCCAATGATCGAACTCCTGATCGAACTCCTTGATCGAACTCCTAAGCGAACTCCTTGATCGAACTCCTGATCGAACTCCTTGATCGAACTCCTAATCGGGTTCCAAGAGATGCCTCAGCAGAGAAGGTTGAGGTTTAAGATTCTTCGGGAGCCTTAAACTGAATTTTGATCCGATCGCCTGCTTCGATCCCCAATTCGCTCGCTCGGCCAGCTCGTAACTCCAACACCTGATTCACTTCCATGCCAGGCCCATACGTCGGGCAAGGATCACTCGCACAGGGAGGCACGTTAGGAATCACTGCCTTCACCTGATCATCCAACAAGAACACCATATCGAGCGGCTGGGGAGTATTTTTCATCCAAAAGCGGACAGGGCGAGGTGGATTAAAGGGAAACAACATGCCGCGATCGTCCGGTAAAGGGGGGCGATACATCAAACCCATCGACTGCTCGATAGGGGTACGAGCCACCTCCAGGTGAATGATCGTCCCAGCGATTTCGGCCTGGGCAGAAATGGGCAACACTTGGGCGAGATCCTCCTGTACCGTTGGCGGGGTTGCGGGGGGAGTAGTTGATGGGGGATGGGTTGCGGGGGCTTGAGCCACTTGGGTAACACTGTTATCAGACAGATTTGCAGCCGGTAGGTTGCTACAGCCCAAGAGCAAAATTCCTAACCCCAGCGAGAGCAAATCGATCCTGAGCGAGTGCCAGAAAGCGCAGTGAACCATAACAAGAAGCGATCGATTGAATCAATCAAAGATGGGAAAGGTATACAGATTAGCCGCTTGATCACGAGTTCGATCAACAGCTTGGGACTGAGTTGGAGTTGAGTTCAGGGAGGGATCAAACGGGGTAGAATTGGCAAAAGCGGGCCAATTGGGAGGCTGAGACGGCACATAAGCCGTCAGTTGTTGTTGAAAGAAGTTGAGCAACGGTTGGCGATCGATCGGCACAACTCCTTGTTCGCCAAACCAGCGATCCAGAGTGGCTGTCGCCTGAGGAGCGCCCGTGACCGCTTCTTGCATAAATCGCATCAGAGCCGCATTGACCGTTTTTCGAAATTCCGGTTGACCTTCAGGCAAGATACAGGCGTATTTTTCCTGATCATAGGATTGCTGAGCTGGAAAAATTTGATAGTTCAGGCGCTCCGATTCGGGTAACGCCTGCCGCATCGCTTGCAGCAAAATGCCGTCGCTGGCTAAACCATCAATTTGCCCCCGCTGCAACGCCGCCAGTCCATTTCCACGGTTCTCAAATTGGCTAAATTGCGCGATCGGGAACAGTTTTGCCATCACTGACTGATTGGTGGTTCCTGCTACGACCCCAATGTGAAACTCCGCACCAAGTTGGCTCCGCGTATTAATGAGCAATTGGGTACCCGTGACAAAATAGCCGACAGAAAAATTGACATCTAATTCTCGTCTGCGGCTATAGCTGGTGGCTCCACAGACTAAATCAACCGAGCCAGCCATCACCATATTCATACGGTTTGTACTATCCACCGGCACCAACTTGAGCTCGACTGGACGCTGAAGGTGCTGCTGCATTTGTGATCGCACCCGCTCCAGCAGATCGATCGAGTAGCCTTGCCAGCGGTCATCCGCATCGCGATAGGCAAATGGCATGGCATCCGTACGGGTACCGGCAACCAGTTCGCCAGTGCGTTTGACCCGTTCTAAAACTTCTTCAACTGGGATAGATTCTGGAGTTGATCCTGGAGGTGCTGCTGGGATGGATTCCACCCCAATTGCTGATGTACTCGGCAATCGGTTCGGTTCGGCGGCATGAGCAGCAACCCACCCACTCCCTAGCCACCCGATCGCCATTAGTAGACTAGGCTTCACGTAAGACATACCCAACTCCTCGCACGGTTTGAATCAGCCGCTTCTCTCCCTCATCTTCGATCTTGAGGCGCAAATAGCGAATGTAGACTTCAATCACGTTCGACTCACCCATGAAATCATACCCCCAAACATTTTCGAGGATCTGCTCACGGGTTAATACTTCGCGAGGATGCTCCATCAAATATTTCAATAGCTCAAACTCTTTCATCGTGAGATCGATCGGGCGATCGTTCCGAATGGCCCGGCGGCTAGCCAGATCCAACACCAGATCGCCAAACCGTAGTTGTTCGCTGTTGCCATTTTCGGTGTGGAGGTACAGCCGCACCAGTTTGAGAAAGTCTTCGCTGCGGTAGGGTTTGAGAAAATAGTCGTCAGCCCCTGCTTCCATACAGGCCACTCGATCTTCTAGCGAGTCTTTCGCCATCAAGAGTAACACTGGCATTCTGGCCCCATGGGATCGCAAATTACTGCACAGAGACAATCCTGATTCCCCGGCTAACATGCGATCGATCACGACCAAGGCGGGTTGTAAATCTTCCACCTGTTTGAGACCTTCGATCGCATCATAAACAACCGTAGGTTCATACCCCGACTCACGGAGATCGGTACTGACATGCTGGGCCAGTTGTTCATCAGTTTCAATCACCAAGACTCGCGGGTGAACATCCAGAGTGTCTGTATTCATAAGCGCCTCATGCTGCTGATTCAATTCACTCGATGGAACTCGACGATCTTTCAATTCAGCGATCTTTCAATTCAGCGGTCTATCCATTCAGCGATCTATCCACTCAGCGATCTATCCACTCAGCGGTATCGATTCAGCTTAATCGATCGAACCTGTTCTAGCAGAGATACAGCAAATCTTCCTCAAAATTTCTTAAAGTTTCACCCCACTTGTGGTTTCAGGGTAGCTCCACTGAGGTGGGTTTGGCCACATGAGGTAACCCCCAGCCTAACTTCTCCCGCAGCACATGGAAAAACTCATTGGGACGCAGGCGAATAAACCGGGCTCGATAGGAGGATCGCACAATACGCACCCGGTCTTCCGGTAGCACCGCACAGCCCGCATTCCCATCCACAACCATCACCAGTGGATTGAGATTGGCCGGAAAAATGGTCACTGGTTCACTATCCGCAAACACGAGGGCTCGGGATGCGAGCGAGTGAGGACAAATTGGCACGAGCTGCAAAACCGGCACATTGGGTGTGATGACCGGCCCACCCGCAGAAAGTGAATAGGCAGTCGAACCCGTAGGAGTAGACAAAATAATGCCATCAGCCGCAATGTCTACCGGAGCATGAGAACCCATCTCGATTTCAAAGTGGCACATGCTGGTGAGCGGTTCCCGGTGCAGCACCATTTCATTCAGGCAAAGGGCTTGCCAAATCAGCTTGTCCTCCCGCCAGACCTGAACCGCCAGCATCGCCCGTTCCTCAACGGAATATTCCTGGTTCAGGAGCGCATCCAGGGCTTGGGGCAATTGATTCAAATAGGCCTCGGTCAGAAAACCCATATGCCCCGTATTGATGGTGAGCAAAGGAACTCCCGATGGTGCCACTTGACGAAAAGCAGCCAGAACGGTGCCATCTCCGCCCAGCACGATCGCAAATGCCATATCGGCATCAAATCCAGAAGGCACAAGTTGCTCGATCGGGGTATAGCAGGCAGGTTTACCAGGCTGGGAATATCCTAGGATTCCGCCCTCTCCCGTGGCCAGGCACACCTCCCAACCGTATGCCTTTAGCTTGTGCTCGATTTCTTTTGCAACTCGACAAGCAACCGGCTTAATGTCGTTGTAGATAATGCCAGCTTTGGGCACACGCAAAGTCCGCAGGTAAAAACATCAAATCACGCAAAGTTCCCCAGGGGGTGCGCTCTTATCTAGATTAGGGGATGGGCGCGATGTTTGAACAGCATTCTGTTGAGTAGAATCAGTTTTTCTTAGCTTTAGCATGAGAAAATCACGAGGCAAATTCTGGCAAAGCATTTGTCGTTATCTTCATATTTTGTTACAAACAGAGGGAGGCAGTGTGGCGATCGAGGGTTTGCTCCACGGTTCAGTCTCAAGCCCAGCATGATGTTGTGATTTCTAAACGACTATGTTTATCGGGTCTAAGAGCAATCCCAGTACAGACTTCGGTGAGCGAATGCTCAATGCGGTGGCAACTCAGTCACTGCGCCATTTGTTTACCCAAAGCGAGCAAGTGGAGGTCACCGTTCGCTGTTTTCCTTCCAGCAAACTTTTACAGGGCAGTATTGATAGCTTCAAGATGAGCGGCCGGCATTTGGTGATTCGTCGCCAGTTTGAAGTCGAAGAAATGTCGTTTGAAACGGATGCCGTTGCGATCGATTTTGGCTCGGTGGTGAGTGGCAAACTGCGCCTGAAGCAACCCACTCAAGCTGTGGCTCAAATTGTTTTGGTCGAAGATGCGATTAATCGGGCCTTCAATGCCGATCTCGTGCGCCAGCGGTTACAGCATCTTGATTTACCTCCCCTCACCAATCTCTCTGGTGGGGAACCCGTTTCCTTCCGCGATGTTCAAATTAACCTGTTACCGGACAATCAGGTACGCATTACCGCCAAAACAGACTTACCGAACCGCACCGATGTCCCCATTCAGCTCACGGCAACTTTAGCGATCGAAAAACGGCGACGTATCTTGTTTCAAAATCCCCAATTTGAATCTGAGGCAGTGGCCGAAGATCTGCGCGGCATTGCCGAAATTCTTACTACTGGCTTTGCGCAAGTGCTCAATGAGATGGTCGATCTCGATCGGTTTGATCTTGATGGAGTGACTTTGCGGTTAAATCGGCTCGAAACCCACGGCAAGCAACTGCTCTTCAGCGGCTATGCCCAGATTGATCGGTTTCCTGGTGTCGGGTAAATCTTTTCAGACTGAATTACCCTGAACAAGATCCACTCAAAAAGCCCGATCCCATGATCCCCAGATGCCGTATGCTGGAGCTAATGCTGACCGCAAAAGGTAGTGCTGACCGCAAAAGATAAACGAGAGGACATCCATGCCAATTGGGAATTTGTTTACCCTGGGCGGGGTGGTAATGTGGCCCTTGCTAGGGCTATCTATCCTGGCAATGGCGCTAATTTTAGAGCGGATTGTGTTCTGGGTGCAGGTGGTACGGCGACAGGAAAGGGTCGTGCGGGAGGTGCTGCTGCTCTATCGTCGGAGCCCAGAGGCAGCCTTACACAAACTCGAAAAAAACATTCATTTGCCGATCGCCCGCATTTTCCTGGCGGCCCTAGAGCTGGAACAGCCGACCGCAGAAGAGTTTCGCCTGGCCCTAGAAAGTGCGGCTCAAGCTGAGCTTCCCCTACTCAAACGATTCAATACCGTCTTTGAAACCGTAATCAGTGTTTCACCGCTGTTGGGTTTACTAGGGACAATCTTGGGATTAATTAATTCCTTTGCGTCCCTCCGCATTGGCGATCTTGGTGGAACCGCTACCACCAACGTCAGCGCCGGGATCAGTGAAGCCTTGGTTTCGACTGCTTCTGGCTTAATTGTCGCCATTTTCACCCTGCTATTCGCTAACGTGTTTCGCGGGCTTTATTTGCGCCAAATGGCTCTCATTCAGGAGTATGGCGGGCAACTGGAGTTGATCTATCGTCGTCACCACGAGCGAGGAGTATCCTATGCGTCTCCCCAATGAGCCGGAGCCGCCGTTTCAAATCAACATCGTGCCCATGATCGATGTGATCTTCGCGATCCTCACTTTCTTCATCATGTCTACGTTGTTTCTGACCCGATCGGAAGGTTTGCCCGTCAACCTACCGGCAGCCAAATCATCCGAAGCGCAGACATCCGAACAGTTAGTCGTCACGATCGATGCAGCCGGAAATTTGGCGTTGAATCGTCAGTCGTTACCCCTAGACAAGATAGTTCGCGAAGTGCAAGCACGGGCTTTGGCAGGACAACAACCCGTCGTTGTAATTAACGCCGATCAAGCCGTCGAACATGGCAAGGTCGTTCAGGTGATGGATCAACTGCGATCGATTCAGGGAGTACGCCTAGCGATCGCCACCCAACGGCCCTAGCGCAGCAGATGGGGTGGCAGCAGGCGCAGGGAGCGGAGTCAGCGCAACTGGAGCACTGGGTGTTGTAGGATGAGATGCTGGATGAGGTGCCGAATGAGGTGCCAGATGAGCTTCTGGACTGGTCTGAGCGTAAGCAGCCATTAATTGCTGGAGGCTCTGTTGATGTGCTGCTCCCACTGCAACAAAGTCTACTTGTCTACCAGAATTTTGCGCCGAGAAACAGAGCTGTAAATACTCTGATGGCAAGTTAGGACAGCGTTCCGCCCATTCGATCGCCACAATGCCAAGCGGATACTCTTCGCCATCCCAGTAGATTTCTAAATAGAGTTCGGAGATTTCCTCCGGTTGAAGGCGATACAAATCGAAGTGGTAAAGCGGGATCGTTGCTTCTGGGTATTCACTGACCAGAGAAAAAGTTGGACTAACGATCGGCTCCGTAATTCCTAACCCTTGCCCCAGACTCTGTACCAGAGTAGTTTTTCCGCTGCCCAGATCGCCGTTTAAGAGCAGAATGCTGCCAGGTGACAGAGTTTGAGCCAGCATCCTCCCTAGCCATCGGGTCGCCAATTCGTCAGGTAAATCAAGTCTCCATTGCATGGGTAGGGTTTCAACAACGCTGATCCCATTATCCCAGGCATTTGGTGATCAGGCTGACTCTATCCCGAAGTCACCAGGATCATAAGCAGTTAAAACCGAAGCTTAATCTGAAACTTGAACTGAAGTTTGAACTGAACTTACATCTTGCCAACTTCGCCTGCTCAAGGAACCCTGGATTAAATTCAGACACATTAAACTCAGACACATTAAACTCAGACACATTAAACTTAGAAGCACTGAAGGCAGGCTTACAGCGATCGGGAAACTCCCCTACACTTGCAAAACCTGCCTCAACATATCTAGAAAGGTGTGACATAAGCCTCGCTAAGCGAGGAATGGAATTCACTAATTCGTGACTAATTCGTGACTGATTCGTGACTGATTCGTGACCGATTAGTTATCGTAAACACGGCATTCGTCAGCATCTGGATTGGCATCGCAGTATTGCTGAAAAGCATTTTTAGGATGCTCTTTCTCACGCTGGTGCGAGGCTTCTGCTTGAAGCTCTTCGACAACATCCCAAGCGGCGGCACACTCAGGTGAAGTTGCACCATTGATTTCACAGGCTGTCCGAGCTTCTTGACGCTCTTTTTCGATTTGTTCGTTTAACTCGGCTTGAACGTTGCTCTGAGTATTGCTCATGGATTTGTGTTATGGGTTTTGGAAGTGTAGTTAGGTGGTTATGACTCTAAGGTAGCTTAACTTGCCCTAAAACCAAATCACCCAGATGGATGCTCTTAAGGGACTTTTCCAAAGAATGCTTCCTTCTAAGATGCCCACGAAAAAGAACCGATTCGAGAATTGGAGCAGCTTTCTTAAGATTTGCTGGATCAATCCCTGCAGGCAGGATGGAATTTAGCTAATTGATCCTACCCTGGATTAAAGGGGAAAACTTGTGCCCGTTGATACGCAAGATTAACCTCCAACATTGCTACACAAGCACCAGGGAATCTATCAACCAATACTGAGTTGGGTGAAGAGCCCACCTTTTTGTAAAGAGCCCACCTTTTCGTCAATTGATCTTTTCGATGGATTCGATCTTCTTCGATGGATTCGATGGATCATCGATAATCCATCATGGATCGATCATTGGATTGATTAGTATCTATTGCGATTTGTACCAAAATCTTGCATCACCTTAAAAATGACAGGAAAGATTCATAATAATTTCTAAAGTAGCCGTTGCTACGGCTCATCGACTGTTGGCTTTTGTTGGCTTTAGGGCAGTTTGGTGACTGGAGCAATTTAGTGGCTGGAGCAATTTAGTGGCTGGAGCAATTAGAACAAGAGCACCAGTCAGAGATAGAGCATTTGGCTCATTCGCTCTTAACCCCCAACCCGATGGAGAGAAGAACATGGCAGCAATGACACAATCGATGCAGTGGATCAGTGCCCTTTCAACTCGCCCTTCCTTAGAGGCAGCCGTCAATGATGTCATCGAGCAAACCCAACGGCAACTTCATGCTGCGCCCGATCTCGCTTTTGTGTTTATTTCTTCCGCCTTCGCCAGCGAATATTCTCGGTTGATGCCATTGCTCCAGGCTGCGATCGATGTCCCGGTCTGGATCGGCTGTAGCGGGGGTGGGGTAGTGGGTGTTGATGCCAATGGCCAAATTCAGGAAATTGAAGGGCAAGCGGCATTAAGCCTGACCCTGGCAAGTTTGCCGGACGTGGCGGTTCATGCATTTCACCTTGGCACTGATGAGTTGCCCGATCTGGATAGTCCACCCGATGCCTGGATCCAGCTAATCGGGGTTGCTGCAGAGGCTCAACCCGACTTTGTGTTGCTGGCCGCTCCAACTTCACCAGGCGTGACTGAATTGCTGCAAGGGCTAGACTTTGCCTATCCAGGTTCCGTGAAAGTAGGCGGACTCGCAAGCGTTAATTCGCTGTCCGGAGCCAGTGGGCTCTTTTGCAACGATCGCTACTACCCA
Organism: Elainella sp. Prado103; assembly: GCA_025454395.1. GTDB lineage: Bacteria > Cyanobacteriota > Cyanobacteriia > Elainellales > Elainellaceae > Elainella. Next base: position 109,587 of record JALOOM010000003.1, read on the forward strand.
GATGGCATCGTTGGGGTCGCCCTCAGCGGCAATATTGTCATGGAGACGATCGTCGCCCAGGGGTGTCGGCCGATCGGGCAGCCTTATCGGGTCGCCGCCGCTGAGCGAAATATTTTAACTGAGTTGGAGGAAAATACTGAGGCCGATGAAACCTGTGGCTTAGCTCGCACCCCTCTGGAAGTGCTACAAGGGTTGTTTCAGGAGTTAGATGAATCCGATCGAGAGTTGGCCCAACACTCATTGTTTGTGGGCGTGGCCCAAAGTAGCTTCAAACAACAGCTAGAACAGGGCGACTTTCTGATTCGCAACCTGATCGGAGTTGATCCCAAAACAGGGGCCATTGCAGTCGGGGATCGCATTCGACCTGGTCAAAGAATTCAGTTTCATCTGCGCGATTCGGCTGCCTCAGCAGAAGATCTGCGCACATTGCTCGCTCGCTATCAGATGCAGTCCAGATCGATCGTCATTGACCCGTCAGAGACTGATCGTGCCAGTCCCGTTGGGGCATTGATGTTTTCCTGCATGGGGCGCGGCGAAGGACTCTACGAACAACCTAACTTTGATTCTCAACTTTTCAGCCAATATTTAAATCAGGTGCCATTGAGTGGGTTCTTCTGCAATGGGGAGATTGGCCCAGTGGGAAACACCACCTTCCTGCATGGCTACACTTCAGTGTTTGGCATCTGTCGAGCTGCCGTGAGCTGACGACGCGCTTCATAGAGTAATAGGGCGGCAGCGATCCCCACATTGAGAGATTCCACCTCAGCGACTTGGGGGATCCGAACTGCCAAGTCGGCGATCCCAGCCAGCCGTTGGGATAAACCTGCTCCTTCATTGCCCAGCAACACAATCGTAGGGCGGGTAAAGTCAACCTGCCAGTAGGTGCGATCGGCTGTGGGTAAAGTCGAAATAATTTGCACCCCAGTAGACTGCTGAGCTTGCAGATCGGTCGCCAAATCAAGACTTACCTGCATCGGTAAACGAAACCACTGTCCGGCAGAGGCACGTAGCACCTTGGGATGATCTAAATCCACACTATCGGCACTGAGCCAAAGTCGATCGACCCCAGCCGCCGCCGCAGTACGAATGATCGTGCCAAGATTCCCTGGATCCTGCAAGGTTTCCAGCCCTACACCCAATTGAATCGGTTGAGCTGAAATTCCTGGCGTAGCGATCCTTTGGTCAGGAATTTGCCCTCGTCGCTGCGCTGTAGCGATCACTCCATCTGGATGCACCGTTGTGGCGATCGCCTCCAATACTGCGGCACTGACCAGTTCAGTCCGCACAGCTTGCCGACTCGCTTGATCCCACAATTGGGGATAACGACTTTGCCAGTCTTCTGTGCAACACACAATCTCCAGAGGATAGGAGACTGCACAAGCCGCTTCCAGCAAATGAGTTCCTTCGATCAAAAAAAATCCTTGCTCCGCCCGCGCTTTGGCTTGCTGGAGTTTGCGAAGTTGCTTCACAAGCGGATTTTGCAGACTGGTCAGCATGGGCTTTTGGCAATGAACTTAATGAACTTTCAAAGAGACGACAGCAATTTCTTAAATGATGAGGTAATTTTTGCATGGCTTTAAAAATGGCTTTGAATGGCAATGGCCATGACAATGTTTTTTTGATGCAATGATGAGCTACATCTGTCTAAAAGATCACCTCATCCCCACCGCCGATCAAAATGATTGAAATTTTGTTACATATTGAGTCGAATTGATAAGTAATTTTAACGGAATGCTGACGGTTTCCAGGCAACAACTGGCTCAGAGCAAACACCGCAGAATTGCCAAGTATCCCAAGTAAGGATCACGATCGGTTTCAAGGCAGCTCGTGCCCGAAGAAACCAAAGCTTGAAGCGAGAAAATAGCAAACAGCCTAAAGGAGTAAGAGTTACCAACTTCTGAACTCTTTCGTAGCTTGGCAAAGCAGATTAAGACTTAAAAACCAACCTGGCTAGATGCGGAACCCGGGACTTGAACCCGGAAGTCTTTAACAGACACTAGAACCTGAATCTAGCGCGTCTACCAATTCCGCCAGTTCCGCTTATCGCACTCGAAAACCGCTTTGTGTTTCCGGACTGCGATTTACCATCTTGCATGAAAATCTTGAATTCGTCAAGCTGCGGCGGTTGGAAAAAAAATCAGTCTCGATCGAGATTTTCAGAGCAAAACGACCAGAAGGCGCTAAACTCCACTGAGGAGACTTCTAGACATTCTGGAAGTTTCCGGTAGAATCAGTACCAAATTTGCAGCTTTAATCAGCTTGCAGTGGTTCCACGCTGATCAAGAGGTCTCAGGGCTTTTTCTTGCGAATATGCAGCGGGTCTCGTGGATCGGTAAATCTCAAATTGTTCCGGAGGACACAGCCATTACTTCGCATCTCAGCATTCCAAGTTCTTTTACCCCTCCCGAAGAAGACAAGACCGTCCTTCGCATTTGGGGCAAGCAACCCTTACAGGGACAAGTTAAAGTCAGCGGTGCCAAGAACTCTGCGTTGGTGATTATGGCTGGGACTTTGCTTTGTGCAGGGGATTGCCGAATTCGCAATGTGCCTTCGCTGGTGGATGTCTCCCGCATGAGTGAGATTTTATCGGCGTTAGGGGTCAAGATCGAGCGACAAGGCGACACCCTGGATGTTGATGCAACCCATATCGGGCAGTCAAAGGCACCCTATGAACTGGTCAGCCAACTCCGGGCTAGCTTTTTTGTGATTGGCCCACTGTTAGCTCGGTTAGGAGTTGCCAGGGTGCCCTTACCGGGTGGTTGTGCGATCGGAGCACGACCCGTCGATCTGCATGTGCGCGGCTTGCAGGCCATGGGTGCGGATGTCCAGATCGAACATGGCACTGTTCACGCCTACATTAAAGGCGGCAAGCAACGGTTGCAAGGAGCCCGAATTTATTTGGATTGCCCCAGTGTGGGAGCCACCGAAACGCTGATGATGGCAGCCACCTTAGCGGAAGGTGAAACGATTCTAGAGAATGCGGCTCAAGAGCCGGAAGTGGTCGATTTGGCTAACTTCTGCCGAGCCATGGGAGCCCGAATTCGCGGTGCAGGCACCAACACGATCGTCATCTCTGGGGTGCCACGGTTGCATTCCATAGACTACAGCATTATTCCCGATCGCATTGAAGCAGGCACTTTTTTGGTGGCTGGGGCAATTACTCGATCAGAAATTAGTCTGGCTCCGGTCATTCCAGAACACCTTGCTCCAGTGATTGCCAAGTTACGCAGCATTGGTTGTGAGATCTACACCGATGCTCCCAATCGTCTGCGGATTGTGCCAGGGCCACACCAAATGGCAACAGACATCAAAACGCTGCCATTTCCTGGCTTCCCCACCGACATGCAAGCGCCTTTTATGGCGCTCCTAACCCTGAGTGAAGGCAATAGCGTCATCACTGAAACCGTCTTTGAAAATCGCCTGCGACATGTGGCCGAACTGAACCGCATGGGCGCTGACATTACGGTAAAGGGGAATCTAGCCATCATTCGAGGCGTGCCGATGCTCTCTGGGGCACCTGTCGTCGCCACCGATCTCCGGGCTTCAGCATCTCTGGTACTCGCTGGTTTGGCTGCTGAAGGAGTCACCACCATTCAGTGTTTGCAGCACCTCGATCGGGGTTATGAAAACCTGGAGGGTAAGCTACGCGGGCTAGGAGCCAAATTAGAGCGGGATGCTGGTGATGCTAATCTCTCAGGGGCTGTTCCCTCTTCGGTTGTTCCCTCTTCGGCCACAGTGTAGTTGAAGTCGCGTCACCAAAGCAGGTTGGTCAAAGCAGCTTGACTCAAGGCAGTGTCTGCGAGTGAGGGTCAAAGGAGTCTCCTCGCATACTCAACATACTCGTACTCCATTGAGTCTAGCTTCGTCATTATTCACCCGAGCGCAATGGCTGATTCGGTTGATCCCTTCATTAGAATGGTTGACCCAAGAGATCTGGTACCTACCGGATCTCTTTAATTTTGGCGATCGAAGTTAGGGAATCAAAATTTGTCGATATTGGCACCGTTCAAAATTGGCACCGTTCAAAATTGGCACCGTTCAAAATTGGCACTGTTCAAAATTGGCACCGTTCAGATCGGGAAGTTCGCTCAGTCGGGTTCGGTTCCGCCCACCTCCCAGAGAAGCTGAGAATTGTTACAGTAGGGGCATCAAGCAACATTGTCTGAGTGAGGTTCTACTCTGTGAACAACACACCAAATCGAGTTTCAGAATTTTTGGGCAGTGAGTCAAACAATTTGCTGTGGCAGTATGTGCAGTCTATGAGTCCTGAAACGGTGGCTCAGCTTTCTAAACCGAATTCTGGTGAAGTGCTGCAAGTGATGGAACGCAACATTATTGGCTTGCTGGGTGGGCTGCCGTCTGAACATTTTGATGTGACGATTTCAACGAACCGAGAAAACTTGGGCCGTCTTTTGGCTTCTGCAATGATGAGCGGTTATTTTCTGCGCAATGCCGAGCAACGGTTACAGTTTGAACGATCGATCCAAGATGTAGATTCGATCGTAAACGGCAGCCCTGAATAGTTAGCATTTTCGATGTAGGACAATTCGATGTAGAACAATCGGTTTTGAGCCGCTAGTTTGGAACAGATGGGATCGGCAAGTTATCCCTACGGCTGACTATTACCCTAACTTCATTAGCTCAGAAAGTCGGTAGATTTGCGGGGTGATCTGCCGACTTTCTGATAGATTCAAGCTGCTTATAGGGTAGTAATCTGATCAGGTGAGGCTCACTGTTCTTCGCATCCATCAAGCATGACAAAAGCGGAATCATCGCAGCCGCAAGCTGATATTACACCTCTGGTTCCGGTTTGGGATTCAGATCACCTCACCGCCTTCCAGCAAACCCTTCTAGACTGGTATGCCCAGCATGGACGAAAACTACCCTGGCGGGAAACCCGCGATCCCTATGCTATCTGGGTTTCAGAAATTATGCTGCAACAAACCCAGGTCAAAACAGTCTTACCCTACTACAAACGATGGCTACTTCGTTTTCCTACAGTTGAGGCTTTAGCCGCAGCCGATCTACAGGAGGTCTTGAAGGGATGGCAAGGACTAGGCTACTATGCTCGTGCGCGTAATCTCCATCGGGCAGCTCAGCAGGTGGTGCAGCAGCATGGTGGCTTGTTTCCCCAGGATCTGTCGATCGTACTAACCCTGGCTGGGATCGGGCGAACTACCGCCGGAGGCATTCTCAGTGCTGCCTTCAATTTGCCTGTGCCAATTCTGGATGGTAATGTCAAGCGCGTTCTGGCTCGGTTGATCGCGCTGCCTTTACCACCCAATCGGGCACTTTCGCTGCTGTGGCAAGTTTCAGAGCAACTGTTACCTATCGATCGAGCGCGTGACTTCAATCAAGCCTTGATGGATCTGGGCGCGACGATCTGTACCCCCAAACAACCTGCCTGCTTACTCTGCCCCTGGAATCATTCCTGTCGTGCCTATCAAACCCATATGCAAAACGAATTGCCTGTCCCAGAAGCGCGGGCACCGATCCCCCATAAACAGATTGGAGTCGCTGTGATTTGGAACGATCGCCAGCAAATTTTGATCGATCGACGGCGACCAGAAGGCTTACTCGGCGGGCTCTGGGAGTTTCCTGGTGGCAAAATTGAGCCGGGTGAAACTGTGGCAGCTTGTATCCGTCGCGAAATTCAAGAAGAGTTAGGCATTGAAGTCGAAGTGGGCGACCACTTGATTACGATCGATCACGCCTATACCCATTTTCACGTCACCCTGAATGTTCACCACTGTCGTCATATTACCGGAGAACCTCAACCGATCGAATGTGATGAAGTGCGTTGGGTCACCGTTGATCAGCTCGATCAGTTTCCCTTCCCAAAAGCCAATGTCACTATTATTGAGGCTTTGAAAAAATATTGAGGCTTTGAAAAAATATTGAGGCTTTGAAAAAATATTGAGGCTTTGAAAAAATATTGAGGCTTTGAAAAAACGCGGAGCATAGAATCTAGGAACCTGTTTCTCCCGTTTCTCCTATTCCTCCACCAGCTCAACTTGAAAGACTTCCGCAAAGCTAGCGGCGATCTGTTGCCGCACAGTTGCGAGCTGGATATCAGGAATAAACTGCGCCAAACTACCGACTGGGCGATCGGCAATACCGCAAGGAACAATTTGCTGAAATCCACTCAAATCGGGGCAGACATTGAGGGCAAAGCCATGCATGGTGATCCAGCGGCTGACCTTGATGCCGATCGCAGCGACCTTATAACCTTCTACCCAGACTCCAGTTAAGCCAGGAATGCGATCAGCAGACAAACCATACTGGGCAATCACTTGAATGATGACCGCTTCGAGTTGGCGGAGATACCAATGCAGATCAGGTTGATGTCGCCGCAGGTTGAGGATCGGATAGCCCACAATTTGACCAGGACAATGATAGGTGACTTCGCCGCCGCGCTCAATTCGAACGATCGAATGGGGAGACTGGGCAGGGTCAAATTTCAAAAATTCTAGGCTGGATCCTTGCCCTAAAGTATAGACTGGCGGATGCTCCAGCAGAATCAAAGCATCCTCTCGCGTCGGATCGGCACGCCGTTCTGCCACTAACTCTTGCTGCCACTCCCAAGCCTGAGCATAGGGCATTAAATCGCACTGATAAAACAAACAGGGGTTGGTCGATCCCATATACTCACGATCTTCAAATTTACCGATCGAAACCGATTCAAGCAAGGGTAGATCAACGGAAATTTACCTCCTGCTCCAGCAGTTCGAATCAAGAAATATCAACGGATGCAAAAGATTTTAAACGAGTCTGTTGTCCAGAATACAAGGTGCTAGGGTGGATATATGACCCAAATATTTAGGGAGGAAGCTCTTTATGAAGCTTGTTATCCAGGGCAAAAATATTGAGATTACCGACGCGATTCGTGAGTATGTGCATCAGAAAATTGAGAAGGCAGTCAACCACTTTCAAAACCTAACGACTGAAGTCGATGTACATCTATCCGTCGCACGGAATCCCCGGATAAATCCCAAACAAACCGCTGAAGTCACCATCTATGTGAATGGAGCCGTTGTCCGCGCTGAAGAAAGCAGCGAAAACCTCTATGCCAGCATCGATTTAGTGGCCAATAAAATTGCCCGTCAACTGCGGAAATACAAAGAAAAACGGCATGAGCAAAGCCACACTCCCGTTAAAGCAACTGAGGTGCTAGCTCAACAGCCCGTTGCGCCCACTTTGATTAATGGCGATCGAGAACCGGCTTTGCCGACCGAAGTGGTACGGATGAAGTACTTTGCTATGCCACCTATGACGGTTGAAGAAGCCCAAGAGCAGCTCGAACTCGTCGATCATGACTTTTACATGTTCCGGAACATTGAAACCGGCGAGATCAACGTGATCTATGAACGCAACCATGGTGGTTATGGTGTGATTCAACCCCGCAACGGCAATGGTCATACCAACGGTAAGTTTGCCCAAATTTCTCATGAAGGGCGATCAGTTGGCACATCGACGCGATAAAACGATCCCTCGCTGATATGCCATGAACAGGGTTGCGTTCGGTTCAGGGATATCCAACACGGTGCCAACTGTCTAACGCTGGAGTTAGGTTCAACAAAACCCAACGTAAGCATAGGTTTCACTCCATAGCCTGCCTAGCCCATCGGTCAGTTTCTGGCTCGATTCAGGGCTAGGTTTTTTGTATCGTGATTTTTTGATATCGTCGCCGGTATTCAACAAAGAATGTCAAAATTTTTAACAGGGATTGTTTCGTTATTTTGCTGGCAGCTCAATGTACACCTACGCCTTCTTGTTGAATGAGACTCCACTGGAGTTGCCCGAAGGAATTTGGGGATCGCTGGAGCTGGTGGGAGTCGATCGATTAGCCGCGCTGATTGAGCCAGAATTGCAGCTTGAATCTGTGCAGCAGAGCGATCGACAACTCATGCAAGCCCTGCTATCGCACGATCGGGTCATTCAAGAAGTCTTTCAACAAACCACCGTATTACCCTTACGATTTGGCACCTGCTTTGTGTCGCGGGCTAGGCTGCTGGAACATTTGCAAACTCATCAATTGGAATATTTAGAAAAATTAGATTACCTGCAAGGCAAAGCTGAGTATGTCTTGAAGTTTTCGCCCTTGCCCTATGTTGAACCTACACTGGAGTCTGGATTGGCCGGAAAAGCTTACTTTTTAGCCAAAAAGCAGCTCTACCAGAAGCAAGCCGCTTGGCAGCAGCAACAGCAAGCCGAACTCCAAAGCCTCCATAGCTTAGTCGAAGAGCACTATCCCGAAGCAATTCGCGGTGGATCGGCAGAAGATGGGATTGAACGAGTTTATTTATTGCTAACAGGAAAGACTGCGATCCAACTTCAGGCTCATTTACAAGTATGGCAACCGCAATTTTCCACCTGGGAATTGTCCCTCAGCAATACCTTACCGCCATATCACTTTGTCTAGTTGTAGTCTAGTTGCATTGCGGATCCGCGCCATCACGACATCACATCCTGAATTATTGCTGCGTGAGCGATTCCCGATTGAGTTGAGCGATCGTGTCACGGATTTGCGGTAGGGCGAAAAATCGTTTGGCTTCGTCGAGCAGTCGATCGCCCCAAAGATTTTCAGCCAGGAAATCAATTTCGGCATAGCGACTATCCAGGCGCAGGGCTGCCTCTCCCATTGCCAGACCTTCCATTTCTTGACCTTGAGCATAGAGGGCGATCGCTAAAGCCAGTTTGGGCTCAGGCTGTTTGTCATCAATGGCAATCGCCGCTTCCCATTGCTCAATCGCATCGTCGATCTTGCCTTGCTCGTAGCGAATTAAGCCAATGTTATTGATGGCTGGCCAAAATTTTTCGTCAATGTCTATCGCCTGACGATACTGAGCGATCGCTTCATTCAGTTGATTCAGTTTGTAATAGGTATTCCCCAGATCAAACAGTGCGCCCGGCGTATCTGGATTCAACCGCAGCCCGGCTTTCAGATATTGCACAGCGGCATTATAGTCTCCTTCCCGAAAGTAGGCAGACCCTAAAGCAAACAGAACCGGCGCATTTTCAGCATCAAGCGATCGAGCCTTCAGCAAGGCTTGAATTGCCGGACGAGACTGCTCCGTTTGCAGATACAAACTGCCCAACAGAGCCCACACTTGGGCGTTATCCGGCACCAATTGGGAAGCAAGCTGGGCCCGCACTAAAGCCAGTTGATATTGCTGAAATTGAGCGAGTTGTGCTGCTTCTTGAGCCAAGAAAAGTCCTTGCTGCTCTAATTGTTCACTATCCAACTGAAGCACATGGGGAATTAATGCCTGACTGTGAGCAGATTCAACACTACAGAGGCTAAGCGCGAAGGTCAGAGAGAGCAGGGCAAGACGTTTCAGCACAGTTCGATCGGTTGAGGTGTAAACAGGTTCTCAGTTAGCTTAGTCGATCTGCTGACTATGCTGGCAATATGATCGCAAAAATATCGCAAAAATATTGAATCATGGCGCAACCCCATCAGCAGAATTTTCGATCGCGTGGTAGCCATCAAACGAGAATTTACACTAACTGCGGCTGAAGCTGATGACGCAACAAAGATTCCGACAAAGCCAGATCAAAGCAAGCCTTAGCATTAGGGCGGATCAGACTGGGATCGGATTGCAAAACTCGCCCCGGTGCCCTTGGTTCACCCAAACTATCCAGAACCAGAGTAGCATCGGCAAAGCAATCCTGCTGGGTATAGTTATTCACAGTGATCACCGTTGCCAAACCTGCTTTCCGAGCTGCTTGTAGACCGATCGGTGAATCCTCGATCACCAAACAATGTTCAGGAGCCAGCCGCATTTGGGCTAACACATACTGGTAAATATCCGGAGCAGGTTTCTTAGCAGGTACCACATCTCCCGCTGCAATCACCTCAAACCAATCCAAACTTTCCGGAAAAGTGGTTTCAAGCAAAGTCGTAACGTTTTCAGGCGAGCTAGTTGTAGCGATCGCTAACCGAATGCCAGTTGCATGAGCCTCGGTTAATAATCGCTTGACTCCCGGTCGGAGAGCAATTTTACCCGCTTGTAGCAGTTGACTGTAGCAGTAGGTTTTCTGCCGATGCAAACTAGCGATCCAATCAGCCGGAGACAAACCTGGGGGCAGGGCAGGCAGAAAATCGGGTCGATACTGCTGCCAAAACCAGCGAATCCGCTCTTTGCCTCCACCAATTTCCAGGAGTTCACGATAGGTTTCAATCGACCAGTGCCAGTCTAACCCGGCTGCTGCAAATGCTTGATTGAAGGCAACTCGGTGACCATCCCGTTCTGTTTCCGCCAAGGTGCCATCGACATCGAAAATCAGGGCTTGCAGTTGAAGCATAGGATAGATTGTGGTACAATAGTACTGGTTAACAACTCCTCAACTCCTCCAGGATATCCTGATTTACTCTTTGACTAGGTATTTATTCCTCCTATAGGTAGGTTAAGCCCAATTAATGCCACCTGAACTGAGCGGGGGTATTTGTCCGAGCGCAAAGCCGAAAAGACGCTGGAAGAATGCCAGCAGACCAGTTTGGTAGCCCCATTGTCCCGATTGAGTAATCACTGTGACCAATCGCAGTGATAAATAAAACAAAACCCGCCTAAGCGGGTTCCCATCGTCGTATCGTTGTATTCCGTAGCCGTCGCTATTTTTTGTAGCTACCTTGAGCTACCTTTTCGATCGACTAATCCTCAATTTTTGGGGTCTCAAGCTTCTTGAACCACAATCTTTATTGGGGATAGTAAGCAATTGCTTGGTAATGGTTAATCTGCCGATAATCGATCTCGCCCTCATCGTCTCCAGCGGAACAACCGCAATCACCAGCACTACTCACCGTATTCTCTGAGTAACCATAGTTCGAGTAATCCGAGTAACCATAGGGCTGTGCAGTTTCACAGGAAGGCTGAAAACACACAGGGAAGTAGACTGGGTGGAGAACGATCGGTCGAGCCACCACTTGAACAACAGGCTGAACAATTGGCTGAACGATCGGCTGAACGATCGGCTGCGGCAATGGTTGAGGCAAGGGTTGCGGCAATGGCTGAGGCTGCGCCACTGGAGTACAACAACTATTGTCAGAGATCGGTTGCGGCAGCGGTTGCGGTTGTGCTACTGGCTGAGACGCAGCAGTACAGCAGCCATTGTCATAAATTGGCTGAGCAATTGGCTGAGCAATTGGCTGAACGATCGGCTGGGCAATCGGTTGCAGAATTGGCTGAACGATCGGCTGAACGATCGGCTGAACGATCGGTTGCAGAATTGGTTGAACGATCGGCTGCGGCAGCGGTTGTGGCTGCGCGACTGGAGTACAACAACCATTGCCATAAATCGGCTGCGGTAGCGGTAGCGGTTGTGCCACCGGCTGAGAGTCAGGTGTGCAGCAGCTCACCCCATCAGCCCAAGCAGGAGCAGACAAAGCAGCGATCGTCAGGGCAACTCCCGTTGTACCCACAACTGAGAGCAGGGCGGTCAATGCAGTAGAGATAGATGGGCAAGCAACTGTTGCTTCAATATTCCCGTCTCGCAGCATTTCATCATAAATTTGACCAAGTTCTAGATAGGCGAGTGTTTCCATACCGCTTCCTCCAGGGAAATGAGAGGGTGAATGAGAGTGATTAAAATCATGAGAGTAAAGGCAGGGTAAAGATGATCCCAATCCAGGAAATTCTCAATAGCTGGGGATCGCTGCCACCCCTTCTGGTTACTGGTTAGATGATCTATTTATCTATTTAGATGACCTATGGCGTTATGAACCCCGTTAGGAATCTTGTTGGCAATCCAACCTGTTGAGCCTCCTGTTGAGCCTCCTGATCTAACTTGGTTCTGATCTGGCTATAGATGACCCAGTTTCAATTTTCCCATCGATACAAAAAAATAGGCAGAAATTATTCTATCGACAGGGTGAAATTTGATGAAATGGGATCGTTAAGACAGGAGCCAGACGAGAGAGATAGCCTATATATAGAGATAAACGCGACTATTTACGCAAGCATACCCTAGATGTAGAAGAAACGGAGAGGGCAGTATTTTCCACTTCACTGTTGCCTCCCGATCGGTTCATTGGATCTATCTCCAACGAATCACAAATTGAGGATACTGCTATAACTAAGGAGCGCTGCGTTTCAGTTTAGGAACTCGATTGAGGACTGCCATCCTCAAGACCAGGCATCGACTGGCAATTCCCAAGCTAAATCCGCAACGCTTAACGAACCGAAGACCTGCTAATTACGCTTTCAGGTCTGCAAAATGCCTGGGATCAATTAGGCTCCTGCGCCTGCGATTCCCAGGCTATCTAATGTTTGCCCACCTGCAATGCCATCGACTAACAGACCATTAGCCGCCTGATATTGTGCGACAGCCTCAGCGGTTTGATGTCCAAACAATCCATCGACCGGGCCAGGATTAAAGCCAGCATCAATCAAGGCTTGCTGTAGCAGAGCAACATACTCACCAGCAGATCCCAATCGCAAGATATTGCTATCGAACCCAACTGGATGGAAGGCAATTTCCTGATAGCTGTCTTCATAGCCTTCATCACCTGAGCAATCACAGTCCTCTTCAGGGTAGTAGCTCGTGTCATCGTAACTGGGGTAGTGCGACTGGGGATAGTAGCAGGGCTGGTAGCAACCGACTGGATAGAAAACCGGGCGGTAGACAACAGGGCGGTAGACAACGGGGCGATAGAGCACTGGACGGCAACAGCCATAGTGGTAAGCCAAAGCCGGGGTTTCTGCCAAGGCACCCAGCATCAAAGCTGCACCCGTGACGCTCGCAGCCGTTGCTGCGGTTTTAGGTGATAACCGAATCGGGCTCAGTACCTTAGACTCGTCCGCTTCATAATTTTGGCTTAACTCTAGGTAAGCAACTGTTTCCATACAATCCTTCTCCTAAGTTTTGAGAGGTTGATTTTCATCGATCGAAATAACCGAAAGAGAGCCAATTATTGCCTCGCAAATCTGACTCTATCTCCCATTTTGTCATCGACACAAAAAAATGAATAGAGGTTCAACCCCTACAGTCAAGCCAGTTTTAATTATATTTTTTATTTGAATATCGATTTAATTCACGACTGTTCTACATATAGGAACAATCTACCAATTTAGAGCACTTAAAACGCTAAATATAGAATGCTTCTATAGGAGAGAAATTTATCTAACCGAACAAATAGAGAGCAACCTGGGAAATATTACGCAATAAATGGCTAACTCAGAACTGCTCTTCCCACTTTATTTCTGATCAAGCATCATTGAGCAAATCTGCGCTAAGCAATATACTTCTTCAGCCCACTGACTGGGGCAGGGCGATCGAAGTTTATCCCAATAGATGATCGATCGTAATGTTCACAATCACTACAGCAATTGCTACAAACAGGTGAGCAAAATAAACAGGCAAAAACTGTGGAAGCATGCCTACCTCCACAGTTAATTGAATTGAATGAATTGCAGTGAATCGATCGAATCAATCGATCAATTAACCCCTTTAGACTTGACAGATTAAAAACAATCTGGTCAAATACCGGCTTGGATGACTCAAAAACTACCCCTAGTAGAGTCCCAAAGCATGGGCGGTTGCTGGTCCTACAATGCCATCCGGGATCAGCCCGCACGATGCTTGGAAAGCGAGAACGGCTGCTTCGGTTTGGGGACCGAAAACACCATCAACATGAACTGGGAAGCCCGCATAATTGAGGGCAACCTGGATGTCATAAACACTGTAGCCCTGAGAAACGCCGCAGTAATCATCGCAGCCACCACCGTAACCACCGTGGCCATAACCATAGGCAACTGGGTGTCCGCCGCCACAGCCGTAGTCATGACAGCCATAGTCATAGCCGACATCGTAACCGCCACAGCCGTAGTCATAGCAACCGTGGTCGTAGCCCACATCATAGCCGCCACAGCCATAGTCATAGCAACCATAGTCGTAGCTGATTTCATGACCGCCATAGCCGCCGCAACCATAGTCATAGCAACCATAGTCATAGCTGATTTCATGACCGCAGCCATAGTCATAGCAGCCATGGTCGTAACCCACATCGTAGCCGCCGCAGCCATAGTCATAGCAGCCATAGTCATAGCTCACTTTGTGACCACCACCGTAGCCGCCGCAGCCATAGTCATAGCAGCCATAGTCATAGCTCACTTTGTGACCACCACCGTAGCCGCCACAACCGTAGTCATAGCAGCCATAGTCATAGCCCACATCGTAGCCACCACAACCGGAATCGTAGCAGCCATAGTCGTAGCCCACATCATAGCCGCCACAACCGTAGTCGTAGTCGTAGCAGTCGTCACCATAACCACCGTGATAAGCCTGAGCCGGAGCACTGGTTGCAATACTCACTGCAAAAGCTGCACCTGCTGCACCTAGTAACGTACCAGTTAGCTTGCCCGAAAACTTCAATCCATCCAGCGTTAGCTCCTTAGACTCAGAGCTTTCTTGTTCTTGAGAAAGCTGGAGATAAGCAAGCGTTTCCATAGGTTTCTTCTCCTCAATAAGTTGGGTAACGTTTCTATTTGGAAGCAGCCAATTCAAAAACAGAACGATCCTTGCTTCCCTGTTTCACCGACTTTCCTAACAGGTTCACTCAAATGATATTTACCCGACAGACCAATTCTGTTAGCTAAAGATCGTAACCGTGAAACATTTTCTATAGAAGGTTCAGAGACCAATCAAATGATTTTTCTCTGATCCCTTTAAATTTAGCATGATTAAATCTGAAGTAGTCAAGCAATTCTATATTTATGGTCTATTTCTTAACTAATTCTTGAAATCACACCATTAGTAGAACCCAGAAAAGGCGATCCATCACCCTTTCATAATATTTGAAAGCTCTATTTATCAGAAAAACTCTCTGTTCAAGAAGAGCGAAATTGATCGGATCAAATCAACCGAAATAACCCTCAGAAGAGCGCTTTCAGTCCTTAACAATAGGCTTTTTCAGCAAATCATTACGCCATTTTGGGAGAAATACGATATCCTGACCATTATTTCAATGACCACCTCCCAGCAAAATTGAAAGATCAAAACTCCAAGCCAGAAAATGCATTTTCTTCTAGTGAAATTTCAGCAAAAATAGGACGACTCTATTTCACCCAAGAGTCATCTAAATCAACTGAACAAACCCTTCAAATTGGCTCGAAGCCTCGTTAGAATCAAGCCCTAAAGTTGCGATAAAAATGCTCAATAATGGCAGTTAAATGCTCACAAACGAGGTACCTACAGGTCGATCGTTCACAACCTACGTGATACTAATCAGACATGAAGATGTCCTGAACACAAGCAACTAACCAACCATCACTTCACGCGATCGCCACCTATCTGAAGTGATTCCGCTCGAACCATCGCCAAACCAATCGCTAAACCAATCGCCAAACTGTCGCCAAGCCATCGCCAAACTATCTAGGCGAAGCCATCGGGCAATCATGCGCTTTCCAACACGCTATGTTAATCGGCAATCTGCTGGCTTATCTCAGCCTTGCTATTCACAACTACCTTGATAAGAGTCATCCACACAATCTGACGAATGAACCTAACGCGATCGATATACCTAAGCTTTGGAAGAGTGCTCTCAACGAGCCTCAACATTGAATCAACTTCTCTTAAAGTTGCCTTAAAGATTCTGTCTCAGGCAGAGAATATGAATCAATGCATTTATTCTACGAATACCATAATTTAATTTCGCGTGCAATATTTTGAGACGGATCAATCATTCGGTAGTGTATCTGCAAAGCCGCATCTACCGGCAGTCTAGCCCTATATTAAACACAAATTTGACTCTACATATAGCGGCAGAATTTCTACTTACTGAGTACGAAACGCATGATATAGCGTTACCTTTTCAATTAAAGTTAGCTTCTTACTAATCAACCTCTTATTTGAACAATACGCTATATCTAGGAAAAAATCTTTTTCTAAACAAAAAAACGCTATATGTGGGGTTACGATCGGATTGTTGGATGATGGCAGCTCAAATTCATGCCGTTCTGCCCCTTTTCAATAGGAGAGCACTAGATATAGCCATGCTAAATAATGGAGGGGGCAGCAAGGTTGGGACTTGGGGAAACACCGAATGGGTAATCGCTAACGGTATGATTGCTGATGCGCAACCATGTGGAACCGTCCTTACTACGTTGAACTATGCTTACCGTTGCATTGCCCAAAGGCGGGCTTTTGTCCGATAGTATTCGTCTCCTACAATCGATCGGGTTAGACTTTAGCGCTTTTTTAGATGCCTCTAATCGTCAACTCGAAATCTGGGATACCCACCAGACTGCCAAAGCCCTCTTAGTCCGTAATAATGACGTGCCAGTTTATGTTGAGTATGGACAAGCTCAGCTCGGCATTGTCGGCTATGACATTCTGCGGGAGAAACAACCCCGAGTCGCCCAACTGCTCGATTTACACTACGGTCAATGCCGGCTTTCGGTCGCAGTCAAAGCCAGTAGCCCCTACCGATCGGCGATCGAGTTGCCGCCCCACAGCCGGGTTGCCAGTAAATTTGTCAATTGTGCCCACACCTATTTTCAAGGTCTTGATTTACCTGTTGAAATTGTGCCGTTATACGGCTCGGTCGAATTGGGCCCGATTACCGGCATGTCTGAAGCGATCGTTGATCTGGTGGCTTCCGGTCGGACGCTGAAGGAAAACAATTTGATTGAGATCGATCCCATCTTTGAAAGTACAGCCCGCCTGATTGCCCACCCACTGAGCTATCGTCTCAACCAGGATGGTGTGCAGGATCGAATTGAGCAAATTCGGCAGGCGATCGAAACCGCACGACGAGTATAGAATCTCGTGGGTGAGTTGACTTTGAGGGCTACGGGACTGGCGCGATTCGAACGCGCGACCTACCGCTTAGGAGGCGGTCGCTCTATCCTGCTGAGCTACAGCCCCAAATTCACTGTGATCATAGCAGATTGATTTTAGTGAGTTGTCGATCGAGCCAGACCTCATCCTCGATTTTCAACCCTACTCATCGCCTTGCTAGCAATCTCCTTAGATTAACTAAGGTAAACAATCTGACGGGCTTTTCTCGGAGAATTCACGGAAACCCTTTTCAGAACCTAGAGGATAGTTTGTTACAGAAATTCATAACCAGAAAGATTTCCACCCCAAGCAACATAGACTTTTGTCATGTGATGTAAACATAAGTTTGCCATCATCTCAGAACTTATCGGTTCGCTCATCGATCGGTTCAGGGTGTATCCCAATGAACCGCACCCTCCCCTAAAACTAGACAACTTTTGTATCCCGCTTTTTGAGAGAGGATCAGGTTTGCCTTTGCCATCTTGGTTTGCCCTCAGTTCAGTTCGATCAGCCTTGCCTGGACTTTCTTCGAGAAGCGTAATAAAAAACAAACCTCAGGTGAATTTGTTCATCTTTGTCTTCAGACCAAGCGAAATGGCAAGGTTCGGTAATCTTCAGGAACTGCCGATCGGAAGAAGAGTGATAGGAATAGGTTGTTCATCCAATTCACTACATTTTAGGGAGCAGAACTGTATGGCTTTGAGTGCCAGCCAAATGATGGAGAAAGTAGTTCAACGGGTCAATTTTACAACTGACGACCAACAAATCCTCAAACAGCAAGCAGATTGGGGTTTACGAGTTGCCCCTGAAATGGCGGATGCATTCTATGCCTACCTCGGAAAAGATACGGAAATGAGCACCATTTTGAATGCTTCTGAAGGCAGAATGCATCGTTTAAGAGAAACATTTGTGCAATGGTTCCATGAAATGTTTACGGGAATTGATGATTGGGGTGAGGCTTACGCTGAACGACGCTGGAAGATTGGACTTGCCCATGTTCGGATTGGCATTTACCCAGAACATGTTGTGCCTGCAATGGCTGCGATCGTGCAGGAAGTCGGAGTAAAACTACGAGCCGAGGGATGTTCCGATGATCTTCAAACTGCACTCAGCAAAATTTGCATGATTGATTTGGCCTTCATTGAACAAGCATACATTGAAGTTTCTTCTGCCGCTGTATTACGCGAAACTGGCTGGAGTGCAGGACTGTTTAAGCGCCTTGTGGTTACAGGTGCAAGTGCTATGTAGATGCCATTTTAAGCATCATCTGGAACATTCAAAGGAATTGAACTTATTCGTTCAAGATACCAATCTAGATCACCTCAGAAACTCAAAAAGGAACAACTCAATGGCCATCAACACTGAAAAATTAGGGATCGTATTGCAAAATTTTGTCACCGCAACCAGTGATGTGCAAGGAGCAGCATTAGTTACACCCGATGGACTCCCATTGGCAGCCAGTCTACCAGGCGGTATGGATGATGAGCGGGTCTCTGCAATGTCGGCTGCAATGTTATCCCTCGGTGAACGGATTGGCTCAGAACTGGGTAGAGGCGGAATCGATCGAATTTTCGTAGAAGGTAATCAAGGGTATGGCATCTTGACCAGTTGTGGCGAGGATGCCGTTTTCCTGGTATTGGCCAACTCAGCCGCCAAGCAAGGCGTTTTGATGCTAGAAATTAAACGGGCAGTTTCAGAACTCAAGCTCCTGCTGGCTTAACGATCAGCTTAACCTAACAATTGGCTTACCAATTGGCTTAAAAGACTTTACTGAACGGGACGGTTCTTGCAAAACTTCTCGAATGACTTCTCGAATAGCTAAATGCTGCATTCTCGAATAGAGCTGAGTCGAGATGTCAACCTAAAGTTACCGACTGAAGAACTGTCCCATCTATGCTAAATCTATGCTAAATCTATGCTGATTAGTTCATTGCTGATTAGTTCATTGCTGATTAGCTCATCAGAACCCTGCCCTGTCCTGTCAATCCATTCAACTAATCCATTCAACTGATCCAGTCTTATCCATCAGTCATGGCTAATCCATCAGTTAGTCTCATTGATTAGGCTAGCTCACTCATCAGACTGGGTCATCAACTATGCTGGGTAACTATTCATGGAAATAATGCGTCTCGTTGTGACGGGCCCAGTTGGAGCGGGCAAGTCCACTTTTATTCGATCGGTCAGCGAAATTGAAGTCGTAGACACCGATCGACGCGCAACCGACGAAACCGCCGCCCTCAAACCACGCACTACAGTTGCATTTGATTTTGGCCGGTTGCAGTTTGGTGCCGATAGTGCGCTGCATTTATACGGTACACCTGGGCAATCACGGTTTGATTTTATGTGGGATATTTTGATCCGCAAAGCCCACGCTTATATTCTGCTGGTGGCTGCCCACCGTCCCGATGAATTCCACTACGCCCGTCGCATTCTCACCTTTATGAAGCAGCGATCCCAGGCTCCCATGATCATCGGCTTAACTCACACCGATCAACCGGATGCTTGGAATGAAGAAACTATTACCGCTGCGCTTGGCTTTTTTCCTCCCCAAACTTGTCCACCCATCGTGATTGTCAATGCAACCCGCACGGAATCAGTAGCCCAAGCAGTGCTCACCCTCGTTCAACATCTCATGATGAGTCAGTCCTGTCTGGTCTAACTGAACAACTCTACTTCACTCTCACACTTGATTACCTCCAGAATCTCCAGGAACGAAAAAGGTTAGGCGTTATGGCTATGAAAGGACGGCTCAGCGAGTTTTCGTTAGCAGAAATTTTTCGATTGATGGAACAAAGCCAGAAGACTGGGTTGTTGACCATCCGCGCATCTCATGAAACTTCACAACCGCTGCAAAATTTCTATATTTGGTTTAAGCAAGGGCAGATTGTGGCCGCAGCGAACCGCTTAGATTCGCGTGGATTAGCAACTTTAATTCATCAACGAGAATGGCTGGGTGAACAAAGTAAGCCATTATTAGTGGAAGCCTTACAAAGCGATCGTCCTTTGGGGTTGCATTTAAAGGTCAAAGGCTCCCTCACTGCCGAACAACTCAAGCTGTTGTTTTATACCCAGGTGATGCGGCAAGTATGCAGTATTTTTCGTTTCCCAGAAGGGTGGTTCAGCTTTGAAGCCCAGGTTCATCTTCCGGTGTCCGAGATGACCGGATTAACGGCTGTTCCGACTGAAGTTACCCTGGAAGGACTGCGCGCCTTACGGGACTGGAGCGCCTTAGCCCATAAACTACCCGATCCCAATTCCATGCTGGTGAATACAACACGCGATCAATCCCAATTTCATATTAATCAGATGGAGCGACAGATCTGGGAACTGGCCAAAAGTAAAGAAACCCTGTTAACCATGGCCACCACTTTGCAGCAATCGATCGAAAAAGTTCAGCAAATTGCCTTTCGGTTGATTCTGGTTGGACTGGTTGAGGAAGTGCCACTGGTTATTGCTCTACCGAACGAACCCTTAACCGGAGATCTTAGCCATGAACTCTCTACTGCTTCATCCCAGCAGATTAGCCATTCTTTTCTACAAAACCTGATGGGTTTTCTGAGTGGTAGAACCGTTGCCCAAGCCCATTAAGCAGCACTTTAAAATACTGCCATTGCTTGTGCCTGATGCTATCACATGACTATGACCCAGATGATGACCCATGATTATGCTCCACCTTGACCATCCTCAACACCATGATGAGAACGTAATATGACTCTACTCCTGATTTTCCTGCGTCTACTGCAATTGCTCGAGTTTTTGGCTTCTCCATTGGGCATCACAACTGTGATTTGGTGCGGGTGTTACTGGCTGATGCTGAGTGGGATCGCAACCGGAATCGGCATGGCCACCTTAGTTGCCACAGTCTGTGCAGCTTGCAGCTACTGTTATTTAGAACAGTCTTTAATGGAATGAGAGGGCATGAGATAGTCAGGATTGCAAGCGATCCCTCCCGTTAAGTTGGCTGATCTTGGGAATCCCAACCCTGACTCCAGGGAATTGCATCCTCTCCTAAACCTCCTACCTCCAAACCACAGAGAGCACTGTGAGCCTCTAAAATTAACTGTGATTTGAACTGCGATCGCCGATAAAGCCGCAATTTTAACTGCCCGCGCATGGTATCACGACAACAGAAAACCAAACCTTGAGCCGTCGGGGCCCTGAGTAGTGTACCCGGCAACTCAGTTGAGGCAATCAACTCCACTTCATAGTCAGCATTTCTTGCCCAGAGTTTCCAGCTTCCCCAAGGTGCAATTTGCCAACTCACTTGCCCATTCCAGGGCACAAACTCATAGAACTTACCTTGATGGTGAATGCCCACCATGGCCACCGATTCCATCCACCATAGCACCCCCCGTCGCCCACCTCCTGCTGTCAGCGCCAGATCTGGTTGGTGGTCAAAGCAGTTGCAGTTGAGCCAAAACCAGCGCTTGGGAAAGGCTCCACCCCAATTTTTTTCGCCATAGGCTGGAACCTGCTTAAACGAGTAGCGTCGATCGTTCCATTCGATCCAACCAGTTGCTAGCCCATGGGCCATGAGAATTTGCCAGCCCGGTTCAAAAATCTGCAATTGCGAGAGCCAACCTGCCGTAGACTGCTGAGGACGATCGACATTTCCCCAACCATAAACTGGCTCAATCTGATATTGCCACCGTGCTTTGGCACCCGTACCTGGATCAAACAACTGACCTTGATGCCAAGTGGCAGTCGCCTGATAGCCTTCCCGAATCGAGCGATCGAAATCAGCGGCATGGAGATAGCCGGGGTAATTAAGAGACTGGGCAGCGGAAGCCTGTAACCGCCCTTGCCCCAGCCCCAATTGATCCCGCCAGGCCCAAAATGTTTTGACATCTGGAAAAGTGCGGCAAAGATATTCGTCATCCGGCCCGAGAATTTGGGCCGCTCCCCCACTGTAGGGTCGATCGCCCACCGGGTCTTCAATGGAATACATGAAGGCAAAAGTTTGGCAGACCTCAGGCAGAGTAACTCGATAGTACCAACCTTCAAAAAAGCGGCGAGAGGATTGATCCCAGTGGTAACCACTATGGGGCGTTTGCAGAGGAAGCATTGGCAGAGAGTGATCGGTTTGATTCGGGGTTTGATTCGGGGTTTGATTCGGGATTTGACTCAAGATTTTGTTCACGATTGACCTTACGGTTCGAGCTTAGCAGGTGATAGCGAATCAATGGAGGATGGACGGCGAGAATAGGTAGTGAGAATAGGCAACACCGCTGATTGACTGACAAAACTCAAACTACCCTCACCCCAACCCCTCTCCCAGAGCGGGCGAGGGGCTTTCGAACCAGGATTTGATTGCAAGTCCCTTCACCCCTAGTGGGAGAAGGGATTTAGGGATGAGGGGAAAAGATTTGTCAGTCAATCAGGGCAACACCGTCAATCACTTCACAACGGTGCAGAAATTGTTCATGCCCCACTGAAAATAGCGATGTTGAAAATGGCGAAACTGAGCCTGTTCCACTAAAGACTGTTGGAGGCGCGATCGATCGTAGTAGCGTTTGTGATCGCGGATTTCTCTGGCATCAATCCACTTCAGCCGGTAAGCCAAAAATTCCAACACGGGCTGAGCCCAAATGGAGGGGACAGTCAACACTAACTTGCCATTCGGTTGCAGTACCCGCCGGATTTCTACCAAGATTTGTTGTTCTGATTCAAGATGTTCCAGAACGGCTAACAAGGTCACCACATCAAAACTGGCATCCGGGAACGGCAGGCGATCGGTGAGCTGCTGTTGAATGGTCTGGAGGTTACCCTGGTGCATGGGTTGCACCTTATAGTCAATGCCAACGCCTTGGTGAATACGAGGTGAAACGGCTTTTAACAAGGTGGCTGAAAATCCACAACCCACATCCAGCAGGCGGCAACCAACCGGCAGATGGGGTAATACCTGGCGCAGTCGTAATTGTCGCAAAATAGGCTCTAACCACACTTCTCGTGTCAACGTGCCTGCTCCTTAAACGAGGCAATCAGGCTAATTTTCCCATGGCAAAATTGAGTTGGGATTAAAATTCGCCCAATTAGCACACTGCCTGGGATGCAGGCATACAAACATTTAGCATTAATGCCTGCCGGAGTTTAGTAACATTTGCTTGGGCTTTTTGCGCATTCGCTTTGTTGCCACGAACCCAGAAAAATTGGGCTGCCAGTTCAAAATCGGCGATCGCTTCTGGCAGATTTTCTAGCTTTTGCCAAGTCAGTCCTCGATAGTAGTAAGCAACAGGTGAATCTGGCGCAAATCGAATTGCATCACTCAGATCTGTCAGTGCTGCCGAGTAGTTTTCTAGCTTCTGCTGAGCGATCCCGCGATAAAAATAGGCAATGGCGTAGGCAGGATAGACTTGCAAGGCCTGAGTGTAGTCATCGATCGCCTCACGATAATCTCCTTGTTCAGCCCGAATGAACCCGCGATTGCAATAAGGTGTGGGCTGCTGAGGATTGATCTGGATGGCTTCGGCAAAGTCGGTCAGGGCACTGGTGAGATCGCCGAGATCGTAATGAGCCAATCCGCGGTGGTTATAAGCGATCGCATCATCGGGATAAAAGCGGAGGATATGGGTAAAATCTGTGATTGCGCCTGTTTTGTCACCCAAATCATACCGAGTCACAGCCCGGTTCCAATAGGAAGTCAAATCATCATCGGCCAGAGTAGAGTCGTCAAATCTCCGAATTAATCGTTGGATGACGCTGGGATCGGTGGTTTTGAGTTTGAGCTGAAGTTCCGAAAATGGAGTGGTGGTTTGCAGCGCATCGGTAATTCCCAGCACCGCAAAGCTTTGATCAGAGACGAGAAAGTTTTCGCTGGTGCCCAAAATTTTGAACTGAAATTGCTGCGGGTAACGGCGTTTGAGTTGTAAAAGTTTTTGTAAGGTCTCTTGCACTAAACTGCGCTGATTAAAGTCACTCATCCAGCCCCGTTGCATTTTGCTTAACCAGCGTTCTTCGTTGCGATCCGACAGATAGCACCAACCAATCTCTAATTGGCGTTTCTGTTGCAGGAAGGCATCCAATTTTTGGCATAAAGATGTATCTAATCGGCAGCGATCGGCCCAAGGCCAGATCAAAATCAACCGTTGTTGGGTGATTTCAAGGGCTTGTTCCAAAACAGCGCGGCTGCCGGTTGACCCAGAAATGGCTTCCGATTCAGTCGGGGCAAAATCAAAAATGAGCTCTGACTGGGGTATCACCGCCGAGGTTTCTACTTGAGCCTGTAACGGTGGTGAGGAATTTTGCCAAGCTGGAATCATTCCTTCGGAGCGGGGGGCTGCGGAGTGGGGGAAGCGTTGGGCCAATTCTCCCAACTGACGCTGTAAGGCGACCATATCGAGCAGATGAAACTGCCCTACTTGATCCCGTAATTGCTGCTGTTGCTGAGTCAGATGCTCGGATAGTTCTTGAATTTGCTGTATTTGAGCCTGTAAGGTTTCAAAGTAGTGAATCGTGATTTCCTGTAACTCTGGATAGACGGTAGTACCGATCGATCCCTCTGCCAATTCTCGATCGCCAAATCCAGAGATCCGAACAGGGGGATCTTTCACCTCCCGCAGAAAGTCTGGAGCAGCTTCTAAGGGGCGCGGCAAATCGCTGAGGCTACGCTTGAAGTTGAGAGCAGCGGTTTCAATCGCGACAATCGACTGTTTCAGTGTTTCTTGTTGCTGTCGCAATTCGCTCATGTTGCCCATGAGGCTGCTCAGATCCCGTCTGGGAACGAGATCGGCCACAATTTTGATCAGTTCAGAGACTTCTTGTTTTAACGAGGTTAAATCGACGGGGGGCGGGAGTTTGCTGAACTGGCGATCGAGACGAGTGATATGTTCCTGCAAAATAGATAAGTTGGGCTTGGTCTGATGAGCCAGATTCTCCAGATTGGTTTGTAGAGTTGCGACACTGAGTTTCAACTGTTCGACCGTGGTTCGCACACTATCAGTCCGGACTTGAGCCGAGAGATTACCGACATCGGCACCAAGGTGATTAACCGTCTCCATCAAGTCATTGCAACGCCCCATTAACTGCCGCACTTCTTGTCGAACTGCCCCTAACCCCTGTTGCTCGATCGCTGCTAACCGCTGATGTACACCCTGTTTAAGGGTTGAAACCTCGTGGTAAACCTTGTCGGACAGTTCCTGATTCTTGACTAAGAGATTACGGTTAATCCGATTAATACTTTCTGACGTGGGCAACGAAGCCATTTGATGGTGCAGCCGATCCAACTGGAGCGCGAGGTATTGATCGGTTTCCGAAAAGGTCGAATTTTGACGTTCATTGAGCTGCGTCAGTTTGCGGCGGTGCAAAATTCCCAGCACAACCAGTAGGGAGAGGGGAGCGGTCGTATAAAAGATTTGCTGCAAAATGATCGATGCAACTGATCCAGCCCCTAAGCCGACGAGCGACACATTTTCCAGGGCATTCAGCCAGGAATTCTTTTTCATGTTAGATGACAGCTTGCATTCAACAGTTTCCAGAGGAGAAAGAGCGATCGATACCGATAGGACAGGGGCATATATTCTTCTTACGACCGTTCCCTAATTCGTCAGGAAATCCATTGGCAAAGCCCAGAAAGCACAAACGCGGAGCCATCCTCTAGCAGGACACTCCGCGTTGATTGACGGTATGCAGTTGATGGGATTTAACTCAAGCAGATGGCTGATCGAAGGCGATCACAGCAGCAATCACCACCGATCGATCGGAAAGCCCAAGTCAGAGGAGCTTAAGCAGATAGGGTACGGCGCTTCGAGATCAAGCGGAAGACCTCAATAATGTCTCCGGTTTCCCAATCTTTGAAACTATCCACCCCAATGCCGCATTCATACCCTGCATTGACTTCACGGGTATCTTCCTTCATCCGCTTCAGCGAGTCCAGATTACCCTCATGCAGGACAGTTCCACCTCGTAACACGCGCACCCGGCTATTCCGAATCACCTTGCCAGACAGAATATAACAGCCAGCCACTGCGCCTCGACCGATCGTGAACACAGCCCGGACTTCAGCCTGACCGAGTGGTTCTTCCACCATTTCGGGCTCTAGCAAGCCTTCCATTGCGCCTTGGATGTCCTCCAGCAACTTGTAGATGATGTTGTAATCTCGCACATCTACACCTGCTTCATCGGCTGCCTGACGAGCACCGCTCGCAAAAGTGGTGTTAAATCCAACAATGACGGCACTGCTGGCGGCAGCCAAATCCACATCAGTTTCGGTAATTTCACCCGGAGCAGCAAGCAACACTCGCACTTGCACTTCTTTTTGCGGCAACTGCTGCAACGATCCCAAAATGGCTTCGACTGAACCCTGGACATCGGCCTTCAAGATCAGGTTTAGCTCCTTGAGTTCACCTTCCTGAGCCTGAGCAGACAGGGTATTCAGGCTGACTCGGCGCGAAGCCATAGCTTGCTGAAGACGAGATTGGCGCTGTTGATCGCTCCGATTAGAGGCGATCGAGCGGGCTTCTTTCTCATCTCGGTAAACTTCAAACTCGTCCCCGGCGGCTGGCACATCGCTCAGACCCAAAACCTCCACAGCGAAGGACGGGGTAGCAACATCGACTCGCTTGCCGCGATCGTCCACCATGGCACGAACTTTACCGAATACAGAACCCGCAACCAGCACATCACCGACTCGGAGGGTGCCATTTTGCACAATCAGCGAAGCAACCGGGCCTTTAGCCTTATCGAGGTGAGCTTCAATCACCGTGCCTTTAGCAGGACGATCGGGGTTGGCATAGAGATCTTCCACCTCAGCCACGAGCAACAACATCTCTAGGAGAGAGTCAAGATTATCTCCCTTGATCGCGCTGACGGGCACCATAATCGTGTCACCGCCCCATTCCTCCGCGACAAGCCCATATTCTGTTAGCTCCTGCTTAACCCGATCGGGCTGTGCTTCTTCTTTATCAACCTTATTGATTGCCACAACAATCGGTACACCTGCCGCTTTGGCATGGCTGATTGCTTCCACGGTTTGGGGCCGCACACCGTCATCGGCAGCAACAACCAGCACCGCGATATCCGTCACCCTTGCCCCTCTAGCCCGCATAGCAGTAAAGGCTTCGTGACCTGGGGTATCCAGAAAGACCACTTGCTGTTCCTTTCCATTGTGCTCCACATCAACGTGGTAAGCCCCAATGTGCTGGGTAATGCCCCCTGCTTCACCTTGAGCCACTTTGGTTTTGCGAATCGAATCCAGCAGAGTTGTTTTGCCGTGATCGACGTGGCCCATAATTGTCACAACCGGTGGGCGAGGCTGGAGATTTTCCAGATCGGCAGCATCCAGCATTTCAGTGACTTTACGGGCCTCAGCTTCCACCTCAGCCGTTTCCACCAAGATGCCATATTCTTCAGCAACAATTGTGGCAGTGGGAATATCCAGGATCTGGTTGATGTTGGCGGCAATGCCTTTACTGAACAACTGGCGAATTAGCTCAGTTTCAGGAACAGCCAATTCTTCCGCCAAATCATGCACCGAAATACCTGATCGCAAAACGATCATTTCCGGTCGCTGTTTGACCTCTTCCTGCCGACGCTCACGCCGGTTAGAACGCGAGGACTCGCCCGATCGCTTCGTTTTCGGAGGAGCAGGAGAAGTCACTGGTTTGGATTGAGAGCGACTCTTTTGCTTCGGTGGACGGGCTAAAGACAGACTCACTTGCACGGGTGCATCTTCATCATCTGTCTCCTCTTCTTCTAGAACTTCGTCTAGATCAATGATGTCGATATCTTCGTCATCTTCAATCAACGGCTGTGAGCGACGTTTTGTCTTCACACCCGCTTTTGCTGCTTTTTCTTCCTCTTCCTCTTCCTCCCAGGTTTTACCCCGTTTAGGAGGACGCGGCAAGGTAGGACGGCGGAGTTCAGTATCAATCCCTCCGATCGCAGCAGTTCCAGGTTGAGTGGTTGTAGCCGTTGATTCAGAGGTGGCCTCAGCAGTTGGGCGAACGGGCTTGCGACGCAGTTCAATCACCGGCTTCGGCTTGAGAGCAGGTTCACTCGCTGCTGCCGGTTCAGCACGACGGGGCGGCTGCTTGGACACCGGAGGCTCTGAAACTCGATCGGCACCGCGTTCCCCTTCCCGAGCCGGAGCATCTTGTTTCGCCCGCCTGAGAATTGGCCGACTCACCGAAGAGGAGGTTGGCGCAGGAGGAGGGGCAGGGGGAGCAGGAGCCACCAATGGGGCAACTGGGCGAGGAGGAGGAGCCGCCAGTTCAATGGTTTCCCGTTTGTTGCCTGTTGACTCTGCTCCTATGGATTCTGGGGTGCTAGAGGGTACCTGATCAACAGGTGCGGTTACTTCTGTCTCAAGGGTGGCTGACTCTGCCACGAGTTCTGATTCCACTTCCGACTGAATTGGAGGGGGTAGCAGTGATTCCGTGGCGCGCTGAGGAGGAACTGCCTCGACCCCAGAAGTTATCTCTCCGCTCGGCTCGGCTGGTAGACTGCCATTCGTATCTGCTTCTGAAGTTAAGACGCGAGCCGGTGCCTCTGGTTTACTGGGTTGGGCAGCAGGTTTGATGGGTGCTGGAGTCGGAGACTTAGTTTCCGCTGTGTCAGGGCGCTTGGGCGGCTCAACTAGAGGGCGGTTTTTACGAATTTCAAGGATTTGTTGCTTTTTCACAGGCGGTTGCGAATTCGCTTGCTTAGAAACAGCAGGGGCATGAGATGAAACAGCCTTGGCAGGAAGACTGCTACTGACATACTTCTCGGCAGCACTACGGATACGAGATGCCTCTGCCTCTGTAATGGTACTACTATGACTTTTAACCGAAATGTTGAGCTGATCGCAAACTGCCAGAATGTCTCTGTTATCCAAATTTAATTCCTTTGACAACTCGTATATTCTCACTTTGCCGTTGTTCATCCACTATCCCCTCTGCGTCCCGATCGATTTTACATATTGACCTACTGCTTTTTCTGAAAGTACATCTGGACTGGCACTAAACTAGCTGATCTTAAGTTTTATGTAACTTCCCAGAATAACCACATGAGCAGAAAACTCAATTTGATGCTGTTTGATACTTCAAGACTGTTTGATATCTCAAGATTGACTGCTTGCAGAATTTTTGCAGATTTTTTGCAGAATTGCCGGTGTTTGATCTCTACTTTCTTGCTGAAGACTTTCTTGCTGAAGCTCGTGCCGAGGCTACGGAACCTAGGGGGCATTCGACATACAGGCTGCTTCCAAACAACCTGACGATGTTGCCAATCATGCCTGACCTGGAAGCCGTGAAAGCGACTTTTGGGTGAAAGCAACCTCTGGGGGTAATTTCAAGCCAATTTAGATACAGTGACCTTGCCTTTTCACCTCGATCTTAGCTTGCTCAATTGACCTCCTGCTGCTTTTGTCGCCGTATTCTGCATGTTTTTTCTAATTTTTGCCTCGCTGCTCGGCTGAACTGGATTGCTTTGATGGAGATAGGCGCTGACCCAGGGTTTGATAAAGCGCTGTTGGGACAGCAACCCGGAGCGATCGACCAATTCGATCCTTCTTTTGCGCTAGCTGTAGGCAATCCTGAGATGGGCACAAATACGCTGATCGCCCCATACCCTGATCTAATTGTACTTCCTGAGACGGAAATACTCTTACTACTCGCCAAAAAGCAGACTTGTGATCCACTTTACGGCAGCTCACACAGCGACGGTAGTTAGGATGCATGGGTTGCTCACTAGCAAGGACAGAGACAGAACATTGAGTTTGGCACATTGAGCTGAGCAGTGCTACCAAGCCAGTCTTTTAGCGTAAAGCTTCTTGGCACAGATACTCGGAGAATCGTCAAGGAACCTGGACAAAGCTCTATAGAATTTTCGATCGGTTTGGGATTGCTTTTTTCTCGATCGGGAGACGATAGGATCTAGGTCGCAGCTCCCTCGCTCCTTTTAGATCCTATTAAATCCTACGGACGTTGAACGGCCGCACTCAAGCCAGTCCCAAACCCATCCTCTCCTGTGCCTTGGCTGCGATACGCTGCCTGAATCGCTTCCGCGTCAGCTAGCTCAGACTCAGCAGTAGCCAGTGATTCTGCTTCCAGCTCCTCTAACTCATCCAAATTCTCGTCATCTAATTCTTCTGCCTCTAGTTCCTCATCCTCCAGCTCATCTTCGAGTTCTTCGTCTTCCAGCTCTTCGTCTTCTAGCTCTTCGTCTTCGAGTTCTTCGTCTTCCAGCTCTTCGTCTTCCAGCTCTTCGTCTTCCAGCTCTGCCTCTAGCTCCTCAGCTTCCAGTTCGTCTTCGAGTTCTTCTTCCTCAAATTCCTCTTCAAACTCTTCCTCCGCTAAAGCGGCCTCACGAGCTAGGCGGCGTTCCTCAGCCAGAGCTTCCATCTTGCGAGTTTCTGCTTCGTAATCATACTTGGCAGAATCCTTAATATCGATCTTCCAACCCGTTAACCGGGCGGCCAGTCGCACATTTTGGCCTTCTTTACCGATCGCCAGGCTAAGCTGATCTTCCGGTACCAAGACATGGGCTTGCCGTTCATCGGGGTTGATCAACCGCACTTCTTGAACGCGAGCTGGGCTGAGGGCATTGGCAATATAGGTGGCTGGATCAGGAGACCAGCGAATCACATCAATTTTCTCGCCACGCAGCTCATTGACGACCACTTGAATCCGCGAACCTCTGGCCCCAATGCAGGCTCCTACCGGATCAACATCTCGCTCTAGCGTGTCAACAGCAATTTTGGTACGGGGCCCAACCGATCGAGAAGGGGGATTGGCTTCTCGCGCTACCGCCACAATACGCACAATTTCGTCTTCAATTTCGGGGACTTCCGTGGCAAATAAATCTACCACTAGCCCAGCATCGGCACGCGATACCAGCAGTTGGGGCCCACGGTGGGAGCCTTCCAAAACCTTTTTCAGAAAAACTTTAAATGTGGCATTGGCTCGGTAATTATCATTGGGCAGTTGGTCGCGCTTTGGCAGTTCCGCCTCGACCTCAGGTTGACCAAACCCACTGGTGATTGCCATAACCACCGACTGACGTTCAAACCGCAGGACTCTGGCTTGAAGAACAGTGCCCTCTAGTTCTTGGAATTCTTCCTGAATCAACTTGCGCTGCTGATCCCGCAGCTTTTGGGCTAAGACCTGTTTCGTTTGGATCGCAGCCATCCGCCCAAACTCGCCTTGATCCGGGGTCACATCCAGGACTACGGTGTCTCCCAACTGGGCTTCATCGGCTACTTCTTGCACCTCAATCAGAGAAATTTGGTGATCAGGATTACTGACGGCCTCTACGATCGTTTTAGTGGCTAAAACCCGAAACCCTTCATCTTCGACATCTAGCTCCACTTCAAAGTTACTGAAATATTCATCATCAAAATTGGCGGCATCCGGTCGATGCGTGCGTCGATAACGCTCATAACCTTTCAACAGCGCTTCACGCAAAGCAGCTTGAACCGCATGTTTGGGGAGATTGCGTTCGCGGCTAATGTTATCGATCATGTCCTGTAGACCAGGCAAAGTAACCATTGACATCGGAGGAGCCTCCTTCAAATTTTCAGTTTTTCGTAGAATTGGGGGTTTGCAGCGCCAATTATCCTGTCAGTCTGTTTATCCTGTCAGTCCGTCACCTGATCATCCCGTTCCAGACGAGCCATCCAACTGGCAATCAGAACCTGATCGGCGGTACCGGAGGGTTCTACAACTTAGCCTCATATCGGTTGGTTAAGGATCCAGACTCAAACCCGATCGACCAATTGAACTCGGTCAATCACATGACGCGGAATCTGGATCGTTCGCCCTTTTTGGCTGAGATAGAGTGCGGTTTCATCGCGGCGAATCAGTTGTCCTGTCCAGGCCGTTTGCCCATCATGGGGCTCAGTGGTGGTTACCGTGATCGGAAAACCTTTAAACGAAATGAATTCTCGATCGGTGGACAGGGAACGAGAGATACCCGGACTAGACACTTCCAAGATATAAGCATCTGGAATCAAATCGGCAGCATCCAGGGCAGCTTCTAAAGCACGGCTCATCCGCTCACAGTCATCTAAGCCCGTATCCTGCGTTAAGTTACGAATGTCTACTCGCAACACCGGTGGATGCTGGTTGGTATGAAATACCGCACCCACTACATTCAAGCCAAGGGCATCTGCTACGGGAGCAGCTAGCTCAATAATTGGTGGAATGAGCGGGTGAGTCATCGTTCTCAAGAGTCAGATGAAAGAATAAACAGTAAATTGTGAGATACGGTGTGCAAGCAAGCGAGTGCTCTGGTGCAGGCAGCTAAGCCGCTAAGAATTAAAAAAAGTGGGTATTGCCCCACTTCCAGTGAAATGATGTCATCACACCGGCAGGAGAAAGGTTACCCTCCTGCTAAGCACAAGTTTAGCGTATTCATTTCAGATTGGTGTTTCAGATTGTGGATTTGCTGGGTGCTTGAACCTTTAGTTAGTGAACCTTTAGTTAGTGAACCTTTAGTTAGTGAACCTTTATTAGATTGTCTAAATCGGCAACGGGTCGATCGGTCACTTTTAGCGAGGGCTGCGGCTAATCCCATAAATTCGCTGCTTTTCTGCTCGCAACTTTTCATAGTCTTCTGCTTGGAGCCGTTCGACATAGTTCACCTTAATTTCCTCCAGCAATGCCACGGAGAGCGATTCGATCTGCTCTAGGGCCTGACTTTGTTTTAATTCGCTGCTAAATGCCTCCCCTAAGCGGCTGATTAGCTGACTCATCAAGGCCGCCCCTGTTTGGTCTGCCAGAGAAGCCTGAATGACTTGATAGGTATTTTGAGTCACCTCAGAGACAAGCTGCTGCGTCAACTGATTGGAAACCAAGCTGACTCCGGGTAATCGTTGCAGTCCGCTATAGACAGGAGAACTCTGTAGAGCCTGGGTGAGGCTGTGCTGCAAGAGGGCTTCGACTTCAGGCTGCAAACGTGGCAACACCTGGTAGACAAACACTTCGATGAAATGCTTGCTGATGCCTTCGAGTTCGTTGACCCCGTTGAGATCAATATAGTGTTTGTTTTGGAGTAGCCAGCGACTTACCTCACCTTGACGGATGAGAGCTTGCACTTGATCCAGAATGCGCAGCACGACCATTTCAGTCAATTCCACAGCGACACTGGAGATCAGGGTATGAACCAGTCGATTGTTGATCGGATGAAAGTTGACCAGTTTGGCTTGATCGAGCCGCACCAGAACTGGAATCACCCTTAACCAGCGCCAAAACGGCAGGAAAAGAAACAGATCATAGCCGCGCCAAATGACTGCATCTAGCCAACTGATGTATTGATAACGACGGCTTAGATAAAAGGTACGAGCCAGAAACTCAAGGGCGAAAATGCCCATGAACCACAAATCAATCTGCCAAAATCGATCGATCGGTTGGCCAGTTTCACTGATACCGCGATAGTAGTTGAGGTCAAGGAGGGGCTGAAGTTCCTGCTCAAAAAAATCGATCGCGTTTTGCCACCCGGCCGTAGTCAGATATTCGGTGCTCCAAAAGGTTTGAAAAGCTATTTTGGCCGATTCTTCCCCGATCCGATCACGCATCCGATTTTTGATGCGTTCTAGGGTGCCGGACTGGTTTGCAACCGCAAAAGGGTTTTGATTGATCATCTCCGTACTCAGCGATTGGAGTTGAGTGAGTTGCTGAGTAACTTCTCCAGATTGCAACCCGGTCAATGCCACCTGCGCTTTGAGTTCGGCAACGGCTTGCAAATAGGCAGTTGTATCTCGATGGGGCTCAATGCCTTTGATCGCATCATAGCGCTGGGTCAGGGCTGGGAAGGAGTGGAAATAAAAATGTCGCCAGTATAGATAGCTCCAGTCAAACAGCACCAAGAGGAGATTGCTCAACGCCAGCAGTGCCATGAAGCGTTCAAACCACAAAGCTCGAAATCTGGAGCGGCGTTTGGAGCGAGATGACGGAGCATCTGGATTTGGCCATGGGTAAGCCTGAACTGGTTTGGTCATGAACTGGTTTGCTCTGAACTGGTTTGCTCTGAACTGGTTTGCTCTGAACTGGTTTGCTCTGAACCGGCTTTGCAGGCCAACCGATCGAAATCAAAGAATTCACTCCCTTCTATGCTGGGGGATCGGCATGGATCAATTTGCTTCGCTAAGATAGTTGACAGAACTTTACATTGAGTAACCTGTAGGTTTAGTGACCATGCAAACTCCTGTGGTTGCCCCAACTAGCACCTTTTGGCAGTGGCGCGACCAGTCCATTCATTATGTCAAAGCTGGAGCCCCTCAGCCCGATCGTCCCCCATTGCTGCTAGTGCATGGTTTTGGGGCTTCAACAGATCACTGGCGTAAAAATATCAGCGGTCTGAGTCAACACTTCGAAGTTTGGGCGATCGATCTATTGGGGTTTGGCCGGTCTGCGAAAGCGGCGATTGAGTACAGCGGCGACTTATGGCGCGACCAATTGCATGACTTCATAACTCAGGTGATTGGACAACCGGCCGTGCTAGCAGGCAATTCCCTAGGAGGCTATGCGTCACTCTGTGTGGCGGCCCAATGCCCAGAATCGGTAGCTGGACTGATCTTACTCAACCCGGCCGGCCCCTTTACGGAAACCCAAACCGTGACCAAGCCCGATCCCATCCGCGAGGTTTTGACGAATCTCACCCGCACGGTCTTATTGTCACCTCTCCCAAGCTGGCTCTTGTTTCAGTATGTTCGACAAAAATCCGTCATCCGCAAAACCCTCAGCAAAGTTTATCTTGATCAAACGGCGATTACTGAACAACTGGTCGAAGACATTTATCGTCCTTCCTGCGATCCGGGCGCTGCCCAAGTGTTTGCATCAGTTTTCAAATCGCCTCGGGGGGCAAAAAATGATGTCTTACTGAAGCAACTGGCTTGTCCCCTGCTGATGCTTTGGGGCGAGGGCGATCCCTGGATGAATAGTCGATCGCGGGGTGTCAGGTTTCGGGCCCATTATCCTCAGTTGACAGAGTATTATCTGCAAGCAGGGCATTGCCCCCATGATGAGGTGCCTGATCAGGTCAATGCCCTGATTCAAGATTGGGTCATTTCAACTGTCGGGCAGCCCGCTAGCTCGATCTCGTAGATTGCCAACTCATCGATTGCCAACTCATCGATTGCCAACTCATCGGGTGCCAACTCATCGGGTGCAAAGATTGCGTTGAAGAGATCTGCACAATGCAGCAGCAATTCGGTAGGCTAGGAGTTAGATTCTGCGAGCTGATTGCCGCTGACTTCGTACACCGTGGAAGGAATATAGCGTCATGGGACTATTCGATCGCGTAAGCCGCTTGGTTCGGGCGAACATCAACGATACCATCAGCAAGGCTGAAGATCCAGAGAAAATTCTGGAACAAGCCATCATTGACATGCAGGAAGATCTGGTGCAGCTCCGTCAAGCCGTAGCAACGGCGATCGCGAGCCAAAAGCGCACCCAGCAGCAATATAACCAGGCGCAGTCGGAATCAGATAACTGGCAACGTCGGGCCCAACTGGCTCTGCAAAAGGGCGACGAAGGACTGGCCCGCGAAGCGTTGGGGCGTAAGAAGGTACAAGCCGAAACAGCCACCGCCCTGAAAACCCAGCTCGATCAGCAAAGTACGACAGTGGATACACTGAAGCGTAACTTGATCGCCCTGGAAGGTAAGATTTCTGAAGCAAAAACCAAGAAAGATATGCTCAAGGCGCGGGCCAGTGCTGCCAAAGCCAACGAGCAGTTGCAGAAAACCGTGGGCAGTTTAGGCACAAGCAGCGCTATGTCTGCGTTTGAGCGGATGGAAGAGAAAGTGCTGCAAATGGAAGCTCGCTCTCAAGCGGCAGCCGAATTAGCCGGGGCGGATCTAGAAAGCCAGTTTGTGCAATTGGAGTCGGGTAGTGATGTGGATGATGAACTCGCAGCGATGAAAGCTCAACTGCTGGGCGGTGCTGCCCCTGACCAGGCGAAATTGCCCGGAACGACTGCTAGTACGCCTACGGATGCGACGGTCGATGCTGAGCTAGAAGCACTCAAAACGCAGCTTGATCAGCTCTAGGTTGCTCTATTTGAGTCGCTATTCACAATTAAGCGCCACGCTCAAGAATCACGCTCAAGAGTCATGCTCAAGAGTCACGCTCAAGAGTCACTGAGGGTTGCCCCAGAGAATCCTTCAGAGTAAAGCTTGAGCCATTGCTGGGGAGTAGAGACTCTGGTTGATTTGTAGAGGTTTCGATGGAGACCTCTATTTTTTTGGAACAGGAGGTAGCCTGCCCAGTAAGCTAGAAAGAGGAAATCCTAAAAATTGATGATCTTTTGATATGAGTAACGTGGTTACTATTGCCGATCCTCAGTTTTCTGAGGAGGTTCTGGATGCGGCTCAGCCCGTCCTGGTCTATTTTTGGGCTGGTTGGTGTGGCCCTTGCCGCTTAATGTCACCTGCCGTTGAAGCAGTGGCTCAGCAATATGGCGATCGGTTGAAGGTAGTCAAAATGGAAGTCGATCCGAATCCGGATGCGGTTGCCAAATATCAAGTTGAGGGAGTGCCAGCCCTCCGACTCTTCCAGAATGGTCAGGTGATTCAGTCTACAGAAGGCGCAATGAATCAAAAGAAACTAGAAGAGTTTCTGAATCTGAGTTTACCGGCTTAGGGTTGGCAGCTACTCCCCGTTGGGCAGGTTCCATCTCCTGCCCATCTCCCATAAACTGGATGCGTTAGGCAGCAATCGGGATCGCAAACTCAGTGAAGGTTGCACCGAGCAAGCGCATCTTTCTGTTTTGGCGGTATGCTAGTCGATTGCTCTATTGCCCTCAGTGGGGCGATCGAATTACTTTTCAGACTAATTTTCAGATCCAGTGCGAGCAGCTTGTCCGCGTTAGTGCCGCCGCTCCGACCGGAGAAACGGGACGCTCGCACGATTTGTTCATTCTCTTTCTTCCTCTTATGCAATTTGCCGATCGCCTCAAACCCCTCCAGGTC
This sequence comes from Elainella sp. Prado103, assembly GCA_025454395.1. Taxonomy (GTDB): domain Bacteria; phylum Cyanobacteriota; class Cyanobacteriia; order Elainellales; family Elainellaceae; genus Elainella. The sequence continues at coordinate 146,253 of JALOOM010000003.1, forward strand.
AATGTCTTTGCCGATATGGATCGAGCCAAAGCAACTGCAAAGGCGGCAGGTCAGCCGATTATTGATTTATCGTTAGGTTCTTCCGATTTACCGACACCGCAGCCTGTGTTGGAGGTGATGGCGGCAGCTTTGCACGATCGCAGCACCCACGGCTATCTCCTGTTCCATGGCACCCGCAATTTTCGGCAAGCGGCGGCTCAGTGGTATACCCGTAAATTTGGGATCGCAGTGGATCCGGAAACAGAAGTACTGCCTTTGATTGGCTCGCAGGAAGGCACAGCACATCTACCGCTGGCAATCTTAAATCCGGGTGATTTTGCCCTCTTGCTTGATCCGGGCTATCCTTCCCATGCTGGAGGAGTGTACTTAGCAGGTGGACAGGTTTATCCAATGCCATTGTTGGCAGAAAATCAGTTCTTGCCCGTGTTTGCTGATGTGCCTGCCCCTGTCTTAGCCCAAGCGCGGATGATGGTGCTCAGCTATCCTCACAATCCCACGACTGGCGTAGCCTCCCGATCCTTTTTTGAGGCAGCAGTCGCGTTTTGTCATGCCCATGATTTGGTGCTGGTGCATGATTTTCCCTACGTGGATCTGTACTTTGAAGGGGATCCACCGCCATCTATCCTACAAGCCGATCCCACCAAGAGCCGATCGATCGAATTTTTTACGATGTCCAAGTCCTACAACATGGGCGGCTTTCGGGTTGGTTATGCGATCGGTAATGCAGAGCTGATCCGATCCCTTCGCCAAATTAAGGCCGCTGTAGATTTTAATCAGTATCTAGGCATCCTGAACGGCGCAGCAGCAGCCCTGACAGGGTCGCAAGCTCCAGTGCAACAGATGGGAGAAACCTTTCGGCAGCGACGAGATGCTTTTGTGACTGCCCTGAATCGCATTGGTTGGGAGGTACCAATCCCCACGGCCACCATGTACATTTGGGCAAAACTTCCTCAGCCTTGGGCAGAGAGTTCGGTCAATTTTGCGATCCGCTTAGTGGAACAGACAGGAGTAGCGGTTTCACCGGGGGCTGGGTTTGGCAAAACAGGGGAAGGCTATGTGCGATTTGCCTTGGTGCATGAGCCAGCGGTACTCACTGAAGCGGTACAGCGGATCGACCAATTTTTGCGCCAATCTCGATGATTTTTCGCAAAATAGTTTTGCAGGATATTCTCATCATCGCTGGCTTTCCTGAGCCTCATTGCTCCACTCTCTGATTCAATTTGTGTGCTGATTCAATTTGTGTGCTGGTTCAATTTGTGTGCTGATTCAATTTGTGTGCTGATTCAATTTGTGTGCTGATTCAATATGTCAACTTGCCGTTCCTGGATGCTTGTCAGGTTGGGGGGGGTACTCCAAGCAGGGATTAGATTGAGCCTGATCGGCTGCTTCGGAGCGATGTTGACACCGACAGGTTTGGCCGCAACACCTTGTCCGGGGCTAGCGAATCAGATCGATGCTGTGATTGATCAAGCCGCCTTTCGACGATCTCGGTGGGGGGTGTTGATCCAAACGTTGGGATCCCAGCCTCAGACTCTCTACGAGCGATCGGCTGACCAATTTTTTATCCCGGCTTCCAATGTCAAACTTCTGACTACGGCCGCAGCACTGACTCAGCTCGGAGCCGATTTTCGGATTCGCACCTCGATCGATCAGATCAGAGATGCAGCATCGGATCAGGTGCAGTTGCATCTCATGGGGCAGGGTGATCCCAGCATTGATCAACCTCAACTTGAAACCCTGGTTCAACAACTCGTCGATCGCGACATTCGGCAGATTGACCAATTGGTCGTAGACGATCGCTACTTCCGGGGCGAAGCGGTGAACCCAAATTGGGAGTGGGAAGATGTGCAGGCAGGGTATGGGGCCCCAGTCAACAGTTTGATCTTTGCCCAAAACTGGATCGGGCTCACGTTGATCCCCCAAGCTTTACAGCAGCCTTTGCAAGTGCAGTGGGACGATCCCAGAGATGGGAGAGGCTGGCAAATCGTGAATCGATCGCAAACTGTGGCTACTCAAATGCCGGAATTTGTGGCGGTGGGGCGTGATCTGAGCCGACCCATTCTCTATGTGCAAGGGCAACTCCGGGCCGGATCCGCTTCAGAGCAGGTGGCGATTGCTGAACCGCAACCGGCACAACGATTTCTCGACCGATTGCTACAAACGCTCGCAGCTCGTCAGATTACTGTTCATGCGATCGAGCTGATTCCAGACAGTCAAACCGTTGAGCGAATGGAGAATTCCTCTAGTCTGGAACTGCTAGCCCCAAGGGAACCGATCGCCCAGATTGAATCGGCTCCCTTGCGGGAATTGCTGACAGAAATTAATCAACACAGTAATAACTTGTATGCCGAAGCAATTTTGCGGGTGATGGGGAACCGGGCAGAACCTCGCACCGGCTCTAGCTTGGAGTCGGGTTTGTCCACCCTAAAACAGTCCCTGACCCAGTTAGAGGTAGATCCGGAGGGCTATGAATTGGTGGATGGCTCTGGGCTCGCTCGCCAAAACCTCAGTAGTCCACGAGCAATTGTGCAAACGCTACAAGCCATGAATCAGACAACTGATGCTGCCCTCTACCGTAATTCGTTGTCTGTAGCTGGGATCAACGGATCCCTGGCTCAGCGGTTCCAAGACACGACATTGGATGGGCAACTCCAGGGCAAAAGTGGTTTTTTAACAGGCGTTGTAGCACTTTCGGGCTATCTAGAGCAGCAGGATGGCACTGAATTGGTATTCAGCATCTTGGTCAACCACACGACTCAACCTCTGGGCGCAACTCAGGCGGCGATCGATAGCATTTTGCTGACCGTAGCCCAGTCTGCCTGTTTCTCAGGAATGTAAATTCGCTAGCTGGCGAAGTTCAATATTCTCACGCTCTGATGTTACTGATTCGATCAATGATTCGATCAAGGTTCGAGAAACCCCCAACTCCCCAGGGATCATCTAAACCCTAGAACTCATAAAAGCCCTAAGCCTGTCGATAAGCTCGAATCGTTGGTCGTTCCACCGGCCGCGGAAACAGCGCCTGAAACACCGCATCCCGCCGTCCTAAAGTCTCGTAAAAGAAAAACGACATTCCCGCAAAGCGCCGATCGCGCGTCAACCGCACCTGATCCTCAATGTCCCGCGTACTCACGCTGCGCGTACTCAACCCCGTCAAAATGCCAATTCCTACGGGCATCCGGCTATTAATCGTCCGCAGTTCCGGCCGATCAAGTTCTCCCAAAAAGCTGCGCCGCTCCGTCCGATACACCTGCACAATCAGCTCATCAATATAATTCAGCCGCTGCCACGCATCCCAATCTTGCAGATACTTCTGATAAGCAAATTCCTTCGGATTTGGCGACAGCGAAATAATGCAATCTGGGTTCTTCGATCGCACGGCCGCACTGATTTCCTGCATCAGCGTATTCAGGTGATTGGCCCGCCAGCGCATCCATCCAGCATCATTTGGGTTACTAGGCGGCATTCGCCCATTATGAGTCTGTTGATAAAGCTGCACCGTGTAGTCGTCATAACCGACTTCTACCGGCATCCCCAAATGATCATCAAACTGAATCCCCTCAATGTCATACTCATCCACCACTTCGCTCACCAGCTTCACCAGAAACTGTTGCACCTCTGGATGAGCTGGATTCAGCCAAACCGATCGATCTTCCCCATGCACGTTAAACACCTTGGAGCCATCCCGCCGCGCCGTTACCCATTCCGGATGTCTCCGTACCAACTCAGACTCGGCTGGAGCCATTAAGCCAAACTCAAACCAGGGGATGACAGCTAGACCACGACTATGCCCCAGCGAGATCGCTTCCTCCAGCATGTCTCGCTCCTGTAATCCTGGCTCCGGATCCAATTCCACACCAAATGCCTGTTTCGCGACCTCACTGGGATAAAGCGTGTAGCCCCCATTCCAAACCGTTGGATAGAGGGTATTAAAATTCAGCCGATCCAAGCGTCGCACCGCTTCCCGCAGATTATCTTTCGAAAACAGGACATCACTATCTACGTTTGTCAGCCAGACCCCGCGAATCTCGGTTGCTTGAGCTGATGCGGGTTGGCTCGCCATCACCAGCCCCGGCCAACTCAGCAGAATCGCCATCAAAAAACCAAACCCCAACAGCAACCCACGCCGTTGCTTTTGCTTAAGCTGCCAGTCTCTCATCCAACCCGATCGTAGTCCTTGCAAACCTCGCGAACCCAACGTGGCACTCCTCATATTCTCGATCGCGTTCCGTATTGCTTAACAACTCATCATTGCCTAACAATCCATCGCCTAACAATCCATCGCCTAACAATCCATTGCCTAACAATCCATTGCCTAACAATCCATCGTGCCAAAAGCACGACTCCCCTCAATTGGTACCTGCGCTTCGTTCTATCGGTGATTTCGCGGTGATTTCTATGAGATCCTGTATCCAGATCTTGCGTCGCCTGCAAATACAACTTACTGAAACAAGGCTTCCGGCTTCTAAACCTACCGTGCATTGCCCCGCCTGACAAGAGTAAATCCTTAAAATCAGGCAAATTGCAATTGATGATCACCCTATTTTGTAAAGGATTAAGTTAGAATCGTAACGGCTTCTTTACACAAGTTTTCTATTTTTTCAAGGAAAGCAAACTCTGTAGAGAAGTATGAGTGCTGCACCAAAAATTTTCTCTGGAGAATTGCATAAAGCATCGAATTCACTCGATCCTTTTCCAGTTCCGTTGAGCAGCTCAGATGAAGCGCCCACTTGGTCACGTTTAAGTTCATGACATCCCGGTTCATGACATCCACGCTTACACTTCAGATTGACCTCACCCCGTTGACGGCACTTTCTGATCCCATCTCAGTTTGCCACCCCTTGCCAGCTTCACCCTTGAGTTTCTCACAGTAAAACCGCAGCAAAATCCACCGTCGCAACGCTCACAATACCAACTCACATCTGGAATTCTTGTATGACCCTGCCAATTCGCAATGTTGCAATCATTGCCCACGTTGACCACGGCAAGACCACATTAGTTGATGCGCTGTTAAAGCAGTCCGGCACATTTCGCGAAGGGGAAGACGTTCCAGATTGTGTGATGGACTCCAACGATCTGGAGCGAGAGCGCGGCATCACCATCCTCTCAAAGAACACCGCTGTCCACTACAAAAGTACCCTGATCAACATTGTTGACACTCCCGGACACGCTGATTTTGGCGGGGAAGTTGAACGGGTGCTTGGCATGGTAGATGGCTGCATTTTGATCGTAGATGCCAACGAAGGGCCGATGCCCCAGACCCGCTTTGTGCTTAAGAAAGCCTTAGAAAAAGGTCTACGCCCGATCGTGGTCGTCAACAAAATTGACCGTCCCCAAGCCAATCCCTTCGGCGCGATCGACAAAGTGTTGGATTTATTCCTGGAACTGGGAGCCGACGACGATCAGTGCGAATTCCCTTACCTGTTTGCCTCTGGTCTGGCAGGCTATGCCAAAGAGCAGCTTGAAGACGAGCCAGTTGACATGCAGCCTTTGTTCGAAGCGATCCTGCGTCATGTGCCACCGCCGGTAGGCGATCCTGAAAAGCAGCTTCAGCTTCAAGTGACCACTCTGGATTACTCCGAGTATCTGGGCCGCATCGTGATCGGGCGGATCCACAACGGCAAGATCCAAATGGGGCAACAGGCAGCCTTGATGAAAGAAGATGGCTCGATCGTCAAATCCAAAATCACCAAGCTGCTGGGCTTTGAAGGACTGAAGCGGATCGAGCTATCGGAAGCAACCGCAGGCAACATTGTAGCTGTAGCGGGCTTTGCCGATGCCAACATTGGCGAAACCATCACCGATCCCAACGAGCCGCAAGCTCTGCCGCTGATCAAAGTGGATGAACCCACCCTACAAATGACCTTCTCGGTCAATGACTCTCCCTTCTCTGGTCAAGAGGGGCAATATGTCACCTCTCGCCAAGTGCGCGATCGGCTGATGCGCGAGCTAGAGACTAACGTGGCCCTGCGAGTAGAAGAAACCGATTCGCCCGACAAGTTTCTGGTTTCCGGGCGAGGTGAACTGCATCTGGGCATTTTGATCGAAACGATGCGGCGCGAAGGCTACGAATTCCAAGTTTCTCAGCCTCAGGTAATTTACCGCGAAGTCAACGGCCAACCCTGCGAACCATTTGAACAGCTTGTTTTAGATGTCCCCGAAGAGTCGGTCGGCGGCTGTATCGAACGGCTGGGCCAGCGCAAGGGCGAAATGCAGGATATGCAGGTGGGTGGCAACGGTCGTACCCAGCTCGAATTCGTCATTCCAGCTCGTGGCTTGATCGGCTTCCGGGGCGAGTTTATGCGGCTGACCCGAGGCGACGGAATCATGAACCATAGCTTCCTGGATTACCGCCCTCTGATCGGCGAAGTTGAGACCCGGCGCAACGGCGTGCTGATTTCATTTGAAGAAGGCACTGCCACTTTCTATGCCATGAAGAACGCTGAAGACCGGGGCGTATTTTTCATCAAACCGGGTGTCAAAGTCTACAAAGGGATGATCGTGGGGGAACATAATCGTCCTCAGGATCTGGAACTGAACGTTTGCAAAACCAAGCAGCTTACGAACCATCGGGCTTCTAGCGGAGAAGAACTGGTGCAACTCCAAGCTCCAGTTGAAATGAGTCTGGAACGGGCCCTGGAATATATTGGGGCAGATGAATTATTAGAAGTCACCCCCGAATCGATCCGGCTGCGCAAACTCTCGAAGAAGTTAGCTAAACGCTAGGGACTTGATCGAGCTAGTTGATTGAGAAGACCTCGAAAGCTAGCTCGATCTGGCACAACAATCTGACATCGCAATCTGGCACAACAACCTGGCATAGTGCTCTGGCGTAGTAACGCAGCAGCAAGCAGCAGCAAGTTAAATTTTTCAGTCAAACACTAAAGGCTAAGGAGTACCCCTTAGCCTTTTTGAGTCTAATTGCTGACTATTCACTCCCTTGAGATTGCTCAGCTTGAGTATCGGTCTTACCGCACTTGTCAGTAGCTAACCTCTTACAATCGCTACCAATCGCTACCAATCGCTACCGATCACAACCAATTTCTACCAATTTCTACCTCTTTGCGGCGGTTCAGCGATCGGGACAGTCAATTTACCCTTTCCAGGTCTTACCCTTTTCGGGTCGCCACTTTGTAAACCGCGAGGTAGTGAGCTAGCAATTTTTTGGCCTCCAGCTCTGAAGACAGGCGATGGCGCGTCATAAATAGAAAGGGCTTGACCCGGACTTCATCTTTGGGGGCAGGCTCCCAGATACTGAGCAGAACACCTCCGTCGATCGCAGTAATGTTGTACTTCAATTGAGGAGGATCAGCACACTGCATCACGAGGTTAGACGGGGGGGGAGGATAATCTCCTCGATTCGGCGAATCTCCTCCAAACGATCGAGATACAGATGCACGAAGATGGGGATCGGCTTTGATGGCAATCATGAATTGGATTCTGTCTCACTGAAACTGCACTGGAACGATCGGTAGATGCCCCGATAGAAAGGGTGATACAGCACTGCACATTTCAATTCACTCACTCAGCACCATTGCGATCGATTGCAGTTTGACGGCTCAACGCTAGATTCAGCCTCCGGCAGCAAAGAAACCCATCACTAAAATTGAAAGCAATAAGCCAGGGCTGAGCATCAAAAGTAGCGTTAAAAGCTCATTTAGCTCCATAAACTCTCCCTTTTAAGTAGAATTGCTTGGGAATTCACTAGGCGAGCAACTCCCCCCTTATTGTTAATCGGAGCGCTGATTTCTGCAAGTAAAATGCGAACAAAAGCAAACTTGACCGCTTGGAGGTAATGACTATCAGTTCAGTAGTTTCCACGAGGTTCTACTATCTTACGATTACTTCTTGATACTGAGTGTTCCCGGAAAGTTTTGTCGAAGTTGGTTAAATCATAATGGTACGATTCGTCGCGTCTATGGGAAATCAGCTTGTGAAATTGCAGCATCGCGGCAGGTTGACTCCCTACCTTTTTTTATTGCCCGCGCTTATTTTGCTCAGCCTCACGGTTTTTTATCCAGCCTTGCGGGCTTTTCTGCTTAGCTTCACAGAGTATGGCTACGACATTACCCAACCCCCGAACTGGGTCGGCTGGGCAAACTTTCAGCGACTCCTGGGCGATCCGGTATTTTGGCGCACTTTACGAAATACGATCGTTTATCTGATTGGTGTGGTGCCCGTACTGGTGATTTTACCCCTGGCCCTCGCCATTCTGGTGAATCAAAGGATACCTGGCATTCGCTGGTTTCGAGCGGCTTACTATACGCCCGTGGTGATCTCAATGGTGGTTGCGGGTATCGCTTGGCGCTGGCTCTATGCTGAAAATGGTCTGCTCAATCAATGGTTACAGGGGTTACGATTGCCCCCCATTCCCTGGCTCACCAGTCCACAGTTTGCCCTTTATAGCGTCATGCTGGTGACCATTTGGAAAGGGCTAGGTTACTACATGGTGATCTACCTGGCTGGGTTACAGTCCATCCCGGCCGATCTCTATGAAGCCGGTGCGATCGATGGGTCTGACGGCTGGCGCAAACATTGGGATATTACCGTACCGCTGATGCGGCCTTATCTGTTTCTTGTTGCGGTGATCTCAGCCATTTCTGCCACCAAAGTGTTCGAAGAAGTCTATATCATGACGCAGGGTGGGCCACGCAACAGCTCTAAAACCCTGGTCTACTATGTCTATGAGCGGGCCTTTCAAGATCTAGATATCAGTTATGCCTGCACGATCGGGCTGGTGATGTTTTTGATCATCCTGACCCTTTCCACCTTGCGACTGAGCTTGAATCGTTCCTCCGCCACCGATCTCACTTTTTAACCCCATAGACCTATGTCCGATTGGTTTTTCCCTTATCCTCCGCTGCTTTCCGGCACCCTAATCAAACGCTACAAACGCTTTTTTGCCGAAATCTTGTTGGATTCAGGGGAAACGATCGTAGCCCACTGCCCGAATACGGGGCCTATGACCGGCGTGTATCTCCCTGGGTGCCCGGTACAGGTATCTTGCAGCCACAATCCTAATCGCAAATTGCCCTACACCTGGGAAATGATCCAGTTGCCTACCCCGACTCCCATTTGGGTCGGCACGAACACTGCCCTACCTAACCCGGTGATCAAAGCTGCCCTGCTAGATAAACTGTTCCCGCAACTTGGGGATTACCAGTCTGTGCGGGGCGAGGTGCCCTATGGGGCTGATCGCAAAAGCCGAATTGATTTTTTATTGACGGCGGAACCGAGATTGCCCATCTACATTGAAGTCAAAAATACAACTTGGGCGATCGGTAATGTTGCGATGTTTCCTGATACCGTGACGACGCGAGGTCAAAAACATCTTCGAGAACTCATGCAAATTTTGCCCCAAGCGCGGGCTGTAATGCTATATTTCATCAATCGTGGCGACTGTGAAGCGTTTGCCCCCGGTGATGCGGCGGATCCGCACTATGGCGAGCTTTTGCGGCAAGCGATCGAGCAAGGACTAGAGGTGTTACCCTGTCGCTTTGAGGTCACTCCGGCAGGGATACGATACCTGGGGTTGGCTGAATTAAAGCAATAGAAAGCCTACCTGGTCATATTACGTTGTTTAAAGTTTTTTGGGGTTTTACTCAATCGAGCAAAAGTGCTGCTGTACACTGGATTTCGATTAGAGAAACGTCACAACCCGGTCATTTGTAGGGCTTGGTCGATCCGGCGTACTACAAAGATCGTTAATATCTCGTAGTTTGGAGCCACTATATCAATGTCTCACACAGTTAAAATCTACGACACCTGCATCGGATGCACCCAGTGTGTTCGGGCTTGTCCTACAGACGTTTTAGAGATGGTTCCGTGGGATGGCTGTAAAGCCGGACAGATCGCTTCTTCGCCGCGCACAGAAGATTGTGTCGGTTGCAAGCGGTGTGAAACGGCTTGTCCTACAGACTTCCTGAGCATCCGAGTGTATTTGGGCGCTGAAACTACCCGCAGCATGGGTCTGGCTTACTAGATACTTCATGGGTTTTCTATTCGGTCTGAATACATCTCAATCTAGTCTCTTGGGGGAAGCGTCCCCCTTTTTTAGTGACTGCTATTTTAGGTGACTGCTTGTACTATGGCTGCGTTTTGTCGCGACTGCTCACTTTAGGGTTCCATTTTTCTGCTGTTCGCCATGTTAGATTTCTGGACGAAAACCAGTGGCACCTGGATCAATGTGGTTACGGTTTTGATCGGGACAGGTCTGGGGCTATTGTTGCAAGGGCGGCTTCCTCCCAAAATGCAGCAGATTATCACCCAGGGGCTAGGGTTAATCACCCTATTTGTCGGACTGAGTATGGCAAACCAGATCAACCAGGTAGAAAGCCGGATCGATGGAGTAATTTTAGCTTTGTTGACGATCGCGATCGGCGGTTTGTTGGGGGAATGGGGGCAAATTGAACAACGGATCGAAGGGTTGGGCAACTGGCTGAAGCAGCGGTTTCGAGGCAAAGGCAGCTTTACAGAAGGCTTTATGGCAGCCAGTTTACTGTTTTGTGTAGGCCCGCTCACCCTCATTGGCAGTCTCAACAATGGTCTGACTGGCGACAACACCCTTCTGACCTTAAAAGCAGTGATGGATGGACTGGCTTCGATCGCCCTCACGAGCAGTTTTGGGATCGGGGTTGGCTTTTCAGCCTTAGTCATTCTGCTGTATCAAGGTGGTGTCTCCTTAGCAGCCGGACTGTTAGCCCAGGCTCTCCCGGATCCGGCCACTTCTCCTGCCGTATTATTAGTCACTGGGGTAGGTGGGCTGATGATTTTGGGCTTAGGACTCAACCTGCTGGAAGTGGCGCGAATTCGGGTTGCATCTTTTCTGCCTGCTCTACTGTTGGCACCGTTGCTAGTCTGGATTTTGCCTGCTTCCTAGTCCGAATCCAGACTGACCGAGTGAGTCCTATTAGTGGGAAACGGGTACAATTTCAAAGCAATCCTCTATGCAGCCTCAATGCCTTCAGAGCAGGAGCGACTATTATGCCCTCAACCTCCACCGAAAATCAATCGATCCGAGTTTTGATTGTAGAAGATGATCCAATGATGCAGCTTGGGCTAGAGCAATCTTTATCGAATGCTGCTGATATTACTGTGGTCGGGCAAGTTGAAGATGGCTACATGGCCGTGGAAGCGGCTCAGAAATTGAAGCCAGATGTGATTGTGATGGATATCGGTTTACCGCGTCAGGATGGTATTGCTGCAACGCAACAAATTAAAGCTGCGCAGCCGGAGGTTCGAGTCGTTATGCTGACTTCCCACACCACAGAGAATGAGGTAATTGGCTCTCTCTCCAGCGGTGCAGATGCTTATTGCGTCAAGGGGATGAGTGTCGATCGGCTCTTGACAGCGATTCAGGCTGCTTATGAAGGAGCTAGCTATCTTGATCCGCAAGTGGCCCGCTTGGTGATGGATCACCTCAAACCGGCCGTCAATGCAGAAGCCAATATTGTCGGTCAATTGTCCCAACGGGAATTGGAAGTACTCAAGCTGATGGTAGAAGGACTGAGCAATCCAGAGATCGCAGCTCAGCTCTATCTCAGCCCCAACACAGTCAAAACCCATGTGCGTGGAATTATGAATAAACTCGCTGTGGACGATCGCGTTCAAGCCGCCGTGGTAGCGCTGCGAGCCGGGATTGTCTAATCTGAGATTGACCAGCTCAGCCGATCAATCTAGCATTAAGTTTTATAAAAAGCTGTCTCGCTCTGTGGATAGCAGTTAGGTAGTGGCTTTTCTAAAAATAGACACTATCAGTAGAGATTTTCCACTTAATCAGAGAGAAATAGAGTGAACGGGTTGGGGTTGAAATGCCCATTTTGAGGTGTTTTTCACAATATTTCAGTAGATTTAGTTGCCGAACTAAACAGACAAATTTACCCTCATCTGACTACAATTTATTATTATCTGACAGCAATCAATCTGCTCGGGTTTCAATTTGCTCGGGTTTCGATCTAGCGCTGACGATCGGGTCAGATGCTTCCATTGTGCTGTCTTTTATTGGCAAGAATGTTTAAATCCGGTTCGCCACCCAATCAGTAAACTGAATCCATGAGCCAGGATTTGATCCATCGTCGCAATGCCTAGAGCGCATTACAGCCATGTAACGGGAGGCCATGCAACTGGAGGCTTACAACTGCGATCGAATCTGCAAGCAGGTAACCGTATTCGTGCTAGTAGAGGTAAAGCTAACTCGTCAGGGAGTTTTTAGTCGCGATATTGAGTGATTGATATCTGAAGACTATCAATGTTGGGCTATTTACTGGATTAGATCAGCGATATGACTACTTTTGACGATATTTATCAATTCTTTCGGAATCCTCCTCCGTTCTATCTTAATAAGGAATTAGCGGTTTGCTATGTGTTGGCGGTGCTCCTGCGTAAAGATTCGTATGGCACTGAATTAATTAATTTACTGGAGCAAGAGTATCCCAACTATCGCCTGTCGGATACTGTGCTTTACAGTGCCTTGAAATTCTTAGAAGATGCCAACGCGATCACCGGCTACTGGAAAAAGGTAGAAGGGCGAGGACGACCCCGACGAATGTATCAAATTTGCGAAGATTGGCACCAACAGGCCCAAGAGCTAGCCCACCTCTGGCAGGGTTACGTCGGCAAGCCAGTGCCAGCATCCCATTCTTAACTCTACTGTTCAGGCTGCTCTCTCAATCCCAACAGGCATCAGGCTAAGGATCTCTCAATTCGCGTTAGGATTAATCTTGAAGATTCTTTAACTTGCAGACTGAATGCAGACTTCTGTTTTAGCTTCGACTGCCCTGCTAACTGCCTTGCTGGCAGTCGGTTTAGTGTTTTTTATCCGAGCTGCGGCAAAGGATCGAACCGAGGTAGCCAAATTATTGGCAACGCAAAAAGGCGATCCTCTCCTGGAGCAATTGCAGCAGTATTTTGCCGCTCGTTCCTATCGACTCGCTACAGTGAATGCTGCGGAAAATCAGGTGATTTACGAAGGGATGGTTCGTCCTAGCCTCTTCCTCGCTGTGTTCCTCTCTCTCCTCGCTGGGATCGGCATTCTCTGCTTGGGGTTGGTGCTTTCCTTTGTGTTGCCCAGCCTATCCCCCTGGATTCTGTTTTTGGTCTTGCTCGCCCCTGTGGCTGGACTGTTCTATTGGCGGAAAGCCGGTCGCCCAGAACAGGTTGCCCTACAAGTTGAGTTTTTACCAGAACTGGGATCGGCTCAAAGTTTATTGACGGTTAAAGCTCACCGAGATGAGTTGGCAGCCCTGCGACAAGCCTTAGATCTAAAATTACTGGAGCAGGAGTAATTCGTTCAAGCTGGCTGGACTTTCAAGCTGGCTGGCGAGCTGGCTGGTTGCTCCTCTAAAGCAGACCAATCAGACTGTTCAATCTGTTGAATCACCTGATCAAGCTGCTGCCGATATTGATAGAGCGATTGCAACAAAGCATGCTGATTGTAGCGAGCCATCATCACTCCTAACTCTGGATTTCCTCCACCCACCCGGCTTGTATCCCGAAATCCAGAGCTAGCAAGTTGCTGTGCCAAATCCAACACAGCCCGATCAGACTCCGTCAAACAGGCCGCAATCAGGCTAGCGCTCACCATGACGGGTAGGTGTGAAATCCAGGCTACTGCCCGATCATGGGCTTCAGGATCACAATAGAACAACCGAGATCGGAGTGATTGAGCAAGTTGAGCCACGGTTTCAGTTGCATGGGCTGGTGTGGTTCCACTGGGAGTCAGTACATAAGCCCGATCGACAAATAGATCGGCTTGCGCGACCTCCAGCCCACTTTCGGCTTTGCCTGCCATCGGATGTCCCCCCACAAAGTTTGACCATTTCGGTGTGATCGCTTCCACAACCGCGCTTTTGACAGAACCCACATCCGTCAAGATCGTCTGTTTCGATAAGTATGGCAACAGCTGATCCACGGTTGTTTCAAGGCTATGGAGCGGCGTACAAAGGAAGATAACCTCTGCGGTTGCTAGCAGAGATAGGTCGGGGCTGGCTTGATCGACAATCCCCCGATCGATCGCTTGGCTACAGGTTGCCTGCCGCCGACTTACCCCCAGAATCCGATGTCCCTGTCGGCGTAGATCAATTGCCAATGAGCCGCCAATCAGCCCTAATCCGACAATGCCAATCTCCATATGCCAATCCCAGTTTGCTAGACTTTAGACTCTGGATTTTAATCCCAGTTGGTCAGCTTCTGGTGCAAATACGGAAATAGGTCAGCGCTGGCAGTGGGATCGCAACAGCAGATCCTCGATGGTTTTGAAGTAAAGAGGAGCGAATGGCTGAGGGTTGGGGTTGCCCTGACCCGCTCAGGCGCTTTAGTATTGCCCTTATTGCCTTTCGCCCGATCGCAGGGTGGGTCTAATTTCAAGGTGAGAATGACGCAGCCCGTCGATTCTGCCGGAGGAACCAATGGGTTTGTGTCACAATGAAGTTCATCTAGGATGCAGTAACGCTTGTGATTGAGGTTGAAGTTCATCAGCAACTCCGTGCCTTTTTGCGAGAGCAGGGCGAACCCTACTGGCCCCATCATTTAACGATGGCGCGGCTAGTTGCTCGTGCTTTGCGCTTAGGTCGGAGTGCGTTAATCCAAGCTGGTGCTCCTTCGGGCTATCACGGTCGCTATCGGCTCAGCTACTTGATGCCCCTGTTGATCTGGCAAGAGTCTGCCCTATTGGTTGCACCAGAATCCGTTCAACAACGCCTCTTAATGGTGGAGATTCCTCGGTTGCGGCAGTGGATTGCCACCGATAAACCCATCCAAACCGGCGATCGATGGATCGATCCCAACTTTCAAGGATTACTGCTCACTACTCCACAAGCCTGGCTGAGCGATCGGCTCTATCATCAAGGGCGTTTCCCTCACCATCTCTTGACGGTAATTGATGGGGTCGATGAACTGGAAAACTGGACTCGTAGTTTGTTAACCCAGTCATTGCATCCTCAAGATTGGCATGAATTGATGCAAGGCGATCCCCAAAATACCGATGTGATCCGCGACACGAGAGTCCAACTCACCCGATCCGTCTTTCAACATCCTGCCAATCCCTACGATCGATACCTTCTAGAGGCTCCTGAGCAAGCCCTATTGCAAGACCTATACGACTTTCTGGAGGCGAACCCAACCGTTCGCTCCTTGCTCCCATCCAATTGGTCAGCATTTGGTCAACGGCTTTCCGATCCTGAACAATTACTCTGGACAGAAATTTCGCGTCCTCAAGGGCAATTTTCCCTACATAGTATGCCTTCGGAAGTTGCCTCAGTTCTACAGCCCATTTGGTCACAGCAGCCCGTCGTGCTCATTGGCGGCTCGCTTGATATGGAGACGGCCGCTTCCACGTTTCGTCAGCAATTGGGGCTAGAGGATTTAACTTGCGTTAAGTTTTCGCCCGATCGGCAGCATGAGTTAATTCAGCTCTATCTGCCCGATGGTTTACCCATGCCCAACACCCCCCAGTTTCAGCCGATCTTGCTGCAAGAAATTCGGGCTTTGCTCAATGCCACCAACACCGCTAATCAGGGGTTGACGGTGATTGTGATTGGCGATACGCCACTCAAGAAACAGGTGGGCTCAGCCCTGGCTGCAGAATTGGGATCGCGAGTTCAGGTCGAAAAAACTTGCTTAGATGAAAATGGCATCCTGATTACAGGCTGGGAGTTTTGGCGTTGCCATCAAGGGGTTTTACCTGCCCCCAATTTGCTAGTAATTGCCACTTTGCCCCTCCCTTCCTTAGAAGATCCCCTCGTTGCAGGACGGGTCGCTTCCTATAAGCGGGCCCGCCAGGACTGGTTCCGGTTGTATTTACTACCAGCAGCATTGAGCGAGTTACAGCGGGCGCTCGCGCCAGTTCGAGAAGCGCAAGGGGTAGTGGCTTTGTTGGATAACCGGGTCAATCATCGCTCCTACGGTCAGCAAGTCTTGGCAGCCATGAGCCCACTGGCTCGGATTAACTACGTAGATGCCAGCTTGTTTTCCGCTTTAGAAGGATTAAGTGCCCGAGACTAGCACCCGCTCCAAGCTGCTGCGACAAAATCAGTCATCCAAAACGCTATGATCAAAATGATTAAAGCTGGAAGCCAGTGAGATTGCGTTCAGCGCAGTTTCAGGCTTCGCATCCCTGCCAATTCACTTGGCATAACTTTAAATAATATTGAGAGATCACAATGGGAGACTCAAAACGTCGCAAAGAAACAATGGGGGATCAATATGGGCAAGAAGCGAACATTTATCCCTGGTTACCGCTTAAAAAAAGCCAGGCCGAGCGATTTGTGAGCATTACAACCCGATCGGCCTGGGTTGGGATCGGAGTCTTAGTTTTGTATTGGGTCACCGTTCGGTTTATTGGCCCTGCTTTTGGATGGTGGCAAGTCAATTAGAATTTGGCAGAATGGGGAAGCGTTAATTCGTAGAGCGACTACAAAATTCGCCATTCGGCGGCTTGTCAAGCTTAAAGCTTCTCCCAATTTCCCTTAACTTCTGGGTCAAGAGTTTCTAGGTCAAGAGTTTCTGGGTCAAGGAATCTGGTCAAGTCCTTGAAAATAGCCTGATATCACCCCCGTTGGGATGAACAGAGAGGCAATGGGTTCTTGTTGTGATTGATACGACATCAATAGAAACCATCGGTTAATCTAGGGAAAAGCAATGCGATCGGATTGCCCCGATGGGGTAGTTTGATCCAGTGATGCGTTTAGGCCCATTCTGACCAGGTTTCTGTCAGCTCAGCCACGCTTGAGCATCTGTCTTAGGGCAGAACTTAGACCGCCAATTTTTAACGCAATGTTTAAGAAATCATAAAAAGACTTAGAATGGTCTGATTACGTGTGGTGAAAGGAGGTCTAACCAATGTTCCTCAGACTTGCAGAGCAGCACCGCCAATTCGTTCAAGATCTCGTGATGAATCTTCAGGCACTGGCTATCGTGCTTGAGCAGCGAGGTTATCTAGCGTCATGCTATACCTGTGGCGGACAAATGAATAGCGCTTCCTTTATGGTGAGCTTGGGCGAAAACCATCTGATTCGGTTTCTGGTTTCCGACTATGGCATTACCTGGACAGAGATGCGAGACGATCGAGAATTGATGAAACTCGAAGGGGCTGAAGCCATCAGTCAACTTCAGGAGTTAGCGAATTTAGTGAAGTACCAAATTAAGCCTTCTGAATACCGTCCAGCGATCGCTCAGTTCTCTTAGGGTTTGAACTTCTCGCAACCTGACTATCAGGTCAACCAGTAAGTCAACCAGCAACCTAGAGATTTCAGAAGGGGCACATAAAAATCCCTTCCAGTTTTTTATTGACTGTTTTCAAATAACAACAGCGCGCCGCAAACGAGTGCAGCCACGGCTTGTATTGGCGATGGAACCCGTACTAGCAGTGGAACCAATATTAGCGGTAGAACAGGTTAGCTAGACTCTCCAGTTAGCGCACCCCCATTTTGTTGCGTGATCAGGCGCGATGTGGCGATTGCAATTGGTAGGAAGCGTAGATCGTTGATTGATAAGTTTTTTGTTGATTGGTAAGTTTTTACCGTACATCAATCATCTGAGTAATTTATTGCCTTGTCAAGGTGAGTGGGATCAATTTTAAACGAATTCGGATAATTACGGAGTGAGGCTTGATCCCCCCTAGAAATAACTGGAAATAAGGAGAATATCCGCCCCCTGAAGCAACTTTAGGATGATTGGCAATGATTCTCCCATGGGAAATGGGTCTCTCCGGTCTCATCTCTCCAGTCTCAATAGCGGTGGAATGGTTATTGTGTAGGCTGGGATCTTGTTTTTTGAGATTGCTTGCCATTGAGAAAAATCGATTGGGATCGGGCAGGAGATTTTTATTCATTCTTGGAAAATTAAGCTATAGATTGAGGTAGATTTGCGCTAAATCGGGTGGCCGGTAGGGGCGATCAGATCGGGTGTGGATCATTGTGGTCTTCGGTCTTTTGCGTAATTTTTGGGATCGGTTTCTCCTGTGAGTGAATCTTCGTCTAAGGATCAGCTAACGCATTTGGTGGCTTTGAGTTTGCTGCTGCCGGTGAGTGGGATCGGGCTGTTGGGGGCTTTGCAGTATTACTCTTGGGGTGGAGCGGCAACGCCAATGTCGCCAACGTTGCTCAGCGAGGGAGCAAAGACGCTGAATATGCAAGCGATCGATCAGTTGGTGAACCGGATGAGTGGGCGGCCGCAGTTGTCGCCACTGCCGGAGCCGCAGCAGGTTTGGGACTGTGAAGTGGCAGTAATTGGGGGCACCTTGGGCGGGGTGTCGGCCGCCACGCAGGCGATGCGATCGGGGGCGCAAACTTGCATGATCGAACTGGCTCCCTGGTTTGGAGGGCAAATTAGCTCGCAGGGGGTGTCGGCGATCGATGAGTCTCCGTCGATGCAGGCGCGGCAAAATTTCGGCGAGAGTTGGCTGGAATTGAAGCAGATGATCCAGTCACAGGCAGTGGATTTACCACCTTGGTCAAACCTAGCTTCGCCACAACGGGTGGCAGATTTGAATAGCTGCTGGGTCGGATCTTTATGCTTTTTACCGAAAGCTGGGGCGAATGCGGTAGAGCAATTGTTACAGGTGTATCACCAGTTTGCGCCCAACAGTCGCTGGCAGCATTCGACGGCGTTTAAGGGGGCGGAGTTTGACCCAACGGGGCGGCAGATTACGGCGGTCTATGGGGTGCAGCGCATCCCGAAGCAATCCGATTATGTGCCCTTAGGGCGGCCGTCTCAGGAGTTTCCAAGCTGGTATTCTTGGTCTCCGGATGAGCAGTTTGATAAAGTGCCGATCAAGCTACAAGCCCCACCGGGTAAACAAATGATCGTGATTGATGCGACGGATACGGGTGAGTTGATCGGTTGGGCCGGGATTCCCTATCGGTTGGGATCGGAGGCGCGCACCACCACCAGTGAATCTCTGGCTTCAAAACAGGACAACCCGGACTGTACGCAGGCGTTTACTTATCCGTTTACATTGGCGCTCTTGGACGATCGAGGCGCAAGTTTGGCGCAAGTGGCGCAGGTGGAGCCGGTTTATCCGCGCCATGAGCATCGTCAGGATTATGATTTGCAGGGCTTCCCGATGTTTGAGGGGGGCAGTTTGTTCAATTATCGCCGCATTGTCAGCACGCAATCGAATGATCCCAAGGGCAAACCGGCTCCAGGGGATATCTCAATGATCAACTGGAACCGCGGCAATGACTGGACTCTGATGGATCCGCCGCTGGTGCTGAATGAGCAGAAAATTACCGAGACGGGGCAGCATGAAAACTGGATGGGGGGGCTATCGCTGACGGCTCTGAAACATGCGGAGAATCATGCGCTGCTGTTTGCAGAATGGCTGATGGAAACTCAGGCGAATCCCAGCTATCCGCTCACCTTTTTATCAGGTAAAGATGCACCAATGTCCACAGTGTCAGGGCTGAGTATGTTGCCTTATATCCGGGAAGGTAGACGGATTTTGGGGCGATCGGCCTATGGTCAGTATGACTTCATGATGCGGGAGGCGGATCTGCGGGTGGATATGCGGGGGAGTCGCGATCTCTCGCCCACAGCGGTAGCATTAACCCACTATGCGATCGATATTCATGGTTGTCGTTATCGCAATTGGAAGGAGTCTTGGGAGGCAAGCAGTGCCCCGTTGCAGGATGACAGTAAGATCAAACCGATCTATATTCCGCTAGAGGCGTTAGTGCCGCAAGGAGTCGATAATTTGATAATCGGAGGAAAGAGTATTGCGGCTAGTCATATTGTGAATGGGGCGACGCGGGTTCACTATGGTGAATGGGTCGTGGGTGGGGCAGCCGGAGCCACAGCAGGATGGTTGGTAACGAAACAGCCCGATCGCTTGCCACCCGATATCACGCAGCTTCAGCTTACAGGATCCCTCCAGGCTCACTTACGTCAACAGGGCTTGCGAATTGATTGGTGATTTAAGTGGCAGGCTCAAGTGGATAGGGGACTCAAATCAGTTGATGACTGATGATGGAGGTAACCATGCAGTTCTACAGGGCTGGGGATTTGATGCAGAGTTTGCGACTACTGCCCTACTGGTGACTGCTTAGTGAACTGGTGACGCTTAGTGAACTGGTGACGCTTAGTGAACTGGTGACTGCTAAGTTACAGTGATTTGAATCTCTAATAAAACTTGTAACAAATCTACTGCTTTTGGTATACAGTCTGGCAGGATTTAAACCATTAATCTATTAATCAGAACAAAATTATCAGCAACATTAGAACAATCAACATTTGAGGATAAATTTAAGGGTGAGGTATATGTAGAGATTACGTTCAGTACTCAAATACAGGGCACTGGAGTCTTACAAAGTTGCACACCTCGGTGGATGACTGGGCTTGAAAATGACCTCAAAGACAAATCAAAGACAAATCAGAAGCGATGAGTCATTGATAACAAGATTCACGTCCTCGTCAGGGCGCGACCATAAGATTCACGACAAGAATTACACCAAAACCTAGCATGGCAAGGAGCTTAACGATGTTTTTTAATCGTCGGTTTATTGCAGGCGCGGCCACAATGCTGCTGGCAAGTGTTTCGATCGCTCAACCTGGCTTTAGCTACCCCGATCAGATGGGATCGCTCCTCAGCCAAGCCAATGTGCCTCCAGAAGAAGGAATTCCTCAGCTTTCCGATGAAGAAGTGGAAGGTAGAATTACGAAGATTGATGGCGATCGCGTCGAGTTGCGTTTATCGAATGGTGAGTTACGCACCTACACTATCTCTGAGGCAGACCAAACCCGCAATCGTTTAACCGTGGGCTCTGAGGTGGTCTTGAGTGTACGAGGTGATACCGTGCTCGCGATTAGCCCGGCCGGATCCACCCCTGAAACGACAGGAACAGCTCGATCGGGTGAGTCTTCTTCAAGTTCTTCGAGTTCTTCCTCAACCGTGATTCGTCGTGAGACGACAGTGCAACAAACACGTCCAGCTCCAGCAGCTCAACCCGCTCCTCAACCCGCTCCGGAGCCTCAACCCGTTCGAGGTTTGTGGTAGTACTGGGATGAACTGTCAGGAAAGGAACGCATAGGATATCAGCCAGAAAGGATAAACCGGCTCACTCTAACTCTACACTCAACGGTTAGGGCAGAGTTAGTGCAGGTTGATAGCTACCGTCGTTGCTGGATTACCGATGAGTCGATCGATCGAGCTTGAAGCTGGGTCGATCGATTTGTGATTGATCTTGCATCAATCTTGCAATTAATCCAGTCGCTAAAGAGCCTCAAGCGGCTGAAGAAACAAGAATTGATTCAAATTGCTGCCGAGATTATTATAGATCGGCGCGAATTGTGAACGAATAATCTCCACCGGGTTCCAGTTGATAGTCACATTGCTCCAGAAACCGGGTGAGCGGCTCTTTAATTAAAGCGCGGCCTAGCGATGGTTCGACAGAGAGTTGACCTTGCCGAAAACACCATTCGAATTGCCATTCAAATTCGCTGGCTCGCACCTCTCCTTCAATTCTGCCTTGATGCCAGGATTGATGGGTAATCCGAACATAGGCAGTCGTCTGAGGTAAATGCTTACTCATGGCAAATTCGGTCAACCCTCATTGTCAATCGGAGCTGCGATAGGAATAGGCTCCGTTCTTCGGTTTTAGGTGAGTCACCTTTTAGCTGCAAACCGCCAAATTGCGGAAGTAGAGATTACGGATTACAGTTTGAGAGTTTGCTGAGAGGTCTTTTGAGCCGGGCGAGCATCCGGTTCGAGTACCCAGAGTACCAGTCCTTTGGGAATCCGGGTCAGCAGAACGGTGTTGCCGCGCTGGGCCATCAAGTCTGCTTTCTGCCGGGCAATCTCGATCGAGGGGAAAAATTTGACATAGGCATAATATTGCCCTTCGTAGTGGATGGCACTGGTAGGTGTAGTTGACCCTGGTAGCAAAACATGGCAGCGATCGACTAATTTTTGGGAAAAAATAGGAGTTGGTTCCATCTGGAGGGTGTTGGTTGGCAGCACAGGACGACTTAACATAGCAGGTTGCTCGTGGCAGCGGTAGAATGAAAAAGATTTATGAATCGAATGTAACGAAAGTTTGCGATTCCGCCAAGGGTTAAACGGGGGATTTTCTCTACCGCTCATCCAATGAGGTGAATCATGGCGATGGATATTCTTGCTATCTTGACCGCTGACTATCAAAACTTCCCACATAATCAGACTTATCGCATTTATGCCCAGGATGTCTACTTTAAAGACCCACTGAATGAATTTCGGGGGCGCGATCGTTATGAGCAGATGATTGGCTTGATTGCCCAGTGGTTTCGCCAACCTCAGCTTGATCTGCATCAGATTCAGCGGCAAGGCAATCAAATCCGCACCGATTGGACATTAAGCTGGACAACTCCCCTGCCTTGGCAACCGCGGATTCACATCTCAGGCTGGAGTGAATTGCAGCTTGATGAGGCTGAGCAAATTATTTCCCATGTTGATTACTGGCATTGCTCCCGCTGGGATGTGCTGAAGCAGCATGTTTGGAGTAAGGCAGGATCACAGTGAAGGTCGTGCCTTGATGGGGAATACTGCTGACGTGAATCTGCCCTTGATGATTCTCGGTAATGACTTTAGCGATCGCCAGTCCCAAGCCTGAGCCAGCCGATCGATCAGACTGCTTCGGTTGGCCGAGGGAGGTACGAGCCGGATCAACTCGATAAAATCGATCGAATAGGTGAGGCAGCGCTTCAGCCGGAATACCAATCCCAGTGTCTTGAATTTGCACCTGAAGCACGGGGCTATTGGGGGAACGAGTCCGTTGCAACCTGACCGTAATGCTACCGGCGGGGGTATATTGCACCGCATTGCTGATTAAATTGGTGAACAGCCGAGTCAACTGATCCGGATCGCCTAAAATTCCATAGACCGGCAGGGGGGGCACCTGCTTGTCTGGCTCAGATTCTGAACCCACTGAATTACCGACAATTTCTAGCTTCAAATCCAGATCTTTCTCGATCGCAATGGCTTGCTGTTCCTCGATCACTTCTTGTAATAGTCGATCGAGCTTCACTAGGGTCAGTTGACGACCGGCGATTCCACTATCTTGCCGCGCCAGAAACAGTAGATCATCCACCAATCGACCGAGTCGCCGCGTCAGCCGCTCCACCAGACGCAATTGATCTTGCTGCAGGGTCGGGTCGGGATCAGCCAGAGCCACCTGCACATTGGTTTGGATAACGGCGATCGGATTGCGCAACTCATGGGAAGCATCGGCCGTAAACTGTTTCAACCGTTGGTAAGAATCGCGTACTGGGGCAATGGCCAGCCCAGATAACAACCAGCCGATCGCCCCGACCGCACTCAGGATTAACACTCCACCCAAGCTGAGGTCACGAATCAACTGCCGACTGGGTTTAGTAACCTCGAACCAGGGATGACTGACTCGCAGATAACCAACAACTTGACCATTCACTTCAACGCGCTGTGTAATCTGCCGTAAGCCATGATTGGTGGGGTAATCGTTGGTGGTGTAATTACTCGATCGATCGGATTCTTCTCGCGATCGAATATTGGTGTAAACCGTTTCACCAGCACTATTGGGATGGAGTGGAATCTCTAATGGTTCTGAAAAGGTAGACCAGAGGAATTCCCCCGTTGGGCTAAACCATTCCAGGTCAATATGATCGTCTTCAACAGCAGCCACCTGCCCAGGAAAGCTGGCATCAATGTTAATGTGGGGTGAGGGGGCAGGCTCTGACTGTAAGAAGGTTCGATCGATCGCCCCAGCAGGCTGAGATTCAGTGACGAGAGAACGCTCGACAATTTCCACAACATGACTCAAGGTGTCATCGATCCGTTCGACTAGAGTATTGCGAACATAGAGATAAAATCCGGTGGCAAAGAGGAGCAATAAAACCGCTGTTACGCCCATATACCAGAGCGCTAACCGCCGTCTTGTTGCTTGAAACATGCCGGATTGCATAGAACTGGGTTCACTTGATCTGAACGGTCTGAACGGTCTGAAAGGGTCTGAAAGGTCTGGACGGTCTGAACGGGTCTGAACGAGATCGATCGCTCATCCCATCAGGAAGTCGATCGGTTACAGGGATCCAAGATTCAGTCTAATGCATTCGAATGCGCCAGGAGAGGCAGGAACAGAGAAGTCAAATACTTGTTGGTATAGCCTCTTCAGTAGGAGCAGTAAAATCCTTACACTGTTGTCGATCGGTTAGATCAGTTAAAGCAGTTAAAGCAGTTAAGCAGTTAGCTACATTGATGGGTCAGTTCATTATAGATATCTACCCAGGTATCCACTATGCCCTGAAAACAGGCTGCAAAAAAAGGCTGCAAAAAAAGGGGGTTGCCCCCCTAACTACTGTGCTTCGGAAAATTGATGGGTGAAATCGATCGCTGATGGCAATTCTGTGTTCAACCTAATCCAATTCCATGTGAACTTCTATATGAACTTCTGCAATTCAGCTTAATCGATCGCCTTTTTGATTTCATCTTTAACGTTCTCAACAGATTGCCGAACTTCTGCTTCTGCTTGCTTAGCTTGACCTTCCGCTTTCATTTTGGGATCGCCTGTCACTTCACCGGCTGCTTCCTGCAATTTACCCTCAATATTCTTTAGAGTTGCTTCAACTCGATTTTTAGTGCTCATCTTAGTTCTCCAGAGTGTATCTTTTCAGCAAACAAATACCATTCAATAGTTTTCAGTTCACGCTGACTGGATGCTTGTTGCGTTAGCTGAATAGTTTGCTGCATGTACATTCAATGTAAAGAATCTACGGTGAATCTACCTCTATCAGCAGAGAGATAAATTATGGGGATTACTCTATTTTTTGATCGCAATTTCTTGCTCACTCTTTCTTGCTCACTCTTTCTTGCTCACAATTATTTAAAGATTGTGGCGTGCTGAATAATGAGCAATGCAGTCGCTGCGACTCAGAAATTCCGAATCGATCCCAATCGATCGCGAAATAGTCGATAAGATCAAGAGGGGCAATCTGGCCTCCGTCCAACTGGGATGATAGACGATTTTCTTGCAAGGCAATGGAGTGAATGGTGATGGGTTTGTTTGAAGACCTCAGCAGTTTTCTGGAGATGCGGCTAGAAGAATTTTTGCGTAATAATCCCCATCTAGAGCTGCAAGCCCTGGAAGAGAATTTGCGTGAACAGGAAGAAGAAACCGTTAAGCTGCTAGGTGATCTGCGGTTACGAGAAACCAAGTTACAAGCGGAAATTTTGGCAACCGCGCAGGAAATTCAGCGCTGGCATGTACGAATTGAGAAAGCTAAAAACGCACAACGGTTCGATCTAGTCAAGCCAGCCGAGGAACGAGAGGCAGCTCTACTGCGCCAAGGCAATCAACTCTGGGGACAAATGGAGGTCGTCAAGCAGCGCATTCAAGACACGCTTCGTCTCCAACAAGAAATTCAGGTGCGCAAAAAAGAGGTTAGCGCCAAAGTGGCAGCCGCACGAACCGCTCAATCTACCTATCGCCCTCCCGAAACCGAACAGCAATGGCAAACTAAGGGCTGGAATCAGAGCTTTCGCAGCACCAGTGGCGATCCATTAGAGCAACAATTTCGCCAATGGGAAACGGACGAGGAATTAGCTGAACTCAAGCGACAGATGAACCGTTGACCCACTTTGCCGGTCAGTTACTATGCTCATACCCTGCTCACCGAGCGACACATCAAACCCCTAAAACTTGCTTGCAACTTGGAGCAGGTTAAGTTAGGATTTGGGGCGACTAAATAATCAGAATATTTCAACGGTTGCTTGAGAGGCTATTTGAGACAAAGTCCAACCAGGTTTTAGGCTGGCAGACTTTGTTGATCCCAATTGTTTTATCCCCAGGTTTTAGCGATTATCCACAGCTTTTCCCCGAGTTTTCCACAGGGTAGAGGGGGTTTTCCCCAAATTTTCTGGAAGTTTTCCACAGGCTAGCTCCCTTTGGGGAAAAGATCGAGAACGGAGGTTGACTGTTTTTTGCACTCGATCGTTTTATTTCTACACACTATTCCTGCATACTACTCCCACTCGATCGTACCAGGTGGCTTAGAAGTGATATCGTAAACGACGCGGTTGACTCCCCTCACTTCATTGACAATGCGATTGGAGATCGTTTCCAGGAGATCATAGGGAACTCTGGCCCAATCAGCAGTCATACCATCTTCACTGGTAACAAACCGGAGCACGATCGGATAGGCATAGGTGCGCTGATCACCCATCACTCCCACACTACGGACAGGTAGCAATACTGCAAACGCTTGCCACAGTTCGTGGTAATAGCCACAGCGGTTAATTTCTTGCCGCACAATCAAATCAGCATCCCGCAAGATATCCAGTCGTTCGTCTGTAATTTCGCCAATGATGCGAATTGCTAGCCCTGGCCCTGGGAAAGGATGGCGCTGGACAATTTCTTCCGGTAGCCCGATCGATCGCCCAACCTTACGCACTTCATCTTTGAACAGCTTACGCAGGGGTTCCACCAACTTAAACTGGAGATCTTTTGGCAGCCCTCCCACATTATGATGGCTCTTAATTTTGACCGCCACCCGCTCACCCGTTTGTGGATCGACATTGGTGTCTGCCGATTCAATCACATCTGGATACAGGGTGCCTTGAGCCAGATAGTCAAAGGGACCAAGCCGCTTTGATTCCTGCTCAAACACCCGAATAAACTCATGTCCAATTCGCTTGCGTTTCTCCTCTGGATCGGTCACACCAGTCAGTTGGGAAATAAATCGCTCGCGAGCATTGACATACTCAACCGGAATATGAAACTGCTCCTGAAACAACTTGATCAAACGTTCGGGCTCACCTTTGCGCATGAAGCCTTGATCGATAAACATACAGGTGAGTTGATTACCGATCGCCTTATGGAGCAGAAAAGCTAAGGTCGAGGAATCAACTCCTCCGGAGAGGGCCAACAACACACGTCGATCGCCGACTTTAGCCCGAATTTCTCGTACCGTTTCTTCCACAAACGCGGCTGTCGTCCAGGTCGGCTCACAAGCACAGATGTGATAGACAAAGTTGCGAATTAAAGCCTGTCCACCTAAGGAATGCACTACTTCTGGATGAAACTGGACTCCATACAACTTACGATCGTGATCGGCAATGGCAGCACAGGGTGTATTGTCGGTATGGGCAAGCAGTTCGAAGCCAACCGGCAATGCAGTAACAGAATCCCCATGGCTCATCCACATCGTGGTGCCATCTTCAACATTGGTGAGCAGATCGGTAGGATCATCAATGTGTAGCGAGGCCTTCCCATATTCTCCTCGCTCAGCCTGCTCGACCCCACCCCCTAACTGCTGCACCATTAGTTGCATCCCATAGCAAACCCCTAAAATCGGAATTCCCAAATTCCAAATTTCCGGATCGCAGTGAGGAGCGCCCCGGTCATAAACTGAATTCGGGCCACCAGACAAAATGATGCCCTTGGGGTCGAGTTGACGCAGTTGTTCAACCGTAGTGCGATAAGACAAAACTTCCGAATAGACTTGGGTTTCGCGAATGCGACGAGCAATCAGCTCAGAGTATTGAGAGCCAAAATCCAGGATGACAATCATCTGGCGATCAAGCCGACTAGCAGACGAAAGCGCTGGGGATTGTTCAGTTTGAAGAGTCACTGGTGCGTCCTGCGGTGAATTCTGGAAAAGACACTAAAATAGCTTGAACCCAAAACTTTGAATCCAGAGAAATTAAACCACTCAATTAAAGTTAACAACGATGTCTAAATATTTTAACTAGAGTAACAAACCTAACCCAAAAGAGGATAGCGAACCTGAGGTTTTCTGCAAGAAGTTTTCTGCAAGAAGTTTTCTGCAAATTGATCGTCCTGTTTATCAGCCCATCGACCCATCAGCCCATCGATCGCCATCACTATTTTACTACTAGGATAGGTCAGCCTACTGAAATGGGTCAGTCGTGAGCGCTGGATGGTTCTGCGCTTGACTGCACTTCATTATTTTTCGACCAACAGAAAGAATGTTAATAGCAGACTGGCTGACGAGTTTCACCTGTCTGTTCGAAAATTAGCGAACTGATCTAAATCAGGCTATGTCTAGCATCAAAAATTTCTTGGACGGAAATACTCAGGATTTTTGCAACCATTCGTTAAGATCAGGGCATCCCTTAGTCGCGAAATTTAAATAACGCCCTGTGAATCCAGTTGTTGACTATCTTCGGATCAGCCTGATCGATCGCTGCAACTTTCGCTGTCAGTACTGTATGCCTGAAGGGGAAGAACTGGAATACCTACAGCAACAGGATCGTCTGACTAATACTGAGCTACTTACTCTACTGCATCAAGTACTGATCCCCTGTGGGTTCACTCGTTTCCGCTTAACAGGAGGTGAACCGTTGTTGCGATCGGGGGTTGTCGATCTGGTGCGATCCATTGCCGCTTTTCCAGAAACCCAAGACCTCTCCATGACCACGAACGGGTTTCGCCTCGCCGAACTAGCACAGGATCTCTATGATGCGGGGTTACAGCGCATCAACATCAGCTTAGATTCTTTAGAACCAGAAACCTTTGATCGCATCATCGGCAATCGAGGTCGATCGCGCTGGGAACAGGTTTGGCAAGGCATTCAAACAGCCCATCAAGTTGGATTCAGCCCCCTCAAGCTCAACGTAGTGGTGATCCCTGGAGTCAATGATCATGAAGTCCTGAATCTTGCCAGCTTGAGTATCGATCGAGAATGGCATGTGCGGTTTATCGAATTTATGCCGATCGGCAACGCTGAGTTGTTTGATCGCAAAGGTTGGGTGGAATCAGCCACGATCCGGCAGCAAATTCGCGAGCGATGGGGGCTCACAGAAGGGCAAATTCGCGGCAACGGCCCAGCCGATGTCTTTCGAATTCCAGATGCCAAAGGCACGGTTGGCTTTATTAGTCAGATGTCAGAATGTTTTTGTGATCGCTGCAATCGGATGCGACTTTCGGCGGACGGGTGGCTACGCCCCTGTCTACTCAACGAAACGGGTCAAATTGATTTGAAGACGGCGCTTCGTTCAGGAGTCTCGATATCTAATTTGCGCTATCAAGTGCAATCATTGTTGCAAGCAAAACCAGAGATCAATTTCAAAATGCGTGAGTCTGGCACAACGGGCGGATATGGACGCACGATGTCGCAGATCGGTGGCTAGATCGGGGATTGTGCTGCTGGAGTATCCATTTATCCACCGTTGTCTCTGAATTTATTGCATAACAGCGAATTGCACAGAAGCCCTCTGACTGACGGAATCAGAGGGCTTGAATTGAAAACTAGACGGCGCACCGCAGCCGCGCAGATGCGACGAAGAGAGATAAAAATGATGGAATGGAGGCTTGAAGCCAGACTCGAAGCCTAAGTTTTTAAGCTTGACATGTTTTTTAAGCTTGGCGTGAGTAGTACTCAACCACGAGCAGTTCATTGACATCAAGTGCGACCCATTCGCGCTCCACAAGCCCATTCACTTTCGCTTGAAGCTTGTTTTTATCAAACTCCAGATGGCTCGGCACATAAGACAAGCCTGGAGATTGGAGATTGGACTCCACGAGCTTCCGGGAACGATCGGTATCCCGCACCCCAATCACATCACCTGCTTTGCATTGATAGCTAGGGATGTCTACCACTCGACCATTAACGGTGACATGACCATGGTTAACCAACTGACGTGCGCCTGGAATGGTAGGAGCCATACCGAGACGGAACACCGTGTTATCTAACCGCATTTCCAGAAGTTGCAGCAACACTTGGCCAGTTGAACCCGCGGCGCGACGCGCCTTACGGACATAGCGCAGCATTTGCCGTTCTGAAACACCATAGTTAAAGCGGAGTTTCTGCTTTTCTTCCAGACGGATCGCATACTCCGAACGCTTTTTCCGGGCTTGACCATGCTGTCCAGGGGGATATTGCCGTTTAGCACTTTTCCGCGTCAACCCTGGCAGTTCACCGAGGCGGCGCGTCACCCTCAGGCGGGGACCTCGATATCGCGACATCTAGCTTCCTCTCTTGAATTAATACGTACCCAAAGGGTCTATTATAGCGGCAAGCCCCTAGGTCAAGTCAAGACGTAATTGCAGACAATGGTTGTCCTTGTCCATATTTGCTAGACTGTATTGAGAGTCCTAATCACTTAAGGCTCAACTGATTAACAGATGTCATTGAAAATGGAAGAAATCCACTTCATGAAGGGTCAAAAATCGGTTGTGCTAACATAAGATATTGAGGATATGCTCATACGATCGTTGATTTAGTCGATCAGCTTCATGTTGGCTAAGACAACAGGATATGAGTGACTAAAGCCAAGTCAGCATTTACACAACCCAACGCTTTGTCTATGACAGAAGGTGTTATGAACCCACCGGTTGCTCACCCGATGGAGAAATTTCAGCGTCAAGTCCGTTCACTCGTTCAGTCTAAAGCCGTCAAGCCCACTGATAGCCTTTGGAAAATTGCTTTACTCTATGGCGAGGAATGGGCTTATTGGAAACGCGAGCTCCAAGATTTTGACTTTTCTATGCAAGATCCGATTAGCGCTCTGCTAGCGGTTGAAACATGGGAAGAAGATTGAGATTTGCTTGCTCAATATTGAATGAATACCAGCTCTTGACCGAGTTTTCTGCTCAGGCCATTTCGCTCATCCAACGCTTGCCTGATGCAGGTTGGTTTGCCATCTCAGCCGATAGGACTCTCGGTTAGGCTTCTGGGTCAACTCCATAGATCAACTTTGATCAGCCATCCAGCCTGCATTTCCTGCTTCTAGAGGGCTGATTCAACAGACTCCGGCTGTGCCGGTTGATTTTGAGATAGGGATTGGGATTCCACATCAATCCACTGCCAGATTTGCTGAAGCATTGGTTCTAAGCCAACTTTGGCGACTGCCGAAACCATGAAGAGCGGGGCATCTGTCTCTTGTTTTATTTGTGCTGCAACTTCTGAAGGCACAGGGCTATCATTCGGTAACGCATCTAATTTATTGAGGGCAATCACTTGAGGACGATCGATCAATCCTCGGCCATAAGCTTGCAACTCAGCTTGAATCGTTCGAAAGGCTTCGATCGGCGATTCTTGCGTAAGATCAATTAAGTGAAGTAACACCCGCGTACGTTCAATGTGACGCAAGAACTCATGCCCTAATCCTGTGCCAAGGTGCGCTCCTGCAATTAACCCAGGAATATCGGCAAAAACAGTTCCATCACCCGTCGGTTTACGGACTACACCTAAATTAGGAATCAGGGTTGTAAATGGGTAATTGGCAATTTTGGGACGCGCCGCTGATAACGCTGAAATCAACGTAGATTTACCAGCATTCGGCAACCCAATAATCCCAACTTCAGCGAGTAATTTCAGTTCTAGCCGAACTGTTTTTATTTCTCCTGGCAACCCTGGCAGGGCTCGTTCTGGTGCCCGGTTATGATTGCTGAGAAAATGGCGATTACCGAGACCACCTTTACCACCCTTAGCAATACAAATTTCCTGTCCGGGCGTGATCAAATCACCAATCACTGCTTCGGTTTCCACATCATAAATTACCGTGCCACAAGGCACTTCGATGCGTAAATCTTGACCGGAAGCCCCAGTCATATTTTTAGATCCACCTTTTTTGCCAGCTTCCGCTTTGAAATGGCGGGCATATCGAAAATCGAGCAGGGTCTGTAAGTGTTCCACTGCCACAAAAATCACCGATCCACCCTGTCCTCCGTTTCCACCTGAGGGTCCACCCGCCGGGACATATTTTTCGCGACGAAAGGCGACCATGCCATCGCCACCATCACCTGCCTGAACCTCTACCTGTGCTTGATCGATAAATTGCATATACTACCCTCCCCTTCTAGATGGTAGATGATTCATGGCATTCACGACTGCTCTTTCCCCACCTGAATTCAGTTTCCGCTAGGGGGAATAGCCTAGAGCCAAGGTAGATCATGAGACTCAGCTATCCTGCAACTGCCCAGTTGAGAAGCAAAATTGAGCCTATCCTCAAAATCTATACAGAATCTTTACTGCTTTACCCAGCGATTCCAGACATTGGATCACACCATTGGGTCACTTCATCTGATAGTTTGGGGAGGCAATGGCTTGAGCAGCATCGCTGAGGCAGAAATGCTCAAAAGACCAGACACTCTCTAGGAGTCCCAGTGGTGAGATGTTCGGTAGTTCACGTCTAGAGTTGCTTGCTTCCTAATTTATGGGCACTCTATCAATTGAGGGGCTGAGGCTGACCTCAAACTCCTAACTGAGCCAGATATTGAACCAATTCAGTTCCATCAGGCATTCAATCGTGCCTCCATCCAATGCAGCCGAATCACATGTTGCAGAACTGAATCCTCAACCTGGAGCAGCAATTGGGTGAACCCAGTCAGCGAGTCAGATGAGTCAGATGAGTCAATAGTCAGATGAGTACATTGGCTTAGCCAGCCCGTTGCGTCAATCGGCTGGATCAGTTTGGTCAATGCATTTGGATCAGTGAGTTTGGTTAGTGAGTCAGGTGAACGGAGCCGTCCACAGTTCATCGGTTCCAGCGTCAGAACAACGCTTTGTTATGCAGGTGATTCATAAAGGACTTTGAAGGAATGACACAACGGAAATGTGCGCTCATTACAGGGATTACGGGTCAGGATGGTTCCTATCTCAGCGAATTGCTGCTGGAGAAAGGCTATGAAGTCCATGGCATTATCCGTCGGACTTCTACCTTCAACACCGATCGCATCGACCATATCTATGAAGATCCACATGAGGAGCGGCCGCAGCTCTT
Source organism: Elainella sp. Prado103 (assembly GCA_025454395.1). GTDB lineage: Bacteria > Cyanobacteriota > Cyanobacteriia > Elainellales > Elainellaceae > Elainella. The sequence continues at coordinate 178,939 of JALOOM010000003.1, forward strand.
TCTCCATTACGGCGATCTAACCGACGGCACAACACTGCGCCGCATTCTGGAAGAAGTTCAACCGATCGAAATCTATAACTTAGGGGCTCAGTCGCATGTGCGAGTCAGTTTTGATTCGCCTGAGTATACCGTCGATGCAGTTGGGATGGGCACCCTGCGCCTTTTAGAAGCCATTCGCGATTATCAACAGCGCACAGGTAACGAAGTCCGCTTTTATCAAGCGGGTTCTTCCGAAATGTTCGGTAAAGTGATGGAAGTGCCCCAAAAAGAAACCACACCTTTCTATCCTCGTAGCCCTTACGCCTGTGCGAAGGTCTATGCCCACTGGCAAACGGTCAATTATCGGGAATCCTACAGTCTGTTTGCCTGTAACGGCATTCTGTTCAACCACGAATCGCCTCGTCGAGGTGAAACCTTTGTCACCCGCAAGATTACTCGTGCAGTCGCTCGCATTGTCGCAGGTCAGCAGAAGAAGCTTTATATGGGTAATCTTGATGCTAAACGCGATTGGGGCTATGCGAAAGATTATGTACGCGCCATGTGGTTGATGCTACAACAAGAACAGCCTGATGACTATGTAGTAGCAACCGGGGAAACTCATGAAATCCGTGAATTTCTTGATTTAGCCTTTGGTTATGTCAACCTGAATTGGCAAGATTATGTTGAGTTTGATGCTCGTTATCTGCGGCCAGCAGAGGTTGATTTACTGATCGGTGATCCTGCTAAGGCCAAGCAAAAACTCGGTTGGGAACCTTCAGTGACCTTTGAACAGCTCGTTCAGCTCATGGTTGAGGCTGATCTAAAAGCACTGGGTCTCGTCCCCTTAAACGGTCATATACTTCAACCCGTATCTGACCATGCCACAGTACGTCAGGTTGCGGGAGTAATCAGCTAGTTTCAGTTTTGTAGGATTTAGCAAATTTCCATAGCACTCTATCCCTGAGGCTGATCGAATTGGTCGATCAGCCTATTTTGTGAAGGTTGGCTATGGCATGACTATGGCAAAATTGACACAGATTGTCGCTCGAGCGCTTCTACTAAACTGCGGACAACGGCGATCATGGCTACTTCATTGTTCAAGCGATTAATCGCAGAGCCAACCCCAATGCCAGCCGCTCCTGCTGCGATCGCCATCGGTGCAGTCACATCAGATAGGCCAGAGGCACACAGCACCGGAACCGTTACCGCTCGCGAAATCGCATGGGCTGCTGCTAGCGTCGGGGCTGCTTTTTCAATTAATCCCAACGTTCCTGCGTGGTTTGGCTGACTACTTGTGCCACCTTCAGTCTGAATTAAATTAGCACCCGCTTGTACCAGCTCTTCAGCAAGCTGCACCTGTTGATCCAGTTCTAAAATATGAGGAACAGTTACCGAGAGAGTAGTTTCAGGAAGCAGTGCTCGCGTTTGACCAGTCAATTCCAGCACTTCTGCGGCTTCAAATCGCCGTCCTTGGGCATAAAAAGCATCAAAGTTACCAATTTCAACCAGATCAGCCCCTGCTACAACTGCGGCAGCTAACTGATTGGGATCAACTGCGGAAACACAGATCGGTAAATTCGTCAGTTGCTTGCTCAGGCGAACCAAATTGGGATCGGCTGCAATATCTACAAAAGTGGCACCACCCCGTTCGGCTGCTCTCACCACCGCTGCAACTCGATCGGCATCAAAATTCATTAAACCGCTGATCACCTTCAGCGCCCGTTTCTGTGCAAACGCCCGTTGTAGAGAGGGATGCATTGTCATGATAGTCCTGTGTTTAACGACTCAATTGGAACCATCATACCTGACAGCCGTCTACCGTTGCTCTGCCCTTGAGCTCCGACTCTTCCACCATGAAACTAGATGAAACTGCACTCTACTGTTTTCACCGAGCCAGCTTAAACTGGGCCAGCTTAAACAGTAGTTGCTAAACTCGCCGAGTTGCGAATATGTTCCAGGGTGAGTTCCCCGATCGGAGACCCATGATCTACCACCGTGAGCTTTGCCGCGCCAGTTTTCAAAATGAGTGACAGCGCATGTCGCAGGCTATCAGAGCGATCGACTGTTGGGATTCCATTGAGCATGACAGGGTTTCCCTGATCGGCAGGATTGCGCAGGTGAATCATGGCCATTTCGACCCGCAGGAGGCTGAGCTGTCGCACCATATCATCTGCCCCGACCAAACTGGAGACAAATTTATTTGCCGGTTTCGTCAAAACATTGAAGGGCGTATCATACTGCACGATTTGTCCCTGTTGCATAATTAGCAGGTAATCAGCCAACCGTAGCGCCTCTTCAACATCATGAGACACAAATAGGATCGTTTTTCGTAGCTGATGTTGTAGCCGTAAGATCTCATCCTGTAGGCTGGCACGGGTAATTGCATCGATCGCCCCAAAGGGTTCATCCATTAACATCACCTGAGGATCGCCTGCCAAAGCCCGCGCCAAGCCAATTCGTTGTTGTTGTCCACCCGATAACTGTGCCGGATATCGATGACGATATTCTTGAGGTGGCAGTTCAACGAGACGAAGCAATTCATCAATCCGGGCTTGGATTCGCGATCGATCCCATCCCAACAGTTTAGGGACTACTGCAATATTTTGGGCCACCGTCATATGGGGAAAGAGCCCAGATTGCTGAATCACATAGCCGATTCGCTGCCGGAGAACCGTGGCCTTGAGCTGCCGAACATTTTTTCCATCCACGTAGATGGTACCGGCAGTCGGCTCATAGAGGCGATTCACCATCTTCAACAAGGTGGTTTTCCCGCAACCAGAAGGGCCAAGAATGACAACCAGTTTCCCTGCTGCAATCTCACAGCTACACCGATCCACCGAAGGGCGAGCCGTGCCGGGAAATTGCAGCGACACTTGATCAAAACAAATCGCACTCACAGGCTCTCTTGGCTCCCCAATATTTTTCGCTTGCCCAGCCTCCAGCTTGGTCTGCCTTAAACTCGCTGCCATCCGCAACGGCATCTAGCAGCCATCCAGCCAAGCTAGAGCAACCCAGCTTGTGTCATGAATTCTTTCGCGACCTCAGCAGGCTCTCTTTGCTTCCCACTCACCTCATAGTTGAGTTTCTGCATGGTGGCATCATCGAGTTTAGGGGCGATCGCATTAAGGGCATCAGCCAATCCAGGATTAGCATCCAGGGTTTCTTGGCGAACGACCGGGGCCACTTGATAGGGTGGAAACAGTTGCTTGTCATCTTGCAAGACCACGAGGTTAAAAGCAGCGATCTCACCATCGGTGCCAAATGCAACCGTCACATCAGCCTCCCCATCCGTCAAGGCTTTGTAGCGCAGCCCTGGATCAACCGCCTTATATTCCTTTAATTCAAAATTGCCGTATTTGGCCTTGATTCCTGGCAATCCATCTTCCCGCACCTCAAACTCTGGTGGCCCCACCATGATCAGTTGATTCGCCTTAGCCGCCAGATCAGAAATGGTTTTAATTCCTAGTTCTGCGGCTCTTGCTTCTGTCATCGCGAGCGCTTGGGTATTATTCATGGGAGCCGGATCGAGCCAAACGAGATCATATTTCTCTTTATAGCCGGATGCCACTTTATCAAACACCTGTTGTGGATCAGCCATAGCTGGCTCTTTCAAAATCGTCAGCAAACCCGTGCCCGTATATTCTGGATAGAGATCGATCTCACCACTTTGCAAAGCCGCTTGAGCAACCGGAGTTCCCCCCAGATTGAGCTTTCGCTCTACCTGAAAGCCAGCCTTCTCTAGAGACAGGGCATACATTTCACCGATAATAAATGCCTCTGTAAAATCCTTTGATCCCACTTTAATGGTTGTATTGGCAGCATTTTCACCCCCCCCGCTCGCGCAGGCAATCACAAGGGTTGCAGACAACAGAAACAAGAGTGAACTGATCAAGAGGCGGCGGAATCTTCTCATGGTTAAACTCAATCTAAATTAAACTCAATCTAATTAAACTCAATCCAGTTAAACTCAACAAAACGGAGGCGAAGACTAAGAGAATTTAAAACGGCTAAAACGCAGCCAGAATACACCATTCACTTATCCTGATTATCATAGCGGACTCTGTTGTGCAGCCAAAGGTTACCCAGCCCAAGACAAGACGGCATCCAGTTTGCTGATCTCACCCTAGGGAAGCCAGCGAGGCCGCAAGCCAGCGAGTTCCAGAGGCTGAGGATCGGCGGCAATCACTTCACTTTCCTCATCCTGAAAGAGGGGTAAAAACCACAGTTGGCTATTGGTGATCGCTTTACCATCACTACTCCGGATGGCAGTTTGCCCATTGTCTAACTGATTGGCAACCACTTGATCGAACAATAGCCCTAATCCATCAGGAGCCAAACTAATCTGAATATCTCGTTGGATCGGCAGACGCATCAAATCGGTAATTTTCCCAGTTTTGAGGTTGATTGCCGCGAAGTAGGGTTGTTCTTCGTATAGATCACCGGGCAAGCGTTCGGTATAGAGACAGTAAAGCGTCTGTTGAGATGGAGCAAATGCAGCTTCCACAATGGAACCATCGGTTTTGAGTAACTCTTGTTCCGTTCCCTGATTGGTCACCAGAAAGAGGGATCGCGTCGGGTTTGTGGGGCTGACATTAAACTTCACCATGGCAGCCGCCGATCCATCTTTCGCGAAACTGAGCACCATGCCAAATTTAGGTAAAAAATCTAAGGTTTCGGCATCTGAAGCCAGTGGCAAAATAGCCATTCCCTGTCCCTGCGCCATGGCTAAAGACTGACTATCGGGTGCGATCAAGAAATTACCGCCAGAGTCAGTGTTGATCTTCTGGGGCGATTTACCAGGCTGAATCATCCATAATCCGTAATTGCCAGGATCATTTCGTTTCACCCGCTGCACTGCAATCACCTGCCCATTCGGAGCCAGATCAAACTTGAGGTTTTGATACTCCTGGCTATCGAGAAGCAATTTCACGGTACCGATCGGCTGAGTTTTTCGAGACGGAGCAAAGGGTTTTAACTTGTCAAAAATAGAGTGAGCCGCTGATTCGATCTGAATTCCGGTTGAAACCGTATAGAGCTGTTGATCTAACATTCCTTGGGATTGAGCCGATCGCTCGGTCGCCGCAAATAGGATCCGATCGCCTTCTGGATAGGGTTTAAAATCCATGACCACCAGATTGGGAGGCGTGAGAATCTGTTGTTGCTGTTGCGTTAAGTTAGCCAAAACAAGCCGACCAGCTTCTTCACCCGTTACTCCTAAATACACAAAGGCCCGATCGCGGGTGTGAAATTCACTCACAAAAGGACGCAACTGGGTTCGATCATCAGCAGGATCACTAAACCGATCGCGAGCCTTTTCCAGGCTTATCTTAAAGCTTTCACCATAGGGAGCAGGACTATCCAGGGTATAAGCCATGCGACGACCCGCCCAGCTAAATTTTCCCGGCAGCGGTGGCTCAATTTTCAGGTTGTCCTCTACGCTCTGGTGATCCATGGGGCGGCTAAAAGCCAGAATAAAAGCATTATCTTCGGCACCCACTTGGCGGCCTTGCCAGGTAAAATCCCGCACCTTGGCTGCTGTGCGATCCCCCTTTAAAAGCAATCCGCCAATTATTAAGCTCAGCACCACGATCAAGATAATCGCCGTGCGATCGATCGGCTGAGAAAACCGGCGCAGGTGAGCAGCAGGATGGGTCATAGCAGCAAGCCGTAGAACAAGTTGGGAAAGGAGAAACTGTTGCGGTCAACAAACGGTAGATTGTAAAGCCTCTATGGGTTCTAAGTGGTGACAAAACCATGGCAATTGTATGTCAATCAGGGATCGGGCGGAAATCAAGCAGGAATCGAACAGGAATCAAGCAGGAATCGAAATTGATAATGTAAGTCATCCTGGCGGGGGTCAGGAATGGGTTCGGCATTTCTTCTGCACTTTATCTGCACTTTATCTGCACTCTAATTGATCCGCTCCCGCACTCACCTGGACTCGCCTGTGCTCACCTGCGCTCAAAAGAACTGGCTGCCTCAAGATTTCGATCGGGGAATTGCTTCAAAGGCGGGACAGTATCCTTCAGGAGTCACCCGAAACCCAAACAGCGGGGAAGCCTGATTCCAGCAGCGTTGGCCGCGGCAGTGGAGACAGTTATGGCAACATTCCACCTCTAACGTCGGCAATGAATCGGAGCTTTGATTGATGAGTTCCCGTTGAGTCACGCCTCGGAGCACCACTTCTTCTCCCTGCCAGCGGGCTTCAAACAGTCCAGTATCAGCAAACTCACTCCAACGTGGATCGGTGGTGATGGCATCCGGCAAACTGAAGAGCACCGCTGATTCAATTTCCGTAATTTCGCCTTCATAGCGGGCTTCGGGAGCAGCAGGCTGCAAAAAGGTTTCACCGATCGGCAATGCCACACGGGTTCCGGCGGCAGGTGTATGCAAATGATAGCGATTTTGCAATTCCTCTAGACTGGTTAGATCACTCAGATAGGCGGGTGAGCCATGCACAAACACCACATGTTGAGGACGCAAATTGTGGATGAGTTGGGTCGTACCGGAGCCATCACAATGATCACTCAGTAAATAATTCTCAACCGTCAAGAGTCCGGACTGCATCCGCGCTTGTAAAACAGGCGATCGTTCCAGGGTTTGAATCACCGTAGTTTCCACTTCGCCCGATCGACCGGGCTGCTGCGCTAACAACAGGTGCCAAGACAGTTGCTCCGACTGGCAATACTGGCTCAAATCACTGTCATAACTGGTGATCACAATACAGGGATGCTGCAACACAGTTTCTAAATCACTGCGATCGATGTGATCGAGCCGTCGCACGCGCGGGCGAATACGCTCATCCCAAAATAAGGGTTGGTGGCGAGCAAAATTCTGTACCGTACTGGGAAAATACGACAACATTTCCAAATAGCGATCACAACCCAACGCCACACTGCCATCGACCCAGATATCGAGATCACGCCCCGTAAAATGATGATGGCTACGCAACAGCATCAGCAATTCTTGCCCTATGCCGAGGGTTGGAGTAGGCAACAACACGGAATGACCCTCGGACAAGGCCCGATACAGGTGCTCTGCGAGTTGATTTTCTTGCTGTCGCCGGTGCGCAAACCGAGCAGTGCCGTAACTTCCTTCTACGATCAACACATCTGGCTTCAGCCCCCGTAAATCTTCCAGCGGTAGCCCATCGACCAGACGAGAATTGGAGAGCAAAAAGTCGCCAGTATAAAATACCGTATAGGAACGGGAGGCAGTGGCATAGCTAATTAAAAAGGCAGCCGCTCCTGGCAAGTGCCCCGCAGGAATCAGTTCGGCACTTAACCCCTCTCGAAACTCAACCGGTGATCGCCAAGGAATCGCTTGGCAAAAGCGTGGCACCTTTGGCTCATCTAGCCAATTTAGAGGCAGCAGTTCGGTAGTCACTTCACTGGCGTAAATCGGCAGCTTGGGAAAAGCGCGATGTAAAGCCAAGAGCCCTTGAGCGTGATCGGGGTGAGCATGACTACAGAGCACCAGATCGGCAGGCAGGCCATTCGAGTGCTCCAGCAAGAGGGGAGCAAGACTGGTTAAACCACAATCTAGCAAGATACGATGGGGCCCCATGCGCAGCAACAGGCTAATTCCCTCTTCTGCGTGACCCACACCGTAGGGCAAACACTCAAGTTCAACCATGCAGACCCATTAAGCTGGCAAGTTCAATGGGCTGATCCATTGCCATGGTAGTTGTCGGTATCGTAAAAGCCGTTACGTGTGCCAAAGAATAGACAAGCCAGAATGAAAATTGGGGTCAATGCCAACAAAATTGTTTTTACATCCATGGTTCTAAAATCATGAGTTCTAAGAATTGATCAAAAACAGCAACCACACTCAACCTGGATTGAGAATAATTACCACATGATTACTGCATAATCATCATAATCACCTCTACCCAGCCTAATCGCTGAAATCGACACTTAACTCTAAATTGTGAATCCAGAAAGCAAGAAATGGGACTTCTACACCAATATTCTTCAGAATTCAGGACTGATTTGCAACTAGACTTGAGCAAAATTGAACTTTGGGTCGATCGATCCTTCCTGGATCCAGCAGATTTTTCAGCTCGATTCGGATGAGTCTCAGCGAAGCATTACAGTCAGCATTTAAGTCAAAAGTCAAAAGTCAAAAGTCAAAATTTAAGTCAAAAGCTGATGTTCGATCGTAAAGCGAACCAGCTCAGCGCGATTATTGGTATCGGTTTTACGCAACAAGCTACTCACATATTTTTCGACCGTGCGAGAACTGAGATGTAGCCGATCGCCAATTTGACTATTGGATAAACCTTCAACCAGGAAAAATAACACATCGCGCTCACGCCCAGTCAGCCCTAGCAGTTGAGTCTCTTGTTGAACAGGGGGAGGGGCTACCCCGATCGCCGTCTGCACCGTTTCTCCATTGTGAAGACGACCCCGCCATTCTGTTTCCACAATCTGAGCCCTATCTAGCAAATTTCGCACCACTGCTCCCAGCTCAGCCAGTTCAAAAGGTTTCGGTAGATAGGCATCACAGCCGACTTGATAGCCGCGAATTCGATCGGCAGTGTTGGTGCGTTCAGTCAAAAAGATCACCGGCAACAATCGAAACGCAGGCTGACGGCGAACTTGGCGAATCAGTTCATAACCGTCAACAGAGGGCATGGTTATGTCCGTGATGATTAAATGAGGCTGGAACTGGTTCACTAGTACCAGTGCCTGTTGTCCATTCTCAGCAGCCACAGTTTCATAGCCCGAAATCGTCAGATAGTCGCTGACTGCTAATCGGGTGCCAAGGTCGTCATCAGCGATCAAAATCGTGAGAGGCATGGTGAAGGTTCGATCCGAATATCTCTATTCTTGCTCAACTTCCTGACTTTGTATCTGAGTCTATATCCAGGATTCCGGTTTTGATGTATTTCAGATCAGGAATCACCCCGTTGTCAGGTCTGATTACTTTACTTCGTCTTTCGTTTTGTAGCGTCTTTTGGGCAAATTTTAATTTTCTTAACAATCGTTACAAGCTGGACTGCTCGCTGCATTCGTAGCAAGATGCCATCTTGAGCGATCACTTACGCCCTGACTGCACCCCCTGTTTGCCTCACCCATGCACAGCAAACTTGATCCAGGAGTATTCTGCGCTGCTTTTCAGATTAACAGAATAGCCGCAAAATGGACGGGGCGGAAACTGACACAGTGGGCTCTAAGCCTTATCCTGTTAACCAACAGAATGAGGGCGTTGAGTCACGGGTAAAGCAAAAACAAAACTTTAAAATTCTTTATACAAAATTACCAATGGTAGTATCGAAGTGATTCATGTGGTGTGCCACTGGCATGGGTCGGAGTGAGTTCTATTTGTGGTGTGTTAGGAGAAAACGGGCGTGCAAGACAAATTGTCGATCGAGCCGATGAGTGGGCTAGGGCAGCGTCATCAATTGGAGCCGATTCGGATTGGCGTGATTGGTGTCGGTAACATGGGGCAGCATCATACCAGAGTGCTCAGCCTCCTCAAGGATGTAGAACTGGTGGGGGTGTCAGATGTCAACGTGGAACGAGGGTTAGATACCGCCAGCAAGTATCGGGTCAAATTTTTTGAAGATTACCGTGACTTATTGCCCTATGTGGATGGAGTATGTATTGCCGTACCAACGCGGCTGCATTACACCGTCGGCATGGCTTGCCTACAAGCCGGAAAGCATGTGCTGATCGAAAAACCGATCGCAGCCAGCATTGCTGAAGCCGAAAGCTTAGTCAACGCGGCGGCGGAATTTCATTGCATTTTGCAGGTGGGGCATATCGAGCGATTCAATCCCGCTTTTCAGGAGCTGAATAAGGTCTTGAAAACAGAAGAACTACTGGCGATCGAAGCCCATCGCATGAGCCCCTATTCCGATCGAGCAAATGATGTCTCAGTCGTGCTGGATTTAATGATCCATGACATTGACCTCTTGCTGGAATTGGCAGGCTCACAGGTGATTAAACTGACTGCTAGCGGCAGTCGCGCCTCCGGATCCGGCTATCTAGACTATGTAACCGCGGTGTTAGGGTTTGCCAATGGTATTGTGGCAACCTTGACGGCCAGCAAGGTCACGCATCGCAAAATCCGCCGGATCGCAGCCCATTGCAAAAATTCACTGACCGAAGCTGATTTTCTCAACAATGAGATTTTGATCCATCGGCAGACGATCGCCAATTACCTTACCGATCATGGACAAGTCCTGTACCGCCAAGATGGGTTAATTGAAAAAGTCTATACCAGCAACATTGAACCTTTGCACGCTGAACTAGAACATTTCGTCTCCTGCATTCGCGGTGGCAATCAGCCTTCCGTCGGTGGGGAACAAGCCCTGAAAGCCCTAAGACTGGCTAGCTTAATTGAGCAGATGGCGTTAGATGGTAAAGCTTGGCATCAGCCGGATCTGAGTGACATCTATCCCAATCCGACAGCGATCGCCGTTTAGGGGGCGGGATGATCACAAATTTTTGCCCTAAATTTGCGCCCTAGGCTCGCAACTCTGCCCGCAGAAAGTCAATGAACTGGCGGGCTGTGCGTCCTGAGCGACCATTATGCCGCGTAGCCCATTGTAAGGCACGAAACTCCAGGGTTTGAGGCTCGATCGGCAGATTAAACTGCTGGGCTAAATGCTGAACAATCTCCAGATAAGTCTTCTGATCGGCAGGCTCAAAGGTCAGGGTTAAACCAAATCGATCGCTAAACGAGAGCTTTTCCTGAACGGTATCCCAATGATGAATTTCATCCGCATCCTTGGGACGGGGGCGATCGGCAAAAAATTCACGGATCAGGTGACGACGGTTAGAAGTCGCATACACCACCACATTTTGAGGCCGCGCTGTCGCGCTACCTTCCAAGACCACTTTCAGGGCTTTATAGGCATCGTCATCTGCTTCAAACGATAGGTCATCAACAAAAATGATGAACTTTTGCGGGGCACTGCGGAGCCGATCGACGATGATTGGCAGATCACCCAGTTGGGCTTTGTTCACTTCGATCAGTCTTAATCCACGCGCACCGTAGGCTGATAGCAATGCCTTCACCAACGAGGACTTACCTGCACCACGGCTACCATAGAGCAACACATGCAGAGCGGGATAACCGTCTAGGAGGGCTTCTGTGTTTTGTTGTAAAGTTGCTTTTTGCGCTTCGTAACCCACCAGTTCATTGAGCTGAATTGGATCAGGATAGGCAATCTCCCGTAAGTCACCCATCTGCCAACGAAATGCCCGATAGGAGGCAAACCAGCCCATCCCAACCTGACGGTAAAAATCAGCCAATTGGGGCAAGAGTTCTCCCCAGTCACTCGCTTGTTCCAACTGCTGCCAGATTGGGTGCTGCATCAGGGATAACCCATCAGATGACCTATCAGATGACCTATCAGATGACTCCTCCCATTCCCAAATCGGCATCGCCCTACCCGTCACCTGTTGCATCCAAGCGGCGATCTGGGAGCCTTGGCAGCGATCGAGCTGCTGAAGTATTCGCAAATCATGCTGTGCGGCGCTCACCAGTGTTGGAGACAGGCAATCGATCGGACATTGTGGCAATTTTTGTTGCAATTGTTGAGTCAGTGGGTTATCCGCCCGCAAAATCTGAAGTCGTAGCGCCGCTTGCCAACTGAGGGATGCCGCTGCTAGTTGATAAAACCAATCCCCATAGGCCTGCAACCCTGCCAGAGCATCTTGAGGAGACGAGTTCAGGGTTTGCAAAAGCCGCCAGAAAGCTTGGACGATCGGAGTTTCTAAAATCGATCGATACAGCAGTAAGGCAGCCCCTTGCTGTTGCAACTGCTGAATTTCTAGCCGGATAGGCTCAGGAAGAGAGGAATCCGTTGGCAGCGAATTAGTGGGATCAAACATGCACAACAATTAGATATTCCCAACACGCTATGAACTACTTTCAGCCACTGAGCTGAATTGAGAGTTTCTGTGAGTTTCTGTCGCTATTACGTTCAGGGTCAAGCGTTGATCGATGCGTTAATGCGATCGGAACCGCTCACTCCCCCTCCTTTTGAGCGGCAGCGCAACCCAATCAGGGTAGAGAGTTGGGACTCGCAACCACCCCTATCAAAGACCCTATCAAATCAGCGATCAAGCTAGCAGCCGGATCGCTGGTGATCTACCACTTTTCTATCCGCCCCAACTTCACGAGAAGCTAAGAAGCCACTTTTGCCGTCGAGCGTTGCCGTCTGAGCGTCGTTTTCGGGGGCTCCAGCGGAGTTTGCAGCAGGAAGACGACCGTTGGATTCATTTGCAGTTCCCGGCGCATTAAGCGACGTAAATCGAGTTCCAAATCGGTTTGCATCCGCAGCCAGTCTACTTCAATCACATTACCAACCGGCTGAGTGTAGTTCGTCCACCGATCGCGCACCAACGTTTCCAGGGCTTGACTGACCAGGTTTTCCAACTTCGCTTTTTCGATCGAGGTAGCCACACCCCGCAAGTGTAGTTCCGGTTTAGCCACCATTTCACCGTTCCAGCCGATCGCCGCCGCAATCGTCACAATGCCATCTTCAGCTAACTGCTGCCGCTCTTTCAAAACGCGCTCATGCACCATGCCAGAGTGAGACGAGTCAACCAATTCGATCCCCGATGGCACTTTATCAGCCACACGAATGCTGTCTTGCGTTAGCTCTACCACATCGCCATTATTGATAATGACCATATTTTCAGCCGGTACACCCATGCTTCGCGCCGTTTCCGCATGTTTCACCAACATCCGGTGTTCGCCATGAACGGGTAGGAAAAACTTAGGACGGGTTAGAGCCAACATCAGTTTTTGATCTTCTTGGGCTCCATGCCCCGACACATGAATCCCTTTTTCACGCCCATACACGACCTTCGCTCCCTGCATCATCAACTTATCGATCGTATTGACGACCGCGATCGTGTTGCCAGGAATCGGGTTGGCGGATAACACCACTGTGTCTCCAGCTCGAATTTTCACCTGCCGATGCTCTTGATTAGCGATACGAGTCAGAGCTGCCATCGGTTCCCCTTGCGACCCAGTTGTCAGAATCAACACATTTTCGTCGGGGATTTTGTTGAGCATATTGAGCGGCACGAATAGGTCATCATCGCACTTGATGTAGCCTAAGGTGCGAGCATGAGCGATCACATTCAGCATCGATCGACCCAATACCGAAACCACCCGACCATGCTTTTTGGCCAGGTCTAAAATCATATTGACCCGATGCACAGAAGACGCAAAAGTTGTTACCAACAGCCGCTTCTCAGCCTGGGCAAAGATCCGATCCAGGTTGGGATAAACCGATCGTTCTGAAGGAGTGAAACCTGGCACCTCTGAATTCGTCGAATCACTGATCAAACACAGCACACCCTTTTCGCCATGTTCTGCCAGCCGTTGTAAATCAAATCGTTCGCCATCAACAGGCGTATGATCGATCTTGAAATCTCCGGTGTGAATCACCACGCCTAAGGGGGTATGGAGAGCCACTGAGAAGCTATCGGCAATTGAATGGGTGTTGCGGATGTATTCCACTAAAATCGACGGGCTGATCCGGATCATTTCTCGGGGCTGCACCGGGTAAAGCTTGGTTCGATCGGCCACTCCCGCTTCTTCCAATTTGTCTTGCAGCAATGCCATGGCCAGCCTTGGCCCATAAATCGCCGGGATATCAAATTGCTTGAGGTGGAACGCGATCCCACCGATGTGATCTTCATGACCATGGGTGACAATCATGCCACGAATCTTATGGCGATTCTCCCGTAGATAGGTCATGTCAGGCAAAACCACATTTACGCCATGCATGCCATCTGTCGGAAAAGCTAAACCGGCATCAAGCAAGACAATTTCATCGTTGTACTCAAATACACAGGTATTTTTGCCAATCTCATGCAGTCCGCCAAGGGGAATAATTTTGAAGGCATTTGAAGAATTGGTTGGACTCATGTTTATCCTTGTTTAACGTTGGTTTTGTTGGGTTTTGAGAAAATTTGCAGCGTTGAACCAGTTTGAAAGCGGACAAGCCAACCGGACAATCACTGGGTATATAAAGTGAGTGAAATCGATCGATCAACCTGGCGGCAGAACATCTGATCCATTTCCGAAGCCGAGGAAATTTCAGCCAATTTCATTCAGCGAGATATTCAATTGTCAGAAACTTGACGGCACCGCTGGGTCAAGCCTATCCACTCGATCGCTACGACTTCAGCAGCCCTAAATTTGACAAGATAGGTTCTAGAGTTTGCTGTACACTACTCAACCGATCGGCCAATGGCAACCGGGTTTGTCCTACGTCCCAGCCCTGCATTCGCAATGCCGCTTTAACTGGGATAGGATTCGTCGAAGAAAACAGGGCCTTAAACAATGGAAAATGGCGAAGATGAATCTCGGCTGCTGTTTTCACTTGCCCTTGCTCAAAGGACTGAATCATCTGCTGTAAAGCATCTCCAACGAGGTGGCTAGCCACGCTAATAACGCCCTGAGCCCCCACTGCCAACATGGGTAGAGTCAGAGAATCATCCCCAGAATAAATACAAAAGTCTTCTGGAGTCGAGCGGCGAATTTGGCTTACCTGTTCAAGATTCCCACTTGCCTCCTTAACCGCCACAATATTGGCAACCTCTGCCAAGCGGACGACTGTTTCAGCAGCAAGGTTCTGCCCCGTCCGTCCTGGCACGTTATACAAAATCAGCGGTAGATCAGGACTAGCTTCCGCAATAGACCGGAAGTGCTGATATAGCCCCTCCTGCGGTGGTTTATTGTAGTAGGGAACAACTTGGAGTGTTCCATCTAATCCTAGCTTAGCGGCTTTCTGAGTTGCTGTGATCGCTTCATGGGTGGAATTGGAACCTGTACCTGCCACAACCTTAGCTTTTCCTGTCACCGCACGCTGCACAACCTGAAACAGGTGATATTCCTCATCCCAAGTCAAGGTCGGCGATTCGCCCGTCGTTCCGCAAACCACAAGCGTGTCCGTGCCATGGGCAACAAGATGCGCAGCTAAAGTTTCAGCTATTGCATAGTTTACAGCACCCTCTGGATCAAAGGGGGTGATCATCGCAGTCATGACACGTCCGAAAATAGTCACACTCGGTTGACTCCTGTGGTGGATAAATACCCGAAGAAGAGCAATAAAACGATATGCGCTTCCTTTGTAGCTAAGTATAAATGCTTAACTAAAAACTTCAAACCAGCAAAATCGCTGGGAGGAGAGTTGTGCTGGGCCGCTCCAGCTTAAATGCCTGTCGCCGAGAGAACTGTCGGGCGAATTAGGGTTTTCTCATCCAGCAATTCAGCAATTTGGATCGCATTGAGTGCAGCACCTTTGCGGATTTGATCGCCACTCAACCAGAGTTCTAAGCCATTCGGATTGGAGATATCCTGCCGGATGCGTCCAACCAGCACCTCATCCTGACTGCTAGCCTCGATCGGCATTGGGAAGTAGTTCTTTTGCCAGTCTTCCACCACTTTCACACCGGGTGCTTGACTCAGGATGGACTTCGCTTGCTCCACCGGGAAAGGAGCCGCAAACTCCAGATTAATCGCTTCTGAATGGGCCCGTAACACCGGAACTCGAATGCAGGTGGCACTAATTCGCAAGCTAGGCTCCGAAAAGATTTTGCGGGTTTCGTTGACCATCTTCATCTCTTCCTCACAGTAACCCTGCTCATTGATGGGTGTATTGTGCGGAAAGAGATTAAAAGCAAGTGGATAAGGGAAAATTTCGGGCTGAGGTTCTTGCCCCTGTAACACTGCCAGTGCTTGGGTTTTGACTTCCTCCATTGCTCTGGCACCTGCTCCGCTGGCAGATTGATAGGTAGCCGCAATAATCCGCTGAATGGGCTGAACCTGATGCAAAGGATAGATCGCAACTGCCATCAAAATGGTTGTGCAATTTGGATTGGCAATCACTCCGCGATGATCGACGGCAGCCTCAGGATTAACCTCTGGCACAATCAAAGGCACCTGTGGATCCATGCGGAAAGCACTGGAATTGTCGATCAGTACTGCCCCAGCCGCGACAATCTTGCTTGCCCAAGCTTTAGAGATAGACCCTCCGGCTGAAGCCAATACCAAATCCATTCCTTCGAAGGCATGATCATTAACCGGCTCAACGGTCAGGGGCTTGCCTCGGAAGGGAATGGTCTGTCCGGCTGAACGGGGAGAAGCCAATAGTTTCAGTTCAGCGATCGGAAACTGCCGTTCCTCCAACAGTTGAATGAGTTCGGTGCCGACTGCGCCTGTTGCGCCCAGAATAGCAACTCGATACGATCGGGGCAATTTAGTTCCTCCTCAAATTAAGTCATTGCAAAAACAAATAGACTCAATCTACTCCAGCAAGGCAGCAGGTTGAGCTGATAAAATCCATTCAAAAATCCATTAAACGGTTATGACAGATATGACAGAGTAGATTTGGGCGAGATTTCAACATGTAGTACAGGGTATTTCAATCTATAAAGCGTTGGTAAAAAGTGTTCTTAATGAAGCAATTCTTATATCAGAAAAAAGAATCAGTCAATCCTCAAGAATTAACATTATAGACTTGATCAAATAATAATCTACCCAGCAGTCGTCCTCAGCTTCTAACGCTGGAAGGCAAAATCTAGGAGGCACGAAACCCCGCTTACACAGGATAGAACCCCATCTCTTCAGTCGATCGCCTAAATCTGATTCGTTTGGATTTGACTGTACCAGATTTTAGGAAGATGACAATAGGGAAATCCTCAATCTCATGCTTCGCTTCACAGGCTTTGCTTCAGATGAAGATGTCTAAGGATCTGAAAGGATCTGAAGTGATGATTGAAGTTAAATTGATTAAGATTTGAATTTGTCGAGGGTCAGATCGGTTGAAATTGAAATTATCACAATCCAGAGCAATATCTCCCTTGGTATCGCCGGTATCGCCTGCTTGATAGCACCTATGCTTAATCAAACCTCAATGCTGTCTTCATTCCATCATACGCTGACTTGCAGCATCAACCGGAATTTTGCTTTTGTGAAGGCACCCCTTGCATGCAGGGTTCAGTCAGCCAGCAATCCCTATCCAGGACTGCACCCAACCGGAACCAAGCACAGGCATTAAGTTTATCGCAAGGATTCCCAGCTATTAGAGTCAGGATCAGTTACGATAACTTATTGCGGCAATGCTGAAAAGATCAGCAATCTAGCTAAAAACGTTACGAGAAGTGCAATGAAAGTTACCCAGGAAAAGCTGCCCGCTAGTCAAGTCGGATTAGAAATCGAGATCACACCTGAGATGTCTCAGCAAGCGTATGAGAAGACCTTGCAAGAGTTCACGCGCTATGCCAACATTCCTGGGTTTAGAAAAGGCAAAGTGCCCCGTCAGGTGTTGATTCAGCGATTCGGCTCCACTCGGATCAAAGCCAGCGTGGTGGAAGATTTGATTCAATCCAGCTTGAAGAAGGCATTAGAGCAAGAGAAAATCGCAGCGATCGGTAGCCCAGAGTTGCGAACTTCATTTGAAGAGTTGATCGAGAAGTTTGCTCCTGGTGCGGCTCTCACTTTCTCAGCCGCCGTCGATGTTGCCCCCGAGGTGAAACTAAATCAGTATTCGGGGTTGAGTGTTCAAGCTGAGGAATTCACCTACGATCCTGCTCGTGTCGATCAGGTGTTAGAAGATTATCGCAAGCGATCGGCAACTCTTGTTCCTGTCGAAAATCGTCCAGCGCAACCGGGAGACCTCGCTACCGTCGATTTCCAAGGACGACTGACGGGTGAATTGCCCGAAGGAGGCTCCGATGAAATTCCAGGCGGCAGTGCTGAAGATTTCGAAATCGAGCTGGCGGAAGGTCGGTTTATTGAAGGCTTTGTAGACGGCATCATTGGCATGACCATTGGAGAGACGAAAGAGGTCGCTGTCACCTTTCCAGAATCCTACCCTCAGGCCGATCTAGCTGCCCAGCCTGCCGTTTTTACGATCACCTTGAAAGAGCTCAAAGAACGGGAACTGCCAGAACTAGATGATGAGTTTGCCCAAGAAGTGAGTGAGTTTGAAACCCTGTCCGAACTGCGGGAATCACTTGAATCTCGTTTCCAAAAAGAGGTTGATCAGAAAACCCAAAATAGCAAACAAGAAGCGCTTCTGAAGCAGCTCGTGAGCGAACTGGAAGTAGAACTACCAGAAACCATGATTCGTCGAGAAGTGGATCATGCCGTCACTCAGACTGCAATGCAGTTTAGCCAACAAGGCATGGATATCCGCAAAACCTTCACTCAAGAAGTGGTTGCGATGTTACGAGATCAAGCGCGTCCTGAAGCTCTCAACCGGTTGCAGAGAACTCTCGTTTTAGGGGAGGTGGCCAAGCAGGAGTCTATTGAAGTTGAGCCAGATGCAGTGCAAGCAAAAATGCAAGAGATCATGGCAGACTACGAAGGGCAAGACATTGATGTTGATCGCCTACGTGAAGTCGTGCAGGAAGATTTGTTGCGAGAGCAGATTTTAGCGTGGTTGGAAGCTAATAACACGATCGAGCTAGTGCCAGAAGGATCCCTGCAAGCGGCTGAGCCTGCGCCTGAAGAACCAGAGCCAGAAACCGCAGCTATTTCTACCACCGCTGCTCAACCTGCCGATGAAGTCATCGCCCCCGATGAACCGATCGAGGTGATGGCAGAAGTGGTTGCCGACCCGCCTGAGGATGCTGAGGATGCCCCAGTCGAAGTAGTCGAAGCAACCAAACCTGCCAAGGCGGAAAAGACGGCTAAATCCACTAAATCCACCAAGAAGAAACCCAGTAAGTAGAGCCAGGCTGGAATGTCTGGAGGTCAGTATGGGCTAGTCCTCAACAGAGATTTCCTGCCGATTTCCTGGCATTCCCACCAGTCCTAAATGACTTAAGGCATAATGGCGAATAGGTGCATACCAATTGTCTCGGTTCGCAACCGAAACTTTCCTGCACTGCCATCCGATCGATACGGCTTTTGTTTATGATGACTCCCCAATCCATCTCTGGTTCAAAGGCATTTGACATTCACTCCCTTAGCTCATCGGCCGTTTCCCTATTGGAAGCAAATGCGATGATCCCTATGGTGGTGGAGCAGTCTGGTCGCGGTGAACGGGCGTTTGATATCTATTCCCGCTTGCTACGAGAACGGATCATTTTTCTAGGCGATCAAGTGACCGATGCCCTGGCTGATCTAATCGTGGCTCAGTTACTATTTCTGGATGCTGAAGATCCAGAGCGCGACGTGCAGCTTTACATTAACTCACCAGGGGGATCGGTAACGGCTGGGATGGCAATCTATGACACCATCCAGCAAATCCGCCCGGATGTAGTTACGATCTGTTACGGTTTGGCCGCCAGCATGGGCGCGTTCCTGTTATCTGGTGGAGCGAAGGGGAAACGCCTGTCCCTACCGAGTTCCAGGATTATGATCCACCAACCCTTAGGAGGAGCCCAAGGGCAAGCCGTGGATATCGAAATCCAGGCAAAAGAAATTCTGTATCACAAACGCACGCTGAATGAATTGTTGGCGTATCATACAGGACAGCCGATCGAAAAAATTGAAGCAGACACGGAACGCGATTTCTTCATGTCGGCAGAAGAAGCAAAGAACTATGGATTGATCGATGAAGTAGTGTCTCGCCACAATCTGCCCATGCCCGGTGAAACGATTACCGCAGTCAAGTAAGGGGAACCTATGTCCAAATACGACTCCCATCTCAAGTGTTCATTCTGTGGTAAATCCCAGGAGCAGGTACGCAAGCTCATTGCTGGTCCCGGAGTCTATATCTGTGATGAATGTGTTGACCTGTGTAACGAAATCTTAGATGAGGAGTTGTTCGACTCGGGAGGGGCGGTTCCCCAACCCTCGGCGCGGCGCGACAATCCCGCGGAAAAGCGGCCTGTGCGCTCCTCTAATTTCTCGATGAATCAGATTCCGAAGCCACGGGAAATCAAAAAGCATCTTGATGAGCATGTGATCGGACAGGATGAGGCCAAGAAAATCCTCTCGGTGGCGGTTTACAATCACTATAAGCGGCTGAGCTACGTTCAATCGAAGGGAACGGGCAAGTTGGATGATGCGATCGAACTTCAGAAATCCAATATTCTACTGATTGGCCCAACAGGCTGTGGCAAAACATTGCTGGCTCAAACCCTGGCTGAAATGCTAGATGTACCTTTTGCAGTCGCGGATGCCACTACCCTGACGGAAGCAGGTTATGTGGGTGAAGATGTCGAGAACATCTTGCTGCGGTTGTTACAAGTGGCTGATCTGGATGTGGAAGCAGCTCAGCGTGGCATCATCTACATTGATGAGATCGACAAAATCGCCCGCAAGAGCGAAAATCCTTCCATTACACGGGATGTCTCTGGCGAGGGAGTTCAACAGGCCTTGCTGAAGATGCTGGAAGGCACGATCGCCAATGTCCCCCCGCAAGGAGGGCGAAAACATCCCTATCAAGACTGTATTCAGATTGATACCAGCAACATTCTATTTATCTGTGGTGGTGCCTTTGTTGGGCTGGATAAAGCCGTCGAGCAACGGATCGGCAAGAAAACCATGGGCTTCATTCAACCGGGTGAAAGCCAATCGAAGGAGAAGCGGGCGGCGGACATTCTCAAGCATCTGGAACCGGATGATTTGGTCAAGTTTGGCATGATTCCAGAGTTCATCGGTCGAGTGCCGGTGATCGCGGTGGTGGATCCGCTGGATGAAGATGCGCTGGCTGAGATTTTGACCGAGCCCAAGAATGCTCTCGTGAAGCAGTACCAGAAGCTGATGCGGATGGACAATGTGCAGCTTGAGTTTAAACAAGATGCAGTGCGAGCGATCGCTAAGGAAGCCTACCGTCGAAAAACGGGAGCCCGTGCCTTACGTAGCATTGTCGAAGAGTTAATGTTGGATGTGATGTACGAGCTACCATCTCGCAAGGATGTTACCCGTTGTGCAATTACCCGCGAAATGGTAGAGAAGCGATCGACCGCAGAACTCCTGGTGCATCCCTCCTCTTTACCCAAACCAGAATCAGCTTAACAATCCATGCCTTTGATCGCAGTTCGGGGGGTTGAGCATTACTATGAATGGGTCACTGCCTCTGGTGATGAAATTCGGCCTACGGGGAATAAGCCGGTTCTCGTGTTTATACATGGCTGGGCAGGTTCAACTCGCTATTGGAAAAGTACTGCTCAGAACTTTACCGATCGTTACGACTGTTTACTGTATGATTTGCGGGGTTTTGGGCAATCTCGGCTGCCGCGCCCTTTACCCGATGC
This sequence comes from Elainella sp. Prado103, assembly GCA_025454395.1. Classification (GTDB taxonomy): domain Bacteria; phylum Cyanobacteriota; class Cyanobacteriia; order Elainellales; family Elainellaceae; genus Elainella. Next base: position 200,106 of record JALOOM010000003.1, read on the forward strand.
CGTTCAGCAGCTAGGATACGAGCTAGAAGGCTATGCCGACGATCTGGCCATTTTTCTCGACCAGCTTGGCGTTGATCGGGTTGTGCTCAATGCTCACTCCACTGGGGCTTCGATTGCCGTTTTGTTTGCGGCCCAGTATCCCGATCGAGTTGAGCAAGTTATCCTCACTTGTCATGGGGTATTTGAGTATAATGCTCTCGCCTTTAAAGCCTTCCATCAGGTGGGAGGCTATGTCGTCGCCTTTCGTCCTGCTTGGCTGAAGCAAATTCCTGCGGTCGATCGGATGTTTATGGCCCGTTTTCTGAAGCAGCCGATTCCCGCTGCTGATCGGAAGGCTTTTTTGGAAGACTTTTTAATTGCCGATCAGGAAGCTGCTCTGGGGACTATCTACACTGCTGTGAGTGAAAAAGCTGCGATCGAGATGCCGCAAGCTTATGCCAAGATTACCGTACCAACCCTGTTGATTTCAGGCGAGTTTGACCAAATTATTCCGGTCAAGTTAGGTAAAAAAGCAGCGGCGTTTAATCCGCAGGTGAAACATGTGATCATGCCCAATACGGGTCATTTCCCTATGTTGGAGGATCGCGCTACTTATTTACAGCAAGTTTCTCAGTTTTTATCATCTAACTCTCAAGGCTAATAACAAACTGATTGCAACGCCGCCAGCAAAGCCTGATGGACATCGGGAGAATTTGCGATCACTAAACCAGGGCGGCCATAGTTTTGGCAAGTATAGAGCGGTGGCAAGGACTCACCCGTATGGGTTGTGACAATACAGCCTGCTTCTTGCGCTAAAAACGCCAGAGCAGCACCATCAATAAACTTTCCAGCT
>JALOOM010000058.1 GCA_025454395.1 Elainella sp. Prado103
GAGTCGCAGGGGGAGTCACAGAACTGGCAGGCTGATCAACCGATGGAAGCTGAGGTTGAACTGGCAATGGAATGTTGGAGGGTACAGGTAAGGGATCGATAACGGGTACAGGCGATCGAGCAGCCGGAGTTGCCCGATTAGAAAGAGCGGGGGCAGGAGTAAATTGAACTGGCGGGGGAAGCGGCTGGGACGTGTCGGAGAGATCAAACTGCACACTCCAACTGGGAATGGGGGTTGCGCCTCGGAGAGCTGGATCAAGGGGTGAGACAGCCTCACTGGAATCGGCGGAATCTATATGGGGTGCGTTAGGAACAATGGGGCGGGCAGGCACACCTCCATCAGGCATACCCTCATCCAATCCCCTTTCACTCTGATTCAGATCGGGCAGAGGAGGGGAGGGGGGAGGGGGTAAGGCATTTGCTGCATTGTCCACTCCTACAGGGGCTTCACTGGCAATTGGTGGGATCGGTAACCGATCGGGACGGGGAGCAACGGCTGGCCAATAACCATCAGATGATCGTTCCAGTTGAGTAGCAGCGATCGGTTCTGGGGTAACCACTCGATTGCCTGAAGTCCAAGCAGGAGAGGTAGCAAAGGCAGGTTGGCTGCATAAAACAGTGGCCAACCCTGCGAAATAGACCAATATTTTTTTCATGATGGACTCAATAACTGTTCCAAAATCGATCGGGAAGGTTCAACCAATGTCCAAGTTCCTTCTGGCAGCTTTCTAAGGGTGGCAAAGTGTAAATAGTCACCGGAGCCGATCGCCTGCCCCTGACGCACAGAGCCGAGACGCGGTTGCTTGAGACCACAGAGGCGGAACAAATAAGCGGGGACTTCCGGGCTGGAAAACAGCACACAATCGGTGACATTAGGCTGGATTCGACCTGCAAAAGGCGCATATACTTTGCCACCCTTCAGATCGATCGAAATATCTCCTAACCCTGCGGCAATCCGATATGCACCGATCGCTTCTCCGGGCTGAAGTTGCCAAGATTGCTGAATTTGGATGGTGCGAACAGGCTCATTCACAGCCGGTGGTGCCACTGAACATCCGGCATGGGCTAATCCCAAACCCAATAGCATGATCGTGGATTTTCTACAGTTCCATCCCCACCGGCCCATGGTCTCGTCTATTCCTCATTGCAGGGGTTAACCCTCCATATATAGCACCATATATAGCACCCTATTTAGCACTGGAACGCTGAGATGGAGCAGGGCAGCCTAGCGCAAAACACGAAATTGATACCCTGCGTATTCCTCACCCTCATAGAGCACAATCAGCCAGGTTTGAGGATCGAACGCCAGTTGGTATACCGATCGCTCAGCAGGCACACCGGCCCGCACTTCTAGAGGAGAGAGCATACAGTAGGGCATTTGCAAAATATTTTGCACAACGGTCTTGGTACCTCGCTCAGAGACGGTGAGAAAGGTGGCGAGCTGCTCCCGTGAAATAGCGGCTGTTGGCTGCACATCGCCCACACAATTTTCGGGTTGGCGACGCTGTTCCATGGAGATGACTTCTCGCATATCCATGGTTAATCCAGCAATCACAGCAAGGGCACCACCCATTAAAAATAACCGCATTCCAATCTGTCGTTGAGGATCAAGTCGTTTCTTCATCGCGCCCTCCTTGCTTAGACTTGAGAGATGAGGTCACTTCAGCAGGTACCATTGAAGCGAAACAGGAAATGACGAACAAAATCCAGGCAGCACCAAGTAATAAAGGGCTCATAGTCTTCCTCCGAGTAATAGACCGATCATGATGGCAAACAGACGATAGCCCCAAGCAAATCCGACATGGGGTGTCAAGGTAGAACGATAAACAGCGAATAGGGCAGGTGTAATCATAATCAGAACACCAGGCAACCATAAAACAGGATAAATAGTGATGATGCTATCTAGAACAACTCGAAGCACGGCAGCTCCGGCAATATGGAGCGCGATCGCTGGCAGAGAAACCGTGGTTTCCGAAAGCTCAATGGCACGAACACCACCTGAATGCAGATCAGATTTTTGGGAACGGGCGATCCGCGATGAGGTATCTCGTCGTCCTGACCCACGATCAGCTTGATGTCGGGCTGCCGATCGCCCGCGCCAGGGGAATCCTACCCATCTCAACAAGGCTCTTACCCCTCGCCAGGTGATCTGGAGGAGAGTACGCAGGAGAGCGCTGAGTAGACCGCCGATCGCGCCCACGGCACCCAGTCCAGTTAAGAAGAATTGCCAGATCGATCGAACGAGCTTGTGAATCACAGAAAACGGTAGTCGGAATCGTCTTGATCGAGCCATCGATGGAGGTTCTTCCATCTGCCAATCAATCAATCGAGTTGTCAGCAGTAATGTACCGTTATGATTTTGATCCACATAAGGAATCTCTGTGCTCGTATATTCACAGATAGGCTCAAATTCCTGCTCAGAATCATTCTCCAGAGCTTGTTCAAACTGATCGGAAAGGGTGATCAACTCCTGAATCATTAATTCTTGCTGTTGGGACAGGGCATTAATCTGTTGAGCTTTGGCGGTCAGGAGTTGCTGCATTTGCGATCGATCCGTCAGTGGTAACCCAGTCGATCGGGATTGAGCATGAGGCTCCAGGGTGTCAGGATTGATCCAAGGGGTACTTGAAACGGGGGGACGAATGGGTGGCAAAGGAAAGCACTCGACAGTGCGCTGAGGCTTGTGCAGTGAGGAGGATGAGGATGACGGAGTGGTTTGGGAAGGAGCGGGAGGAATTGATGGACTTTCCGATCGCCGATCGGGTTTCTGATCTGCTTTTGGATCAGATGAACGGGCATGGGTTGGGGTGCGATGACTAACCTGAGGTGGGGAGTCAGCCTGGGGGTGTTCAGGAATCGTACGGCTACGGCTAATTTGTGGGGAGATCGGTGCGGTAATGGGAGGTGAACCGGGATGAGGTTCTAACAAAGTGACGGATCGCCGCGATTTTTCAGCGCGGATCGACTGAAGTTCGGCTTCAATAGCTTTGATTTCTGCTTGTGTTTGTTTCATAGCCATACTTGCTTGAACGGGGACTGAGTTGGCAAGAATTGATGAACGATCCAGAATCGTTTTTGTTGTTATATCCAGGGTTTTTCACAGGATGTTGGAGTCACAGGATGTTAGAGTCACAGGATGTTGGGGTCACAGGATGTTGAGGAACAGGATGTTGAGGAACAGATGGGTAGCAGAAATTCCTCGGCCGGGGACTGAAAAGCAATGATTTGGGAAACTCCTGGACTAGGAACCCCAGGTGATTGATATAAATTCAGTACACTTGTACCAATCTTGCTTCAAATCCTAGCACAGATAGTTCTAATGTACTAGATCATTAGAAAAATTTTTTGGATCAGGGGAACTGAGGGTTGAGCCCTGATTGAATATGGGATTAAGTTGATGAATTACCTCTGCAATCTCTCTGCAATCTCCCAGCTTCTGTAGTGATGCAAGTCATGAGGGGAAAAACCACCAGAATACCCAGTGTTATACCAATTCTTTGTGAAGCTGAGGAGACCCAGGGGCTTAAGCCCTTGGTCTGGCAAGCATTGATTCTACACAAGCTCATATTAAATTGGTATCACGAGGAGATAAAAGTCTTTGATATCGAGGCTTTCACTGTCACGTTTATCGTTTTTTGTTTGCGTTTTATTTGCGATCGTCAAATATTGTATGAGGTATTGTTATCAACGTTCCTCATCTCGCTCTATTTGGATTTCTTCTGTGCTTTCCAGGTGCCACCATACTCATAAGCTGGGTTATTGGCTTTCAATCCAGGCAAACACCTAGTACAAACAAATTGCCAAGTCTGCTGCGAATTCTGCCGCACTCGAAACAATACCTGTTGTGGCTGATCACAAATCTGACAACATTTGTAGCGCGATCGCATCCAATCCTCAGTCTTATCCAGTCTTGTCCTTTAAGCTATTTTTACTACTGTTGCTGCTGTTACGGTTGTTGCTGTCGTTGCTATTGTCACTATTGATTGCTTAACCTTCAAGCCACTACCGATGCTTCTGGGCGGGCAAAGATCATCCGTCCGGCCGAAGTTTGCAGCGCACCAGTCACAATCACCACAACTTCATCCCCAATATATTGCCCACCTTCTTCCACCACTACCATGGTGCCATCATCTAGGTAACCAACCCCCTGAGCGGGTTCCTTGCCCTGCTTCAAAATCTTGAGATCAATGCTGTCACCGGGTAGATAGGCCGGACGCATCGATTGGGCCAAATCGTTGATATTTAAGACCGTCACCTTTTGCAGGCTGGCAACCTTATTCAGGTTGTAATCATTGGTCAATAGGGTGCCGTTGATTTCTTGCGCCAACCGCACCAATTTAGCATCTACCGTAGAAATATCCTCATAATCGGCTGGGTGAATGGCGATCCGTCCGGGAAAAGCTTCCTGAATTTGCTTGAGAATATCTAACCCTCGCCGACCCCGCACTCGTTTTTGATCATTTGAGGCATCCGCGACCCGCTGGAGTTCTTGCAATACAAATTGGGGCACCAAAATTTGCCCTTCCAGAAATCCTGTCCGCAGCAATTCCTCAACTCGCCCGTCGATAATACAGCTTGTGTCAAGAATTTTGGTTGCCGCTGGTTTGAGAGTACCTTCTGCGACCAGCATGGTTTCTACGCTGTTCGGATTGATTAGTCGCAGTAAAGCTCGTCCGTGCGTATCAGCCAAATTGACACCGGAGAAGGCGAACATCACGCTGCCTAAGACGGCTGCCAAGGGCTTGATGAAGGCAAATTCGCGTGGGATCGGGAGTAGGAAAATGGGAGCCAGCATCAAGTTAGCCACCAATAGCCCCAGCACCAGACCGACCGATCGACTCAGTAACATATCCACTGGCATCTCGCGCACCTGTCGTTCAACGCGACGATAGCCTGTCTGAGCTACCAGACCGAGGACAAACCCAATTAAAGCTCCAAACCCGCCCGTTACAAAGCTCAAGCCTTCCAGATTGGTGACTTGCTCCAGCGTTTCAGTGGGCAGCAGATCGACACTGTAGAAGCCGATTCCTGCCCCTGCTATGATGAATGAAACGATAATGATGACATCTAGCATGACTTGAACCCATGGTGGAGTGGGAGCAATCCCAGGACGGGATCGAGATCCATGCCGAGCAAGACTTCACCAGAAACTGGAATGAGGTTAACCTCTCTGCCAGTTCGATCGATTCCGGTTAGTACCGATACCAATTGGGTCGATGCTATGGGGATCAATCCAGGGGACGGGTGATACGGCGTACAGCCTGACTCAGCAGTGTGATCGGCTCAGCCTTATTATATCCTTCCTGGATCGGATGCGGTCTGTTGCCCATTATCTGCCCATCATTCGGCTCATTCCGGCTTATTCCAGCTCATTACGGATTTGTTTTGGATTCTGGTTGATATGTCTGCTGAGTTATCTGGTGAGTTAATGGTTGGCTGGCCTCTGGCGGCCTATGTCCATATTCCCTTTTGTCGGCGACGCTGCTTCTATTGCGACTTCCCAATCTCTGTTGTGGGCGATCGACCTCCGCTATCTCAGCCCGATGGGTCGCGGCAGTTTGGTTCTATTGCCGCCTATGTAGAGGTTTTACAACAGGAAATTCAAGCTGTTCGTGCAGCGATGCGGACTGGATGTCCTTCTAACCCGGCCAGTATTGACCCAGCCAGTATTGACCCAGCCAGTATTGACCCGGCCAGTATTGACCCGGCCAGTATTAATTCGACCAGTCCTCACCGATCGCTCAATTCTTCCTTAAGGGCAGCCCATCCCCCGTTGCAAACCGTCTTCTTTGGGGGAGGCACCCCATCGTTGCTGACAGTCAACCAACTTGACCAAATTTTACAGCAGCTCGATCGCAGTTTTGGGATTGCGGCTGATGCTGAAATTTCCATGGAGATCGATCCCGGCACGTTTGATCGAGAACGCTTACAAGGCTATCGATCGGCGGGGATCAATCGGGTCAGTTTGGGGGTTCAGGCGTTTCAAACCCATTTACTGCAAGCTTGTGGGCGTACCCACACCCGATCGGATATCGAACAGGCAGTCCGGTTGATTGAACAGGTGGGATTGACGAACTTTAGCCTGGATTTAATTTCTGGCTTGCCGCACCAAACCCTGGAGGATTGGCAAGCATCTTTGACGGCCGCCATTCAGTTGGCTCCTCCCCATTTGTCGATTTACGATCTCACGGTGGAAGCAGGAACCGCGTTCGATCGGTGGTATCAGGCTGGGGTGCAGCCATTACCGACCGATCAGCAAACAGCCACCATGTACCGCATGGCACAACAAAGCCTGACTGCGGCAGGATATCAGCACTATGAGGTCTCCAATTATGCTCAACCGGGCTTCCAGTGTCGTCACAATCGGGTCTATTGGCAAAACCAACCCTATTATGGATTTGGCATGGGTGCGGCCAGTTATGTGCAGCACCAGCGGTTTACCCGTCCTCGCAAACGATCGGACTATTACGATTGGGTACAAGCGTTTCAAACCTCTGGTCAAATTGATTGTCCGGTCACCCCAGCCGCAGAGCAACTGCTAGATACCCTGATGTTGGGGCTGCGCTTAGCAGAAGGCCTAAATATCGGCACTTTGATCGATCGATTTGGTTTTGCCACGGTGCAGCAATTGCTCTTAGTGCTAGAACCCTATGTAGCCAAAGGTTGGGTGATTTTTCGCGATCCAACCCAGGAGCTACCAGCGTCGATCGAGCAGCTGGAGACTCTGGGGTTAGCGAGGCTGGAACACCGATCGATCGCCCTGTCCGATCCGGAAGGGTTTCTGTTTTCTAATCAGGTGCTGGCAGATTTATTTGAGCAATTTGATTTGAGCAGTTTGATTTGAGCAATTTGATTTGAGCAATTCGATCCCAACTTGCCCCCTGGATCAATTGATCAATCTGACCCCTGAATCAATCTGACCCCTGGATTTAGCCAGAGTAGCCAGAGTCAGGCAGGAACCGCATTTTCCGATCAAACTTTGAGAGAACCGCAACTCTCATGGTTTACCCCTCTGCCTTCCCCATTTTTAGATAACTTTTAGGCTAACGGTAGTACAAAATACAGAAATCTCAAGAAACCTGCATATTCTGTCGCAGTTTGCAAAGCCACTTCCGACTCAGATTTGGTAGTCTAACTTTAATAAGTCTTAAGAAAGGGTGAAGAAGCAGTGGACATTCAAATTGGCAGGGGTAAAACGGCGCGGCGAGCCTATGGAATCGATGAAATTGCGTTGGTGCCTGGGCCACGAACCCTCGATCCCAGTCTGGCAGATACATGCTGGAAGATTGGCGGCATTGAACGGGAAATTCCGATTATTGCCAGTGCTATGGATGGGGTTGTGGATGTGAAAATGGCGGTGCTGCTATCTCAGATGGGAGCACTCGGGGTGATCAATCTGGAAGGGATCCAAACGCGCTATGACGATCCCAATCCCATTCTCGATCGGATCGCCTCGGTAGATAAAACAGAGTTTGTCCCGTTAATGCAAGAACTCTATGCCACGCCGGTCAAGCCGGAACTGATCGAACGACGCATTCGGGAAATTAAACAACAGGGTGGGATCGCGGCCGTTAGTGCCACACCGGCTGGAGCAGCAAAGTATGGCGAAGCAGTCGCTCAAGCCGGAGCAGATCTGTTTTTTATTCAAGCTACTGTGGTTTCAACAGCTCATTTATCACCGGAATCGATCACCCCACTCGACTTGGCCGAGTTCTGTCGCACTATGCCGATGCCTGTGATTCTGGGTAACTGTGTCACCTATGATGTCACTTTGAATCTGATGAAGGCCGGAGCTGCTGCCGTCTTGGTGGGGATCGGCCCAGGAGCCGCTTGCACCTCGCGGGGGGTGCTGGGGGTCGGAATTCCTCAAGCGACGGCTGTGGCGGATTGTGCAGCAGCGCGGGATGATTTCTATCAGGAAACGGGTCAATATGTGCCGGTGATCGCCGATGGGGGCTTAATTACCGGGGGCGATATCTGTAAATGTATTGCTTGTGGTGCAGATGGCGTGATGATTGGATCGCCTTTCGCCAGAGCAGCCGAAGCACCAGGTCGAGGCTACCACTGGGGAATGGCAACTCCCAGTCCAGTTTTGCCGCGGGGCACCCGGATTCGAGTGGGTACGACTGGCACTCTAGAACAAATCTTGCGTGGCCCAGCCCAACTCGATGATGGCACCCATAATCTGCTCGGAGCCCTCAAAACCAGTATGGGTACCCTTGGCGCGAAAGACATCCGTGAAATGCAGCAGGTGGAAGTGGTGATTGCCCCCTCACTGTTGACGGAAGGCAAAGTGTATCAGAAAGCCCAGCAGCTCGGCATGGGCAAGTAAGAAACGCTGTCAAGGGGTAGCTGAAGTTTATCCAAATTCCGTGAGGTAAACCGTACTAAAAACCCAAATCTGTCGCTTACAATGAAAACAGCGGAGACGCATGTTTCCGTTCACTCCTCACACCACACTCCGCCTGGACTACGGTTCAGGCGGTTCCTCTTTAGGTAGCCGCCGCAATTCGCCCACAGCTCACCGCGCCTGCAATTCACCGCGCCTGCAACTCAATTCGCTTGCAACTCACCGCGCCGCAATTCACCTGAAAGCATATCGAATGGTGGCCGAATCGATCGCCCGCAATGGGAATATCTCTGACTATGTCGAACTATGTCGAAAATGTATCCGATTATGTCAGGTGGGTGGTCGCGATCCCTCGTTTTCGCTATGGTAAGATTCTGACCAATTACATATACTTTAAGGGTTTTGAGGCATGGCAGCAGCCGCAGTTACTGATGAAACATTTGAGCAGGAAGTCATCGCCAGCTCTGTACCTGTACTTGTAGATTTTTGGGCTCCTTGGTGCGGGCCTTGCCGCATGGTTGCACCCGTCGTGGAGGAAATTGCGGAGCAGTTTGCCGGTAAAGTCAAAGTCGTGAAGCTGAATACGGATGAGAATCCGGGTGTTGCGAGTAAGTATGGCATCCGAAGCATCCCTACCTTGATGGTGTTCAAGCAAGGGGAGCGCGTTGACATGGTAGTGGGCGCTGTTCCAAAGACCACGCTGGCAAACACGATCGAAAAATATATTTAGAGATTCATCCTGATTGCGTTGGATCACCTCCTGCTGATGAGAGCTTGATGGAGCATCGCTTCTTTAAGTCTTAGGTAGGAGGTATTTTGTGTAGGGAAAGCGGGGTTCTGCCTGGTTTTGAGATCCGGATGGTTGGGAGAGCGTCAGGTTTGTTTTTTGTTTGAAGCAAGAGACTCAACCTCAGTCCAACCCCGCCTCTGCCTACCTGCCCGCGCTATGCCGTTAAAAGCCGTCAAATCTCGTTAAAATAAAATACTGCCCACTCAAAAAAATTTCATGACCTTATCCCCTTCCGCCGCTTCCCTGGCATCCTTTCAGGCAGAGATTGGTGAGCTATTGAATCAGTTGCCGACCATGAAGCATGGAGCTTTGATTCAGCAAGCCCTGACAACCCTGGTTCGTATGGCCGAAGTGGAGGGCGATCGGCTGGACTGGAAGATTCTCAACGCCTCACTGCAAGATATGGAGCGGGCTTTTCGAGTCTTCTACCCCTATCGCCATGTGCGTAAAATTGCCATTTTCGGCTCAGCACGAATTGCCCCAGGCAGACCGGAGTATCAAATGGCAGTCGATTTTGCTCGATGTGTCACCGAGCAGGGCTTTATGGTGATCACGGGGGCTGGGCCAGGGATCATGCAAGCTGGGAATGAGGGGGCTGGAGCTGAAAAATCCTTCGGACTGAATATTCAATTGCCGTTTGAACAGGGATCCAATCCGATCATGGAAGGGGATCCCAAATTAGTGAATTTCAAATATTTCTTCACCCGTAAGTTATTCTTTCTGCGGGAAAGCGATGCCCTGGCTCTGTTTCCGGGCGGGTTTGGCACCCAGGATGAAGCGTTTGAGTGCTTAACCTTGATGCAGACTGGCAAGTCAGACTTGCTGCCATTGGTGTTGATCGATCCACCGGGAATTGACTATTGGGAAGGCTGGGAGTCCCACATTCGGCAGCATTTACTCAAACCTGGACTGATTAGCGGGGATGATCTCCATCTCTATACCATTACCGATCGGGTCGATGTGGCCTGTGAGGCGATCTCCAGTTTTTATCGGGTTTTCCATTCCAGCCGTTATGTTGGTGATCAACTCGTGATTCGGCTCAACTCCGAGCTTTCGGATGCTGATGTGGAATACCTTAACCAAAACTTCAGCGATATTTTGGTGAGTGGTCGGATCGAAAAAGCCGATGCCCTGCCGCCAGAACGAGGTAGCTCGATCGATCATTTGCCTCGTCTGACCCTCTTCTTCAATCAGCGCGATCTGGGGCGACTTTACCAAATGCTGCGACTGATCAACCAGTTGGGGATGGGTGCGCCTGAGGCTAGCCACCCAGAGCAGAAATAAGTGGCCATTGGCTCGATCGGACTGCTGAGCAACCACCCTACTCATCCGTCATCTATTCGCCTAAAAGCACCATGATTACGGTCGAAAACCTCGGTAAAGTGTATCCCGTTGCGGTCAAAGAGCCTGGACTGGCCGGTACTTTCTTGCATTTCTTCAAACGTACCTATCGATCGATCGCGGCAGTGCAGTCGGTTTCATTTCAAGTTGAAGCGGGCGAAATGGTCGGGTTTCTGGGAGCCAATGGAGCTGGTAAAACGACGACCTTGAAAATGCTGACGGGGTTAATCCATCCTTCGTCTGGACAGGTGAGGGTAGCAGGCTATATCCCGTTTCGGCGAGAAGTCGGTTTTCTGCAAAAAATCACCCTCGTGATGGGGCAAAAGCAACAACTGATCTGGGATTTACCGACCCTGGATTCATTGCGGATTAATGCAGCCGTTTATGACATCCCGGATGCGGAGTTTCGCCGTCGAGTCGGTGAGCTGAGTGAAATGCTGTCCCTCACCGACAAACTCAATCAACCAGTGCGAAAACTTTCCCTGGGAGAAAGAATGAAGGCTGAGTTCTTAGCCGCCTTGCTGCATCGCCCGCAAGTGCTGTTTCTGGATGAACCAACCTTAGGATTGGATGTGAATGCCCAAGTCAGTGTACGGGAGTTTTTGCAACAATATAATCAGCGCTATGGAGCTACCATTCTCCTCACAAGCCACTATATGGCTGACATTACAGCCCTCTGCCAACGAGTATTGGTTATCGATGCGGGTCGGTTAATTTACGACGGCAGTCTAGAAGGACTCCTGGAACGATTTTCACCTTACCGAGAAGTCACCATTGAGCTAGCACAAGAACATGCACTCACTGAACTGCAAATTTACGGAGACCTGAAGGAAATGGATGGGCGAGTTGCCTGCTTTTTGGTTCCGCAAGAGCACCTCACTCAAACCATTGCCAAATTGCTCGATCGCTTTGAGATTGTGGATTTAACCGTCACAGAGCCACCGATCGAAGCAGTCATCGGGCAGGTCTTTCAGTCTGGCAGAAGCATTGAATCTTCAGTTGGTCAAGCTTAATTCAAGTAAGCTTCATCAATCGCAGCAGGAATTCATTAACTTTTTAAAGTTTTCCTGTTTTCTGCACTTTCTCTATGTACAGTAGTAGAAATTCCTGAAGCTTAATCAAGGCTCTTTTAGAGCATCTTCCCCCAGATTAGTAACCTCAAAATCGTCACCGTCAGTTCAGAAGTTACCCCAACCACAAAGAGCCCAGAACATGTTGATGAACCTCCTTTCCTTCTATCTGTTCACCGCAGGTCTTGTGTTCGTAGTGTTGCTAGCTGCCTTTTGGCGAGATGGATCGACTTCAAAACGGCACCAACTCTCCTGGATGATTGTGCTGATCGGCTCAGTGTTTTGGGGGCTTGTCCTCCCCATTGCCATCATTGAGCGCTCGCGAAAGCTGCTGAGACAGCAAATTGTCGCTTCACGCTAAATATAATTCAGCCTTTTGGATCACTTGCCTGACCGTTACTGGCTTGGCAGCTTATTGTCTTCACAGTTTGTCTTAACAGTTTAGGACTAGCAGTTTACTTGTCCACCCGTTTACTTGTCCGCCAGCTTACTTGTCCGCCCGTTTACTTGTCCGCCCGTTTACTTGTCCGCCAGCTTAGTTCACTTGTCTGCCAGCTTAAAGGACGCAGTTCATTCAGCAGTTCTAACTTGCGGTAGATTTAACCAATTTTTTATCTGTATTCCCTCACCGATCACCGTTCGATCGGTTCAGGGTAGCTTTGCTGAGCCGACAAGCGGCTATAGAGAGCCGAGAGAGCCGGTATCAGGCGTGATCAACAGGACAACGACGATTCAGTTGCCCAACGAACATCCACCACAATCAAATATCCCTAGAAGTCTCTTGATATTGTTTTCAGTAATCTAGTAGAAACACTGAAACACCACCAAGAGAGGCGATCATGAAATCCAGATTTGAAACTTGTGTTATCCCCCAATGGGTCAGCGATATGGGTTTAGAGTGGTTGTATGTATTGCTCGCCAAATCGAACTCCACCCTGAAAACAGCAACCCGCTAAAAAGTATCAATTGCTGCAAGGACGATCGGTTATCTCGTAGTTATTTGCAATTTCTTCCTCATCGCTTCAGTGCAGTATTGGCTCGGACAGGATTTTGATGAGGATGCGATTTGATCAACATGTGACTTGATCAACATGTGACTTGATCAGCATGTGACTTGATCAGGATGCGATCGGACAGGATACGACCCACTAGCATTCGATCGGAAAGCCTATCGCGCCGTCTGAAAGTTGTTTGAGATTTGTTTGGGATTCAGTGAATGTTCGCTCAGTTAGTGCTCGCCCAGTCGTGCTTGCTCAGTCAATGTTTGTCAGAGCTGTCAGAGCTGTCAGAGCTGTCGAAGCTGTCAAAGAAGCAGTTTCAGATTTGGAACACAGTGCTTGCTTAGTCAATGCTTGCTCAGTCAATGTTTGCTTAGTCAATGTTTGCTTAGTCGTGCTTGCTCAGTGAATATTCGCTCAGTCAATGTTCAGTAATTTGAGAATTTGGGCTGGATCCAGGGCAGTGACCCGATCGAGCACCACTTGTGCCCCCGACTGTTGCAAATTTTCGGTATAGGCTTGAGCATACGCCTTAGAAGATTGCACATGCGGCGGCAAAATTCCCACTCCGATCCAGGTGCGATCGGGTTGTTGAGCTTGAGCGAAGCCAATTGTTTGCATATCTGCCACCGTATCCCCCGCGTAGATTACCGGCAGGTTGACCGATAATTGCCATTGAGTTTCAATTTGGGCTACGGCTTCAAATAGCCCGGTTGGATCCGGCTTCCCTGGCGCGTCTTCCATCGCCACCAGCACAGGATCTTGAAGCCCTAACCGTTTACCAAGAATATAGTGCGCTGACCCGCGGGTAGCACCGCTGAAAAAGCCCCAGGGAAGGTGAGATTGGGTGAGTTGCTCGAAGTAAGTCAGCGAAGCCAGTAGGGGTTCATGGCAAATATAGCCCGTCCAGTGATCGGGATCAGTGCCCCGGTAACGGCTTTGAAAGAAGGCAACGATCGCACGGTAGTCGAGATTCACCTGCGATCGACTTTGTCCCTGAGCTGCAAAATAGCGATAAATCAGCTCTTGGGAAGCTTCCCAATCATTATTCCATTTGCCTTCGCTTTTGAGGGTATCGATTTCGCTCGGAGTAGGGCGATAGGCTTGGGTGAAATGCTCTACGGTATCGGCCAACGCTAATCGGTAAGAGCCGCTAACATCGCGAATCACACCATCAATATCAAACACAATGATCGATCGAATCGGAGAATCCATTTGAGGCATTGGGAGTTTGTAGGTTAAGATTATGGGTTGTACAAGTAAAAAACTGGAACGGCGTTGCTGTTCAGGAGGTGTTTTTGTCCAAGTTCATTTTGAAGGTGGTTTGGCTCCCTGACAATGTGGCCCTGGCCGTTGACCAGGTGGTGGGGAAAGGTACGAGCCCATTAACTTCTTACTTTTTCTGGCCACGTAACGATGCGTGGGAACAGTTGAAGTCTGAGCTAGAAGCGAAGCATTGGATTTCCGAAGCCGATCGGATCGAGTTATTGAATCAGGCAACGGAAGTGATCAACTACTGGCAAGAAGAGGGCAAACGCCAGCCCATGTCAGAGGCGCAAGCTCGATTCCCGGAATTAACCTTTACCGGCAGCGCCTGATTTCGGGGCGAACCGCTGTCTCCGGTGCAATCTTCAGCTTGAAATTCAGCTCAATATGGCCTATTCAAGATGGCCTATTCAAGATCGCACAGTTGAATACGACCTAATCGGGTTCGACGTTATAGGATGCCCAATCATATGATGCAGAACCACTGGACAGGGGAGATGTCGATCTACCCCTGTTTTTGATCCATTCGCTAGCGATCGGAGCCAATCACCTCTCGGACGCGATAGATCGGTCGATTTTGCGATTCGTGGTAGGTGCGCATCGACAGTTCAGCCAATAACCCAAAACTGAATAAATGCACGCCGGTCAGAAAGAGCACCACGGCCAAAATCAACAGGGGTCGATCGCCGATCGCCTCACCAAAGCCAAATTTGAGCAGCGTGAGGTATAAGCCCAACCCAATTCCGACCAGCATGGATATCAGTCCAAATAGCCCAAACACATGCATCGGCCGGGTGAGGAATTTTTTCATAAAGAAGATGGTGGCCAGATCCATCAGTACCCGGAAGGTGCGACCCAACCCATACTTACTTTTGCCAAATCGGCGAGCATGATGGGTAACCGGCATCTCGGCAATTCGGGCTCCCTCAATGAATGCCAGAGCAGGCAAAAACCGATGTAACTCGCCGTATAGGTTCATGTCACGCACCAACTCCGATCGATAAGCTTTGAGGGAACAACCGTAGTCGTGGATGCGCACTTCAGTCACTTTGCGGATCAGCCAGTTAGCAATGCGGGATGGAATCAGCCGAGTCACCATGGCATCTTGCCGATCTTTGCGCCAGCCACTCACCAAGTCATAGCCTTCTTCCAACTTATCAATCAGGCGAGGAATATCGGTCGGGTCATTTTGCAGATCGCCATCCAGCGTGACAATCACCTGTCCGACCGCATTGTTAAAGCCCGCAGACATGGCGGCAGTTTGCCCATAGTTGCGGCGGAGTAAAACCGCTTTCAAATCGCTCCGCGATCGGGCCAGCTCCCGCAGCAACTCCGCCGATCCGTCGGTTGATCCATCATCGACGCAAACAATTTCGTAGGAAAGCCCATGGTGCTGCATCACCCCAGCAATGGTTTCCACCAGCAGGGGAATACTTTCCACCTCATTGTAGACAGGCACTACAGCAGAAACCCTCGGTTGCTGAAGGGGACGCGGTGTGACCAGAGGTTCGGTTAGGATCGATCGATTCATTTGCCACTCACTCCTCGCCTGAGATAACCGAATATGCGGATACGCATAGAACATGAAGATGATTTTCGAGGCAATTGGTTCTGGGAGCAAGCCTTCTGGCCAAAAAGCCGGTCAAAAGCCGGTTAAATGACCACTTTGCCGCCCATCTCTAGCCGCAATAGCATCAGGGGTTATAGCATCAGGGGTTACCGAAGCGCTTCCCGTAAGCCAACCCTGCCCCGATCACCTCGGCGAGGATGCTAATCAGCCGATAGAGGGCGACTCCACCCAAAATCAAACTGGCGGGCAGATGGCCAGTCAGGAGGGCGATCGCAATCGCTTCAAAGACCCCGATTCCCCCTGGGGCTCCTGGAATCACTAAGCCCATCACCCAGGCAATACTGAAGACACTGAGGATTAGCGGTATTTGTGCCACATCCAGCGACTGGATCGCTTGCAGGGCAGCTACCATCCCGATCCCGCGCAGTAACACAAACCCCAATTCTCCCAGCAAAGGACGAATCGGGTAGGTCTGAATTTGCAGCCCGGTAGCGATCGAACTGGCATCTGCCCGATCGGGTCGGGGCTTGCCCTTCAGCTTTTGGGCAAATCGCAACAGTGGATTCAAGATCTGGGGGTGGATCGCCAGCAGCACGATCGCTAAACCAAGCAGTTGCAAGGCCACATTTTGCCGCACATTGATCACCGCTAAGATGAGAGCGGCAGCCACCATGAGTAGCGGTTCTAAGACCACACTGAGGGTAGCAGCACCGATCGAAAATCCGGCCTCTTTGGCGGCGACCACTCGCCCATATAGATGCCAGACATTACCGGGTAAATATTTGGCAATGTTGGTTCTTAAATAAACAGCCATGCTCCAAGCGCGAGGAACAGGTTGTCCTAAGATCTGCAAAATCCAACTCCACACCCAACCCGTCCAGAGGTGGGCAGACAGGGTGAAGCTGAGGGAAATCAGCAGCCATTGCCAGCCTGCGGCTCTGAGGCGAAGCAACCGGACTTCTTGCCAATGCTGACGCACCATACTGGCAATGAAAAACAGGGTCAGCCCCACAATCAGCCAACGCAAATAAGGGCGGATCGGTTGGAGAACTCGCTTCAACCGAGTCAAGATCAACGCAAGCTGGGCCATGGTGTCATCCTAAACATGGGCTAGCAACAACTGTTGAAAGCCTTCCAACCGCTGTAGAGTCCCAAAGTCGGGGTCGGTGCGCAGGCGCTTGCCCAGATCCGATCGCCGTCTCAGCGCCTCTTGCAGGTGGTCGATCGCCATCTCGGGTTGATTTTGAGCGGCATAGCAAGCTGCTTTCCAATAGTAGGTTTCAGCAGAATCCGGGTTAATCCGTAGAGCCTTATCTAAATGGTCGAGGGCTTCTCCGTAGCGATTCAGTTTGATCAAGGCATAGCCTTTATGCTTCCAAAACGTGCTGTGGTTTGGTTCGGCCTGAATAGCGGCTTCATAGGACTGAAGGGCGGCATCATATTGCCGCAAGCCTAGCAGGGCATACCCTTTGCCAAACCAGCCCCAGGGATTTTCCGGTTGACGACGGATCGCCTCTTCGTTGGCCATGATGGCATCGCTATATTGTCCCGATTGTCTCAGCGCTTTGGCTAAACTCAACCAGGCTTCTACCAGGTCGGCATCAAGTTGCAGGGCCGATCGATAGGAGCTGATTGCGTCCTCATAGCGTCTCCCGTAGTAAAATGCGTCCCCTTCTTTGAGGTAGTCATGGGCTGAAAAATCCACACCGCTCTGCTCGGATTTTAAAGTTTCAAGTTGATCGGTTAATTCCTGCAAGCGTCGTCCGATCGGGGCTGGCACGCGCTCATCTTGCCCGACGGCAGACAGTAACTGTTCCAGTTCCCTGACAATGTGGGTCTTATCATTCTCGGCATCGCGATAGAGGTAATCGAGGCGTTGCTCAAACTCCTGGCGCAGTTGGGTGATTTCCTGTTCGAAGGCTGCAATTTGGGCTTGCAGCTTTTGGGCTACAGCCGCCTCAAGTTGCTGCTTTACCATCACCTCTGTCTCTTCCTGAAATTGGCGCTTCAAGTCGCTGACTAGCCGATCGATCACACTCTGGCGGAGCCACCAGAACACAAACCCTGTGCCGACCGGAATCGCAATTAAGACCGCAATCAGGAGGTTCACGAGCCCGATCGTCCAGCCAAAGGTGTCATTCACCTCATCATGAATCCGATCGCTAATATCCCGGCTTTCCTGAATTTCCGTTTCAATCAGTTGCCGGATCGTTTCTTGCTGAGCTGGCAAAATCGGGGGCGGCTCTGGCGCAGGCAGCGGAGCAGCTTGAATTTCAGGAGGGGGCAAAGCTTCAATTTGGGCCATAGCACCCTGGACACCCAACAGGAACACAGCAAGGGGGGAAAGAATAACGGGGATTTTCCTCATAACATCCTGCTGTCCGCAATTTACCAAAACTTTATAATGCCATGATCCTGTTCATTACGGTGTGATCGACAAAATTAGATCTCTCGTTCCACAAAAATGACGTTTTCAGTTACCTGCTCAAAGGTGTCGTCATGGCTAATCACAAATAGCTGCCGAAATGTTTTGATATTACTGATTGCTTCGGCCAAACTCTGACGACGGGGGCGATCCATATTGGTGGTCGGTTCATCAAAGAAGGCGATATCGACATCTGCCAAGACTCGTAACAGAGCCAACCGAACGGCTAGGGCCGCACACATTTGTTCGCCTCCTGAAAGGTTGACCAAGCGGCGAGAATGGGCTCCTTCCTGTACGACAATTTCATAATCTCTAGTCCATTCCAGTGCGACATTGGGACGGTTAAGCAACTCTCGAAAAAGGCGATCGGCTTCCCGCGAGACGGTTTGCACATAGCGTTCGGTGATTCTGGGGCCCGCTTCCTTATAGACTTTGCGGGCAAAGGTAATAAATTTACGGATCTTTTCAGCCTGCTTTAGCTCCAAGCGCGATCGATCCCGCTTTTGGGCAATCTCTTCCAGTTGAGCAATTTGCGTCTCCCATTCCACTAAGAGTTTGCGCTGTTGGGGCAAGCTACCGGCTAATCGATCGGCCTGGCTACGTAACGCTTGATATTGCGCTTCAATCGCTTGATGGTGCTGAGGATCATAGGACTGCCGCTGTTGCTCGGAGGTCGTTTGCAGCATTTGGCGATCGGCTGCTAAGCCTTGCAGTTCAGTCACGATCGTTTGCAGTTCGGCTTGCAGTGGGGCAAACTGGTTGGCAGCTTTTTGAAATTGTAGATAGGTCTGATAGGCCGGTTGATAGGTCTGACGTAACTGCTGTTGCTGCCCCAGTAGGGCTTCAAGTTCAGCAAAGCTAGCAAGCTGGGCATCCAAACCGGCAATTTCCTGTTCCACCTGACCCGATTGCGTAACCAAGCGCTGCTGTTGCTCACTCCAGTGGGGTTGTTGGGCCAAGTCCCGTTCCAGTAGCTGACTCCGCCCGGCCGGGTTATCCAATTGCTTTAACGCCAAGCCGACCTGGGATCGACCCCGTTGACATTCGGCTTCGGTGGCGAGTTCTGCCTGCACTTGGTTTAAACGGTGTTGCAGGTCGTGAATTTCGGCTTGTTGCCGCTGCTGAATCTGCTGTTTCACCTGCAGGTTATCCCAGGCGGCGCGGGCTTGGTAAGCTGATTCCAGCCGAGTTTTGATTTGTCCCAGTTGCTGTTGCAGTTTAGAAATAGAAACCTGCTCAGACAGATCGGCCAAAATCCGCCAGAGCGCATTCAACAGCTCGGTATTTAGCGCCACACCGGACTGGATCGCCTGCCTGGCTGATTCCACTGAGGCAGGGGACAACAATGGGGTAGTTTGCTGCATTTGTTGGAGTAGCCCTAATGCTTGCTCGACCTGGTGCTGATGCTGATCGCGCCTAGATTCGCCCAAAGACACCAACTGCCGCAATTCAGTTTCAAACTGTTTGGCCGCTTCGATGCGGCTAAGTTGCTGTTGCAGACGATCGCGTTTTTGTTCCCACAGGGGCACTTGCGCGATCGAGGTTTGCTGGGACTGAATTTGTTCGATGGACTGCTCCAACTGGGCTTGCTCGGCTGCTAGTTTCGTCAACTGGCGCATCAAGGTGGTCTGTTCTTGTTTCATCGCCTGAAGTTGATTAAGCCGCTCTGCCCAAGCAGCCTGCTGTTGCTCCAGCTCAACTTGTTGATCGATCAGGGGCTGGAGCCGCTCTCGCTCTAAAGCCGACTGGGATAACCCTTCCAGTTGTAAGGTGATCCGCGTCAATTGCTGTTGAAGATGATTCAGTTGGATCTGCTGCTTTTCTCGCTGTTGCCAAATCGCCTGCCGCTGCTGTAACTGTTGATTGAGCTGCTGAAGCGTGGCTTCTACCTGCAAATATCCCTGATAACTCTCACGGTTCAGCGTACATTGCTCCACCGCATGACGGGATCGCTCAACCAATTGCTGTAAGCGCTCCAAGCTTTGCTGTTTGGCTTCTATTTGCACAGTTAACTGATTGATCTGGGTGGCCAACTGTTGAATCTGGGCGGCTTGGGCTTGCAGGGTGATTTGCTCGGCTTGCAGGCGGTTGAGTTGATCATGCAGGGCTTGCAGCGTGGCTTCATCGCTGGCAATTTCCTGGCTAAGCTGTTGACGGCGGGCTTGCAAGGATTCCCATTCGGCTAAGCTTTCTTCATATTGGGCGATCGTACGCTCCAGGGTTTCTACCTGCCCTTTGCCATATTTCTCTAAAGATAAAAGTTGCTGATTGGTTTGGCGGTATTCCTCGACTTTGAGGATGCTGTCAAAAATTTGCTTGCGTTTATCGGGGGGCTGCAAAAAATCAACCGTGAAGGTGCCTTGAGGGACACCGATCGTATTCGCAAATAATCGGGCTAGATCGGTTCCGGGTGAAACTCCTAACTGCTGACGCAGCCAAGGCATGACTTCCTCTTCAATGTGGCGATAGTCTAGCCGTACGCCTAGCTGGGGATCGAAAATGGTATATCCTCGACTGGTACAGCGTTGCACCTCGTAAGTTCGACCATCGCGATGAGAAATAAACGAGACGGTGACTTGGGCACTGCCCGATCCATTGCGGACTAAATCTTCATTTTTGTAAACCCCACGATGGTTGAACAGCACCCAGGCGATCGCTTCTAGGATACTCGTCTTGCCTGCACCATTCTCACCACAGATGGCATTGGTACCGGGTTGAAAAATAAATTGGCGATCCCGATGGGATTTAAAGTTTTTAAGCGCCACCGAGAGGATTTCCATACCCACTCTTATCCACCTATCGCATTGCTGAACGTTTTTCTAGAACGGTTGTATCATACTGATTCTATTTCGGCCAGAGCCCTCCTGATGGCATTCATCAAAAATCTCCCGGCAAATCGTCGTTTGGCTCGATAATTGCCTGCGATTGACATCTTTACTGCCCCAGGTTACGAATAATGGCAAGATTAACCTTGATTTTCTCTGTCATGGCAGATTACACTACTCCACTGATCCGCTCATCGTTCTGGCACGATCGAGCAATCTAGATCAAGTTCTGACTACCTCACTGGAGCGGCACACTGGAGCGGCACAGACGCACTTGGCATCCATCATGGGCGATCATCATGGGCGATAGGGTTCGCTATTGTAGATGTGGTTAGACAGTTATGGGGAACCCTGGCTGACCGAATCGGCAACGGCTAGATCTGATTTAAATAGTCTCAAGACGGTCTGAAGACGGTCTACAGTAGGACGTTTGCATCAGAGACGCTCACCCGGTAGATGCGGTCAACTAGCGGTTCTTTTCACAGTTGAGGAGGGTACGGGAAGTGAGGAAGTGGTCGGTCGAAGTTCGTAAGGCAATTTTTAGCCACGTTATATTAATTGGGATTCCCACACTTTTTTTCTATTGGTTACGCCTGCGTGGATCGAGCCTGACCGGCTTACACCTTGCGATTGCCACTTTCTACTTGTTTAGTGCCTTCATGCTGCTGCTGGAGTCTTCCACAGCCATGTTTCGGCGATTCGCCACCGATCGCTACCAAGCAGATCCCCGTAAGCTCCATCAAGCCTACTATGCGGTCAAAGAACGACTCGGCATTGGCGGAGCACGGCAACCCTATCCCACCAAACCAGTCCCTAAATGTTCGTTTCTGGTAGCAGCCTATTTACCCAACGAGCAAGATATCATCCTGGAAACCTTAGAACATGTCTTGCTCAACGTCTTACGACCCCCAGGGGGACTGGAAGTGATCCTGGCATACAACACGCCCGTTGATCTTCCGATCGAGCAAGAATTGGCAGAGTTGGCGCAGCTTTACCCGGAGTTGCGCCTGTTGCGTGTAGAGGGCAGCCGTTCTAAGGCAGAAAATCTCAATGCCGCCTTTGAATTAGTCACCGGCGAAATTACCTGCATTTTGGATGCCGATCATCACCCTGCCCCCGATTGCTTTTTCCGTGCTTGGCATTGGATCGATCAAGGCTATGATGTCGTGCAAGGTCGCAGCATTATCCGCAACCATCGCAAAAATCTGCTCACCCAAACGGTGGCGATCGAGTTTGAAATGATGTATGGGATCATCCACGCCGCCAAGTCATTCTTGACCGATTCCAGCATTTTTGGGGGCTCAAACGGCTACTGGCGTACTTCGGTACTCAAGCACATTCGCTTCAATCCGGTCATGCTGACGGAAGACATTGATGCTTCCATGCGCACCCTACTCAACGGTTACCGGATTCTGCACGATCGCAGCATCATCAGCACTGAACTCGCGCCGGTTGACCTGTATGCTTTCTGGTTTCAACGAAAACGCTGGGCTCAAGGCTGGTTAGAGGTGGGGTTGAAATATCAGTATCGCGTGCTCAAGTCCGATAAACTGAACTTGCTACAAAAGGTGTTTTGGACTTACCTGCTCTATTACTGCGAGTTCTACTCCCTGGTGGCGATCCAAATTATTCCCCTGGTGTTTAGCCTGTCGCTGATGCAGGCCAGGGTTCCGGTAGCGATCGAGCAATATCTCTTATTCAGTACCTTACTCTCGTTTTTCAGTGGGGTGATGCAAACATTAGTGACAGCCAAGGTTGGCGCAACCCGCTATCCGTTCTACTACTACCTCAACCATATGCTATTGCTCATTCCCTACATTACATTCAAAAATGTGATCGCAATTGTAGGAGTCTATGATCATCTGCGTGGCAATAATAGCTGGAAAG
This sequence comes from Elainella sp. Prado103, assembly GCA_025454395.1. Lineage (GTDB taxonomy): Bacteria > Cyanobacteriota > Cyanobacteriia > Elainellales > Elainellaceae > Elainella. Next base: position 22,522 of record JALOOM010000058.1, read on the forward strand.
TGACAGCTCGCGGTCAGCAGCCTCGCTATCACTCCATTTTACAGAAACCAGCCCTACCTTCTCCTTCTAATGAGCCTGTGGTGTTACATACAACCAAGCGGCTCTAACGCTCAGATTTTGCCCAAATTTGATCTGGCTTTGGGGGCAGTCCCTGATTGCCGACTGAGAGCCTGATCGCTTGGTCAGGCATGTTTAGAGCCAAAAGCCAAAATGTTGTGGAATCTCAGGATTGATCCGGGCATTCTGAATTGGGGCAGACATCATGGTTTGATCAGCATGGGGTTGCAGGAGGGATTGAGTCCAAGGGCAGTGACGATCAGGGTTCTTCATGCCTTGATTGCGACTCGGATTTAGACTAACTCGGCGGACTGACTGACAAAACTCAAACTACCCACTGCTGCGCAGAAGCAAGCGACACCCCAACCCCTCTCCTAGAGCGGGCGGGGAGCTTTCGAACCAGGATTGGATTGCAAGTCCCTTCTCCGATTAGGGGCGAAGGGATTTAGGGATGAGGGAAAAGATTTGTCAGTCAATCAGCTAACTAGGATTTAGACTAATTAGACTAATAATTAGACTAAAAGGATCGTTTGAATGCCCACGCACTGTCCTTCGATTGATTAATGTTAATTAATAGTCTCTATCTACAATCCGCAGTTGCTGGTTGAATGAGTTGTATTGGTTGACACTGGAGCCAGCCGATTTCAGAAGATCAGGTAGGCTGTGTGGCAACCAGTTGCTCAGTGACCCAGTTTGGATATAAAACATTGCTCTATGGTCGGGTCATTCGCGTTAAGAGTTTCCTACGATATACATGTCAAGCCAACGGTTTCCATTAGCCGCAATTCAGCAAATCCGGCAGTACATCCAAGGCGCGATCGCAGTCGATGCCGACAAACAGTCGCAAACATGGCTGAATCTAGAAGAGATGGATGAAGTCCCAGAACCCACTTCCTTAGATGATCTGAGTGGTGTATTTGCCTTTGGCGGGCTTTCACCTGAAGAAATTGCTGTTCCACGAGCCAAGGCTCACTGGTTGTTGAGTACGGTTAATCCAGCCGCCGCCTTGCTGAAGTTACCAGGCATTCGGTTAAAGCCTGCTTGGCGTTTAGTGAGTTATCTTTACCGGGAGGGTAATAGTGGAGCAGGCATTGTCCTCGCCCTACCGGAAGATCAAGCAACGACCGCTCAGCTCGAAGCCGCCCTAGCAGGTGCTAACGGACTCAAACAACAGCCGCGTCCCACCGCAGCCTTACCCGATTTTATGGATGCGATCGAAGGCGATCGTTCACCCGTTTCTTTTATAGTGGCTTCCTTGCTGTACCGAGAATTACGTGAGTTTGGCACGGCTGGACATTACCGCAACTGGATTCACCATCGGCTGATTGATGCTGTGCCTGCTAAGGTGCAGTGGCAGTGGCAGACCGAGCAACCGAAAGATTTCTCTCCTAAAGTGCGAGTGATGCCAGATGGACAGGCGCTTGTCGAGTTTTTTACCTGTCGGGTGAGTGCAGGGGTGGCAATCTACCGCCATTTAGATCAGTATCCCGTTGGGCAATATAAACCCAAGCGAGTAGACAAACCCCTTGCCACAGTCAAGCGCTAGAGATAAGACGAGAAATCCCAGACCAATTTCTATCTTGGTTTCGAATATTCCCTATGCATTCTCTATCTTTAGCTGGGTTGTGAACAGACGCTCTCCTAGGAGAATAAGTTAGACTGACAGGCGATCCCCCTTTTTCGATCGGCTCCAGCAGCCATGCACATCGATCACGTTCACTTTTATGTCGAAAATGCCACCCATTGGCAGAATTGGTTTGTCCAAAAGCTGGGATTTCAGACACTGGCATCCCAACGGTGTCACCATACCGACCGCGTTTTGGTCGGCTCTCAACAGATTCGCTTCTGGCTCTCTTCTCCGCGATCGGCGGATAGCCCGGTAGCAGCCTATCTGACCCACCATCCTGCTGGTGTTGCAGATTTAGCCTTTCAAGTGACGAATTTGGCAGCCATCTTACGACAGGCAGAGCAACTTGGCATTACAATCTGGCAGCCATTGCAACTGGTCGAGTCTCCTCAAGGTTGCTACAAAATGGCCCAAATTCAAGGATGGGGAGACTTACGGCATACCTTAATTGAAAGCCTGAATGTTCCACCCGTGGCATCTAGCAGTTTGATGGAGCCTGAGGATAGTCAAGCCACTGTATCCAGCGATCCGCTTGGGCGATCGACTCAGTCGAGTTGGATCGGGATCGATCATGTTGTCCTGAATGTGATGGCAGGCGATCTAGACAAAGTGATCCACCGATATGAAACCCTATTTGGATTGCAGCGGCAGCAAAATTTTGCCATTCAAACTGAGCGCTCAGCCTTATGTAGTCAGGTATTGAGCCACCCAGAAGGATCGGTGCAGTTGCCAATTAATGAACCTGCCTCACCCGATTCCCAAATTCAAGAATTCCTGGATTGGAATCGCGGTGCTGGAATTCAGCACATTGCTTTGCGGACTCAGAATATTCTTGATCTGATGGCTCGGCTCCGCAGACAGAAAATTCGCTTTTTGTCTGTGCCGCTCACCTATTATGAGCAGTTATGTCAACGTCCGGAGTATGCGCTTACCCCTGCCGAATATGAGAGGATCGCTCAACAGGAAGTGCTGGTAGACTGGCAGCCCGATCAGCCCCAAGCCCTGTTGCTACAAGCCTTTACCCATCCGATTTTTGAGCAACCCACTTTTTTCTTTGAGCTGATCGAACGACGCAGTTATCAGGTCAGCCAGCAAATGAAGACCGTGCAAGGATTCGGCGAACGCAATTTTCAGGCGCTGTTTGAGGCGATCGAACGAGAACAAATGAAGCGAGGCAGTTTGAAGGTAGAGTAAAGAAATAAACTAACACCTGAATGAAATAAACTAACACCTGAATCAGGCAAGCAGTGCCAGAGGCAAGGCATGGGGAAGAACTTGGAACAGGCGTTATCGGCCGATGACCTGTTCGCGAAACTGCAAACCTTGCGGCTACTTGGGGTAGATTCCAGCACCCTATACGCTCGATCGCGGCAGCGACAACATCAACTTTACGCTTTTCAGCAAGCTGCCCAGTCCGATCGCCCCATCATTTTGCTGACGGAGCCCAATCCACTTGAGTTTTTAGCGGGTTTGATCGCAGCCTTAAGCACCGAGAGCATTGTCATTCTAGGCAATCCAGCTTGGCGGGATCGCGAATGGCAGCAAGTTTTTCGACAAGTGCAACCCGATCTGATTTGGGGAACGCTGTCATCTCCAATCCCATCTCAACCCTTCTCCCATCCCCAAACACCATCTGGGCTTGCCTCCAATGCACTTGAACCCAATTGGATTTTGATTCCCACAGGTGGGTCTTCCGGTATCATTCGCTTCTCAATTCACACGATCGATACTTTAACCGCAGCCGTTCATGGCTTTCAAGATTATTTTCAAGTTGAACAGATCCATTCCTTCTGTGTATTACCGCTTTGCCATGTCAGCGGATTAATGCAGTTTTGGCGATCGTTCTTAACCGGGGGAAAATTAGCAATTTATTCCTATTCAGAGTTATTCACTACATTAGCTATAGAATGTTCCGCTGAAACTGCTAGTGGTGTTGCAGAGAAAAACATGGCGCGATCGAACCACCAATTCGCTTCACTTCACCAGCAGCTTCTCCATGACATTCCTCAAAACGATCCATTTTTTCTATCTTTGGTGCCCACTCAGCTTCAGCGGTTGATGGCTAAAGCATCTGGATGTCACTGGCTGAAGTTATTCTCAACCATTTTTTTAGGCGGAGCACCCTCCTGGCTAGAACTGCTAAAAACGGCCCGATCACACCACCTGCGGATTGCCCCTACCTATGGCATGACAGAAACAGCGGGTCAAGTGGCAACGCTGAAGCCAGATGATTTTCTGAAAGGCAAACCTGGCTGTGGACAAGTGCTGCCCCATGCCGCAATCGATTTTCAGGATCAGAAAATTGCTATTCGATCGAATGCTCTAATGCTGGGTTATTTTCCCAAAAAAGAATATGGGCGTAAACCGATTGAGCAATTTTTAACGGACGATTGTGGATATTTTGACGATCAGGGATCGCTCCACATTACAGGACGTAGCAGTCAAAAGATTATTACAGGTGGAGAAAACGTTTTCCCAATTGAAGTTGAAACAGCAGTTCGGCTCACAAAATTGGTCGCCGACATTTGTGTAATTGGCATGCCCGATCAGACTTGGGGAGAAGCGATCGTTGCTGTTTATGTCCCCATTTCACCGCAGATCACTGTTGCAGACTTGAAGTCGGCAATTGCACCTCTGCTGAGCCGATTTAAACAACCGAAACATTGGATTTGCCTTGATCACATTCCCCGTAATGCCCAGGGAAAAGTGAATTATGCTCAGCTCAAGCAATTTCTCGAATGCAGTCAAACTCAAACTCCTCCTCCTCTGCAAACAGCACCGTTGGCTGATGTCGAACCGGAAAAGCAACTGAATTGGCAATGAAACAAACTTCATGGGCATCATGATGTAATGCTTCTGCTTTTTCTAAACTATCGCCCGGTTCGATGGTCACTCGAGGATTCAGCACGACTTCTGTGAAGCGTACCTTACCTGCCTGTGATGCCATACGTCCCGAAACTTCATCGACATAGGAAACGACGCGAATCCCCGATCGGGCACAAAGCGCCAGATAACTCAGCATGTGACAAGCTGACAGTGAAGACACCAGTAAATCTTCTGGATTGTGTAAGGAAGCATTCCCTCGAAAGGTTGGATCGGCTGATCCAACAATACAAAGCTTGCCATCGATCGCCACAATGTATTCGCGGGAATAAGCATCATAGGAAGTCGTTGAGCCTTTGCTTGCACCAGTCCAGATTGTTGTTGCGCGATAAGTATGTTCTCCAGTCATTCTGGATTGCCTCTGTGATCCAAAACTGCAAAGTGACGCTTAAGTATACGCAATTTCAGCGGAAGTCAATACTAGAATTGCAAAAATTTTGAAATTGCTGAGTGGTGCAGGTTTAAGCCAGAGATCATTCTGTCCCAGCGTCGATCAACCAGGAGGAATTTCGGGGGGTAAGTCAATCAGACTATTTGGGTCTTGCCAGGCTTTCAACAACATCCCACCCAGCACAAAAACCACAATGATTGCCAACCCAATGCCGATCGGACTCGGTACCCAAAAAATGGCTTCCAGGTGATTCACTTCTCCGGGGCGTAAATTCCAACTAATCTGATGCTCACCGACCTGAGCAGGTGGCAGCCAGACCGACGGGGCCGGGGTAGAGAGATCGGGTTGCTTTAGATCGGGTTGCTCTAGATCGGGTTGCTCTAGATCGGGTTGCTTCATATCTAATTGCCCAACTTGGAGAGGGGGCTGAGCGGCAATGATAGGTGACGTTACGGGTTTGATGCCTCCCGATGCACTGAGGGTTAAATTGAGACCGAGTAAGGATTTTGGATTAATTAAAACGGTTGCTGCGTTCTCAGAACCAGGGACAATTTGGAGGGAGCGCAAATCTAGATCGTAGATGAGGTGATAGCGCTGCCAAAAAATGCGATTTCGAGTTTGCAGACGCAATTTTGATAAGGTAGAAGACTGGACAAGATTACGCCGATTTACAGCAGGCACTGGAGCCGCACTGGAGTTGAACCAAGCTGGGTTGGTCACGGTCTGAAAGAACCGATCGAATTTTGTGACTAAATCCTGCGCGTTGAAAAAAGGAATCTGGAGGGCAAGACGGCGATCAGACCGATGCTGCACTTTCCCGCCTAATTGTTTAGCCTGCATTGTGAGTTGATCAAGCCAGAGGTTGGCTGTGGCCTGGCTCACCCCGGTTAACTGCTCACTGAGCTGAATTTGTTGAACGATCGCCCCATGGTTTGCATCTCGAAATTGAATGCCGACCTCGTACTGTACACAACCTGTCAGAAACAGAAAGGCAACCAAAATAATCCACAGTAAGCGCAACCTCACGACGACTGGGGTGAAGTGTTGTCCAATCAGTGAGCTAATGAGTTGGCTAAATGCCCCGCCTTGGGGTGTCAAGGAGTTTGGCGTAGAGGGGCTAGATGTCACTCGACTCGATCGCCGCGTCGATCGCCGCTTTTGCCTGGTTGCCATCTGGTGTTCCCCTTAAGCCGATCGCGATGCCACACCCAGTTGGGCAAACATCATGCTTGGTAGTTGGGCCCGTCCCCCCAGCCATTCCGCCTGATTGCCCAAATCCACCAGTTGCTGGAAGGCTTCAAAGATGCTGCCTGCAACCATTGTGTTTTTGACTCGCCCGACAATTTCGCCATTTTCTACCTTGTAACCCAAATCTAAATTGACGGAGAACTCACCCGCGAGCTGATTCGATTGACCTGCCCCCAACACCTGATCGACAATAATCCCCTCTTTGATGTCAGCAATGAGATGCTCGGTTGCCGTGTGACCCGGTGCAATACAGAAGTTGACTAAGCTGGGGCTAGGACGGGAGAGCCCCCCTCGAAAGCCGTTGCCTGTGGAAGCCAGACCTGCCTTGGCTGCCCAGCGGCGATCCCAATAAAAGCCCATCACCCTGCCCTGATCGATCAAGGCTTTGCGGCTGGTTGGGGTGCCTTCATCATCAAAGCTACAGGCATTCACTCCGATCGTGGGATCTTCAAATAAGGTAAAGCGACTATCAAACAATTTTTCTCCTAGCTTGTCGGCTAGGGGTGAAGCCTTTTGAACCACAGACTGACCGGATAGGACGGAAGAAAAAAGCGATCCTAAGGTTGATGCAGCCGCCCGAGGCAAAAACAGAACTGGGAAGGAGCCACTCTGGATCGTTGCGTTGCGCTCTGCCCAACGATATTTTTGGAGAACCTGATGCAAGATGCGATCGTAATTGAGGGGCTGATTGCGGGCTACATCATAGCTACCGGCTTGCAGGAAATCTTCTCCTCGTACCAGGTTACCAGAGAGGCTGGCGCTGGTCGTTTGGCTAGTCCGTTCGGCATAGACATCGCGATTGGTGGCAATCCGAACCGTGCGAGAGACTAGATGAAAGCTAACATCCACCAAAATTTCAGGATTGTAGTCATGAACCCGGTGGATCAGATGCTCACCCATTTCCACCAGGGATGCCGTCGTGGGCAATTCTGGATGGGAGGTCTGTGGCTCGGAGAAATTGACTGCACCGTCCCAACTATGAAAATTGGTCGCGAACTCAAAATCAGCAGGACTACCAATTTCGGCAGTTTGCACGGCAGCATCGACTAAATCTTCCAAGCGAGATAGATCGGTAGAGCTGGCAAAACCTAGTCTGCCATTGCGAATCACCCGTAGCGCCACCCCCTGAATGGCTTTGGTTTGCAGCGACTTAAGACGATTGTTTTCAAACTCGATCGGTGTATCCTGGCTGGAGACAAAATAAACTTCAGCCGCTTCCGTCCGAGGTGCAGCAAGCTGGAGAATTTGGCCAAGGATGGCATCATTGACATGGGTCGCGGCTGAATGGGTCATGGCTGCATCTGTCGCGATTGAACCTGTCACGACGGCAGGAAATGCGAGGTACAGGATTGATAGTAACGTATCCCGCTCTGGTCTGCTGTCAGCCCTAGTGTCTGTTGTTAGTCCTCGTTGTTAGTCCTCGTTGTTAGTCCTCGTTGTTAGTCCTCAAGGATGCAATCTGATGCGATCAAGGATGCGATCGACCTCAGCTTGACTGACTACTTGATTAACTAATTGATTGATTAACTGGATTGATTGATTGATTAACTAATTGATTGGATTGATTGACTGGATTGATTGGATTGATTGGATTGATTGGCCAACTAACTGCTGTTCTCAACGTTCTAGCTCAACCAGATCAAGGTACCGATCGTCAGGAGTGCTCCGGCTAATGCCACCCAAACAAAGCGATTATCTTGGGTATTGACCTGGCTCCAATCGATCGGTTCTTCAGGCTTGGGTTTGCGGTCAGACCGAGGAGTTGGGCTGACATAACGAGCCGTTGGTGGATTTCCTTCCCCATCTGTGAGGCTCGTCAGATCGGGGATCTGGGTCAACCATTCTGGGCGGGTTTTCAGCTTGGGGGCTTTGAGGATGTAGAGCAGGCGCTTTCCCTGCTGGCGCGTTTTCAAATCGGGATGTTTGCTCAACTGTTCACAAAGGTCGATCGCCTCAGGGGTTTGTCCGGCTGCCTCGTAGGCTGTCACCAGCCAGGTTTGCATTTCACCGCCTAACTGAGAATTGGGATTGGCGAGGCTAATGGCTGTTTGCAACAGTTCAACCGATTGGCGATATTCACCTCGCTCAAACGCCTGTTTGCCGGATCGATATTGGCTTTTTGCCAGTTCTAAATTTTCAGAAGTCACGCATTCAACCCAATTTCACCAGACTGCACCATGATCAGACTGCACCATGACCAGACCGCACCAAACAGCCCGATCCTAATTTGCAATTTCGATCGCTAAGATCAACGTAACCCCCCATCATGTCTGATGATGGCTCGCTTGAAATTGCTTGACCCAGAGTTTCCTGTTTTGATTGTAGCGGACTCATCCTTCAGATCTTTAGGAGATGGCTATGTCACACCCTTTGCAGCGACCCGGCCAGTTCACTGCACGATGGACTGAATCACGATGGACTGGATTAGGAGCGATTCGATCGAACTTGACCTGCCTCCGCAGAACTGGTTGGATTCTCACCCTCGCCTTGCCATTGATTTTGCCGATCGTTGATGCGATGACGCTCAGCGCTCCAGGCATGGCCCAAACGCTCTATCGCGATCGGGTTGAATCAGGCTGGGAGCATTCTGCTCAAACCCATCGATCGTCACAGTGGATCAGACGAGGCACGATAGAAGACTCCACCTTGGTGCAGCCAGTGATTATCGATTCTGAAATTGAAGATTCCACTTTGATCAATCCGGTGATTGTGGAGCCGCGATCGTCTCGCTCTAGAATTGTCCATCCCAATTCCAGGGATCGCATCTACCACCCAGGTCATGGAGAGGATCACGATCGTGTATATCGATCTTTGCCCCCTGCTTCTGGCAATCCCTCCTGTGTAGACTTTGCGAGTTTGCGATTAGTCTGCCAGCAGTAACCCGCCACTGTTCTCTGAATCAACCATTGAGTTACCCCTGAGTTACCCCTGACTCACCCCGCCTTCACCTCTGAGTCACCAGGGAACTGAACGAAGTCTAGGATGAGATTCAGAGCAATCTAGCGAGTGAAATCTAGCGAGTGAAATCAGAAGCAACGATCATGGAGCCGATCCCAGCATCGGTGAAAATTTCCAGTAATAGCGCGTGGGGAATGCGACCATCAATGATGTGAGCGGCCCGCACACCTTGCGCTAGCGATCGAACACAGCAGTTGACTTTTGGAATCATGCCACCGCTAACCACCCCAGTTTCAATCAGCTCACGAGCCCCTTGAATATCAACCTTGTTGATCAGCGTGCTGGAGTCTTTAAAATCCCGCAGAATGCCGGGGGTATCGGTCATTAAAATGAGCTTTGCTGCACCCAGGGCGGCGGCTAATTCTCCGGCAACAGTGTCGGCATTGATGTTGTAAGCCTGGCCGGTTTCGTCTGCGGCCACACTAGAAACCACCGGGATGTAACCACTTTTAACCAGGCTATTCAGCAGGTTGACATCGATCGCCGTCACTTCACCGACAAACCCAATGCCTTCGTCACCTTGCGGACGGGCCCGAATCAGGTTGCCATCTTTACCGCATAGCCCTACTGCCGATCCACCTGCCTGGTTAATCAGAGCCACTAATTCTTTGTTGACCCGACCCACCAGCACCATTTCCACCACATCCATCGTGGCCGCATCGGTGACTCGCAGCCCATTTTTGAACTGCGGCTCAATCCCCAATTTATCTAGCCAGGAATTAATTTCTGGCCCGCCCCCATGAACCACGATCGGGCGTAAGCCAACACAGGCCAGAAACACAATATCACGCAGTACCGTCTCTTTCAGCTTGCTATCTTTCATGGCCGCACCGCCATATTTCACAACGATCGTGCGTCCGGCAAATTGCTGAATGTAGGGTAGGGCTTCGCTCAGCACACGCACACGGGTGGCTTCGGCTTTTTGGATATATTCGCTGTCGGTTTGCATGGAACTAGAAAAACAAAAGGGAACTGGCCCAGCTCGATCAGGTTAGCAAGTGCAGTGTAGCAGGAGATCGATGCCGGGTCAGAGAGGAGTGATCAAAAGTCAAGATTTGATGGGATTTGCTCAGGCATCGGTTTCAAAATGGTGGGAATTTGGCTCAACACTCGATCGACCACCTGTTCGGTCGTGTCAGAAGCCTCGATCGGAATCTCTAAATCTGCTTGGGCATAGAGTGAGCGGCGTTCTTGCAGCAGTAATTGTAATTTTGCGAGTGGATCTGCGGTTTGCAACAGGGGGCGGGTGGTGTCTTGTTGCAGGCGTTGGTAAAGCACTTCGATCGGCACATTCAACCAGATCACCAATCCGTGGCGTAAATAGCTCCAGTTTTGCGATTGGGAGACGATCCCCCCTCCTGTTGCCACCACTAAGCGGGTATAGGGTGCTAACTCGGACAAAACTTGAGTTTCCAGTCGCCGGAATTCCATTTCACCCATCCCAGCAAACAGGTCACGAATTGCCTGTCCGGTGGCTTGCTCAATCACCTGATCGGTATCAAAAAATCGATAGTCTAACTGCTTCGCGATCTGCTGTCCAATGGTAGATTTTCCTGCTCCCATCATGCCAATTAAATAAAGGTTGGTACCTTGAAGTCGATCGCGAAGAATAGCCATACTGCTCTCGTTCATGCTCCTGAATGAATGGATCTAATGAATGAATCTAATGAATGAATGGATCTATCTATCGAATTGGCTAGGGGGTGGACACAATTTTGGAGGGTCAGTCTTCTGTGCGCTCAGAATGGAGATTTAATTTTCTGAGGTTAAGTTTTCTGAAATCTAACTCTTTGTTCAAGCAATGCTAAGGCGATGGAAATTCATCTGCATCTGATCGATCGGGCTCAGCTTTCCAGCCCTGCTCGATCGGGCGATCCAGGGTTCGATCGATCGAAGCCGCTTCGTATTCTGTGGGTTCTTCGGCTGAGGGTGGTTCTAGATAGCGAAGTTGCAATTGTTCCAGCCTTGGCCCTTCGGCTGACATCACCGTAATCTCAGTGTTCTCGTAGCATAGTTGTTCACCCACACTGGGAATTTTCTGCAACTGATAGATCACAAATCCGCCCAGGGTTTGATATTCCTCAGACAGGGGCAAGGTTAACCGTAACGTGTCGTTAACTTCTTCCAATTCAGTTTGAGCTTGCACCAAAAACGTCTGTTCGTCTAAAACACGAATGCTCGGTTCGGGGCTTTCTGGCTCATGGGTTTCGCCAATAATTTCTGCCACCACATCTTGCAGCGTGACCAGACCGGCGGTACCCCCGAAGTGATCGATGACCATCACCATGGCCTGACCCGATCGCCGCATCAAATCCAAAAGTTCGTTCAGGGGCATTTCCTCTGGCACAAATTGAGCTGGACGGATCCAAGCCTCGATCGGCTGATCCAGGTTGAGTAATCCCACTGTTAGCGGTTCAGCCAATTGCTTAAACTCAATCAAACCAACAATCTCATCTAACGACTCGCCCATAACTGGATAACGGGAATGCCCTGAAGCAGACACCTCTTGCAGCAACTCTAATAAGCTGGCCTCTTTGGGTAGAGCCACCAAACTCGTGCGCGGCACCATCACTTCTCCGGCCATCACTTCCCCAAAAGCAAACACATTGCTCAGGAGTTCTCGTTCCTCTTCTTCCAAACCAGGAGATTCCGCAGTCGTGCTGATAATGAGTTGTAATTCTTCGGGTGTGACGCGGTGATACCACCCTTGCCCTGTATATTCTACGCCTACCAGCCGCAGCAGCCAGCGCGTAGACTGGTTTAAAATCCAGATGAAAGGATGAAAAAGCCGAGCGATCGCGACACTGGGCGGCCCCAAAAATCGAGCCAACTGTTCTGGGTAGAGTAATGCCACGGATTTCGGACAGAGTTCTCCCAGCACGATCTGCAGGTAGGCGATCAAAATAAAGGCAACCGGAATAGCAAACGAGTGGCTTAAGACCTGCTGCATCTGAGCTGGCAGGGGAAGTTGCTTAAAAAACTCGGAGAGCAAGACAGCCATCGTGCTTTCACCGATCCAACCCAGAGCCAGACTCGATAAGGTAATACCAAACTGGGTGGTCGAGAGCAATCGATCCAACCCACGCTGAAGATCTTGCACTGTTTTGGCCTGCACATCACCAGCGGAGACGAGCTGATTGATCCGCGATCGTCGAACTGACACGATCGAAAATTCGGCAGTGACAAAAAACGCATTAATCGCGATCAGTAGCAACACAGCTAGCAGGCGAAACACCACATCTGAGGCACTCAGCGGCACCGATCCATTTGCAGCGACCTGACCAAGAAAAAAGGGCAACATGAGTCTTGAGAGTTATTGCGGAGGGCTGGCGGGACTCGTATCGACTGGTGTTGATGCTTCGGCAGCCCCACCTCCCTCGATCCGATTTTTCACATCTGTGAGAATGTCAGCCTCTTTGAGAAATTCAACCCCCTCGCGGCGAATTGGACGACCCTGAGCATCTGCCAAATTATTGACCGGGCGCGCATCGGGCTGGGTAATCCCCTTCAGTGCTCCCCGACCGAGTCGATATCCGACCACAGCGCTCGACACCCCGGCACCAAACATCAAGGTTAATAAGGTAATTGTGAGAACAACGGTTGGATTCACTTTCATAGCAATCTCCGAGAAGCCCATTCCTTAAGAGATGGGATGGTGTTAAAGCTGCACATCCGCCCTGCCTCAGGATACAATAGCTCAAAGCTGGTTTCAGTGGTTGCCCAGTGATAGGAAGTCCTGAAATAGGAAGTCCTGAAATAGGAAGTCCCGAAACAGTGCTTCAGTATAGATCTATCTTCCAGGGTTGGCCGAGCGGTTTAGGCAGCGAACTCATAATTCGCCTCAGGCAGGTTCGACCCCTGCACCCTGGACTTGATCAATCTAATCTAATGGGACTTTGCTAATTGGACTTTTTGGGCTTTTTGGACTTTGCTGAATGAGGTGCCTGCTGAGTGAGGTACCAGGTTAGAGACTAGACTAATGGAAGCCGAACCAGTATCGTTTGCTCATCCAGATAGCGCTAAGATAGGGACGATAGGAGTTGAGCCATGCAGCTTAGAGCCATTGCTTATTGCTCGATTGCTCAAGCCGATTCGTACGATCTTCTCGATTCAGCATGGGAATCTTTACCCAAACTTTCCAGGCAAGCTAAGATGGGAACCTAGCACGATCGGAATGCTGGCTCGTGGGTCAAGCTCGCGATCCATTTCAGGATTTCGGACTTTCTATGGTTTTGCGATCCTACGCTGTTGCAGTCCTAGATCGTGCAGTCTCATGGTTTTGCAGTCTCATGGTTTTGCAGTCTTATAGTTTTACCGCTCTATAGTTCTGCCGCTCTATAGTTCTGCCAAGATCAGCACTCCTAGATGTTCTGGTTTACTATTCAATTACCCTTTCATGTTCCTAGTCGCTTAGTATTGTAATTTTTCTGCCCGATGACATCGATGACATCTGCACCCCATCAGAGCCACCTATTAATCATCGAAGACGATAAGGGACGGCGTGAGTATACGCTAGATAGCCCCGTATATTCGATCGGCAGAGATCCGAAATGTGATATTCGCTTGGTTTCTCAGTTTGTCTCACGGCGACATGCTACCTTGGTTCAACTGCCCAATGAAGATGGCAGCTATTATTACCGGATTGTCGATGGCAACTTGAAGGGGAAGCCCAGTGCCAATGGGCTGTTAATTAACGGTCGTAAACTCCAAGCCCATGATTTGAGCGATCAAGATAAAGTGGTGTTTGGGCCCCAGGTTCATGCCGTCTACTATTTGCTGCGGCGCGATGCCATTACGACGGTGCCACCCGACGAGTATGACATCACTCTGATCAGCCCGAATATGACGGGAGATCCGGAAGACGACACAGCGGCTCAACCTGCTGAACCTCAAGTAACCGATTTAACCGGCTAAACCCAGCTTTTTCACCACGATTTACGGGTTTAGTTCGATGCAAATTGGGGCACAATAAATCGGTAATCTGTGCAACGTTATACTTGCTGTAGATTGTTGTTCCTCACAACTCCGTCGAATGGCTTCAGTCAGTCGCCAAACCCATAAACTGATCATTGAAGACTCCAAGGGTCAGGAAGAGTACACTCTAGATAGTGCGCTGTATTCGATCGGCCGCGATCCCACCTGTGATATTCGCCTCTCTTCCTACTTTGTGTCTCGCCATCATGCGACCTTAGTCCGGTTTGCCGACGATGAGGGCAACTACTGTTATCGCATTATGGATGGTAACTTGCAGGGTAAGCTGAGTGCAAATGGGCTCTTAATCAATGGTCGCAAACTTGCGGTGCATGATTTACAAAATCGCGACAAGATTATTTTCGGCCCCCAGGTTCAGGCTGTTTACTATCTGCTAGAACGCGAACATATCACCACAGTGCCGCCGGATGAGTTTGATATTACCTTGATTAACCCCAGTTCGATGATGCCAGAAGAAGGGGAAACCCCTGACTCGATCGGTGAGCTGGATTCAGTGGGTTGAGCCATCGATCAACCTGAATGCCGTCTAGCGGCTCCTTCCTAAATGCTGGGCTGGGCTGGATCGGCCGGGCAAGGCGGCTCTGGAAGCTGGGCGGATGACAGCTCGATCGGATCGGCATGGGGGTGATCCATGCAAGAGGTGCGTGGATCATCGATCGCAGCACATTGACCGATCGTTGACCGTTGTGGGTTGGAGGCTTCGTTTGGCCGAGGGGGAACCGGATCATACCCGCCTGGATGCAAGGGATGACAGCGTAAAATGCGTCCTATGGCTAAGCCACTCCCTCGCCATACTCCAAATCGATCGATCGCTTCAATCGCATACTGAGAGCAGGTCGGCTGAAATCGACAGGTGGGCGGAAACAGGGGTGAAATAAAAGCCCGATAGCCCCGAATGCAGCCAATCAGAAAATGTTTGATTATACTTTTCATGTCTTGATCCTAGCCCTTCAAGCCACTCCCTGCCTCCGTTGGCACAATATATCGTTGCATGACTGTGAAAAATAGCAGGATAGGCGCGATCGAAATGACCGATCCAGCCGCAATTAAGCGCCAATCTAAGGAAAAGGCACCGGCCAGTTTAGCCACTCCCAGAGGTAAGGTGTAATACTCCGGCCGATCCAAAATCAACAATGGCCAGAGAAAATCACTCCAGGAACCAATAAACACAAAAATTGCCAGTGTCACCAGAGCGGGACGGATCGATGGCAACATCACATGCCACCAAATGCCCAACTCAGAGCAACCATCCATACGAGCCGCTTCTTCCAATTCCTTGGGTACCCCTTGAAATGCCTGCCGCAGCAAGAAGATGCCGAACGCAGAGGCAATAGCCGGAAAAATCAGCCCCAGATAGGTGTTCCGCAGTCCCAACTGCACGGTCAGAATATAGAGCGGAATCATCACGACCTGAAATGGAATCAAGATTGTCGAAACGATCAGCGTGAAGATTGCCGCTTTGCCGCGAAAATTCAACCGGGCCAAAGGGTAAGCAGCCAACGAACAAAAAAGCAGGTTTAAGCTCACAGTCAGCCCAGAAACCAGCACACTATTCCACAAATAACGCCCAAAAGGATTACTCTGCCAAACTTTGACAAAATTTTCGATCGTTGGCTGTTGAGGCAAAAACTGAGGTGGAAATTGAAAAATATCTTCCGTAGACGACTTAAATGCTGTGCTAACCAACCAGAGCAAGGGAAGTAGCATCACTAGCGCGATCAGCCCCAATACACCGTAGGTCAAGATGCGTTTGAGCATGGGTGATTTAATGAGTCGAGATCGAAATGATTGCATGGTCACCATTGCCAGGGTGGAAAGTTCAAACCGTCACAACAGATCCGGTCGCTAGGAGCACCGACGGGATCGTTTTATTGTATAACCCCAAATCAACGACCGCGATCCAGCAATCTGGACGGTTTTGTGCGATCATCGTTCAGGAAAGTTTGTGAAGCGAAGCAGAGAGGTAGCGTCATCGTGGTGGAACGTCCGATCAAAAAATCAGAGCGACAGCAGAATGCGGTTGAAACCAGTGCGATCCCAACTGAGAGCCAAGTTGGGAGCCAAGTTGGGAGCCAAACGGAAAGCCAGTCGGGCAGTTCAGAACAGCGACGCAATTTAGACCGCAATCGGGATCGCAGCAGCCGGGATGATCGGCCTCGGGATGATCGGCCTCGAGGGGATCGGGATCGCAATGACCGAGATCGCAACGATCGGGGGCGCGGTAAAGGTAAGGGCAAAGGCAAGGACGATCGGCGCGAGGCAGCCAAGCCGCCGGTGAATTTAGCCCTGGTTCGTCCTGCTAAAACTCCCAAACCCAAACCCGTGGAAGCCCCGCCGGTCGAAGCCGAAGCGTTACCTGAAGCGATCGAGGATACTGAAGCAACCGCAGCCACTGAACCCTTGGAGGTTGTGGAAACCCCGACTGAAGCATCAGAAACTCCTGAATCGGTTGAGCCAACTTCCACGCCAGAGACCGCAAGCTGATTAGGAATTAGCCTGGGGCGATCGAGCCCCTTTTTTTGCGCCATGGACAGCGATCTGAGGGGCTGATAAAAACTGGTCATCGTTGAAAGACGGGTATCAAACTTAAAGCTGGGTAACCCTTAAACAAACACTCGTAGAAACAAACACTCCTAGCACAAAGCAGCCGCCAAGAGTCGCTTCAGGCTACCCGACTGAGTTTCCCGACTGAGTTTGCTGCTACCCGACCGGCTGGATTGCCTGATCATGTTGGGGATGCAGGGGCTTTGCTTGCTGCAAGGTGGCATGGAGACGGTTCAGAGCATTCACATAGGCTTGAGCTGAAGCAACAATAATGTCCGTATTGGCAGCATGACCAGAACAAATCTGCTCTTCATGCTTGAGGCGAATGGTTACTTCACCCAGGGCATCGATCCCCGCCGTCACCGATTGCACCGAGTATTCAATCAACTGATTCGGAACATTGATCACCCGATTGATCGCCTTATAAACAGCATCCACCGGGCCAGTGCCGATCGCCGCATCCGTCAGTTCTTGCCCATCGGGAGTTCGCAAAGTCACCGTTGCCGTTGGACGGGCATGATCCCCACAGGACACCTGAACATGCTCCAACCGATACAGTTCGGGAGCCTGCTGGGTTTCATCGTTGACGATCGCCTCTAGATCCCAATCGGTGATGTCTTTTTTCTTGTCGGCCATCTCTTTGAATCGCAGGAAGGCCCGGTTCAGCTCTTGATCGGCCAGCTCAAAACCCAGTTCTTTCAGGCGAGTTCGGAAAGCATTGCGCCCAGAGTGTTTGCCCAACACGATTTGATTGTCTGTCAGCCCGATCGACTGAGCATCCATAATTTCGTAGGTGAGCTTGTGCTTCAGCACCCCATCCTGGTGGATCCCCGATTCATGGGCAAAAGCATTCGCACCGACGATCGCCTTATTAGGCTGCACCAACATGCCAGTCAGGTTAGAAACTAGGCGGGATGTTTTATAGATGTACCGGGTATCAATTCGGGTCAGCGGTTCTTCCGACTCGACAGGTCGCCCCAAGAAAGGGTTGAAATATTGCCGACGCACATGCAGCGCCATCACCAATTCTTCTAAGGCGGCATTGCCCGCTCGCTCGCCAATCCCATTAATCGTACATTCAAGCTGCCGCGCCCCATTTTTCACTGCTTCCAGGAAGTTGGCGACGGCTAGCCCCAAATCGTTGTGACCATGGACAGAGATGATCGCCCGATCGATATTGGGCACATTATCTTTAATTCCTTTAATCAAAGCGCCAAACTCTGCCGGAGTTGTGTAACCCACGGTGTCAGGAATGTTAATGGTGGTTGCCCCCGCCTCGATCGCGGCTTCTAAGACCTGATAGAGAAACTCTGGATCGGAACGACCGGCATCTTCCGGTGAGAACTCTACATCATTCACAAAAGACTTCGCGTAGGCCACCATTTCTGGGGCAATTTGCAGCACCTCTTGACGGGTTTTCTTTAACTTATATTCCAGATGGATATCGGAAGTGGCCAAAAACGTGTGAATACGGGGCTTAGCGGCAGGACTGAGGGCTTTAGCGGCGGCCTCGATATCCTGCTGGGTGGCGCGAGCCAGTCCACAAATGGTTGGGCCTTCGGGGGTGCCGACCTGTTGAGCAATTTTGTTGACGGCTTCGAAATCTCCCAGACTGGCGAACGGAAAGCCTGCCTCGATCACATCTACTCCCAGCCGCGCGAGCTGCCGAGCGATCGTCAGTTTTTCTTCCACGTTCAGGGTTGCGCCGGGTGACTGCTCACCATCGCGGAGAGTGGTATCGAAAATGATGATCCGATCGGGCTGTGCTGCGGTGTTCATAGTATTCCAGGTTGTTCCAGTAAGCTAAGAGTGAGCCAGACAAGGAGGAATAGGATCCTAAAGCGAAGTAATTATGACTATGACAAAACTGTCTCAATAATAGCTATTCTAGGGCTTGTCTGGGGCAAGATTGGCGATCGATTCGGACTATTCCTCAGCATTTCCTGATACTCCGCTAGATAGGGAGCGATGAGCTTCTCTTCCGAGTCGAAATCGCTTGTCTCAGATGCTGGCATGAGATGACGGAGACAACCTACCGAGGTTCGCTAGACAGTGGGATTGAGCAGGTGGCATGAAATAGCGTTAAATTTTCATGTTTTTCTAGCTGAAGAATCTGGGGGCAATGATAGGGTTAAAAAAGTTCCTGAAATTAAACCCTCAATTCAGTGTCTTAGAATAACTTCGCAGATACATTTGCAATACATGAGTCTATGAAGACGGTGGCATATCCAACAGATAGCTGATCTGATTCATACAGTTTTAATGCAACCCCTGCGCATCGAGATTTAAGAGCTGCGCTGGCTACCAACCCGTTTAGCAAACCGGTTCAACTCCACTATGAACCTAGGACTGGGTCTGGCCACTCCTTTTCCCGATGCTATGGATATTATTGGCACAACGTTATCTGGGACATGAACCGCTACTGAAATTCGAGTGCGGGTTTAAGGCTTTGATTCCGGACAAACCTGGGCTTCCATTTCTGATATGGTGGCTGCTCAGCGCGTTTAACCAGGCATCGAGTTCATTAGGAAGCCTGTCAGCATCCAGACTATCAGAGGAATCTCAAGATAAAGCTTTAATCGGTACTCAATTGAATTTCATTCTAAAGACGTGATTTTCTGATTCCGATCCTCATTCATTCGCCTGACTCTATTGTTGAGGTTTCTCCATGTCAAGCTTGCGTGTTTCTCCATTGACACCAGTTGGCTCGATCGATTCATTTCCATTTGAGATCATCGAACAATCTACCCCTGATCTGCTGAGCTACGTTGATCACGTTTTGGCAACAGCAAAAGATTGGCTGATCAACTTTGTGACAGAGACAGATTGGAGCGATCGATTATCGATTGCCTTCGGTACTTTCAGTCTCCAAGCACTAGAAGCGATTACGCAAGATTGGCTCTCTGAAACCTTTAGCACCTTGCCCCAAATTGAAGTACGGGCTGCCAGCGAAATTAATGGTGCCAATGGAGCTTATGCGGCTGCCACGGATACAATCTATCTCGCTGAAGAGTTTTTGACCCAGGAACTGCAATCCTCCCAAGTAGTCGTCGATGTCTTGCTGGAAGAAATTGGTCATGCGATCGATGCGCGCATTAACCCGATCGATAGCCCAGGGGATGAAGGGGCAATTTTCTCAACCGTGGTACAACGCTTACCGATCGATCTCGCCACGTTGCAAGCCCTACAGGTTGAAGATGATACAGTGGTCTTGAATCTGGATGGGCAAATTGTGCAACTGGAACAGGCGACTCCTGGCATTAATCCAGCATTTGATCTGATCGGGTTAACCCAACTTCGCAATGATTCACGGTTTGCTGGAATTGATGGTAGTGGCTTCAGCGTTGCCGTGATCGACACGGGCTTAGACCAAACTCATCCTCTGCTTCAACCTAACTTCCGAGCGGGTCAAGATTTTTTAACGGGCAGCAATAATCCTATCGATCAAGATGGACATGGTACCCATGTTTCAGGAACAGTTGGAGCTAGAAATGAAAATATCGGTGTTGCGCCTGATGTCGGATTAATCGGACTGCAAGTTTTTCAACCCACTCCTCAAGGTTCTTTCTATGACAATTCGAGAGTTGAACAAGCACTGAGATGGGTGCTTGCTAACAAGGATGTTTACAACATTGTTGCCGTGAACATGTCTTTGGGCGAGAGAGGTAGTTCTTTCACCTCCCCCTCTCAAGCCAATGGATATGCTCTAGTTGATGAGATTCAGGCTCTTGAGCAGGCAGGAGTGACCGTCGTTTCTGCGGGAGGTAACGAATATTTTTCGAAACAAAGTCAAGGATTTTCGGTGCCTGGCATTGTCAGTACTCTTTCAGTCGGGGCAGTCTGGCAAGATGGTGCAAGGCAGAACTTTCAATGGCGTAGTGGTGCAACTGATATAACGACAGGA
>JALOOM010000130.1 GCA_025454395.1 Elainella sp. Prado103
AGATGTTTGATTTGCTTGGATCCACTAAGAGTTTACACAGTCTTCATGGGATTTCCAGGCTAGTGATTTGACGGAGGAGGTTGAGATGATTAGGATTGAGATATGTTGCACATCAAGTCAGGGAAAAAGAACGAAAGGTTGGAAAAGTAATCATATCTAGTATTACAATTTCAATTCACACCTTGTAATCCGTTCATTACTATTGGATTTTTTGGAAGTTAGGTCGTCCTGGTGGGTCAGCCAGCTTCGCTTCTGACACTATTCTGACAGTATGTTGATGGGCAAATCTTGTGAGCAACTCGCTCCAGTCAGTGGGGTGCTAAGGCAGTTTGTCAAGCCTATCCAGCTCCATGTTGATCGCGCGATTTCATTTCGCGATCCCAGTGGGGTGGGTTGTAAAGAGCAACTGTTTTCCTGCTGAGCAATATCTTGTGTGGTTGCGATCGTGCATCGCATCAGGTAGGTGCTTTTGTTGATATCATACGTTGATATCGCAGTCGATCGCTCAATGAGACTTGGATTCCTGTGTATGTTTGGCGAGTCCCTCAACTTGCAAACAAATTTGGTTGTTCGGTTCAGAGATTAGCACCATGATTTCTTCTCAATCAACATTGGCAGATCTGCCTACTTCAAAATTCGAGCAGTTGTCGATTTCAGTTGCACCAGAACAAATTTCATCCGATCTGGCTGGAGAAGCTGTTATTCTCCAACTCAAGTCAGGAATTTACTATGGGCTCAACGAAGTCGGGGCCAGACTCTGGGAATTGGTGCAACAGCCTCAAACTGTAGCTGATCTCCGAGATACAATTCTCTCGGAATATGAGGTTGATGCAGCAACTTGCCTCCAAGATATACGGATGATCCTTCAAGCCCTGATGGAGGCAGAGTTGATTCTCCTCCAGGATGGGAGTGCCACTGAGGCAGCAAAATGAAGCGATGGGTCAGGATCAAATGGGCCAGCGTTAAACGGTGGAAACAAAGGTGGCATCAATTTGGATCGCTTGCTCCCACGGATCGCTTGCTTCTCCTCTCTGCTTGGCTTGGGCTCATCATCATCCGCTTAGGACTTTTCCTATTTCCCTTTCAAACCTTGCGGTCTGGACTCACAAAGTGGGTGGCTGTGCATCATCCTCTATTCTCTCCCCTGAGCGTTGATCAGATTGTCTGGGCGGTAGAAATTGCCAGTCGCCTTCAGCCTGGAGGAGTTAAGTGTTTAGCCAGAGCCTTGTTCACTCAGTCTCTCTTAGTGCAACAAGGTTATCCCGCCCAACTGCGAATTGGAGTGGCAAAAAGTTCGATCGGTCAACTTGAAGCCCATGCCTGGGTTGAACATCAGGGTGAAATTGTAATTGGAGCACTGCCGCAGCTCGCGTCTTTTACTCCCTTGCCAGCGCTAGAGTTTGGAAACAAAGGCTAACCCAAAGGCTATCCCATGAGCGGTATTATCGGCATCTTTCACCTGGACGATCGTCCAGTCCATTCGGCTGACTTGCAACGCATGTCTCTCCTCTTATCCCACCGGGGATCGGATGGTGATCACCTCTGGTTAGATGGAGCAATTGGGCTGGGACATCGGATGTTATGGACAACTCCAGAATCTTTACTTGAGAAGCTACCCCTTGTTCAGGGTTGCCATGTGCTTACGGCGGATGCTCGGATTGATAACCGAGAAGAACTGATCGCTGCTTTTGGCTGGAATCAGCGCCCAACCGAAAAAATTACAGACAGTGATTTGATTCTGGCTGCCTACCGGCAATGGGGCGATCAATGTCCGGCTCAGTTGTTGGGAGACTTCGTCTTCGCGATTTGGGATGGCAATCAGCAACGCCTTTTTTGTGCGCGCGATCATTTTGGGGTCAAGCCTTTTTACTACTATTTCTCTGGCAAAAGCTTTATTTTTGCCTCCGAAATTAAAGCGATCGTCGGTTTGCCTGAGGTGCCCTGTTGCTTAAATGAGCCCAGAATTGCTGATCATTTATTCGGACTCTCCCAAGATAAAACAGCGACTTCGTACCAGCATATCTTCCGGCTGCCCCCAGCCCATACCCTGGTTGTGAATGCAGTTTCAGGTCTGCAACTCAAGCCTTACTGGTCGATCGATCGATCGGCTCAAATTAGACTCGGTTCAGATCAAGAATATGCGGAAGCATTTCGAGAAATATTCATTGAATCAGTACGGTGCCGTTTACGCAGTGCTTTTCCGATCGGCTCTCATCTGAGTGGAGGACTTGACTCCTCCTCCGTGACCTGTGTTGCTCGTGATCTCTTATCTGCAACCCATACGCCGCTGCACACCTTTTCTAACGTTTTTGATGAAGTGCCGGAATGCGATGAGCGACCTTTTATTCAACCCGTGCTAGATCAGGGGGGGTGTATTGCCCACCCAGTTCATCCCGATCGATCGGGGCCTCTCTCCGCTTGGCAAGAAGTCTTTCAATATGAAGACGAAGCGTTGTTTGGTGCCAATAGTTTCCTGGTTTGGGGACTGAATCAGGCCACTCAACAGGCTGGTGTGCGAGTTATTCTGAATGGCTTTGACGGAGATAGCACGGTCTCCCATGGAGAACTTTATTTGAGCGAGCTCGCTCGTCAAGGCGACTGGGCCACTTTTGCGGCGGAAACCACGGCTATCTTAAACCATTTACGGGGTACTCCACTCGGCGTTTTTCGCCAATATGGGCAGTGGCAACTTGAGGAATGGGCTCGCAAGGGCGCATGGTTGAAGCTGATTCAAGCCATCCAGCAAATTCATCAGCACTTTCAAATCTCCCGTAAGTTTTTGCTGTGGCATGGCAGCTTAAAACCAATCGTGGCAGACATGGTACAGTCTCTTCGCTGCTGGGGCCAAGGAGTCAAGCCTTCGCTGCTAGACCCCTGTATTCAGGCTGATTTTGCTCAACGTCTGCACCTGTCAGAAAAATTACAAGCTTTGACAACCCTTACCTCTCCACCTGCCCGCACTGTTCAAGAAGAGCAATGGCAGACTTTTGAGGCTGGGTTATTTACCCTCACCCTCGAATTGATTAATATTCATGCTGCGGCCTGCTCGATCGAGGCCCGTCACCCCTTTATGGATAAAAGATTGATCGAGTTCTGTCTTGCCATCCCCGCTACACAAAAACTACAGCAAGGCTGGACTCGGATGATAATGCGTCGAGCGATGGAAGGGATTCTTCCAGCACAGATCCAATGGCGAGCCAGGAAAACAAGTATGAGTGCCAACTTTCGGCATGGATTACTGCATCACGACCGCCATCTCGTAGAAGATGTTCTAGAGAATGGATCTGGGCGCATTGCAAGCTACGTTAACCTGGATGTGGTGCGTGGCTATTGGCAACAGTTCGTATCAGGAGGAAAAATAGACGATCATCATGTCATGACCCTTTGGAAAACAGTGATTTTAGCCCGCTGGCTAAATCATACGGGCTTAATGCCCTGAGGCTCACTCAACCGCAATTCATGCTGGTTTTTCGAGCCATCGCTTTTGATTGTTCTCAATGCTTTTGATTGTTCTCAATTGTTAACTAGGAAAAACACAACCATGAAGAAAACATACAGTGCTCCCCAGTTGATCGTTCACGGCAATGTCGAGCAACTCACCCAGGCCTTTGGTAGTTCGAGTCAAGAAGATACCTTCTATTACACGAATAACAAAGGACAGACGATGGGTTTTCCAGCCGAAGGCTCGGTCGATGGCGTTGTGGTACCCAAGCCATAGAAGCTCTAACTGCATTACGGCACTCAGGTGCTGATTGATGCAACCTTCAGTAGGGGCAGGGATCTGCTCCTACTTGAATTACCTTAAACGACGTAGATGGTTGAATGACGGGGATCAGATCGATCCATTACTTTGGAGCAATGCTTGGGATCGATCCCCTCCATCCTCTTCCGCAAGAGAGACTTTCAACTCGATTCAATCCCATGAAGTTGATCCAGCATTGAGCTTATGATCTTGTAAATATAGAGAGATATGCATGAGTTACATTTACTCTGCTTACGGTTTACAGATTTCAACCGAGCTAGTTTTACCAGAGTTAACAGCAGCTCCTGATACCGCCGGTTCGATCGATATCACCATCCGCCTTGGTTCTTTACAGGATGACGATCAGGCAACCGATCGCGGTAACTATTTTTTAGGTAGTGTCGCCAATGTAGGCACCTTCCTGGTAAAGCAGGGGCGAGAAATTGTGATCGACCTAGAACCGGGTGTTGATCAGTCGGTGCTCCGCGCTATTTTGCTAGGGCCGATCTTGTGTATTTTGCTGCGTCAGAGAAAATTGCTAGTGCTCCATGCCAGCAGCATTGCGGTCAATGGGATGGCAGTTGCGTTTATGGCGGCTTCTGGGCAGGGTAAATCGACCTTAGCAGAGGCCTTTCACACTCATGGCTATCCTATTTTGACCGACGATGTTTTGGCCCTCCAAGTTGATCCCGCTCCACCGCTTGTCTTACCCAGCTATCCCCAAATCAAACTTTGGCCCGATGCGGCCGTTTCCATGGGGCATGTTGTGGAAGATTTACCCTTTCTGCACATTCAAACCGAAAAGCGGAGTCACCGGCTAGGACAGGGGTTTGCCTCGCAAGCATTGCCACTGAAACGGATCTATGTGCTCGATCAAGGCGCGACCCATGGGATCGAACCGATGACAGCTCAAACTGGATTTGCTGAATTAGTACGAAACTCCCGTGTAATCGGGCTTCTGACACACCCGAACTTTCAACAAACCCATTTCCATCAATGCGCCCAGCTTCTCAAACAGGTGTCGATCTGTCGCTTGATCCGATTTCGATCGCTCGCCGCTTTACCGGATTTGATCCGGTTACTGGAGCAGGACTTTGCATCTCTTAGTATAAATGTTCATGGCACCGAGATGCATAGTGCCGAGATGCATAGTGCCGAGATGCATAGTGCCGAGATGCATGAGAACTCACCTATGACCATTTCTGAGGTTCCGTCCACTCTGTGCCCCTCCTAGGAACCCACCTCATACTTCAAGATGCAGCTTCCAAACTTAGCCGCAAAACTCGATTGCAAGACTCACATCCATTCATTCAGGGGCAGGATGAGACAGCAGGAACGATCGGACAATGATTAGAAACCAGTTTTTCAGGAATCGCCTTACCAGTCTCCAACATAATACTGCTCGCTTGGCTTATTTGCCTCAGACACTCCGTTTAGTTTGGCGGGCAGCTCGTTATTGGACAGCCATCTGGCTATTCTTGTTAGTTATTCAAGGGTTGTTGCCCGTCGCTACTGTCTACCTGACGAGAGCCTTAGTCGATCAACTGGTCGCCGTGATCGGTACAGGCTGGTCTTGGCAAAGTTTGCAACCACTCCTGTGGCCTGCCGGATTAATGGGCGGTGTGCTTTTGCTCACAGGAATATTACAGGGTTTATTGGAATGGATTCGCACGGCACAGGCCGAACTCGTTCGCGATTACATGAGTGCGCTAATTCATAAAAAGTCGATTTCAATTGACTATGCCTTTTATGAATCCTCAGAGTATTTCGATCGACTCAACCGGGCCCGGGCCGATGCGAGTGGTCGATCCCTGTCTCTCTTAGAAAGCAGTGGCAGTCTGTTTCAAAACAGCATGACTCTCTTCTCAATGGCAGCCGTTCTGATCCCTTATGGCGCATGGCTCCCCATCTTGTTGTTTCTGAGCACTTTGCCTGCCTTCTATGTGGTTCTGAAGCTGAACCGGCGCAACCATCAGTGGTGGGAAAAAACAACGACCGATCGCCGCTGCTTGGAATACTACGAACTCTTAATGACCCACAACGCCGCCGCCGCTGAAATCCGTCTGTTTGATCTAGGTCAATATTTTCAACAAACCTATCAGACCTTACGCGGACGACTACGCCGTGAGCAAATGCAATTAGCCCAGCAACAGGCTCGCGGACGGATGTTGGCTGGAACCATGGCTTTCCTGATGACTGGGATTGCGGCTCTCTGGGTGTTACGGCAAGTTGTGTTAGGCACCATGTCGCTGGGGGATCTCGCTCTGTTTTATCAGGCGTTTAACCGGGGTCAAAGTTTGATGCGGGCTGTTCTGGGTAATTTAGGGCAAATTTACAATAACAGTTTGTTTTTAAGCAATTTGTTTGAGTTTTTGCAGCTTCGTCCCCAGTTGACCGATCCACCCATTCCGACTGTTCCCCCTACCCAATTGCAGCAAGGCATCCAACTGCAAAATATTACCTTCCGCTACCCAGGCAGCGATCGTCCTATTCTGGACAACTTTAATTTGACCCTTCCTGCTGGTAAAATCGTGGCCATTGTGGGAGACAACGGCGCAGGTAAAAGCACCCTAGTCAAGCTACTCTGCCGATTTTATGATCCTGAAGTTGGTTCTATTCGGCTGGATGGCACCGACATTCGTGATTTTTCAGCGGTTGAGTTGCGTCGGTTGATCACGGTTTTGTTTCAATCTCCGCTGCCTTACTGTGTCACAGCCGCCGAAAATATTGCCTTGGGCGATCTGACAGCGCCATTTGACATGAGCGAAATTCAAACTGCCGCTAAAAATGCAGGTATTCATCCGGCAATTGAAAGATTATCCAGTGGTTATGACACCCTGATGGGCAAACTATTCCCAGGAGGTGGAGACCTGAGTGGGGGTGAATGGCAACGGCTAGCTTTGGCAAGAGCGTTTTTTCGCCAAGCCCCTATCATGATTCTAGACGAACCCACCAGTGCCATGGATCCTTGGGCCGAGGCTGACTGGCTCAAACGGTTTCGAGGATTAGCCCAAGGACGAACCGCGATCGTCATCACTCATCGGTTCACTCTGGCGATGCAGGCCGATATCATTCATGTGATGCGAGCTGGTCAAATTGTCGAATCAGGCAATCACCAAGAATTAATCCGTTATCATGGATTATATGCTCAGTCTTGGCATCATCAAATGCAATCCGATCGTCAGTCTAGTGCTGAGCCTTCGATTGAAACTCGTTTTGTTTAATTTCCCCATTCAGTCTTGTCAAATTCAGTCTGGTTGAATGATGTTGAATCTGCCCATTCAGGACAATTTTCTGGGGGTAGAGGTGCGCCCCGAAGTTCAGCTATTGCTCTATTGTGCCCGTCTCAATATCAATTCAGCCACTCGTACTCACATTCACGCCCTAGCGCAACAGCCACTGAACTGGTCATTTCTCATTCAACTGGCCAAAGTTCATGGCGTTTTACCGTTGCTGTATCGCAATTTAAACCAAACGATTCCAGCGTTAGTGCCTCATTACCTACTGACTCAGCTCCAGCAGTATTTTCGCGCTAATACTCAACAGAATTTTCTATTGACCCAGGAGCTATTCCGGCTCTTAACGCTATTTGAACAACATGCAATTCGCGTGTTGCCCTTTAAGGGGATCGTGCTAGCAACCACTGCTTATGGTAATTTATCCCTACGTCACATTACCGATCTGGATCTGCTGGTCGATCCATCAGCCGTCGAGTCAGCCAAGTCTCTGCTGCTTAGTCAAGGTTATGAGCTGAGGGTTAATGTTCCCTGGGAAATGCATCTGATCCGTCCTGATCAGTCTTACATCTACAATGTTGATCTGCATAGCACGATCGTTCCCAAACATCTGTCACACCCATTACAATCACAAGATATCTGGCAACAGGTTCACCTGCTCACCATAGGCAATCGACCCATTCCCAACTTATCGGCTGAGATGACCTTGCTAGTGCTTTGTCTGAATGGCACTAAAGACGGCTGGCGAGGACTCAACCGCATCTGTGATATTGCTGCTCTGATCCAGACACAAGCCTTAAATTGGCAGATTGTGATGCAACAGGCTCAAGCTTTAAGAATGCAACGGTTGATTGGGGTCGGGCTTCAGTTAGCATCAGTTCTATTGGAGCTTGAATTGCCTGAGCTAGTCCAGCAATGGCTGCAACGGGATCGCGCTATCGCCAAATTAACTACTGACATTCAGCAGATCCTCCTAACGCAACTTCCCATTCCACTCAGTGAGGTTGCCCGCAGCTTATTTCACATTCGCAGTCGAGAAAACCTGCGCGATCAATACAGTAGCTTTGTAGGACTGATGGAACATTCTGGTTGGCTCACCCCGACTCCAGAGGATCGAGATTTTGTCACCCTCCCGACCCAGCTAGAATTTCTGTATTATTTGATTCGGCCAGTGCGAATCCTCAAGAAATACGGTATTGCAAAGCAGAAGCAGTTAATGATAGATCATGCCGCTCTAACCCTGGATGATGAACCTTGATACGCCTTCGGATCCCTGTCCGACTCGCAGATGGCTATTAATCAACAATTAGGCTCAGGATTGGGCTCAGGATTAGGGCGAACTACTTCCCCAACCCCTCTCCTTGGGACGAAACCGGTTTTCTAAGCAACGCTCTGGAGCAACTAGCCGGTCAACTAGCCGGTCAGCGTTCCCCTTCAGCGGCGGCAAGTAACCTCGAACTCAGCACCGCGGATTTGCGCCTGTTCTCTGCAAGGGGGTTGTTGTGCTGCCAACGGCTGAGTAGTGTTCAAATGGGACAAGAACTATCACTTTCTGTAAACATCTTTCCGGCGTTTGCATTGCAGGAGTATAATGATCAACTCTTTATCGTCGATCTCGTAGCGAACACGATAATCACCAATACGAATGCGGTATTCATGGTCTGAACCTTTCATTTTGACCACTCCATCAGGACGTGGATCTTCGGCAAGGTGCTCAATCTTCTCAGCGATGCGATCGTAAACGTCATCAGGCAAAGCATCTAGCTGTTTTTGCACAGCTTTCGGTGTGATGATAGTGAGGTGGTCATACCGATCGCTCTACCCGTTGTGCCCTGTATTCATCAAAGGTCATGTAATCCCCTGCTTTGTAGTCAGCACGAGCAGCTTGAATTTCAGCAATATCTTCGGTCGAATCCTCATCATCGGGGAATAATTCAGCTTCCAAAAGTTCCCAAAGCTGATGCTTTTCAGCAATTCCTAGCGACGAAATTGCTTCTAAGAGTGATTGGAATGAGATATCTACTTTCACAGTATTCTCAGTTATTGGACCTTACCTCCATTTTTATTTTTGCATCGTGTATTTCTAATTGCTCCTGTGCCCATTCTCGCAGTTGCTCATCAGGATCGTTGATGGCGCGATGATTGTGCAACACTTTGAAAGTTTTAGGGTGAGTTGAATAGCGGGCAAGCAGAGATTCTAAAATAGTTTGGCGGGGATTAAATTGCTTGCTGTTTTCTCGCTGAAATGGATCTTGCACAGCAGCTTCACACAGCAACTCAAAAACACCCAATGTTTGTGTAAAATACTCCACAATAGCTTCTACTGCTGTCTTACGCACAAAGCTCTCTTTTGCTTGTTGAGCCAGAGATTTTAACAATGATAATACTTCGGGATCACTTTGATAATGTTCTGCAAGCGAAAGAATCGCCGCATGGCGACTAAATCCTCCGTCGATTTCTTGCTTTGCTATTGCTTTGAGCCAGTCTAAAGTTTCTAAACTATTACGGTAATTTTCAGCAACTGCCTTCACTGCTGACCATCGAGCAAATCCAGATTCGTTTCCAGGATTTATCTCTTCCTGCATCTGTAGCTTTAGCCAATTCAAGGTTTCTGGGTAGTCATGAAAATACTTGCCAATTGTATGTATCGCTGCTTGGCGAGGTAGTGCCCATCGACAACTTTCTCGTGCGGGCAAAGACCTGATTGACTGACCAATCTTTTCCCCTCATCCCTAAATCCCTTCTCCCACTAGGGGCGAAAGGACTTCCAATCAAATCCTGGTTTGAAAGCCCCTCGCCGATTTAAGAGTGCCTCAGTTGCATTATAAGATAGAGGAAATTCTGAATTTTCTACTTCAAAGCAAAGATGCTGTTTCAGCGTAAGCTTTGTGGAAGTGACTGAGCTAAAATCCTTAACCTCAGACAAGCAATCTGCTGCAAGCATTAAATTATTTAATCCTTTTTTGCTCATGCGAAAGTCTGAAAAATCCTTAGTTCCCACATCTTCTAAATTAGAACTTCGATTAATCTCTTGCTTTATTAAATATTCAATTAATTCACTTGCGAACTTAGGATCGATCGCCCCACAAATTAGCCTCAAAACTTCATGCCAAGTTTCATCTTGCCAGTGTTGACCAAACACCTCATCGCGCTGAGATTTCAGACGTGACCTAACCCTACCTCTAATATCGCATCCATACTGGGGAGATGCCAGAGATTTCATGCTCAAGCCACAACAGGCAACCTCAAGCTACGTCCTCACCAATCACTCAGACGGCACAACTAGCCGATCAACCTCAGTAGGCTCCTCGACAACTCAATACAATCCAAATCGTCTTAACGATCAACTCTAAGTCATATCGAACAGACCACAATCTGAGATACCGCAAATCTAGTTCTACAATCTGCTCAAAGTCTTTGATAGTCGATCGCCCATAAACCTGCCATACCCCTGTCATTCCTGGCTTAACACTCAAACGTTTCCAATGGTGTGCTTGGTATCGACTCACTTCATCTAACGTTGGGGGCCGAGTCCCCACCAAACTCATTTCGCCGCGTAAAACATTCCAGAATTGCGGAAGTTCGTCTAGACTGGTTCGCCGCAAAAATTTGCCGATCCGAGTAATGCGGGGATCGCCCGAATTCTTGAAGATCAATCCTTGAGCTTCATTTCTGACCAAGTGCTGCATTCGATCGGCGGAAGACACCATGGAGCGAAATTTCCATATCCTAAATGGTCTACCATGCACTCCACAGCGGACTTGACTGTAGAACACTGATCCAGGGCTGTCCAGCTTAATCAGGAGCGCGATCGGCAGCAAAACAATTGCTAAAATCAATAGCCCAACCATTGCCCCTAAAATATCGATTAATCTTTTCAGTTTGCTAGTTACGGAGAAATGCAGCTCCAGGGAGGGTTGCCGCTTAGAGATCAAAGAAGAGTGTGAGGTCATTGTATAAGCGCCTGTTCGCAAAGGAACACTAGAGGTAAATGAGCAAAGTTAAATAAACAGTTTGAACATAACTAACCATTTGAACGATCGCAGTGAACACTCATCATCAAGTCATACAATTCAGAATTGAAGCCAGTTCCAAACCGATGAGCTACAGAAGTGGCGAACCCCAAAAAGTGCGATCGAACACTTTAGCGTTGTCTTCAGCGCTATCTAAGTCTATTTATTGAGTCATTATGTTTGATGTCATGAATTAGAATGAGTTTGAATTGTGCATTCTAAATATCCTCATGAAATCTTCTTATTTGATTCAGGATAAATGTATTGATCTGAACGCTGGATAATCCTCAGCAGAAAAATCGACCTGTAGAAAAATCGACCTGTAGAAAAATTGATCTGTAGCTCAAGCGATAGCGCGGCTAACAGTAGCCAGACTAACCTACAAGACACAGGAGACGATCAGTCAAAGAAGACGATCGGTCAAAGAAGACGATCGGTCAGAACAGACCCCGTGTCGTAGCCGATCAAGCGTAGCGATCCATCAACAATTACATTAATTAATGCAAGCTATCAACTTCTTCAGTTGTTTTCTGGCTTTAGGCTGCTCTGGAGCTAGGGGAGGAGCATCATTTTCAAATTGAGGTAGGTATTGGATAGATAACCCATCCTGCGTAGAACCCATCCTGGTTTCGGCATCGTACCCCAAACATCTCTGGAATAGAGCAATGGTGTAAAGATAGGGGTAAAATACCTCTATCTCCTCCCAGTTAACATCGCACTGGTCATGCCACAGCGCTGTTTGCCATACTCTTTTCAATTGTCCGATCCAACCATTGTGACCGAATGGCATTTGAACCGGATGTGAATATAGATCCGTTTGATGCTTCAAACATTCTAAAGCGGATAAGCAATCTAACAAATTCCAGTATTTTAATGATGTAGCAAGCTCGATTGCCTGATCTAGAAGTTGCTGTATGACTTCTAGGCTTGGTGCGGGTTGTCTCGGATCCAAGGTGACTTGCATCAGTTGCACCAAGATGCTCTGGAAAAGCACACTCCGGCTCAACATTCCCACCCAATCGATTACTGGCGATAGAAGCTGAATGGTATCCAGATTCAACTGGAGTAGAGCCAGATATAATTGACCAGATGGTTGAATGAGTTCAAATTCGCTAGGCTGACTCTGCAATTCATTCAGGAGGCGGGTCAAGCGAGGATTTTGAGCCACAAATGACTCAACCTTAGCCCGCATGAGCGGCAAAACCAACCGGCGCGTTTCTGGCAGGGAAGTCAGTAGCAGAAACACTCCCCGCCAAGCAGGATTGGTTAGATCGTCCAACACTTCAGAAAGGGCATGCTCTGGATCAGACTCCATCAGCAATTGATGCACGATCAAATAATCCTGAAAAGCACGATGGGAGAAGGAAAACACTCCTTTTGCCTGTTGGATCAATAGACCATGACATCCCAGTCGCAGATCTGCAAGCAACGGGGTAATTTCCTGTTGAGACCAGGGAGAGATCGTGGATTCCAGCTCAGACAGATAATCTGCAATTAAAGATTCCAGTTCGGCTTGGTTCCAGCAATATCGCCTCTGCTCGATCCCATAGAGCGCGATTTGAGACAATAACTCTAAGCGCTGACTTGAAGTTAGGGTGCGATCGGGATCCCGATTTTGAGTTCCCCGCATCTCATCCCATTCCTCAAACAGTAACTGGAGACATTCCTGATAAATTCGATAGCAGTGTTTTGTCAGATTATCGTGGATCCGAAAAATTTGACAGATCCGGTTGAGTAACAAAGGTAAACCAGCCAATTCTCGAATCAACTGATTTTCAGGTTGTTGAAGCTGATGAACCAACCCTTGAATCCATAGGGAACCCTCCCCATGGTGCAGGCAATCTGCTGCATAGAACCAGTGCCGGGCAAATGTCTCAACCTGCTGATCGTTAAATTCTGCAATTTCAAAATCTGTAAAATGCAGAAACTCATATTTTGGAATACCGGGGCGAGAAGCAAGAATAACGTGGTTCTTGTAATACCGCTCGGAAAAACGAGCAATTTCCCTCAGAACTGAAGATCGGCCATCCAGATTAGCAACTTCATCTAATTCATCCAGTAGTAGTAAACATTTACCACTATTGAGTAGCCCCTCAACTTGCTGTAGATCAGCGATCCCCATGCCTGCCAGTTCTTGTTGAATACAGTGCAAAAGATTGAATTCGCCCAATACTCGACAATCACGGTTGCAATGCCCTAACTGAATGAAAATCGGCACATGCTCAGACAAGAGCTTGCCTTGAATACAGCGTAAAGCGATCGCCTTCAGCAAGGTCGTTTTACCACTGCCTGGAACCCCTAAAATTCGCAACTTCGAATATTGTTCTAAGAGCGTATCTGTAGAGCAGACATCATCAGAGAAGCGTCGATGGCCCAAATGACTGAGCGAGCAGGATGGATCCAATGTCTCCGGTTCTACCTCCGTCGCATCAACATAGAGTTGATTGACATAGTAGGGCAGCAAGTTGGGCTCAACATACATCTGCGCCAACTCGATCGGATGGGGAATTCCGAGCAATCGTGCAGTTCCACATTGATATTCAATCCTCTCTCGACATTGCGCACGAACCTGCTGAGCCAACCGATCGAGATCAGGGCTCTCCGCAATATTTTTGGACTTGCTTTCAGCGATCGGTTCAGGCGGTTTCTCCGCAATCTCCATCCAATCCAGATCGAGCAACGTACAAAGCTCAATGAAAATATGGCGTTCAATGGGGCGGCTAGTAAAAAAGCGCCATATCGGTTGACGAGTCCGCAAGTCCAGTTCCGCAGCTAATCCTTCCTGTGTCCAACCTCTGCGATCAAAAATTTTCCTAGCTAGCTTTGCTCCCTCTTCAGAAGCCTGTAATGATCTTTTCGCCATAGTTGAGAGAACACGGTAGATAAAGAACTGCGAAAGCTTAAAGTCAATGTAGTCAGGCGATACAACACCATGGCTACATACAGCAATGCCATCCAACAACAGACACCCAGGTGGAGGAAGAATCGAACTAGAATTTCGGCAAAGACATCCTAGAAAACAAGGTCTTCCATATTACAACAGAGTGTCTATTCAGTCTTGGATATACCAGGATATACCAAGCCTATGCGACCTAACACCAATCACAGCCTTTGAATGCACCAACTAAACACGTCTAACCCAGAAATCTCAGAAAGTTCGCCTCAAGATCACTACTATGTTTGTTTCTAAAAGCAGATACGTTTCCAAAAGCAAACCCTTACTTAAAAGCTGTGCCCACCTACTTCGGAATGCAAACCGACTCAGCACAATGCCAAGAACTACCCTACCAAAAACTTCCTGGAATTATCAATCAGTCAGTGGCGTTACAATCAGTGGCGTTACAAATAGTCATCACAGGGTCAACAACCAGATCTGTAGACACAAAAACCCAGGAAACACGCGATCTGTCTAACACAGTATTAATCCAACACAGTATCAAACAGTATCAAACGGCAGAACAAGCTGTATGTATAAGAAGTCACTTCTCCATAGTAAGGGCAACAGCGAAAGAGGGTAAAGTAAAGTTAAAATCTTTTAATCACTCTATCAAGTCTTATCAGTGTCGGCAAAGTGTCGGCCTATTCGATTTGATACACCAGAGCAAAACATCGATGATCTCCATCATTATCCTGTCCGGAACACAAGATGCTGAAACACAGGATAACAATATCAGATATTAGCGCGTGCCCAATAGCTACCTTGATTTCCCGCATCTTCCCAGGGATAAGGCTGTTACAGCCTCAATTTAGAGATTGTTTTGTTTCATCGTTTTGTTTCATACCTGTGATCCTGACGATCCCATCAAGATTGGTTATGCTGGTTATACCCATCCTTGTAAAGTGTGTTCCTTGGTAGAAAGTAGGCTATCTTAGGTTGTTCACGACCTATCTCATGTTTGAGTCACGCTGGGGTCAATTCTGCTCAGCTTTGAACACACCCTACTACACACTGCCCACCTCATTTGCCTCGATTCAGACTTTGATCGTTTGCCCTACCCGCCATTCACGCTGGCTGGGCTTTATATAAACTTTATATAGACTTTATGTAAGCTTTATATAGGCTCGACATAGGCTTTGTGTAGCCTTGACATAGGCTGGGGGTGAGCCCAGTAGGGCTGCTTGGCTCCATCTACTCAACCAACCAACCAAAGTGAGGAGCATTTAGCTAAATTAAATGAAAGATAGGTGCTACTCCATCTACTATGCGGCTTATTCTATTGTTACCATTGTCTTTTCTGGGAATTGGGGTGATGGGTGTGCCAACAGAACCAGCAATCGCTCAGTCTCGCTCTTGGAGTTCGCCCCTCGTCTCCACAGCTACCCAGGCTGAGAGTGCCTATACCTTAGGTGCAGGAGATCAGGTTCGGATTGACATCTTTCGAGCAACCCAGTATGGTGGCGAGAACACAATTCTGGTGGATGGCACGCTCAATTTGCCGATCGTGGGTAGCCTCTATGTGCAGGGGATGACTCTACAACAGGCAGCAGCAGCAATTTCTAATCAATATTCTCGCTTGCTGAAGCGACCGATCGTGACAGTGACCTTGCTTACTCCTCGGCCGGTTCAGGTTGGTATTGCCGGTGAGGTTGAGCATCCCGGCTTCTACACCCTTGATCTGGAAGAATCTCAGGTGCCAACCTTAGCCCAAGTTCTGGAAAAAGCGGGTGGAATTCGTCAATCCGCAGACTTACGCCAAGTTGAAATTCGTCGTCGAGGTGCCTCGGGGATGACAGAGGTGATTACCGTAGACTTATGGCAATTTCTGCAAACTGGCGATTTAGCTTATAACATCACTTTGCGTGATGGTGACTCCATTTTCATTCCCACTGCCCCTGAAGTCAATCTTGCCGAATCATCCCAACTGGCTGATGCAAGTTTCTCAACCGATGAAACCACTCCCCTCAACATTGCGATTGTGGGTGAAGTCTTTCGACCTGGTTCCTATTCTGTGACTGGTAGTGCGCGGACGGCAGAGGCTGGGGTTCCGGGTGGAACGAATTCCCTGGAAACTCCCCCAACCGTTACTCGGGCCATTCAGGTTGCAGGTGGCATTACATCCAGTGCCGATATTCGCAAGGTGCAGGTTCGCCGCACCACCCGGAATGGATCTCAGCAAACCATCACCCTCAATCTATGGGAATTGCTACAAGCGGGGGATCTGAGCCAAGACATCATCTTGCAAAATGGTGATGTAATCAGTATTCCCACTGCCACTGCGATCGACCCAGCCGAGGCGAATCAAATCGCTACTGCCAGTTTCTCACCGGACACCATCAAAGTCAATGTCGTGGGGGAGGTCGAAGAGCCGGGTACCGTAGAAATTCCTCCCAATACCCCCCTTAACCAGGCTATTCTGTCTGCAGGAGGCTTTAACAATCGTGCGAATCAAACCGTCGAGCTAGTACGCCTGAATCCAAACGGCACGGTTTCTCGCCAAGCGATCGATGTCGATTTTGCTCAAAACATTGATGACGCAATGAACCCCACTTTGCAAAATAATGATGTCATTATCGTAAAGCGCTCTGGCTTGGCAACCCTCTCAGATACTTTGGGGACTGCCACTGATCCCCTGAGCCGCTTCTTTACCCTGTTTAGTATTCCATTGAATTTCTTTCGACTCTTTTAAGGGGATGCTGCAAAAGTGGTACTACAGAACTCCCAAAAACTGGCTGCTACACCCACCTCAGGATCCCCAGTCGAGGAAGGGGGGCTTGAAATCGGCAAGGTCTTAGATACCTTACGGCGGCGTTTGCCGATTATCGCCGGGGTAACCGCCGTTTTTGCGGGCATCGCCCTCCTGAAAATTCTCACTGAAAAACCGGTTTATCGAGCCGGGTTTGAAATTTTGACTGGATCGGTCACCGTCGAAGCTGAAGTGCTGTCTTCCTTGCCCGAAACCCTGAGCAGTAGCCAGGAGCAGTCTCTCACCCTAGATAAAACTAAAATTCGGGTGCTTCTCAGTCCGAGTGTCCTCACACCGGTGCTCGAGAATCTTCAAGAAACTTATCCAAATATTACCTACGATCGCCTGGTCAGCGGCTTAAGAATTCAAATCGATAGTGAGAATATTTTGCAGGTTTCCTATCGGCATCCCGATCCAGCGTTTGTCGAAACCGTTCTGGATTTACTATCAAACACTTATCTCACCTACAGCCTCGAGGATCGGCAGAAAGATATTCGTCAAGGCTTGACTTTTGTGGAAGATCAGCTTCCTAAGTTGCAAAGCCAGGTCACCAATTTGCAAGAAAAGCTACAGCAGTTTCGTCAGCGCTACAATTTGATCGATCCTCAGTTACAAGCCGAACAGGTTTCTGCCCAGCGAGGCTCTGTACTAACTGATTTAGTGACCACACAGACCCAACTCCGGGAAACACAGTTGCTCTATCAGGAATTGCAAGCTGCTTTAGCCCAACAAGCCTTCGAAATGGCTGGCAACTCTCCTCTAATTCAAAGCACGCGCTATCAGAAGTTGCTCGATCAGCTCTTAGAAGTCGATAGTAAACTGGCCGAAGAAGCCACTCTTTATTATGAGGGTACACCTGAGATTGATACGCTGCAAGAACAACGCCGTAACTTAATGCCATTGCTCCAACGCGAAGGATTACGAGTTGAGCAGCAGGTGCGCAGCCAGATCCAGGAGTTGGGGAACCGGCAACAAGCCCTCACCACCTCCCTGACCAACCTGAACCAGGAGATGAAACAACTCTCGTTTGTGACGCGAGAATATAACGAAATTCAACAGCAGCTTCAGATCGCTACAGATAACTTAAGTCAATTTCTAGCGAAACGCGAAGGTCTAAGAATTGATGCTGCCCAACGCCAAGTCCCTTGGCGGCTGTTAACCGCACCCAGTAATCCAATTCCAACCTCAACCAGTATGGCTCAAACGTTGGGCTTAGGGACGGTGCTCGGATTACTGTTGGGCACGGGGGTTGCTTTGGCTCTCGATCGATTGAGCAGTCTGGTACATAGCCCCAAAGAGGTGAAGGATATTACCAAACTGCCCCTATTAGGGGTTATTCCCAATTACAAAGAATTACAACAAAGCGAGATTGCCTGGCATTTAATGTTACCTCAGGGTGATACAACTGCAATTACTGATGCCAGCCTTTACCAAGTTATTCCGCCTGAGTTTCTGGAAGCATTTCGATCGCTTTGTGTCAATATTCGCCTAATGAGTCCAGATGCTTCTCTACAAAGTATCGCAGTTAGTTCAGCCATTCCAGATAGCGGTAAAACCACCATTGCCTTATACTTAGCCCAAGTTGCAGCCGCAATGGGTCAAAAAGTGTTGTTGATCGATACGGATCTACGTCGCCCAAGTCTCCACCATCGCTTGCAACTCTCTGGTAATTACGGTTTAACCGACATCCTTTCCAACTTGTCCGAGTTTGATCAGGCGATTCAGAAAGTGACTTGGGAACCCAATCTCTTCTTTATGGCGGCGGGAACGGTTCCACCAGATCCCACTCGAATTCTGGCATCGGCGGCCATGAAGCAATTAGTGACGAAAAGTCAGCATGGTTTTGATTTAGTGATTTATGACACTGCCCCCATTTTGGGGTTTGCTGACACTTACTTATTATCTGCTCAGGTTGACGGTCTGCTACTGGTGACGCGCCTCAAACAGATTAAACGAGCCATGCTGGAGCAAGTCGTAGAAGATTTAACACTTGCCTCAGCACCACTCCTGGGCGTGGTGGTCAATGATTCCCAAGAAAAGTTACCGATCACCTACAGTTATTATCAAGTTCGGGAAGAAGAAAGCTAATTCCTTGATTGACTGACAAATCTTTTCCCCTCATCCCTAAATCCCTTCTCCCACTAGGGGCTACTGTGTACACACATCGCTGAGTTGCTGCTAAATCGCTGATTGATCCCCCTAAATCCCCCTTGTTAAGGGGGACTTTGAAGACTTT
>JALOOM010000059.1 GCA_025454395.1 Elainella sp. Prado103
TTTTGAGTGGCTTTGTGGGGGCAGGGTTGATGTTTGCAGGGATTACCGATACCTGTGGGTTAGCAATGCTACTCGCCAAAATGCCGTGGAACCAATTGAGATGAATTGAGATGAGTTTAAAAATATTATTCAGAATGCCCGCGCCAATAGAATTGCTGATTCCAGCAACGAGGAAATGAGCCATGCTAACAGCCTTGGTGGGGCATTGGCTGGCGGTCTTAATGGGTGTCAGCTTGGGGTTGATGGGTGGTGGTGGATCGATTTTGGCCGCCCCTGTGCTGATCTATATTATGTCAGTACCCGCGAAGTCAGCGTTTGCCATGACTCTGGTGATTGTGGGGTTTGTCAGTTTAATTGGCGCAATTCCGCACTGGCAGCAAGGCCACATCAACCTCAAGATCGTCGCTTTATTTTCGCCCGCAGCCATGTTGGGTGCCTATGTAGGGGCTCGGTTGACAGCACTGCCCTGGATTACGTCAACGGTACAGCTCGTGACTTTTGGGGGCATGATGTTCGTGGCTTCTGTCATGATGATCCGCAAAGCGAACGGGCAACCAGAATGCTGTGATCCGGTGGGTTACTCTGTAAAACGATCGCGGATCCCCAAAGGGGTAATGATTGCTCTCGAAGGATTGATCGTAGGCGTATTGACAGGTTTTGTCGGCATTGGGGGCGGTTTTCTGGTGATTCCAGCCTTGGTGATTTTGGGCAAAACCCCGATGAAAGAAGCCGTTGGCACTTCTTTGATCATCTTAGCTCTCAAATCAATCACGGGTTTTGCCGGTTACTGGGGGCATGTCTGGATCGACTGGGTTTTGCTCACCTCCTTTACGATGGCAGCGACTATTGGGATTTTGCTCGGTAGTTATCTGAGCCAATGGGTGAGTGCCAAACAGCTTGAGCAAGGATTTGGGTACTTCGTTCTGGTGGTCGCAATTTTTGTGTTGATTCGGCGTTAGCAGCATTGCTGAATGGCAGTGTCATTTTCTTCCGATTGCTCTCATCTTCAGCCTTTCTCCTTGGCGAAAAGGTTGCTAGAGCCCGGTTTCCTAAGTCTGTAGGAGTGGAGCGGGTGGAGCGACAATGTGCCTCTCAGGCAGGAATGTGGTTGGATCTATCTCGACTTGTGGGCTGAGGATAAGCAACCAGGGATAAAAGTGCTTTGGCCATTTTTCGGCCAGTGAAGTACCCTTAACAGATGGAAGTTTGCCGCTAGAATCCATCGTGATTCGGGCATGAAATCTACCCTTTGCTTCGACCAGCTCTGGGTATTTATCCGTCTGTATTGGGTCTGTATTGGGTCTGTATAAGGAACAGCTTCATGCCACGCCGGAAAAAATCCCCAACCCCATCTGCTGTTGTCGAGGATCAGACAACTGAGCAGTCTGCGGCTGTCAAAAATCGGAGTTTGACCGATCGACTTGACCGGGAAGGATCGTCTGAGGTGGGGCAAGCGATCATGCCGATCGATCGACCGCAAACGAGTCCCGATCTGTTTAGTGACAGTGAAACAACCCGCCTAGCCTCGGTTTTGCCCATCTGGGAAGCGAGTAATGTGCTAGCGCAGAATGTCAATCTCCCCTGGATTGTTGATCCCCAGGGCCGGCTCTGTTATGCCAAGGATATTGGTGATGGGAAAGGCGCAGTCCACTTCTGGGTGACGGAGAATGTCGAAGATGAATATCCGGCAGCATTAGCGGGAGCTGCTGCGCTGGCAGTCGTTGAGTCATTCGATATCCGGGCAGCCTGTATGCATCTGATCTATGCTGCCCATGCTGCCCAATTAGACAAGCCTTGGGAGCAGGAGCTGGTGATTGATGATCGCCAGCTAGAAGCCTACTTGGGTTTGAAAAAGCGTACTGATAAAAACCGGCAAGCCAAACTAGCCCTGATTGAAGAATTAGTGAAGCAACCTTGTAAAATCACTACTTTTATTTCTTGGGCTGCTCCTGGTAAAAAACAGTTAACGATCGAAGAAGGGCGACTCTGGCATCTGTTGGGCACTCGTTATCACTATCAGCAGGATATTCATGGCAACAAAGAGCTAATTGGCATTACCTTTATTGTTAAAGCTGGGTTATGGGCCAAATATTTCTTGAATGAGGATGGGCGTAAAACCAAGGCATTCAACCAATATGGTATGTTGCCACGAACTCTGCTCGAAAGTGTGATGAGCATCTGGCAGCACCACCCAGGTGCCGCACGGCTGATGGTTTGGTTGCTGTTTAAAACTCAATTCAGTCGCAGTCAGCCACTCAATGTGCAGGCTCTCATGGAAATTGCCTATGGTGAACAAAAGATTGAACAAGCGAAGAAGAATAGTGAGTTACGGAAGAAATTAGCCAATACCTGGGATGATGATCTCTTAACCCTACATGAACGGGGTTGGAAATTGCGATTTGATGATGAAACCTATCCGATCGAAATTCGTCCGGCTGGCTTTGGACGAGATAACTTACAGCGGCCGCGGGGTTTTTTCGATCGGTTGTTGGCGGCCCGGATGTGGATTACACCGGAAGATGCCTTGGTGAATGAAGTTGCTGCTTTGAAAGAACCCGATGCCGAAACCAGTCAACAACTGGTAGCAAGCCAGCCGGATCTGATGCTAACCGGGGCTCAAGTGAGAGCGCTTCGAACTGCAAGGGGTTGGAGTCAACGCAAACTGTCTGCCCTTTCGGGGCTGAGTCAGGGTTTGATCTCATTGATTGAAAATAATGAACGGAGTATCAGCGCTGAAAATGAGGCGATTCTCCGTCAGACCTTTCAGGCGAATTCGGCTTGATTGGGAGAGAACGATCGATGCTGACTACTGGATCGCTAAATGCTCTCAGAGGAAACTCATCACGAGAGCTATTAAGAACTTTGACTGGAAGAATGGTGACTGGAAGAATGGTGACTGGAAGAATGGTGACTGGAATATTCAGGAATCGACAACAGATGGAGACTGAATAGCCGATCGGGATCAACCCAAACCTGTTGCGTCTCAAAGCCAGCTTGGGCAGCCAACATCTGGAATTGGGAAACGCTATACTTGTAAGAGTACTCAGTGCGTAGTAATTCTCCTTGAGCAAACGGAATGGCAATGCCTTGGAGATGCACGGTTTGATGAGTGTAACTGACGATATACATCTCAATCCGAGCGTTAGATGAATTATAGAAAGCACGGTAGCCGAACTGATCTAAGTTAAAGTCAGCTCCTAATTCCCGGTTGATTCGAGTCAGTAAATTTAAGGCAAAGGCAGCAGAAATGCCTT
Source organism: Elainella sp. Prado103 (assembly GCA_025454395.1). Taxonomy (GTDB): domain Bacteria; phylum Cyanobacteriota; class Cyanobacteriia; order Elainellales; family Elainellaceae; genus Elainella. The sequence continues at coordinate 3,255 of JALOOM010000059.1, forward strand.
GCGGATCATCATAGGCTGGTTCCAGGATCGCGGCACTTTTCTGCAAATCTACCCCGATTAAGAGATGACTCCCTGCTCCCAGTAGGTGGGCTGCATTGTGCAGGAACTGTACGGCTTCATGGGGCTCTAGATTGCCGATCGAGGAACCGGGGAAGAATCCGACTCGATGCTGGTGTTGTAAGGCTGTGATCTCTGACAGATCAAGGGGTTGGGTATAGTCGGCACAAATTGCGATCGTCGCCAAGCCGGGATAATGGGTCGCCAAACTAGAGCAAGAGTCCCAAAGATGTTGCTTTGAGATATCGAGTGCAACATAGGTTGGATGGTTTTGGATTGGATCGATTTGGTCTAATAGAACTCGGATCTTCTGGCTACTACCACTGCCAAACTCGATCAACATACTGTTTTCCAAATATTGAGCGATCGTTTTAGCGTAGGTTTTGAGGAGGCTCATCTCCGTGCGGGTGAGATAATACTCTTCCAACGTACAGATAGCATCAAATAACTCAGCCCCACGCTTGTCGTAGAGAAACTTGGGAGAGATCGCTTTCTGCGGCTGACTTAAGCCCTGAAGCACCTCAGAGCGAAAATCATCCAATGGTGGATGCAGATCGTAAAACTGAATTTGAGTAGGATGACTTAGCGTAGAATTCATGAATTTTTCGGGGTATTTGTGCGGGGTATAAACCGGGTTGTGACGGATAAGGAGGAAAGATCACGGTAAGAATCACTATGGGAGATCATGACATTCATAGTAATTTATGTATCATACGCAGCATCATCCATGGCAATAGACCCAGCAGAACTTAAATTGGGCTGGAGGGATGAACCCATTACATAGGATTGCTGGTTACACAGGATTGCCGGTTACACAGAATTGCTGGTTACACAGAATTGCTGCGTCGATCGATTATCGAGCCAACCGAATTCCTGTGAATTGCCAACGGGCAGATGGGGGGAAGAAATTGCGATAGGTCTTCCGGAGATGGCTAGCCGCAGTGACACAAGATCCACCGCGTAACACCATTTGATTACACATAAATTTACCGTTATACTCTCCAACCGCTCCGGTTGCGGGCTGAAATCCAGGATAGGGTAGATAAGCACTCTGAGTCCATTCCCAGACATCACCGAAGAGTTGATCGGGACGAGTCAGACCAGCGGCTGGACAAGGATGCCAGTGTCCACTGTCTAGTAAATTACCTTGCAAGGGAATGGGAGTAGCTGCCACTTCCCATTCTGCCTCGGTCGGTAATCGTTTGCCTGCCCAACGGGCGTAAGCCTCTGCCTCATAGAAGCTCACATGACAGACTGGTTCATGCAGGTTAAGGGGATACAGACCAGACAAGGTCATTATCCACCAATTTCCCTCTATTTGCTCCCAATATAAGGGAGCCTGCCACTGCTGAGCCTGGACTGTCATCCAACCTTCGGATAGCCAATATTCTGGTTGAGCATAGCCCCCTGCCTGGATAAACTCTAGATATTCTCCATTGGTGACTAAGCGCGATGCCAGATAGTAGTCTTGGAGATATACCGAATGTTGGGGGCTTTCGTTATCAAAAGCGAATTCTCCACCTGTATACCCCAGCGTGTAAAGCCCGCCCGGATAGTCTAGCCACTGTTCCTGACTGGGCAGCGTTGCTTGGGGAGCAACCAGTTCGGATCGATAGGCAGGACGCAATGGATTGATTGAGAAAATATGTTTGATGTCAGTGAGCAAAAGTTCTTGATGCTGTTGCTCATGGTGTAACCCCAGGAGAATGAGAGCCTCGATCGCCGGTGCTGGGGACTGTTTCAACAACGCCTGCATGGCATCATCCACGTAAGCTCGATAACGGTAGACTTCTTCGACGGTGGGGCGGGAGAGCAAACCGCGTTGCGGACGAGGATGCCGATTGCCGACGGCTTCATAGTATGAATTGAATAAATAACCAAACTGGGGGTGAAACACCTGATATCCTGGCAAATAGGGAGAGAGCAAAAATGTCTCAAAGAACCAGGTTGTATGTGCCAAATGCCATTTTGGTGGACTGACATCAGGCATACTTTGGATTACATAATCTTCAGTTGCCAGTGGGTAGCAGAGAAAATGACTGAGTTGACGCACCTGCTGATAGCGATCACTCAAATCAATTCCGGTGAGAATGGGTGAGATTACAGTTGGAGGATTCATGAAGGGTGGATTGTCTGGACAAAATGGATAAGGGAGGACAATGAGAGTAGTGACATCATCCGGTGATCCCAAATGCCCTCAGGGAATGTGGCACAAAGGGCTGAGCCGCAAAAAACTCCTTAAAAAACTCCTTGTAAGTCAACATTCATGACTATATCATAATCATAATCCCTCTCTGTCACCTCCCAAAGTAGAGCATGTTTTTTGAGGTCAACGTTGTTCACGAAAATGTCAAGCTGACTCAAACGAGCAATGCTTTCTGCAATCAATGAGTGGATCTCAGCCAGTCTGGACGACTCATTAGCGATCGGCAGAGTGATGACTGGTTTTGCGGAAGTCGCTCAAATTTGCTGAGGTTATCTGGTCTGAGATGAAATATCCTCCTCCTGTTCGCAAGCTCAGCCGAATTCTCAGATACTTGATCCAACGACGTTGATGAAAGTGACAGCCGTCCTTAGCTGTGAGATTGGGTTGATCGGTGCTTGTCCAACGTCCTGCAGCAGGAGTGAAGGCACTAGAATTTATCTCCAAACAGGCAAGAGATTTGGTATGAAATGCTCACCAAGAAGCCAGACAACCCTCTCATCGAACGATGATTTCTTTGATCATTCCTTTTTCTAAGACAATGACTTGGTTGGCTTGTTGAAGAATAGCCTCGCGATGGGAGACGATCAAACAGGTCGGCTGCCAGTGGGATGCTTCTCCCTGCGGCAATTGCCTGATCCTCAGGAGTCGTGACCACAATCGCTGTTCGGTTTCTACATCTAAAGCACTCGATAGGTCATCCAAAACCAGTAATTCGGGTTGGCGAACAAACATGCGAACTGCGGCTGATCGCTGTTGCTGCCCGCCAGAAAGCCGCACCCCTTTTGTGCCAATCACTGTGTCTAATCCATCGGGCATGGCGGTAATATCAGCCTCGATCACGCCTAACTGGATTGCTCGCCTCAAGGTAGATTCATCAATCTCCAGGCCTAGCAGCAAGTTTTCCCGCAAGGTGTGGCTGAAAAGTTGAGGCGTTTGGGGGGTGTAGGCGGATCGCGGAGGCACAAAGAATCGATCGGGATAGATAACCCTTTGGTGATTCCAGGTAATACTGCCTGATCGAGCTGGTAGCAAGCCAAGTAATACCCGTAACAGCGTGGTTTTACCAGATCCAACTCGGCCCGTAATCACAGTCAGGCTGCCCTGAGTGAGTGTGAAACTGATATTGAAAATGCCCTGATCGCTGTCAGGATACTGGTAAGTGAGATGGTCAACCGTGAGGTACTGGAGGGGGAGTGAAGGAACTGGCAGAGGGTGGGTCGGTAGAGGAGGAGTTTGACTGTGTAGATTAGGTGAATATAAATTAGGTAAATGTAAATTGAACCAGTGTAAATTAGGTAAATTTAGATTAGGCAAATATAGTGGAGCTGGGACAACCAAGGGATGGGGCTCAAGCGCTGATTCGATCGAAGGATTGGGCAAGGAGTGAGGAGAGAGAGGCAGGAGCTCGGACAAGCGTTCAAAGGTGACTGCGGTTTGTTGGATGGCAGCTACAAATGTACCTAAGAATGCTAAAAAATCCGTGACAAAAGTAAGATAATAGACAAACAGGGTCAGCTCTCCTACCGTTAGTCCAGTGTCGCCTCTAGCGACCCCAAGGGCAACCATAAAGAGAATGAACCCGATCCCTAAATTGACCAAATTTTCTAACCCAGCATTTAAGGCTGAACTAAATACCTGATCCCGTACCATTAAACGACGACGCTGATCATTCCGCAGGCGAAACTGCTCGATGATGCTGGATTCTGCCCCTGCCACCTGAATAGCTTGAATGGTACTAAACATTTCGATGATCAGCCCGGTAACCTGCTGCGTGGCGTAACGGCTAGTCCGTCGATAGTGCATAATCCGTCCTTCGGCCCAATGTAAGAGGAGAATGATCAAGAGAATGGGTAAAAATGCAAATAAAGTCAAAACCAGGCTAATTCTAGATAGGATCAATAATGAAACAAGCGCGAATAATCCGGCTGCAAAAATCTCATTGGTGCCAACTACAACATCCTCGATCTGAGCGACATCATCTCTAAAGTAGCTCATGATTTCACCAGGCGAGAGTGTTTGACCACTGGTGGATCTAAACGCTTCAGCACCTGGGCGTTCCAATATTGTTGCTAGCAAATTGCGCTGTATCAGAGAACTAATCGTAAAACGATGTTGAGTTTTGGTAATTCGGCCGGCAAAAATTGCTGCGATCCTGGCCAGCCCAATGAATAATAGTAGGACAACCAAAGTTAGTGGGGAAAAATTGAGTTGTGATCGATGGGTTAAAGTGTCAAAAAATTCTTGAATGACTAATCCGGGCAAGAGCGGTAATCCCATAATGAATAGCCACAGTAGGCTATCAAATAGATATAATCTGGGCGCATAGCTTAGTATGCTCCATAGGAGATGCCAAGTCGAGGAATTGATTTTCATTGGATATTCAAATTTTATAAACTTACATATTTTATATTTAATATTTTTAGCATGTCCAACTCTATTCTATTGCTGTATTGAACTGACTCAAACGAGTAAAATGAGATTGTGGATTTCTCAGCAATGCTAATCGATCGCCATACTCTAGAACTTTGCCCTGTTCCAAGATCAAAATTTGATCTGCTCGTTGCACTGTTTTGATCCGATGAGCAATGATGATGCCGGTACGCCCAGACAGTAGCCGCTCGGTGGCCCGTTCAATCTGGGTTTCCGTAGTGGGATCGAGCCGGGAAGAAGCTTCGTCCAGAATGACTAAGCCAGGATTTTCTAAGAACACACGGGCAAAAGCCAGTAACTGAGCCTGCCCTGCTGATAATCCACTACTATCTGCTCCCAATTGCGTATCTAGTCCGTGGGGCAGTGATCGCAGCCAGTCTTGTAGCCCCATTTCCTCCAGGATTACTAGAATTTGGCTATCTTGAATGCTAGAGTTGAAAAAAGTCAAATTATCCCGCACACTAGCTTGAAAGAGCTGAATATTTTGGGTAACGAATCCAATACGTTGTCGTAACTGCTGTCGATCGGCTTGGGCGATCGATATATCCCCCACCTGAATCTCACCGGATTGACAATCATAAAATTGTAGGAGCAGGCGTGCGATCGTACTTTTACCACTGCCAGTATGTCCGAGTAGTCCGAGAATTTGTCCAGCGGGTAAGTGAAAAGTAAGGTCTTGTAGTATGGGTAATGGATTTTCAGTTTGAGGGTGCTCATGGGTTGGATAGCTAAATCTCACCCGATCGAACCTGACTGAAATTGCTCCATCTGGCACAATACGCTGCCCCGTAGCGGTCGTGTAAGCCGGTGTGGCGAGTAGTTCCTGAATACGCTGAATGCTGGCTGCCACCTGTTGGAGTTCTTCTAACTCTTCTCGAATCCGCTCGATTGGTTGCTGGAGTAAATTCGTGTAATGAAAAATCAGGTAAGCCGTACCAATGGTAATCGCATTTTGCTGCCAAAGATAAGCGGCAATAGCAAGGGCGATCACATTTCCGAAAGTGAATAAACCGACAGAAATTGCCCATAGAACTGTGCTGGCAAACCGTGCTTGCTGGTAAATCGGTAACCAGCGCTGCAACATTTGATGGAATTGATGCATCACATAGCTGATGGCTCCATTGGCACGGATATCTTCTCTACCCCCCAAATATTCTGTCAAGAACCCAAAAAACTCGGCTGCCATTTGGCGATAGTGCGTCCAAGGCAAAACCGCAAATGATCGCAGGTTGAGCAGGATCGAAACAGCAATCAGTGAGAAGAGACTCAAGCTTAATCCTGCTCGCCAATCTTCAAGGAATAGAACGAACAGGATGCCAATCAGTAGAAGAGCATTGCCGAGAACATGAATGACCAGTTGAGAAAAGAAGCGAGCTAGTATGGTTACATCACCATCGACTCGTTCTAATAGTTCACCCGGTGGATGGAATTGATGAAAAGATAAGTCAAGGCACAAGCAATGCTGAACTAAGTCCAGGCGTAAAGCATTGGTGGCGATCCAAGCTACTGTCTCACCCAGATAACTGGTTACCACAGTGAGAATCTGTACCAGAATAGCAATTCCACTAAAAAGAAATGTTGCCAGAAAAAGTTTTTGAATGTTTCCGCTGGTTGTGACCGTATCAATAAAGAAACCTAATAGTTGGGGATTAAGAATCTGTAGCCCAACACTACTGAAAAGCATTACTGCTAGCCAAACTACTTGCTTCCTCTGGGGTTGTAAGTAGGTGGCGAGGAGATTCCGATAAACTTGGAGCGCAAGAGCCATCTGGTTGGAAATCAGGCAATTGAGAATCAGACAAGAGAATTAGGTCTAGCCATTGGTAATAGCAGGCATTGCCAGCATAATCCTGACCAAGAAACAATGGAGCCTAGAAATGCCGGTTAGAGGGTTTATTTTGCTGGATTTTTTGCCTTATTCTATGGGGTACTAACACTGGAGAGAGCAGGAATTTTGGCGATCGTTGCGCTTTTCAAAACGGGCGAAAATTGCTCCCAAGGAATATGACCTTTTTTGCTCGCACCATACTGGTGAGCCAATTCTTGCAGGGCGGCAGCACAGCCTTCAGGCAGATCGCTCAAGACATAGGTTGGTTTATCTGCGCACATGAGAGCGGCGGCACAGCCATGGTCGCAGACCCACAGACAGTCCACGGACTGAAGCTGGATATGATCAGCCTGAACGTCACCCGTGGCTTGTAGCTGTTCCAGCAATTGAGTTCCGTCGGATTTTTCGCCTTCAGGCAGATCTTCTGAAGAACGGTGGCAGGATTTACAGATCAAAAGAATGGGAGAGGACATAGGGAAGTCTTAGAATAGAGTTATGAATCTAGTAGAAATAACTTGAGCAGGCAAGCGGCTTAAGCTCCTAGTTGCCGCCATCAGATTCTCCAAAGTGCTCCACTGATTTAGACCAGTTGCCCTAGCGATTGATGATCATGAGTCAACTAGATATTTAAACAGGTCGTCGATAATTCGGTTAGCCGCGATCGGGCCACTGCCGATCCAATAGCTGGGAACAGAGTAAACTCGCTTTTGCTGCACAGCCGATAAACTGCTCCAAAGAGGAGTGGATTGAAGTTGTTCAAGCTGTCTTTGGGCAGTTTGTGCCGTTTCTCGCATATTTTCACCAATCCATACAAAGATAACATCTCCGTCTACCCAATCTAATCGTTCCTTGCTAATGGCAGTCTGAATAGGATTATTGAACTGTTGCTGAGCCTCGATCGCAGATAGGTTTTGGGCAGGCGGGCGTGGCAGCCCTGCATCCTGTAAAACTACGCCACAGAAAGACTCTCTAAAATAAGGATAAATACTCACCGGGTCGATCCGAATCACAGAAACCTCCGGCAAATTTTGATCAATCCTGGCTTTAAATTGCTCTAACCGCTGATAGTATCGATCGATAACCTGTTGGGAGATTTCATCTTTGCCTAAGACGGCTGCAAAATTCTGAAATGCCTCTTTCCATTGGCCGCTGTACCCAAACTCAAATAATACAACTGGTGCAATACGAGCGACCTGAGCGTAAATAGCTTGATGGAAATCAAGCCCCAGGATCAGATCCGGCTTAAGTTGGAGAATTTTCTCTAGATTGGGTGCCCCAGCCGTACCAACATTATTGATATGAATAGCCTGGTCGGTGATCAGATGTTGATCAAGTTGATTGAGCACAGCCCCGATCGGTTGAATCTCCAGCGATAGAAGGTATTCTAGCGTTACGCCATCTAAGGTGACAACGCGTTGAGGATGTTGCGGGATACAGGAAGTACCGCCAGCATGATGGACAATACGGCAATCGCTAGGAGTAATTGAGAGTTGCTCAGGGCGATGCTGACAAGCCGGAATCCAAAGGAGGATGAGAATAAAACCGATCAAGAATTGGATAATATAAATGCGGTGTTTCACCATAAAATGATAATCCAGGCTGATAATCCATCCTATAACTTGATCGGGATATGGGTTAAACGATCTCAAAACGTAACTGAAACGGATCCGACTACAGATAAGGGAGCACCTGGATAGATTGCTTCTCGGAATCCGCCTGATGCCTCAATGTAGTCAATATCAAATAAGTTTTGGATGTTGAGTCCGACTCTCCAGTTGTCGCGTTGATAAAAGAGTGCCGCATCCGTCCGCCAATACTCTGGAACTCGAAAGGTATCGCCAGTATCTCCCTGCCGTTCCCCTATATGAAATAATCCCAAGCCGAATCCTAGCCCTTGCAAACTCCCAGTCTGGATTTCATAGGTTGTCCATAGGCTGGCAGTGGTGTATGGAACATTGGCGAGACGATTGCCAGTGGGCAAGAACTCGTCGCTGCTTTCCGTAATTTCCGTATCGTTTAAGCCTAAAGAGGCGATGATGTTCCAACCAGACAGAATCTCTCCCGATACATCTAGTTCGATCCCCTGGCTTCTGACTTCACCTGCGGCGATCGAGAAATCGGGATTCTCTGGATCAACCGTCGCTACATTCGTTTTGGTCAAATGATAGGCAGCTAAATTGGTAGTCAACCTACCGTCAAAAAATTCTCCTCGTATCCCTGCTTCGTACTGAGTTCCCCGTTCCGGTTCCAAAAAGGAATCATCAGCCGCAATACCAAAAATGTTAGGGGCAAAAGAACGGCTATAGCTTGCATACAGCGAAAGTTCCTCGATCGGCTGATAGACGATCCCCAGTCTGGGGCTGAAGGCGCTATCATTTTGCTCAGAAGTATTACCCAAATTGCCGCTGTCTTGATCGACTAGATCAAATCTTCCCCCAGCAACCAGAATCAGATTATCCAGGAACTGGATCTGGTTTTGAAGATAAATGCCCAGGGAGCGAGTCAGACGATAATTATCGCGCGCCAATAAGGTGAGGTCATCCAAGTCGGGTTGGGCAGCCTCAACCGTGGATCCAAAAATATTGGTGAAAAAGCCCGGATCCCCTGGTAGCCGCCGCTGACTGCCTGCCGACCAGATCGAACCTAAATCAAACCCAAACAAGAGCCGATGCTCGATCGCACCCGTGGCAAACGCTCCTTCGATATTCGTTTGTAGCTCGTAGGATTCAAAAAAATCATCGTTGGAGCGCCAGCGACGATCGAGTTGTCCAGAATCGTCAATCGTCCAACTCGTCAACCTGAAATCAAAACTGTCGGCGGCGATGTAGCTAAATCCGTTTCGCAGTCGCCAATTTTCATTCAACCGATGCTCTAGTTGATATCCTGCCCGAACACTCTCGGTTCGCACCAAAGCAGTATCGTTCTGAAACCGCCGCTCATAGGGAATATCAGCCACTCCTGTGCCGATCGCCACCAATCCATCATCATAGGGACGGGCATCACTCAGATATTCCACTTCAAACAGTACAGAAGTATTGTCGGAAATATTCCATTGCAGGGTAGGAGCGGCAAAGAAGCGTTCTACATTTTGTTGGTAATCCCGAAACCCATCGTAGCCTTCGTAGGCTAAATTTAACCGATAGAGTAAGGTGTCATCTGGAGTCAGCGGCCCGGAAAAATCCAGGGTGGGGCGGATAAACGCGAAACTACCTGCTGCTAACTCGGCGGTATAGGTGGGTGTAGAGAGTGGGCGTTCCGTCACCAAGTTGATCGCGCCACCGGGCTCCAACGCACCGTAAAGGACTGAAGCGGGCCCCTTGAGCACTTCAATCTGTTCCAGATTCGCTGTTTCTCTCACTGCAAACTGATCTTCACGAAACCCGTTGCGCAGGAAAACATCGGTGGAAAAGCCACGAATGGTGACCCGATCGATCGATCCAGCAAAACTGTCATCTGCGGCAATTCCGCTCACATTCTGCAAAACATCGCTAATTTGCCCTACCTGCTGATCTTGCCACACCTGCTGAGGCACCACTTGAATGGACTGGGGAATATCGCGTAGCGGGGTATCTGTTCGAGTCGCGGTAGTGGCATCTGAGCGTGAGTAGCCGCGCTCTTGTTCCCCAGTCACCACAACTTGCAGCGAATCTACATCGGTAGCGGCTCCGGACGCTCCCGGAATCACGCTGAGAATCACGCTTTGGTTTTCGATCGCGATCTCAGCGGTTGGGGCAGCTTCGGTGCCCGTGATCGCCACCCGCACCCGATTGCCTGGCAGGTTGGTCACTGCAACGAGGGCTATTTGCTCGATCGGGTTAGTGGCTTGAAACGCATCGTCTGTTGGTAAGGACAACAGCGTATTGGGAAGATCGGCAATCAAAGCATTGCCCACCGTTGAGAATGGTACAGATGGCAATGGTTGATCGGTTTGTAAAATAATTTCCAGTCCAGTTTCAGTTGGATTCACTTCAACCCCCGTAATCTCGATCGGGGTCGTTTGAGCTTGATCCTGGCTGAAAACCGGCTCTGTTGGCGCGGGAGATTCTAGATTGGCATTTGGATTGGCATTTGGATTGGCATTCGGATCGGTATTGGAATCAGAATTAAGTCTAGAATCGCGTTCAGACTGACTCCCAGAATTCGCCCAGACTGCTGTATGCGACGGCAGCAGCAGTGACGACAAAAGCAACGCAATCAGTAAACGAAAGGAACCAGGAAAAGAGATGAACTGTTTCACAGGATTGAATTCCACTCGGCACACCAAAATCACAGAACGATCGGCCAACCTGGAGAAGTCGTGATCGCCAAACATTTAAGAATATTTCTCAATTAGCTTAGCGAAGTTAGGCGAGCGTTCAGCAGCAAAAAGCGGACTAGGCGGAATTTTTTTGCGGGCTAAGCGGAATTTTTTGACGAGATTGAGCCTGCTGAGACCGACGGTAAACGCTGGGGTTGCAGCCAAATTGCTTGCGAAAAGCGGCAGTGAAATAGCTGCGATCGGCAAACCCTACCCGCTGAGCGACTTCGGCAATATTCAGATCTTCGGTTTCGAGGATCTGTCGAGCCTGTTCTAATCGGCAGCGATGCAGGTAGCCAAACGTAGTCGTGCCAAACACCTGTCGAAAGCCCCGCTTCAACGTACAGTCGTTAAGCCCAACTTGTCGGGCCAGTTCTAACAGTGAAGGGGGACGATCGATCCGTTGTAGCAGCAGATTTTTAGCACAGTGGATGCGCTCAATATCCTCGGCTTTGAGGGTAGGAGAATTGCTTTTGGGAGTGGGTTGAGTGATTTGTTCAATCAACAAAGCCATCAATTCCCAAATTTTGCTTTCCAGGTAGAGCTTTTGGATCAAGCCTTGATAGGGGCAATGCAGGATTTGTTGAGCTACCATCTGGAGCGGTGCAGGTGTGATTCCTGACCAATGCTGGTATTCTCGCTCTGGAAATTCCACCAATTGTTGGATGATCGACGATGATGTATCTTTTGCTTCACCAATCAATTGACAAAACAATTCAGGCTCAATATGCACATTCACCTCAATGATGGGTTGGCTCGCTGAAATCTCCCAGCGTTCAAGTGGAGCCATCCCAGCACTACAGAGCAAATACTGTCCGGCTTCAACCGACTGGTGCTGATCCCGACATTGCCCAGAAATGAGCAGCGTATATTCCAAAGGATGGGGACGATCGGGCAAGTGCAAGATCAGATCATCCCGGAGCTGATAGCGACCCATGGTTAACTCTAACCCTTCCCGGAGCTGGATCGATCGATGTTCTCCCTGACCAAGCTGAGATGGATATTGCGAGGTAATATCCTCCGATGCAGGATCGGGCGATGCAGAATCGGATTGGTGGGAAGCCATTTCGTTCAATAGCGCCCAGTAGTCAGTTTGGGTCAGGGTAATTGGCATGACAGTCTGGCAAATTGGCTAACACTCAGGCGAATTGCAGGTAATGGATAGCAGTCAATCTCTAGCTAATGAAAATCTATCTCAATTATTAAAGCATGATTCAGCTTAATTGGCAGTCCAGTCCGTTTGATTGCCATGATTGCTCTGGCTAGCCTGAATTGGGAATGCCGATCAGGTGGCGGATCAAGGAATTGAGCCATCTTCCAATTGTTGCAGTAACGGCAACCAGCATCCCAAAATTCCAACTGCGCACATGCTGATCGCGCAACAGACATATAAAATGGCCGTGCCTGCTCCCGCTCCGGTGCCAAAAATAGGCTGTAAAACCTGGATGGCAGGGCGATTGGAGAGCATAGCAGGTTCAAAAAATCGATCGGCTAACCAACCCGCGCAGCCGATCGCCCCTGCCGAAACGATCTGCAACAGGAGTGAATTGGCCGCGAACACTCGTCCTTGCCGCTCTGGAGCCACTTGCTGCATCCAGAGTGCTGTTTCAGAACTGCTTAAAAGTGGAAAATGCAATGATGAGGAGAATTGGGCGGGTAGCCAAATCGCCGGAGCCTGCCCCAGTCCGAAGCAAGTTTTACTCAACCCTGCGCCGATCATCCCCCAGAGCAGTCCCCTGGTTCGCTGTTGAAATCCTCCCCAAGCGCTCAGCCCGATCGCCCCAATTACGCCCCCGATTCCGGCGGCAATACTGGTGCTGGCTAAAATTTGGGCATTACCATTACTGCGAGCCAAAATCATCGGATCGTAGATCGCTTCGCCTAAATCATGGGCAAACCAAAACAGAAGCGTAATCAGCAGTAGCCCTCGCAAGCCGGGCTGCATCCAGCAATAATGCAACCCACCGATCGTCTGTTGCCAAGTGAGATGCAATATGCTCCGCCACTGGATAGACGCGGTCAAATCCGATTGGTAGAAAACTGGGAATTTAACTGAGAATAATGTGGTGATGGCAACGCCAAAGGTTGCGATATCAATCCAGAGAATTCCAGTCAGCCCAATTGTAGTATATAAACTGCCCGCAAGTGCAGGGGCAAGAATTGCCGATCCGTAATGGATAGCCGATTCCATGCTGCTGGTACGGGTATATTGCGATGCAGGTACCATCAACGTAACGGATGTCGAATAGGCCAGGGCCTGAATTTGTCCGAAGCCACTGTTGATAGCGTTGAGGATATAGAGGTGCCAAGTCTCCAGGTGAGCAGTCACATACAAAACCAGAATAATTGCTGTCGATAAAGCAGCTACGGCATCACTCAGGCAAATCAGGGGTTGGCGAGGATAGCGATCGACAATCACACCTGCAAACGGCGTAATGATCACCCTGGAAATTTGACCGAATAGACCGATCGAAGTTAGGGCTGCAACTGAGTGAGTCACTTCCCAAACCCAGAGCGTCAGGACAAACTCAGTCATGTAGCTGCCAATCGTAGAAACAAGCTGTCCGCACCAAATAATTGTAAATATTCGCATGAAAGTTGTATTCTCAAACAGGTTCACCCCGAAGGCTTCGTCCTCTCAGGATGGACGAGCGGCAATAGCATTTCCGGTAATCTACTGAGTAGCAATCGATCGGTGATTGCCCCCCGCGTAATGCTTCCCCAAAGCTGATAATCAACGAAAAAAATGCGATCGGCTTGGGCAGCCGGTAACGTGGCTAGCAATGGGATCCGGTGCCAAGCTGCTTGCAGCCGATCCTCTACCCCATAAAGCGTGGCATGATCCCAACCAATCACAATCACAATATCCGCCTCCAAGCTGGGCAGAATTTCCAAGGAGACGGGCTGCCAGCGGGCGGCTGACCCGATCGCTGCTTGAGGCAACACCAGCTCAAATCCGAGTTGTTCTAACAGATACCCTACTGTGCTGTCTGCGGCAACTTCCACATTGGTCATCATAGGGTTGATGGAGAGCACCAACACTTGGGGGTAGGTGGCTACGACAGGAGCCAGGATTTTTCGAGTGGCTGCCAACTGCCCAGCGGCATCGGTCAGTATCTGCTGGGCAATGGCTTTTCGTCCTAATGCTTGCCCAATCTGCTCAATATTGTTGCTCCAATGTTGGCTGCCCTGTTTCTCATCCGTAAAGAGGAGTGTAGGAGCAATCCGACTCAGCAAGGGATATTGCGCTTTAGACAGCCATTCTTCTCCCAAAATTAGGTCAGGCTGAAGCCGGATTAATTTTTCCAGCGAGGGGGTTTTGCGATCCCCCAAATTGATGGGCTGAGTGGTGACATAAGTTCCTAAATAGGGAATTTGCCCTTGAGGATCGTCAAACCGATCCAAATCGAGCGCAATCGTCTCCGCATAGGCGATCGGCTGCTCTCCTAACGCCAAGACCTGATCCAAAATGTGAGGACTCAAAACAGCGATCCGCTGCGGTGAACCACAGATGTTCGTGGTTCCCAGTGCATGGTCAACCCTGCGGCAATCTGCTAGATGTGGAGAAGAGGTCGGAACAATCGAGCTAGACTGCGGGAAGAACGGTTGGCAAGCGCTCATTCCCATGCCGATCAGAAAGCCCAGAAGCCAGGATCGTCTCCTGTCTCGAGCGAGAACCCAGCTTAAAGTTTGACGAAAAATCTGCATGCGGTGTGATCTATCTGACAACGCCAATACTAATATCTGCTAGAACTGATAGGAAACCGAAGCAGTTACGTTCAAGGGAGCACCTGGATAGACAATATCGGCTCCTTGATGGGTTGTGTAATACTCTACATCAAATAAATTATTCACCTTAATCTGGGCTTGCCAGTTGTCGCGACGATAATAGAGAGCCGCATCGGCACGGAGATAGCTGGGCAACTCAAAATTATCTGGGTCAGAGCCAGCATAGCCCGGTCGATCGCCCACGAAAAACAGACCCAATCCGAATCCCAGTCCCTGTAGTTCGTTGCTTTGAATTTCGTAGGTTGTCCAGAGACTAGCTGTATGCTCTGCCACATTGGCTAACGGGCTTCCGATCGGTAAATCGTTATCCTCAGTGATTTCTGCATCGGTATAGGCATAGGAGGCAAAAACATTCCACCCTGGGAGAATCTCGCCGGTGACAGATAGTTCTGCCCCTTGACTGCGCTGTTCGCCCACTTGAATCGAAAAATCAGGATCGTCGGGATCGGTGGTCAAGACATTGCGACGGGTCAGGTGATAGGCCGCCAGCGTTGCTGAGAGTTGCTCGGTAATCTCGGCTTTGACTCCCACTTCATACTGGGTACCTCGTTCCGGATCAAAAGTAGACCCCTCTGCCGATAACCCGATCACCGGAAAAAAGGATTGGCTAAAACTCGCATAGAGCGAAAGTGGGTCGATCGGCTGATAGACAATCCCCAAACGTGGACTAAAAGCACTATCAGACTGGGAGCTACTGGTTCCGTCCAAAATGATCACCTGATCTTGTTCAGTCCAGTCGAACCGACCACCAATCAGCAAATGTAAGCGATCGAGCAGTTGGATTTGATCTTGAAGATAGACTCCCAACAAACTATTCCGAACCACCTGACCATAGCGGGGTGATAATTGGTCGGGAATACGAATGTCATAGTTGGGCGCAAAGATATCGATCGGGGGGAGATCGGCTGCTTCTGAGTTATAGTAATTAGTCAGGCGATTGAAATCGACTCCAAACAGCAACTCATGCTCGATGGTACCCGTTGTGAAGCTTGCGACCAACTCGGTTTGAATGCCATAGTTCTCATCCAGGCTAATGTCATCCCGTAGCTCGCGTGGGATAAACTGATCATCGATCAATCCCCCATTGAGGTCGGAACGAGCTCCACCTTGCCTCACTGAATTGATCGCCAGTGCATTCCGTAACCGCAGGTGGTCGTTGAATTCATGCTCAAACCGATAGCCTCCCCGAAATGCTTCAGTGGTGAAGTCATCAAGCTGGGGATAACCCAAAAAGCGATTGATAGGCAACACAAGCGAACCATCACTAAGAGCGGTTACACCCCGATCGAAGACGGGATCATCGTACAGATATTCAAAATCGAACGTTAGGGAGGTGCGATCGTCAATCTTCCACTGCACCACGGGGGCAACGAAAATGCGTTCAGTACTCACCTCATCACGGAAACTGCCCGAATTTTCGTAAACGGCATTGAGGCGATACAGCAGACTCCCATCCGTCGTTAACGGCCCAGATAGATCAATACTGGGGCGATAGAGACTGAATTGTCCGGCTGTGAAGTCAAGCCCATAATAGGGAGAGTCTAAAGGCTGTTTAGTGATCACATTGACGACTCCACCGGGCTGCACCTGCCCAAACAGCACCGAAGCCGGGCCACGCAAGACCTCAATTTGTTCTATGTTGGCAATTTCAGGGACAGAATAAAAATTGCTGACCCGGAATCCATCTCTAAACAATGTATCTTGTGTAAACCCGCGCAAAATCAGGCTACCTGCACCTGTGCCTCCATAGTCACCATCGAGTGTGACTCCCCCCACGTTCTCTAAAGCATTGCGTAAATCGACAATTTGCTGATCATCCAAAACCTGTTGGGGAATCACCTGAATGCTAGCCGGGATCTCATCCACAGGCGTATCCGTTCGTGTCGCTGTGCTGGCAGTACCAGGATTATAGTTTGTGCCCTGCTCACCAGTCACGACCACTTGAATTGCATCTTCAGAGGCTATGCCATCGGTGCCGGGCGTAATGCTGAGCCGCCAGCCCACCGATCCAGCTCCCTCTCCGGTTGGATCAATCTCAATGACAGGCACAGCATCGGTGCCGGTGATGGCGATCCGCACCCGATCGTTGGGGAGTTGAGTCACTGAAATGAGGGCAATGCCCGGAACTGGATCGCTAGCTTGAAATCCACTGGTTGATAAGTTTAAAGTCGCATTTGGAATATCCGCGATCCAGGCATTACCCACCTGCGAAGGTGTCACCTCCGTTAAGCTTGTCGTGGTTCGCAGTCGGATCTCCAATCGATCGCCCACGCTTTCCAACTGGATATCTGTAATTTGCACAGCGGTTTCACTGGCTTGAGCCAGCCATTCTGCCACTGTAGTTGCGCCCTGTTCCAGTTCTTGTCCTGGCATCGTCGCATTGCTCAAACTCAGGGCTGCTCTATCCTTGCTTGAAGTTGCCTGATCTGACGGAATAGATAGCAGATCAGAAGCTTCAGCCGGCCGAATCGCCAGCGCTGCCAATCCGACCCAGCCCAGTGCTAGCCATCGTTGTTGGTTCCCCATAGTTGCTCACACCAAAATTACTCGTCCAAAATTACTCGTCCGACCCGACCCCCAGAGTATCGGCGGTATTAATAGGAATACTTCTCAATTGATTGTCAGTATAGGGGAAAGTCAGAGGGGAGTTTTGCCCGAACCGGATTTTTATTTGCCTGAAACGGATCGGCTGGTTTTTAACTGCATTCGATAGGCACGCGGGCTTAACCCAAACTGCCGCTTAAACGCATCACAAAACCGACTTTGGCTGGCATAGCCGATCCGTTGCGCTACCCAGGCCACACTGGAGTCCGGTTCGGCTAACAGTCGTTGAGCCTGCTGCATCCGATAGGTTTGTAAATAACCAAACACCGTCGTGCCAAACACCTGCCGAAACCCCTGCTTGAGCTTATAATCGTTTAAGCCCACTTGGCGGGCCAGATCGAGCAGAGAAGGCGGATTGATCAAGTTTTTTATCAGAATTTCTTGGGCATGGTGCAACCGTTCAATGTCGTTGGGATGTAGGGTACAGCGCGGTAGCGACGATCGATCGACATCCTGAATCCATTGATTGACTTGCAGCGCTAACAGTTCCAGCACCTTACTTTCCAGGTAAATCCGTTGTGTGGTTCCCTGATAAGGACAATGCAATAGTTGTTGTAGCGCATATTGCATTGCGGCAGTGGTTTTGCCTAGAGTTTGGTGAAACCGATGCTGTAAGTTACGATGCAGGGTTTGCTGCAGGGCTGCGGGTAGCTGATTGTCTGCCAGATATGCCTGGAAAAAGTCAGGATCGATTTCAATTCGCACCAACTGTAAATGCTGATTGGCAAAAAATTGCTCGGTTTCCCATAAATCCGGCAGAAAAAAGAGATAGCTATAGCCCGCTTGCTCAACATAGGAGGCTGGAATATTGGGAATATCGTTCGTCAGAACGCCATGACGGCCAGACAGGTAAAATTTGGAGACAATGAAGGAGTAGTCGTCGTGGCTAACCCGCAGGCTAAAGTCACTGTAATACCTATCATCAATCACCTCAAGCCGTAGTCCAGGACGCAACTGTACCGATCGATAATGTTCTTTGGAAAATTGATCTTCAGTGGTTTCAATCGAGTCAAATCCCTGAGCCGGATGAATAATTTTCTGGTAGGAAAGATGTTGTTGTCGCAGTTCAGAAAACGCCTGATCGGTTAGCAATATCGTCATGATCCGGATCGGAAACCTAAGGGTAATGCTTCTTTCAAGATTCGGTGATTACTATAGGAAGAGGATCACTATGGGAATAGGTTGACTGTAGGAATAGGTTGACTGTAGGAATAGGTTGACTGTTAGAAATGCTGGGCTTGCTTTAAGGGCTCACTCTAGACTTGCGACTGACCGGGATACACATTGGAGTTTGGGTCAAGGGATCAGTCACAATTCGGCTCTTAATACTAAAGACGGCTTCGACCAAGGTTTCAGTCATGATTTGGCTGGGCCGACCTTGGGCGTAAACCTGTCCCTGTTTGATGGCGATTAAGTGATCGGCATAGCGACAGGCCTGATTCAGATCATGCAGCACCATAACGATCGTGCGACCTTCCCGGTTGAGGTCATAGAGCAGGTCTAAAATCTCAATTTGATGCGCCAAATCCAAAAACGTTGTCGGTTCATCCAACAGCACAATGGGAGTATTTTGGGCCAGAGTCATGGCGATCCAAGCACGCTGCCGTTGTCCACCCGATAGAGTATCCAGAGGACGATGAGCTAGCTCCAACATATGCGTGATCATCAAGGCCTGTTCCAGTTGGCGAGCATCTTCCGCTGACCACTGTTGTAGCCAAGTCTGATGCGGATAGCGCCCCTGAGCAACCAACTCCCGCACCGTTAAACCCTCTGGGGCAGTAGGACTTTGGGGCAAAATCCCCAACTGTTTAGCTACCTGCTTGGTAGACAACTGGAAAATTGATCGACTATCGAGATAAACTGCACCTTGCACAGGTTTCAGTAATCGTGCTAGCCCCCGCAACAGAGTTGATTTGCCACAGCCGTTTGAACCAACTAATGCCGTAATCTGACCGACAGGAATTGCTAAATCTAACGCCTTGATGACAATTGTCTGATCATAAGACAAGGTAAGTTGACGAGTGGTGAGAACAGATTGCGGAGGGATAGGCAGCCTGTGAATATCATTATGAGTATCACGATCGTGAATATTACTTTTGTAAATATCACTATTGTGAATATCATCAATGTGGTTCATCTGAGTCAGCCCACTCAAATCAGGATCAAGCATTTCGGTTTCGATAGAGCAGATAGAGAAAATAAGGTGCTCCGACAGCCGCTGTCACGACACCACAAGGCAATTCGATCGGAGCAAATAGGGATCGCCCTAGCAAATCTGCGAGAGCCACCATGAGTCCGCCGATCAGAGCCGCAGTGGGGATCAGCCCTTCATGCTGGGTTCCAACCATCTGCCTTGCCAAATGGGGAGCCATCAAACCCACAAAGCCGATGGTTCCGGCTGTAGCCACGCATGCCCCTGACAGCCCTACACTGATGAGCAGCCAGAAAACTCGCTGCCACTCTACGGCACTTCCCAACCCACGAGCCATATCATCCCCCAGCGTCAACAGGTTCAATTGCCTGGATCCAATCAGAGCGAGGGGAATCAACAGAATTAGCCAGGGCAGGAGGGCTTGAATATGCGCCCAAGACCGCCCATAAACGCTGCCTGCCAACCAGACTAGCGCCTGACTAACATCATAAATATCCCCAAAGGTGATCATCAAACTCGTCAACGCAGAGGCAGTGGCGCTGATCCCCACACCCACTAAAACCAGACGGATCGGTGAACTGCCACCATTCCACGACAGCCCATAGACCAGCAAGGCGGAGAGAAGCGCTCCTGCAAATGCGGCGATCGGCAAGAGGGAGATCGGTGTTGAAGGGAGCAGCACAATCAAAGCAACGGCTGCCAGTCCAGCTCCAGCTTCGATCCCAACAATCTCAGGGGCTGCCAGAGGATTACGGGTAAGCCCCTGTAAAATCGCTCCGGCGATCGCCAAACCTATCCCGACCAGAAAGGCTGCGGCCACGCGGGGCAGCCGTAGCGTGTAGATGACAAAACTGTAGTCAGGATTATTAGGATCAAGTCCTAATAAGATTTGGGCAACCGCAAGCAGGGGAATGGGATATTCGCCATACCCGACACTCAGGATCAGGAGCATGAAAGTCAGAATCCCCAGAATCGCTAGCAGAGGGGGGACACGCCGATCGAGCCGGATCGAAAGGGGAAACCAGGGATAGGGGAAGGTCAGCCAGCTTTTACTCACAGGAGCGATCGATAAAGAGCAGATCCATTGTCAGCTTACTACCCTAAGTAGTTTATTGCAAATAATTATCATAAATCTTCGGTATTTGGCTCTGTGTGCTGGAAGCGACCGCCTGTCGAATTGCTATCCCAATTGGGTTATTTTTGGGGTTATTTTCTATGTCGTCTGCGCAGAACATCCAAACGATCAGGAGTGGCGGGCGGAATGCAGATAAGACTGATCGAGGAACAGGCGCATTCCTATAGAACTGCTATCTGCTTAATTTGTCGTCATTCTAATTGCCGTCCTATAGGATAAAATTCTATGCAGCCTCAGTTTTTCAATCCTCTCTGGCGATTCTCAAATGCAACGATCGGTATCGATTGCTGCCTTAAAACAGCCTTCACAATGGCAATGAAAGTCATAAAAGCAGGTGGTTTTTTGCTCTGGCGGTTGGATTCGCTGCAGTTCTCTGGTTAAACCTCTTCTGGTTAAACCTCTTCTGGTTGAATTTCTTTAGTTCGATTTAAACTTCTTCTGGTTGAATTTCTTTAGTTCGATCTTTCTGGTTCGATCTTTCTGGCCCAAGTTTCAGATGTTTAGTTGAGGTTATGCATGAAAGTTGCTGTCTTTAGCACCAAGGCCTACGATCGCCAGTTTCTCGATGCAGCCAATCTCGCCCTCCACGCAAACCATGAACTGGTCTATTTTGATACCCGTTTGGATCCCAAAACCGCTCCTCTTGCAGATGGGTGTCAAGCAGTTTGTGCTTTTGTTAATGATGATTTAGGCCAAGCCACCCTGGAAATTTTGGCTAGTCAGGGAATCCGCTTTATCGCTCTACGCAGTACTGGATTTAACAACGTTGATCTTAAGATTGCGGCCCAACTGGATATCAGAGTTGCGCGAGTCACAGTTTATTCTCCCTTTTCGGTTGCTGAGCACGCGGTTGGGTTGATTTTGATGCTCAATCGGAAGCTCTATCGAGCCTACAATCGAGTCCGAGATGATAATTTCTCATTGGAAGGATTACTCGGGTTTGATCTACATGGTCGGACGGTGGGGGTGATTGGAACCGGCAAAATTGGTCTCATTTTCGCCCAAATCATGCATGGATTCGGCTGTCAGCTATTGGGTTATGATGCCTATCCCAATCCCAAGTTTGAGGAAATTGGTGTTGCTCGCTATGTGCAACTTTCAGAATTATTGGAAAATGCCGACATCATCTCGCTACATTGCCCACTCATTCCAGAAACCCATCACCTGATCAATGCAGATACGATCGATCAGATGAAGCCAGGGATCATGTTGATCAATACCAGTCGGGGTGGATTAATCGATACCAAAGCGGCCATTCAGGGGATTAAATCGGGCAAGATTGGCTATTTAGGTATTGACGTTTATGAGCAAGAAGATGAACTATTTTTCGAAGATCTTTCGGATACGGTGATTCAAGACGATGATTTTCAGCTTTTGCAGTCATTTTCCAACGTAGTCATTACGGCTCACCAAGCCTTCTTCACGCAAAATGCTCTAGAAGATATCTCCAGAACAACTCTGTCAAATCTCAGCCATTTTGAACAAGATACGCCTTGTCCGAATGAAATCAAGCCTCCCGAACCCGTTACCCGTCCTTGAAACCTCGCTTAGGTGACTTACCAATGGCTAAATTGATTCTAACTCGACATGGACAGAGCCTCTGGAATGCAGAGAACAAATTTACTGGCTGGGTGGATGTCCCCTTAAGCGAAATGGGACGAGCAGAAGCGACGATCGCCTCCTGCAAGCTAAGGGACTATCGAGTTCGGGTTTGCTTTACCAGTATGCTCTTTCGGGCTATTGAGACAGCCATCATTATCCTGACGGAAGTGGATGATATTTGTGATGGCAGAATTCCCATTATTAAACATGATATTGATGACGAAGATTGGCATGGTTGGGATCAATATAATGGTGATCCAGAACAGGAACTCCCTGTATATACTGTTGCCGCATTAGATGAACGTTACTATGGTGAACTTCAGGGCTTAAATAAAGCCGAAACTGCGGCAAAATTTGGTAAAGAGCAAGTTCAGATCTGGCGACGCTCCTATGATGTAGCTCCTCCGGGGGGCGAAAGCTTAGCAGATACGGTCAAGCGTACCGTTCCCTTTTTTCAAGAGCGCATTCTCAAACACCTGATCGCCGGTGATGATGTCCTGATCGCCGCCCATGGTAATTCCCTGCGTTCCATTATTAAGCAGCTCGAAAACCTCTCTGAAGAGGAGATTGTCAAGGTCGAATTGGGCACCGCAATCCCGATCGTGTATGACATTGATGCCAATGGTCAGGTAACCAATAAGATTATTCTGACTTAAATCAATCTCTGCATCAGCCATTGACCTGACTGTGAGCAATTCTGCAGCATTCTCCTCTATTCGATCGCGACTAGCCCGATCGCGACTAGCTTGATCGCGACTAGCCGGATCAATTCCGCACTCAATACTCCGCACTCAATACAAAGCTGCTGGGAGGGCAGTGGGCAATCAACTTAAAGTCATACATGACCTGCATGGGTGGGCTTAGTTGAGGATTTATCACCATGGTTGGCAACCTTGAATCGGATCGGGACGAGCGATCAATCAATGAAGTCCTGATCGCCCTACAGCGGCTTGACGATTTGTTAGCAGCGGCAGCGGGAATTGCGAAAGAAGTCTATGGCTCTGAGGCGGCGGACGATCGCTACCGGGGTTTGCACATCAGTCAAGCAGAAGTCGAACGGTTGCTCAGGCGGGAGCCAGGCGAGCCTTTGCTGTACGAGGCAGTCGAGGAATTTGTCAGCCATGACCTATCCTGTCTGGACTGGCTACAACAGGTGTATCGTTTGTCCCCATTTGAACGGGATATTCTGGTGATTGCCCTGGCCCCGGACTTTGATTTGCGCTACGAAAGGCTATATGCCTATTTGCAGGACGATGTCACTCGGAAACGCCCCACGATCGATCTGGCGCTTAATCTACTCTGTGCCTCCAGATCAGAAAAATTGCGCCAGCGTGCAGCCTTTGCACCCGATGCCCCACTGTTGCGCCATCGGTTGATTCAGTTCGTGCCTCCAGCGCATCAAGCTCAACCACCGCTGTTGGCGTATGCGTTTAAGTTGGATGAGCAAATTGCTCATTTTTTACTCGGTCAAACCAGCCTGGATAGCCGGTTAATGCCGTTTTGCCAGTGGGTTGTGCCGATGCTGAATTTAGAACCTTTACCGTTAGCAGCGGCACAGCAAGCAGCCTTGCAAACTTTGGTGACCCAGTCCGAGATAGAACAGCAGCCATTGAATTTGTATTTTCAGGGATCGGACAACCAGGCAAAACGTCGGGTGGCGGAGTGGTTGGCCAGTGACTTAGAAGTCCCTTTGTTAGTCGCACATTTGCAACGGGCGCTCAATGTTGAGGATGATTTTGAACGGGTGTTGAAATTGCTACTACGAGAAGCCTGGTTTCGTGGCGCGTTGCTATATCTGGAAGATGTCGATGCTTTGTGGCAAGAGGAGCGATCGCCCCACTTGGAGCCATGGGTAGAAACTCTCGCCGCCCATGGGGGAATAACCATTTTGTCCGGTCGTCAACCCTGGAGCGATCGAGATCAGCAGGCGATCGAGATGATTACCATTCCATTCATAATTCCGGATTTTGGGGAACGCAGGCGCTGCTGGCAATGGCATCTGGAAGCAGCCGGAATGGAATTAGCAGGCACCAGTGTTGATGTTCTGGCAGATTGTTTTCGTTTAACATCGGGCCAAATTGCCAATGCTGTCACTCGTGCCCAGGCTCAGCTTCGTTGGCAGCAAGTACTGGGCAGTCGTGAAGCACCGGATAGCATCAGCCCTCTCAAAAGCCAGTTACAGGATTTTGCCAATCAAAACCAACGGGGGCTGAAAGCGCTATTTGCAGCCGCTCGTGCCCAGTCGGGACATGAATTGGCGACACTGGCGCGCAAACTAGAGCCGGTGCATTTCTGGAAGGATCTGGTGCTGCCGCCAAAAGCATTGGTGCCAATGCGAGAAATTTGCCAGCGGGTGATGCACCACCATCAAGTCTTGGCAGAGTGGGGATTTGACCGGAAGCTATCGCAGGGAAAGGGCATTAGTGCGCTGTTTGTCGGGCCTTCGGGCACGGGCAAAACGATGGCGGCAGAGGTGATTGCCAATGAACTGGGCTTAGACCTTTACAAAATTGATCTTTCAGGCGTAGTGAGCAAGTATATTGGTGAGACGGAGAAGAATCTGGAACGTATCTTCCGAGCCGCAGAAAATACATCTGTGATTTTGTTTTTTGATGAAGCCGATGCGCTATTTGGTAAGCGATCGGAGGTACGGGATTCGCACGATCGCTACGCCAATTTGGAAATTAGCTATTTGTTGCAAAAGATGGAGCAGTATGAAGGGATTGCCATTCTAGCCACCAATTTACACAACAATTTAGACGAGGCGTTTATTCGACGATTGGCGTTTACGGTACATTTTCCGCCCCCCGATGAGGAAAGTCGGCGGCAGATTTGGCAGGGCATTTGGGCGGAGCAGGTGCCCCTGGCAGAGGATGTGGATCTTAATTTTTTAGCACGTCAATTTAAGCTTAGTGGTGGCAATATTAAAAATATCGCACTGGCAGCGGCCTTTTTGGCAGCAACCGATGGCACAGCGGTGAGCATGACCCATCTGCTCCAGGCCACCCAACGAGAATATCAGAAACTCGGCAAGGTATTGACGGAGGCAGAGTTACAACCCAAACCCAAGGATGAGTAACGGTAGGATTTGAACCCCTCTGGGAGGAATTCAGTCATGGCTCAGTCGATGGCAACGAAAACCTCAAAGGAAAGCAGTTTGGAGCGATCGCCCCGAAGTTCTTCAGTCCATCCTGGCTTCTCTGGCTGGTCGGGTGCGGAAGCTGAGGTGTTGGGGTTGCAGCAGCATGTGGGCAATCAGGCGGTGAGTCAGTTGTTGCAGGCGAGTCAGGCGATTGCTCCTGATGCTGGGGGGATTCCGGCGATCGTGCGATCGGTGATTAATAGCGATCGGGGGCGACCCTTGGAACCAGCGGTGCAGGCTGAAATGGAATCGCGGTTTCAGCAGGATTTTAGTCAGGTGCGAATTCACACTGACTCAAAAGCCATGGAATCGGCACAGGCAGTCAATGCCAATGCATACACAGTGAAGCAGGATATTGCCTTTGATGTTGGTCAGTACGCGCCAGAAAGCAAAACAGGAAAGCATCTTTTAGCTCATGAGCTGGCTCATGTGGTGCAGCAAAGCCGAGGAGGTGCGGCACCGTCTCATTCTCCTAATAACTCATTGGAGCAATCTGCGAATCAGGCAGCATCTGCCGTAACACAGGGAGGAACGTTAGTCCAGGTTTCAGGAGCCAGTGCCCCGGGGCTGGCACGCCAAGAAAATAATGAAGAGAACCTATCTTACAAAGAAAAACTTAGAAGAAGACTCGCGGGAGCTTATCAAACTGTTAAGAGGGTTGCTCCTCCATCCGTGCAACAGTATGTTTTGGAACCGCTCAGGGAACCAGCGAAACAATTAATTCAATCAGTACCTGAAGAAAAGTTGAAAAAGATTGAGCAAGCCGTGGAGCCTGTCCTAAAAACCGTAGAAGTTTTGGGTCAGGCTATACCGCCTCAAGCACCTCAAACAGGTAGTTCTTCTGTAGATCCAAACAAAGTTGTCTGGCTGGGTAAACCTCCATTGAGTGAACAACTCCGTCGAAGAGCAGCATATCAGCAGCAGTTAGCAAAAGATCAGCAAGATAATCCTTTAGCGATTGGATCAACTCCACTGCAAAATCCTCGTCCCTCTGCGGAAGATATTTTAGGTATGTCTTTTGCAGAAATGACAAAACCCGATCCACCACCGACAGAGTTTGAGCACCGGCTTCAGTCTAAACAACCCTTTAAACATAATATCCTCCAAGCACTTCCTCCACAGCCAGACGTACCCTTGGGGAATATCGAAGGGTTGCCTGCCGATCCAAACTTTGACTGGAGTCAGGTCTATTGGCTAGGCACTGCACTAAAACTAGTACCTAATCAAGCCAAACATGAACTTACGCTGAGTGCTGACAATGTAATGCCTATCCGTGACCACAAAACTCATGAGCTAAAAGGTTATCGGATCCGTGCTGGTGAGACAATTATTGAGCTAGATCGAAATGGTAATGTTTTGCAAACAACTGGTATCGAGGCACCCCTGGAAACACCAGCTATTGATCCAATTGATGTCGCTTTACTTGCAGCAGATGTTGGCCCCCTTGTAGCAAAAGGTTTAGCTGGTGTTGGAAAGAGGTTTTTTAGTAGTGCTGCTAAACGTGGATTGCGAACTTTAAGAGCTGGTACAGCGAGGGTCATGATGGGAACCGGCGAAGCTTTACCTTTTCTAGAGAGAGGTGCAGCAGGTGCAACTCACTTTGAGCGGCCAGCCATCTCTCTTGTCAGCGATGTTGGAAGTAGGGCAGGAACCAAAGGAGCCTTGAGTGATGTAGCTAAGATTGGTGCCGAAGGAGCGAGCAAGTCCACTGTAAAAACAGAAGTTAGTGCAGCTTTACCATTTCTTAAAAAGGGTACAGCAAGTGCAACACGATTCGAGCGCCCAGCCATCTCTCTTGTCAGTGATGTTGGAAGTAGGGCAGGAACCAAAGGAGCCTTGAGTGATGTGGCTAAGATTGGTGCCGAGGGAGCGAGCAAGTCCACTGTAAAAACAGAAGTTGGTTCAGAAGCTATTGATTTATTGAATGCAGAACAGAACAACCTAAAAAGACAAGATATTGTGGCAGCTAACGATAATGCAATTCCTCTTAGTGAACCAGTAAGTAATGTTGTGGATTTACAAACTGTTAGAGAAGCACGGCAAGTACAAGTAACTGAGCAAGGTGAAGGGTTAAGTGTAAGGGGAGAAGCGCCAATTAGGACAGGGATTCCCCACCCTGGACGAAGAAACCAATTTTTGACTGAACGAGGGAGACTGAGAGCTAGGATGATTGAAGGTGATCTTTCTCCCCATTGGGCCAATAAGCCTGCTGATTGGAACGCCCACCACATTATTCCATGGGAGTTCAGGAAGCATCCTGCATTTGACATTTTGCGTGCTAATGGAGGATGGGACCACAATGATGTACAAAAAAATGCCATTGCTCTACCCACTCGAAGAGGAATTCCAGGAGCAGAAGATCTTCCAATTCATCAAGGCAAGACACAAGCCCTGAAAGGGCATGGAGTCTATAATTGGCAGATCAAGCAACGTTTAGATGAATTAGTCGAAAGATTTGAGCGTGATCCCACCCGCTTGAGAGAAGAAGTTGAACGTTTCATTAGAGAGCAAAGAAGTGGTATGACTTCCGGCAAGTTGGGAGGTCGTATTTTGTTTTAGGGCAATGTTGGAGAAAGAGGGGCGATCGCTTTGCAGGGAAATGAAGCAGTCGAGCAGAAGATGGGAAAATCGCAATGTCAGGAAGTAGGCAATCACAGTTAGTTTGAGCTATGGAGTGATCACACTCCAAGCAAATGAGGGAGTCAGTTCAGAGATCGCTGAGAACTGATTGAGCAGAAATAACTATGGAGTCTTTTCGAGAAAAAGCGATCGCCAACAAAAGCGATCGCTTTTCACATCCAAAACTCAATTCTTATCATCATCACCAAGTATATTAAATATTTACAGATGTATTTTATTCGTAGTCTTAGCTCTAGTGATAGCTCATCAGAATAGAATGTAAAAATTATCGATCGCGTTTACAAAACCATTCTGTTAAGCCAATTAAATTTATTTCTGTTGGTATTAAATTACAAAGTCGCTAGTTAGCAGCGTTTCAAGCAAAATTCTGCAATTAAAGATTTTCTTAAGATTAATTCCTCCTGGTTGGCAGGATAATTTCTAATTAAAGACATCTTTTACATTACCTAGCTTCGTTCTTGTAAAAGGCTATTCGTGCTCATCAGTCGAACCAGTCGGCAGATGTTGGTTAGATTATTATCTTCTCGATAGTTTTACAAATCTCAAGTTCATCCTAACTTCTTAGTCAATCATTTCCCTGATCAACAACGGAATTGATTTCTTCTGGATGCTTTTCTGAGAATTTAGTGTTGTACTCGCAATTTACTTTGTTGTCGAGTTGATATAGGTACATGATCCATGCAGAAGTCGTGACGATAACCGTAGGCGATAAAAGGTATGGTTACGAGTCTCCTCAGCTCACTCGATCATCTATTGCTTGATCTAATCAGATCGAGCAATTTGGGGCTGAGTGAAACTCAGATTAGTTTCCAACCTCCCGATGAAGACTGGAGCAGTTCGGGTGCTGGCACCGATCGACGACTCAACATTTATCTGGTGGATCTGCGGGAAAATCGTAAGTTCCGTTCTAATCAGCGCGATCGCGCCATCAACAACGGTGTCGTGAGTGAGGAGCCTGTCCCTGCCCGGTTAGATTGTCATTATTTGATCAGTGCCTGGAGTCCGATTCAAAATAAATCCGAAGCAACCCTGGCGGAACATGATTTACTCTACCAGGTGACAGGAGTGTTGATGCAGGCTATCTCGCTCAACCCGGCCCGACTTTACCTGAGTAGACCCGCCCTGGATGCCGACTGGCAAATCCACTTTGCCACCTGGCCTGAACCATTCCAAAATATTGATTTACCCCTGACGATCGCCCCAGTGGATGGCTACCTGAAACTATCCGAGTTCTGGCACAGCATGGGCCAAAAGTCTCGCTTAAAGCCGGTACTCTACCTGATCGTCACGCTGCCCATTGCGCTGATGCGCACCATCACTGGATCCATCGTCACGACCCGCATTACAGAATACTGGCAACTCGGACAAACCACAGTTTCCGATACCTGGATGCAAATTGGCGGGGTTGTCCTGGATAGCTTGAACCTGCAAAACGATACCCCAACGCCCCTCAGCAATGCCTGGGTGCAACTGGAAACACTCACGGATACTCCACTGCAAACCACTGCAACCGATGCATCGGGGCGTTTTACCTTCAGCGGGCTCAAGGGCGATCGGTATCGCCTGCGAACCAGAGTGGCTGGGTTAGGTGAGAAGGTGCGCGATGTCGATGTGCCTGCTCCCAGCGGTGAATATAATCTCAGCTTTCCCTGATCCATTTGCGCCTGTTTTTGCGCCTGTTTTGTCTCTTTCCTGTCCGTCTATTTAACTGCTGCCCCAATTAACTGCTGCCCCAAGGAGGATTTCATGCCGACGTATGCAACCCCTGGTGTTTATATCGAAGAAGTGACTGGCCCGGGTGTAATTGCCGGAGTAGGAACCAGCACGGTGGCATTTATTGGTGCGGCGCTGAATGGGCCAATCAACGAAGCAAAACGCATCACGAGTTTTGATGAATTCCTCGATCCAATTAAGGGTTATGGGGTGCTTAAGGATGGTAATCCCTGGATCTATATTACCTCGCCTCGCTGGTTTTACATGGCTCATGCGGTGCGGGGCTTCTTTGAGAATGGCGGTACTCAGGCATACATCGTCCGCATTGGCACGGCAAAAGCCACCACCTGGGAGGTGAAAAATCAGGGCAATGAAATCGTCTTTAAACTGCAAGCGATCCAGGCTGGGACAGCAGGAGACAATATCACTGTTCAAGTACAAGCGGCTCATGCCACTGGCACAGCCGGAGTGGCAGTTGTCAAAGGCAGTGCAACCGTGAGCGCGATTAACGGACTCACCGTGACTGTGGATGATGCCAGCCCCTTTCGGGTGGGAGACACGGTAACGGAGGATGAATCTGCGCGAGCCACGATTACTGGAATTCAGGGTAATATCCTGACTCTTAGTAATGCGATCGCCAATTTAGCCGCAAACAACCCATTACGCATTGCGAATATTCTCAACAACCAAACGACGTTTCGCGTTGCGTCAACAACTGGATTATCCGCAGGGACTGTGGTTCTCATTCAGGGTAAAAGTAGTGCAAATGGTAATCCCAATCTAGAGCAATATGCAGTGATTCAAAGCGTCGATCGAGCCAATTTTGTGACCCTATTTGCCAGCCCACCCCGAACGCCGACTGGAATTTTTGACCTGACGGTAACCCAGGCACCTGTGCTGATTTCCCAGGAGTTTAAGTTGCTGGTTACATCACCTGCTGGATCGGGATCAGCAGAAAGCTTTGATCAGCTATCCTTAAACCCGCTGCATCCAAACTATGTATTTTCTGCGGTGCAGTCTCAGTGGCTCAAGGTTGTGCCCCCTGCTGCCCCTGCGGCCACACCCACATTCCCCAATGCGTTGGTTAATACGGTGGGAAATCTTACTATTGCTATTAACGGTGTCGATGACAATCCTGGTAATCTATCAGCAACTGAGTACGAAGCAGGATTGAACGTTCTGCGCGATGTTGATGATGTCAATATTCTGTGTATCCCTGATGCGGTTACTCAAAGCGATTATCAGACGATCCAGCAGAACATGATTAATCATTGCCTGCTCATGCGGGATCGCTTTGCGATTTTAGATTCAAGAGTGGGAGCGCCCCCTGCTGGTTCTGGTAGTGTTGAGGAGCAGCGGAGCTTTGTGCAGGCGGAGGACGGCTTTGCTGCCTTGTATTACCCCTGGTTGTTAGTCCGCGATCCGACCAGCACAGGGTCACAAGCGCGAACGATGCTGATTCCTCCCTCCGGGCACATGGCGGGTGTTTATGCTCGTGCGGATCAAGAAAGAGGGGTACATAAGGCTCCTGCGAATACGGATGTGCGGGGTGTTTTGGGGTTAGAGACTCGATTGAGCGATCGCCAGCAAGCTCCCCTCAATCTTAAAGGAGTGAATGTTCTTCGGATTTTCCCTGGTTCCGGTCAGGTGACAGTATGGGGGGCTCGCACGACGATTGATCCTAACATTACCGATTGGTTGTACGTACCTGTCCGCCGCTTAATGATTTATATTGAGCAATCCATTGAGGTTAGTATTCGCTGGGCTGTATTCGAGCCGAATGATTTAACCCTGTGGAAAAATCTAAAACGAACGATTAGTGATTTTCTCACCCGAGTTTGGCGAGATGGCGGGCTATTTGGTGCCACTGCTGATCAGGCTTTCTATGTGCGAATTGATGAAGCTTTAAATCCACCCTCGACTCGGGCATTAGGACGACTTTATATCGAAATTGGAGTTGCTCCCGTTCGTCCGGCAGAATTCATCATCGTGCGGATTGGGCTTTGGGACGGTGGTTCAGAAGTCAGTGAGTCATAACTCAGGAGGAAACCAATGCCCACAGGTGTACGAGTCGATCCCTACAGTAATTTTCGTTTCCATGTGGAAATTGATGGCATGACCTATGCTATGTTCCGCGAATGTACGGGTTTTATGTCAGAAATTGCCATCACAGAGAACCCTCAAGGCGGCGTGTTTGAGACCCAGAAACTGCCGGGACGGGTGAAATATTCCAATATTGTTTTGAAGTGGGGATTGACGGATTCTGCCGATTTATACAAATGGCACGCCGATGCCATCAAAGGCATGATCACCCGCAAAAATGGTTCCATTCGGGTGCTAGACAGTTTAGGTCAGGAAAAAGTGCGCTGGAACTTCTTTAACGGCTGGCCCAGCAAGTACGATGCCCCAGATTTTAATGCATCGAGTGATGACATTGCGATCGAAACCCTGGAAATTGCGATCGAGCGCTTGGAACGGGGTTAGGAAGTATGCCAAGTTTGCCAGGAGTCAACTATGTTTCAGACAGAATTTGAGTTTACCTTGCCCTGTGGCTATCTGGATGAAGAGGGCAATCTACATCGGCAGGGCATGATGCGACGGGCAACCGCATCCGATGAAATTCAGCCCTTACGGGATCCAAGAGTGCAGAAAAACTCGGCCTATCTGGTGATCATTCTGCTGGCGCGGGTGATTACTCAATTGGGCAGCCTCTCTCAAATTAATCCCAAAATTATCGAAAATTTATATGCCACAGATTTAGCGTATCTTCAAGATCTGTACAACCAGATTAATCGATTGGAACACGACCACGCGATCGTTACCTGCCCAGAGTGCCAGCACGAGTTTGAGGTGAGAGAGCCTGTGCTGGGGGGATTGTAGGCTACCCCCTAGAGCAACTGGCGCAGGAGGTAGCCTTTATTGCCTACCACTTCCACTGGTCGCAGTCCGAAGTGATGGCGTTGGAGCATCAGGATCGCCGCCACTGGGTCAACGAGATTTCGAGCATCAATCAGAGGATGAATCAGCATGAGTGATTTTCAACCCACCATCAAACCACTTGTGCACGATCGCCACAGGATTGGAGTCGTACAAAACTTTCGGCCCACTTTTCGGCCTCGCACGCACAGCACCATTGTCACCTTTGCCCAGGACATCATGCAGCGGTATGAAACCCAACAAAATTTAGGGACAGCCATCAATCTAACCTTACAGCGTAATCCTCCCATCATTACGTTTCGATCAACCCAACCGTTTTATCAAACCCAATATTCTCCCCATCTTGCTTTTGTTTTATTGAATTGCCAACCACCAGAAGCCAGAGAAGCTTTACCACTGCCTCAAATCAAATTTCAACAAACCCTGGTTACGACTGAAAACCTGGTGCATCGTCTGAGTACCCGCATTGAGCGGATTGAAACTGTCACCGCCACCACAAACAAAGCCAAGCCTCTGGCAGTTTCTATGGATGCACCACCACCCAAGCAGGCATCCTCTCAGCATCGCCTGGTACAAGCGGAGCCGGTTTCTCAGATTGTTCGCCGATCGATTCCAGCTAACGTGATGGGATCACTCTTGAATACCCAACAAAACTCATACACCGCTTTGAACCAACAGCCATTGCATCAGCAGGAATATCAGGATCCTTCGGTCATGAGCAGACATTCATTCCCTCATTCTGGTTTTGTGGCCGACCCGAACAGCTTAGTGGATGTCAATCGGCTGACGGATCAGGTGGTGCAGGCGATCGATCGTCGCATGGTGGCCTACCGCGAACGGTTGGGGAGGGCTTGATCGATGACAGCATTCATTGCGCTTTCTATGTCTGCACAAACTTTCGCAAAACTGACGATTCATAATCAAGACACCAACCATTCTATTAAGGTTTTGTTTAATCCCGATGAATACACAGTAAACAAAAGTAATACCTTTGCACAGGCGGCAGTTCCGGGAAACCGAGCCCCGATTTTGCAGTATGTTCATGGTGATCTACAAACGCTAGAGATGGAATTGTTGGTTGATACCCATGAGAAACATGAGAACCAAAATCGGGCGGGTGATGATGTTCGCAAAATCACGACTCAGATTACTGATTTGATGAATAAAAATCCTAAAACCCATGCGCCGCCGGTGCTGCTGCTGACCTGGGGAGACTCGGCAATGGGTTCTAAGTCCTGGGGAAATCAGGAATCCTTCACCTGTGTGCTGGCAAAAGTCAGCCAGCGATTTGTCATGTTTTTGCCCAACGGAACTCCAGTGCGGGCCAAGCTCCAGGTCACCTTCCACGAATACGCCGATCCAACCTTGGCGGCCAAAGATGAAAAGACCGAAACGGCAGATTTTTCTGCTCTCTATGTGGTGCATCAGGGAGAAACGCTGAGCAGCATTGCCAACAAAGTTTATGAGAATCCTACTTTTTGGCGAGTGATCGCCCTCCGTAACCAGATTGAGAATCCTAAAGTGCTGCCTGTAGGAACCCGTTTACTGATTCCTCAACTGCCCTTTCGGGATCCAGACAGTGGGGAGGTAATTCAGTAGTATGGCTCTCTATCGTCAATATGCCCCCGATTTTAAGATTGAAATTAATGGTGAGGAAATTCCGGCTGAGTTGCGATCGTCCATTACCAGTGTGGTTTACCAGGATGGTCGCAATGCAGCCGATCGCGTGGAAGTGGAATTTGCCAACACCAATTTGCGCTGGCTACAAAACCATATTCGCGGACTGGGATTTCGCCCCTATCCGACGGGGGTGAAAATCGGTTCCGTGGGAGATGCTAGTTTTGCCGATCGCAATCTCTTCGATATCGATAATAAACTTAGTTTTGCCGTTGGCTATGCTCCCGATCCGTTAGAGAAGGTTTTTCTGGGCGAGATTACAGGCGTTGAGGCCGACTTTCCAACGAGCGGTATGCCTGCCATGAGGCTGATTGCCCATGACTATCTGCATCGTCTCTCAGCGGGCAGCTACGCCCGTGGATTTGGCATTCTGCCTGATTTTTTGATTGCAGCGCTCCTCAGTGCCGAAAATTTGTTGCTGCCAGCCATTGATCCAGTGGGAGTGGGCAGTCCCTCCATCGCTCTAGCAGCTCTGGATGCCATATTTAAGAAAACAGGAAGCAAACAAAAGGGTCAGAGTGATCTGGAATTGCTCAAAGAATTAGCCGAACGGTATGATGCCGATTTTTGGGTGGAAGGAGATGTGCTTTATTTATCTCGCTTCATCAAAGAATATGAACCTCGTTTGACGTTGACTTGGGGGGAAACCCTGCTCAATTTCTCGCCTAAAGTCAGCACGGTGGGGCAGATTGCTGGCATTTCGATGAAATTTACCCTCAGTGGTGTCTCTGCTTTAATTGGATTTTTGTTAACAGTGTTTTGGGATTTCGATCGCGAGCGCTTGGGGGTTAGCGTTATCCCCGATGTAGCGGTCAACATTGGCGGGATTGCACCTGTCTATAATACAAAAGTGGTCACTCAATCGTTAGTGGGTGGCCCTGTGATGACTCTAATTCACAGTCATTTGAGCAATCCAGCAGATATTACCAATAGTGTTTTTAAGATTGTTCGCAAGTTGCGTCAAACACTGAACAATCGCCTGACTGGGCAGGGTTCTGCCATTGGCGATCCGCGTATCCGAGCGGGTACTGTGATCAAACTAGAAGGATTAGGCCCCGATTTTAGTGGCAACTACCGGGTCACCAGCGCCAATCATCTGATTGATGGGAGCGGCTACCGGACTGTTTTCAAAGTGAGTAAGGAGATCCTGCCATGACTAAAGCTGAGGTGAGTTGGGATATTGTCGCCAGTTCAGGTGATGACGAAGAGGAATCTGGCAAGAAGTTTTATGGAGTGACAACGGGAATTGTGGTGGATGTTACGGATCCGCTGGGATTGGGGCGAGTACAAGTTCAGCTTGCCATGATGACTTGCGGTGATGTGAGTGCTTGGGCTCGCGTTGCTACCCCGATGGCTGGTTCATCGCTGATTCCGAGTGTTGCGGGCTATGGCTTCTACTTTATTCCTGAAATTGGCACAGAGGTGCTAGTTGTTTTTGAAAACGGAGATATGAATCATCCCTTTGTGATTGGCTGTTTATGGAATAGTTTGCCACCGGCTGCCCGCCCGCCTGTGCCATCACCTTTAGCTGGAATTCGCGGCATCCGCACAACCGTGGGCAGTCAGGTCGTCTTCTCAGATCTCACCTCTTCAATCTTTATCCAGAACGGCCCTACTCTGACCCAGCCCTCGATCCCTTCTCCGGTTGGCCCGTCCCAGACGATCGCCCTCACTCCCGATGGCATCAACATGACAGGCACCAGCATGAAGGTGCTCTGTGGAGCGACAAGCTTTATCGTTACGCCAACCAGTATCACCATGCAAGCCGGTGGCAGCACCCTGGCGGTAACTCCCGATGGCATTGTGATGACTGCCCCACAAATCTCAATTTTTGGTGCTCAGGTCAGGATCAATTAAAGGAGAAAGCGATGCCATTTGCAGCCCGTGTGACCGATCAGACGCTTCCCCCTCACGGTGGAGTCATTACTGGCCCTGGAGTGCCTACGGTCTTGATTGAGGGATTGCCCGCCGCTGTGGTAGGAGACATGTTTACCTGCGCGTTACCCCCTCTGGCTGGCCCTCACCCACCGACTCCTTTTCTCAAGGGTAGTTTGACGGTGCTAATTGGCGGTCGCCCAGCCTTGAGAGTGGGAGACATATCCAGTTGTGGTGCCCCGATCGCCACTGGAGCCGCAACCGTCATGATTGGTGGATAAACATTACCAGGAATTGCATGATGACCATTGAAGTCGATAAAGCATTTTTAGGCATTGGATGGAGTTTCCCGGTACAACCTGATCCAACAGGTGAAATTGCTTTGTCGGCTTACGAAAAAGATATTCAAGAAGCAATTCAAATTATTTTAGGAACCAATGCCAATGAACGGGTTATGCGACCTGATTTTGGGGCCAATTTAAACGCATTAATGTTTGAGCCTCTGAACCCGACAACGATCGCCCTGACCAAAAAACGGGTACTCGAAGCATTAACGGTTTGGGAACCGCGTATTGATAGCATCACGCTACAGGTCAGCCCTAATCTGGCTTTGGGTCAACTGCTGATCGATATCAACTACCGGGTGCGGGTGACCAACACCTTCTACAACCTGGTTTATCCTTTCTATCTCCTGGAGGGCAAAGAGCGATGACAAACACCCCTCTTCTAGATAACCGTAATGATCAGGCAATCGTCCAAGATTTGCTGACTCGAATACCCGCCTACGTGCCAGGATGGACACTTGCGGGCGAGGGGGCGGGCTGGGCAATGGTGCAAATTTATGCCCGCTACCTCAAAGCGTTGGGAGAATGCTTGAACCAATCCGTCAACAAAAATAAACTGGCCTTTTTAGAACAACTGGGAATCAACCTTTTACCCGCCCAAGCAGGACGCGCCCCCCTAGTTTTCCAGCCCATTGCCAATCTTGGTGATAGCCGTATTCCAGCCGCCACCAGGGTTGGAGCCAAACTGCCCAACTCGTCGCAACCCCTGATCTTTGAAACGGAGCAGGCGATCGCCCTGACTGCTGCCCAACTGGTCAAAGTGGTGTCGCTTGATCCCGGCAGAGATGGCTATGCCGATCATTCTTCAGACCTGCAAACCCAGCAGCCGTTTACGCTGTTTTCCCATCTACAACCTACCCCTCATGAACTTTATCTGGCCCATGACACCGTACTTGCCCTGGCCGGACAATGCACTGTTGAGGTTGAATTTGATTTGATTACGCCTGCCAGTCAGCCCTTAAAAATTGCCTGGGAATATTGGGATGGCAAAGTTTGGCGGGCATTCAAAGAATTTCAACAACAAGATATTTCCAATGAAAGTTTCGATGCCACAGATGGCTTAACTCGCAATGGAACAATTCGGTTAGCGGCAGACTGCGCCAATACCGAAAAAACAACGGTCAATGGTATTGAAGCTTATTGGATCCGTGGACGATTGATGCAATTATTGCAGCCTGATCTGAGCAATCAGCTAGCACAAGCATCCAGTATCCGATTACGAACGGTCATTGATAAGCAAACTCGCTGGCTGCAAAGCGTTAAAAGATTGGCTTCAGCTTCAACGGCTTCTGTAAAAGGGGTTGTCAGGGATGCATCTGGTGAAGCCTTATCTGCAATGGTTTTGTTTGTGCGACAGTCCGCCGCAGATTTATATCCAGGGCGAGAACAGATCACCCAGTCAGATGGCAGTTACTTATTCCCTTCGCCACAATCGAATACCATTGATGGATTTTCGATTAATGCCACTTATCAATTCTCAATTGCTGGTGAGAGTACACCCGTTTTTAACGGTCAACTGGCAATCGCAGCAGAATCACTGCAAATGAACTTTACCCTGCAACGAGGTGCCGTGCTGGATTCAGCTTTTTCAGATGGTCTAAAGCTTGATCTCAGCCAAACCATGTATCCTTTTGGCAAACAACCCCAACCTGGCAGTACGTTTTACCTGCAAAGCAAGGAAGCCTTTAGCAAATTGGGTGCCGAAGTAAAGCTATATGCCCAAACCACGGATGAATCTTTTGCGGGTGTACCTGGAACCGGAAGTAATCAGATTCTAGAACCAGTGCTGGTTCCAGAGTATTGGAATGGACAGCAGTGGCGTATACTTGCTGCGATTCAAAGTATTCCAGATAGCTCTGTTTTTTCCACCTTTTTTAGAACCAGAATTAGTATTTTTCAATTCAAAGTTCCAGAAGATTGGCAGCCGACCACAGTCAATGGTCAAGAGGGTTGGTGGATGCGCCTGCGGCTCAAGAGTGGTGGTTTTGGTGTCAAACGCACATTGAGATGGAGTACGGGAACCCCAGAAACAAATAACGAAATTACTTTTGTTGAGACCATTCCACCTGCCTGGTTTCCGCCTCATTTAGGGTATCTCTACCGATCGCCCTGGTCACAACCTCAACACTGTTTGACCTACAACGATTTTCAGTATCTCGATCGCAGTGAAGATTTGCGATCGCCCGGTCGTAGCGTCACGCTCTACACCCCTGTTTCCGACTATACACCAGCCCTTTACTTGGGGTTTGACCACCCCCTGCCCGTGGATCAGATCAGCCTTTACCTGGCAATTCAGGAAAAAGAGGGTGAAAGTCGGGGGCCATTGATGCTCTGGGAGTATTGGGATGGGGCGAGCTGGCAGTCCCTGAGTGTGAGTGATGAAACCGCCAACCTATGTCTGCCAGGAATGTTGGCGTTTATTGGCCCAGCCGAAAGTCCTGCACTGAAACGCTTTGATGGAGAATGCTATTGGGTGCGGGGACGGCTGCGAGAGGATGGCACTCCCCGGCAAAGCCCGTTTTGGAGCGTTGATCTGAATGCCGTTTGGGCAAAACAAGTCCAGACTTTTACCGACGAAATTGTGGGTTCCAGTACCGAACAACCTCGTCAAACCTTCTTTTTGCGGCAACCACCTGTTTTACCGGGACAGGTGGTAGAAGTACGCGAACTGCAAGGTGCCCGGGCAGCGGTAGAGTTACCAATTTTGCGCGAAAAATTGCAACAGCAGGGGTTGAGCGATGCCGATATTCGGACTGTGACGGATCCGCGCACGGGCAAGGTGAATCAGGTGTGGGTGCGCTGGCAGGAGCGACCTAATTTCTTCTTTTCCAGTGGCGGCGATCGCCACTACTTAATCGAACGCAGTCGCGGCAGATTGATTTTTGGCGACAACCAGCACGGTCGGGTTCCGGCGGCGGGTGTGGATAACATTCAGGTGCGCCTGTATCAATCGGGTGGAGGACTCCTCAGCAATGTTTCAGCCAACATGATTAACCAACTCCTGAGTGGAGTCCTAGCTCAAAAGGTCAGCAATCCCTGGGCGGCGGAAGGTGGGGCCGATGGCGAAAGCGAACAATCCGTGCTCAACCGGGGTTCCCAAAATTTAAGACATCGGCGACAGGCAATCACCCTGACAGATTATGAAGCCCTGGCCCGCGAAGCGTCTCCTGCTGTGGCTGTGGCGCGGGCCCTGCCCACTACCCATCCCAGTGGTCGCCCTGCTGCGGGTTGGATCAAGCTAATCATTATGCCCCACAGTCAAGATGCCCAGCCCCAGCCCTCGTTTGAATTACGGCGACAGGTGCGGCAGTTTTTGCAGCGGCGATCCCCCGCCGCTATTGCCCAACAAATTTTTGTCACTGGCCCAGATTACCTACCTATTGGCGTTGCAGCCGTGATTGCACCACTCCATCCCGAAACCGCAGGCGTGGTGGCAGAACAGGTGGAGCAAACTTTGGCGTACTTTCTGCATCCCCTGATGGGTGGCCCAGAATCAGCAGGATGGGCTTTTGGCAGGGATGTGTATCTCTCGGATGTGGCGGCGATTCTGGAGCGGGTGCCGGGGGTGGATTACGTCAGCGAATTGAGCCTGTTACTGGATAATGCTCCCCAGGGAGAGGTGGTGCCTGTGCCGATCGATCGCATTGTGGTGGCGGGTCGGTTGCGAATTCGACTCACAGCAGCGGAGCGCATCTAGGAGGAAATTATGCCGTTACCCCTACCGAATTTAGATACTCGCCGCTGGGCCGATCTGGTGGCCGAAGGGCGGGCGCTCATTCCCCGCTATGCCCCCACCTGGAATGATCACAACATCAGCGATCCCGGCATTACGATCATTGAGTTGTTGGCCTGGTTAACGGAGCAATCCATTTACCGGGTGAATCAGATTCCTGCGCGCCATCGGCAAAAGTTTTTGGCCTTACTCGGTTTTGCCCCGGATCCACCCCAGGCAGCTCTGACGGTACTCAGCTTCAGTCCTACATCAGGCAATCGGCTCAATTTACCTAAAGGAACCTGTCTAGACACTCAGTCCGATCGGGGACAATCTGTGCCTTTTCAAACCCTGTCCGATTTAACAGCGATACCCTTACAACTGCTGACCCTTCAGGTGGATGATGGTAGCGGAATTCAAGATTTGAGCCGGGTTTGGCAGGAAGGTAGCCCATTTTATCCCTTCGGCACAGCGGCACAGGTGGCGGAACGGACTCATAGGGTTCAACTTGGTGAGACGATCGCCAGCCTATCCCAGCGTTATGAATCCAGTCCTGAGGCGATCGCCCAACTCAACGATTTGCCCAGCACAACCGCCCCCCTCCACCCCAGACAACGGCTGATCATTCCAGGCAGCACCGCGTTCTACTTGGGGTTTGCAGAGCCTTTACCAACCAACCAGTCGATCAATTTATGGGTGCAGCTACAGGGCGCAGGAACCAGTCAGGAAACTCGGCGAAATTTACAAGATCAAATATTACAAGATCAAACGTCAATTAATCATTCGCTGAGCCTTCAGCATCATTCAGTTCGTACAGTTTGGGAATTTTACGCAGATATCAATGGAGGACAGTGGCAGGAATTGTTAACTACAGCCAATGAATTAGTAGATGAAACGCGATCGCTCACCCTTAGTGGCATGGTTCAGTGGATGCTTCCGGGGATAATGCAGGTACGTTCTTTAGGGAACGTCATGGAACCGCGCTATTACCTGCGTTGTCGTTTGGAAACAGGTCAGTATGATGCGGCTCCTGTCTGTGCAAAGGTGGTGGTGAATGCGATCGCAGCGGTACAGGCACAACCGATGCCTGTGTCCTCCAACCCATCAGAAACCAGCCTTTTACTAGGGATGAGCAATGGTCTGCCGCTTCAGGAATTCCAATTACCCACAGTGCAGGTGCAGGAAAATACACTGAACCTCCAGGTGCAGCGCGCCAACACGATCGAGACAGACTGGCAATTACGCCCGGATCTGGATGCTTCCCGTCGCACCGATCGACACTTCACACTCAACCCCACGACTGGAAGGATCGGTTTTGGCGATGGTGAACGGGGATCCATTCCCGCTGAGGGCAGTGCAATCCGCGTGCAATATGCCACCACCCAGGGGAATGCAGGCAATATCGCAGCACAGATGTCCTGGCAACTGAAAATTGTTCCTGATCAATCGGTTGAAAGCATTAGCGAGAACTTAGAAAGCATTCGCAACCCATTCCCCGCTGTGGGCGGCAGGGATGCTGAAAGTTTTGCAAATGCTGCTGGTCGAGCAGCGGCAGCACTCTGGTGCCATGAACGATTGCTGGATCTGAGCGAGCAATTTCAAACAGAGACGCTGGATCAACTGGATCGCGCCCTCGTATTATCCCGAAAAGCGCCGCTACGAGCGACCACACTGTTGGATTTTGAGCGCCTAGTATTGGAGGTTCCAGGCACCCAGATCGCCCGAACCCGAGCCTGGAGCGGCATTGACGTGAACTATCCGGGTCTGCAGGCACCGGGCACCGTGACGGTGATAGTGTTGCCCTATCTGCCGCAGGGACGACCCCAGCCCAGCCCAGGATTGCTCGATGCAGTTTATCGCTACCTCGATCGCCGCAGGGTGATTTGCACTCGTCTGGTGGTGGTGGGGCCGCAGTATTTAGAGGTGCGGGTACAGGCGCAGGTGCGGCTCAAAGCGGGAGTTAG
Source organism: Elainella sp. Prado103 (assembly GCA_025454395.1). Classification (GTDB taxonomy): domain Bacteria; phylum Cyanobacteriota; class Cyanobacteriia; order Elainellales; family Elainellaceae; genus Elainella. The sequence continues at coordinate 45,359 of JALOOM010000059.1, forward strand.
AGCGGAACGGGTGCAGCCAGATATCCTCGCAGCCCTCAATCGCTTTCTGGATCCGTTACAGGGGGGGGCGGCTCAACGGGGCTATCCCTTTGGGCGAGATGTCTACCGCTCAGAGATTCTCCAGGTGATTGATGAAGTGCCTGGAGTGGATTATGTCGCAGCACTGGAGCTAATTTCAGGCAATGGCATAGCTCAGTGCGGCAACCTGTGTGTGCCTCCCCATTGGTTGGTGGTGGCAGGACAACACGCGATCGTCATTTCATAATCACGGAGGCAGTATGTCAAAACCTCAAAGTAATCAACGGATTCGGTTTTACGATGGTCAACTGCTAACCTCCAAAGACTTGTGGGATGAGCGTGCATACGCTGATTGGCTGCGAGGATTGCATCTTCGAGTTCTCCATGATACCTGGGGTATTGCGCTAGGACTCAACATTATCGCCGCAGCTAGGGAGCTATTAATTACTCCTGGTTTAGCTTACAACTGCCGGGGGCAAGAAATTCTACTGGCTGAAACCCTCCAACTTTCGATTCCAGTTCCCCTTCCCCCAACTGGATTAATTCTGGCAATTCGCCATAATAAAACTCTAGAAGATAATGCGGCGATCACTGCAACCTGTGATCTATCAAATGGCCTTGATTTAAACCTGGAAAGACCAACTTTTCTCTGGCAAAAACCAGACCAACTTTGTTTGGGTGAAGAGATTCCCTTGGCAAGGGTATATGTGAAAGATAATTCAATAGAACTCGATCTCAGCATTCGTCGCAATATTCAATCATTGCAACGCCCTAATATTGGTTGGGGGCTCTATGAGATCATTATTCCTATTCAAAGCGATGCATTCTACTCGTCCCAATATAACTGGGTAGGACCAAACAACCCACATCCTATAGAAGGATTCATCGGACTGCAGTTCAACGTGAATACTTCAGAAGCCGGATTTATGCAAACACCATTCTACTTTGCCACCTTCCAAGCATCTGTTTTAATCGCAGGAAAACGTACATCCGTTCTTCCCTACCAACTATACTATGGCATCAATTTTCAATCGATCGCCGATCCGACGCCAAATGAATTTACGCTACAGGTTCTTGTAACTGACGCTGTTGTACCTGCATCTAGGGTAAATGTAAGTGTGCCAGCCGGTGAAAAAACATTATCAGTTCAAATTTTTTGGACTGGAATTGAACCTCTTGTAAGGTGTGATCCAAGTCTTAACCAAGAATGTGCGTTTACAGAAGGAGGTAGCCGTTTACACGATTGGCAAACAAAATGGTTGCCCCAATTGACGACCAATTTGGCTAGATCAGCGAGTTTTTCAAGAGGTGAACCATGAGTATAGAGGCAGAAATGCCCGAACTGAAGCGGGTTAGTTTCTTTAATGGTCAACGTCTAACCGCAACCGATCTAAATGACTTGAGGATTTCGCAACAAGAGTTACGTTGGTTGCATAACCGCAGCTTACATAACTGGGGGATCGGCTTGGGACTCAATGTCAGCGGCGACAAGGGCGATCGACAGGTGACCGTTGCTCCGGGCTATGGCATTGATTGCCTGGGACGAGAAATTGTATTGCTGGAGCCTGATATTCAAGCCGTTCCCCCTGTTGCAGGGGGTATTGATGGCAAAGAAGCTGTTTACTATCTAGTGGCAAATTACGCCAACGATTTTGAGCTACCGGCAGAAGAGCGGCAGGGAGTCTGTCCTAAAAATAGTAGTGGTGCGGTGCGCTTTCCTGAGCGTCCTAGGTTTGCATGGCGTACTATCGATCAAATTTCACCTGGGTTGGATCTAATTTTGTCTCAAATTTGGGTGCTGAACTGTCAGCTAAACCAACCCGTTTCTCTAACTCCCAGACGCAATGCTCGTTCTGCTCAACAACCCTACATCTTTGCTGGCAGTACTCCAGCAGGTAACACTGCCTGGGAAGTCTGGGCCGAACCGCTCTCTGAGAACCACCCGGAACCGGTGTTTCTGGGTGTCAAAACAATCGTTGATACTTCTCATGCGCGTTTTCATTTGACACCCCGCTATCTCGCTCATGTGGGCGGTGCTCGATTTATCAAACGCGATCAGCCGAATTTTTTTCCGCCAGTCGATGGGTTTGTTCATGTCTCAGATTCCTCACCGAACCATTTTGTACTACAGGTGCTACTACCCTTTGACCTGCGGAGCAATAATCATGTTTTGAACCCGCAGACTCTCTTTGAACCCGCAAACGTGAACAACACCCTTAAGGCACTACAATCCCATTTGCAATGGCACGTAGTTTGGTTAGGGGTGGAGGGTTGAACAATGAATGATCCGGGTTTCCGTTATTTGAATTTAGACAACACCTGGCCTGCATTTTCGCCAGAACATCGACGTGGATTGACGATTCGTGAGGATGGAGCGCTAACACTTTCGTCTATTCCCCAGGCGGAGGTACCCTGGTTTAGCACACCGCTCGATGCCAATGCTGAGCAATATTCCACACGCATCTCCGAGGATGCTATTGGCAATCTTTACATTGCTGATCCCGTGAATCATCGCATTCTCCGCCAGGAAGTTTGCACAGGCGAAATTCAACCCCTGCCCTATTGGAGTAGTCCGGGGAGTGAACCGGGACAATTACGATCGCCCCACAGTGTTTTAGTCGGCACTGGCAATGCACTTTATGTTGCTGATACTGACAATCACCGTATTCAGGTGATCGATCTCCCCACGCTACAACTCCGTGCCATCTGGGGGCAACCCAACCCTCTGGCAGCACCAGAATCCTCTCCAGATCCCGGTCGCTTTCAGCATCCCTGGGATTTAATTCAGGATGAAGTTGGAAACATTTATGTGGCTGAGGCGGGAATACGCAATTCGGAAGGCATTTGGCAAGCCGGTCGAGTCCAAAAATTCGATCCGTTAGGGCGCTTAGATCCCAGTTTTACCACCATTAACAGTGCCTTTCCAGGAGCCGATTCGCCTCTAAAGTTGGCGATCGCCGCCTTGATTCCTACCGATCCCAGCCGGACTATCCTCGATCGACAGCGATTGGTGATTTTAGATCGCCAATCTCCCAGGCTCTGGGTTTACCATTTGGATGGCTCCTACGACGAAACAATCACACGACAATGGCAAGCAGCATTGGCGCATCCTCAGGCTGCACTGAGTCAACCCAATGGGCTGGGGCTAACGGCAGATACGCTCTACATCAGTGATGCCAGCAGCGGGCAGGTGGGATGTTTTGCTGTGAATCAAAACTTGAATGGAAATCCTCATGAGAATTTGAATGCAAACTCTAATATTAGTTTTGTTGGCTTTGCGCGAGGTTATCGGGGGGCGATCGCTGCTTTGGGAATCAACCATGCAGGGCAACTGCTGATCTATGCAGGATCGTCAAATTCCATCACTCGCCTCTTGCCCCATCAAGCCTACCTGGAAACGGGCCAGTTTTTAGCCGGCCCCTTTTCCGTCAGCACCCAACCGACTCACTGGCAACGATTGCGGGCGATCGCCGAACCGTTATCCAATACCACTCACATTCAGTTTTTCACCTACACCAGTACAACCAAAGACCGGCCTTTGTCGGTGCCTGAGACGCTCACCGATCCGACCCTAACCGTTGCAGCAACTCCACTGGGACAATGGCGAGCAGCTCCCCGCGATGCACTAGATCTGCTCATCCTCAATGAACCCGCTCCTTACTTGTGGATTGCTGGGATATTTCGAGGCGATGGCAGTTGCTCGCCTGTTTTGCACCAAATGCGGCTGGAATTCGATCGCCCCACCTGGCTACAATACCTGCCACCGCTGTATCAGCACAACGAAACGAGTCGTGTATTTTTGGAGCGATCGCTCTCTTTGTTTGCCAGCCTACTAGAAGATGAGGAAACGCTGATCGACGATCTGCCGCTGCTATTTGACCCACAAGCAGCTCCCGATCATCCCCCTCAATCCTGGTTGGATTGGCTGGCGAGTTGGCTTGATTTTCCACTGGATGAAAGCTGGAGGGAAGGCGATCGCCGTCAAGCTCTGGCAGAGGCGTTCTCACATTACTACAAGCAGCGAGGCACCATGGCAGGATTGCAAAACTTTATCCAGCTCTATGCTGGAGTCCATGCCCGTCTGCAAGAACCATCCCGATTCAATCACCTGTGGTCGTTAGGGGAAACATCCACTTTGGGATTCAATACCCGGTTAGTCCCAGCGCAAGCCCAGGGAGCCGTTTTAGACACCACCGCCCTGCTCGATCAGTCCCACTTAATCCGTGATGAGGACTATGGTGCTCCTTTGTTTGAGGATATTGCCCATCACTTCTGTGTGCAGGTTTATGCAGCGGAGAGCAATCGTCCTGTCACCCTGACAAAAATTCAACAAATTCTGGATCGGGAAAAGCCCGCCCACACCACTTATCAAATCTGCCCGATAGAAGCCCGAATGCGAGTTGGCTTTCAGGCACAAATCGGCATTGATACGCTGATCGGTCAGCCCCCCAGCCAGATGCTGCTGAATCAACCCCAAGCGCTGGGATGGAATACAGTACTTGCCGAAGCTCCTGACCAGTCTCCGGCGGCAGGTGTGATAGGCAAAAATATACGCATTGGTCTACATAAATCTCTCATCTAATTTCATCCAGCCAGAGCGTCAGGAGGGCATAATATGAATAGTTACTCAACAATATCTATGACGGATGAGGTAACATTAGCGGGATTAACTACCCCTACCCGCAATCAGTTCTTCTATGGCAAGCTGATGGATGTGTTTCACTTCCAGCTTGAAACCACCTATCAGAACCGCAAACGCTGGCTATTAAATCGGTTAAATTTAGGATTTGGTGTAGTCTGTGGGCTTACAGTTGTACCTACGAATGATAATCAACATGTGCAAGTAGCGGCGGGTGTTGCGATCGACAAATTGGGACGAGAAATGATTGTGCCTGTGGCCTCACCCCCGATCGATCCGCGTCAGCCTACCGATGCCTGGGGTAGACCGGCTGGCAACCCCATTGCCGATGGAGAAAGTGTGCACCTATGTCTAGCGTACCACGAGTGCGAAACCGAGCCAGTGCCAGTGCTAGTGGGAGATTGTGGCAGAGAACCAACCTGTGCTGCCAGCCTGATCAAGGAGCGCTACAGGATCCTGGTTAAGGCAGGTAGCGCACCGCCTTCCAACCTGACTTGCCAGCTACCCGATTTGCTTGCCTCACCTCTGGATAGTTCTAATTTTCATGACCAGTTGAGCGATCGCATCAGTCAAAATTGTGCTGAAGTTACGGGCGAAACTTGCATTCCGATCGCCCAAATTACTTTACCCGCCACCGGGGAATTCATTACTACTGATTCAATCAATGTAAAAATCCGCCCCCTCGTCTACAGTCAACCATTGATTTTGGAAACGCTACTTTGTCTGGCGCAACAGATCCAGACTACACCTGCGCCACCTGCTCCCTTGACCAAAGTGCAGAGCATTTCCTGGACACATGATCGCCCGGATCTAGTGACTGACATTAATACATTTATCGATGGCGGGCTGACCGTAGCATTTAGCGATAACATTCAGGCAACTACCACGCAAGGACGTGCCTGGTTTATCGTCACTGCTGAGTATCCCATTGGCACCCCACCTGAAGGTTCACCCATGCCCCAAGGAACAATTTTGGTGCAACGAGTGCTCGATCAGGAAATCACAATAGAAGACAACCGTGCCTTCTTCAAACCCGCTCCAGAGTTTGCCGATACATTTTCTAGAACGCTCGGGGAAACCGGAGCCATTCCACCCATTCTATGTCGTGTTGTCCTCAAGTGTAATTACCTGACGGACACAGCCGATCCATCCCAAATGGTTGATGGAGACTTTTTTGGTATTGACCCAGTCTCTGAAAACCTTAGAACGGGTGACGGTGTCCCCGGTGGAGACTTTGAAAGTTGGTTTTTTCTCACTCAATGAGAAGAAAATTAGAGTGCTAAGAGCAACAAAATTCTGAGTGGTAAATGAACATAGAATAAATGGTGAGATAACAATATGACAACTCATATGATGTGTGGCGCAGATGGTCTGTCTAATCTGGAGCAACCCAAGTTTTTTCCCCGACAACTGGTCACCCCAGACGACCTGACTCAAATTCTGGTTTACCTCAAAGAAAAACAGCGGCGGCACAATCGCCTCTTGCATGGCTGGGGTATTGTCTGTGGAGCACGCCTAAAAGAAGGGCAAAAACCCTGTGAAATCATTGTCGAAGCAGGATATATTCTGGATCCTTATGGTGATGAAATTTTGATCGATCGGGATGTCACCGTGAATCTTTGCCAAGAGAGCCTAGATGGAAATGCAGTTTCGCCCTGTGTGGGCACCGCTGATCCCTGGTGTAGCAACATTCAGATCGATCGTCCCAGCGACAAACCGCTCTATATTGCAGTTCGTTATGCAGAATGCCAGACTCGCCCCGTACGAGTTGCAGCAATGGGCTGTGGTTGTAATGAAATGGAATGTGAGTACAGTCGCATTCGTGATAGCTACACGATTAAAGTTCTCACCAGCTTACCCAGTACCTACGCTGATCCAATGCCACAACCCCAACTGAGAGATATTCTGAACTGCACCCAGGAACAGTCCTGCTCAACTTGCCCAACCGCACCCTGGATCGTCTTAGGAGACGTTATATTAGATAGTCAGGGAAAGATTACAAAAATCGACTGCTTTACCCACCGGCGTAATGTTCTCTCCTTTGCGAATTATTACTTCCTCTGCCACGATACGATGAATCCCTATCATTATGGCTCTGGTGGTGGATTGGCGATCGGGGGTGACTTGCTAGGGCTTTGGAGGGATCCGTAATGCCTCAATCCATGACAAAAGCAGTGTGGGCATTCTGGTCAAAACCCTTTCAGACCCACCGCCAATCAACTTGGCTGAGCCCCAAAGATCATCTACTGTCGTGGATATTGTCCTTTGAACGGGCCCGTCGGCACTATCCAGAAACTATTCTCATCACCGATGACGATGGCATTCGTCTGTTAGTGGATGGGCTTGGTTTAGAATTCCATCACGTCTCAAATGAGTTGAATGTGCTGCGATCGCAAGATCCAGATTGGTGGGTATCTGGGAAACTCTATGCCTATCGCTCACAAACTCAACCCTTTGTCCATTTAGATAGCGATGTCTTTCTCTGGAAAGCCTTACCAGAAAAAATGACTACTGCACCAATTTTTGCTCAAAATCCAGAGTACTTTACATTTGGTGATCCGAATTCCTGGTATCGTCCGGAGATCTGCACAGCCAGGATTAATGCTAATCAGGGATGGTTGCCGGAAGAATGGCAGTTTTATGTTGCTAACCGTGGAGAACGAGGGATTAGCTGTGGAATTCTCGGTGGTAATGCCGTAGATTTTATTAACTACTATGCTGACAAAGCGATTCAGCTAATTGAATCCCCAGAGAATCAACTTGCGTTATCCTTTCTCGATCAAAGAGTAGACAGTGTTTTGGTCGAGCAATATTTTCTGTCTGCCTGTATTATGTACCATCAAAATAAAACCGATTCCCCCTACCACAATATTGAGATTCAGTATTTATTTAACTCCCCACAGGACGCTTTCTCTACAGCAAAAGCTACAGATGCGGGTTATACTCATCTAATTGCAGGCGCTAAACGCAATCGGGATTTGATGGAAAAACTTGAAAGAAGAGTGGCTATGGACTATCCCGATCGTTATCAACAATGTCTGAAGTATTGGAGTCAGATCAGTTGAAAAGATCAGTTGGGAAACTTTTTGGCGTTGAAGCGAGTGTCAATGTTGTGATGCTTGTAGAGAGAATTTTATTTGATAAACCGGTAGTGCTAAACAAGTAATGATGCATTGTAGTAATGAATGAAATACCAGATCGCACCAATGTGATTTTCCACGGATTTTGAGAAGTCCAAGTTTTTCGGACTAATCGAGACACCCGTTGCCTCAGGGTGTTGTTGAATCGTTCAATGTAGCTAGTCTTGCCGGTTTCTTTACCAACAGCTTGATCACGCTTGCTCGGTAGTACCGCCTCATAAGCTGCCCAAAAATCGGCATCAGCAATCGCACACTGACGATAAACTGGAGGCAACGAGTCCCACAATTGACGAGCAGCAGCTTCATCTCGTGCCCCAATGTAAACCCCCACCATTTCACGAGTGTCAGCATCCAGCGCCAGCCACACCCACGGTTTGTTTCCCTTGTTGTCCACAAACGCTGATTGACTGACAAATCTTTTCCCCTCATCCCTCAATCCCTTCTCCCACTAGGGGCGAAGAGACTTGCAATCAAATCTTGGTTCGAAAGCCCCTCGCCCGCTCTGGGAGAGGGGTTGGGGTGTAGCTTGCTTCTGCGTAGCAGTGGGTAGTTTGAGTTTTGTCAGTCAATCAGGGGAAGATACACAACCAGGACAGACAGGCATAGAACCAGAACACCGTAAACTCTACTTCTCCATCATTACATTTTTAGGACTACCCAAGATTGAACACTGGTGGAGTGTACTCAAGAATTGGATGCGACAGCGATAGGATGAGTTTGATAACTTTCGTGATTGCGTTGATGCCGCGTTCAAGCAATGTCCTAACGTATCCACGTAGCGCTATACAGCTCAGCCACCGGACTCTCATCTACCTCTGTCAATTTTGTTGAGATAACTCATCCGGTATTGCTTGACCTCCTCAAGGGACTGATTCTGACCCGATGTCCCCATGGTCTGAACCGTACCCTTGGTTTCGATACGAGCTTCATAAGCCGCATTGATGCTACCATCCGGAGAATTGAACTCAATCTGCACCACAGCCCAATTGGGATCAGCTTCGTCGGATGGGTCGATCGCTAGTACCTGCCCAGATTTCTGATAGTCCAGCCATTTCCAGCCTTCTTGTAGCCAGATTTCCCGTTCAGCAATTTGCTCAAATTTTGTCAGCCCCGCCCACCCCCGGTAAAACGATCGCAACGCTGTCACGTCCCCATTACGATAAATCAATCGATCCAAAATATTTGGCTCCAAATGTCCCCAGTATTGTCCGATCGGTAAGTCAATCAGGGTGGGCGCAAACTCATGTCCACCAAAATGGCTGCACCGCCACACTCTGAAGCGATCACCCATCGCATCAAGCTTGCGTAACTGCTGGTAGATGGGGTAGCCAAACCGGGAACAGGCTACATCATAATTTCCGTGAGTGCAAACCAATAGATCTCGTATCATCCCGGTTTGCTGATAGGACGCAAACTGAGGTAATTTATCAGGCTGATTGAGGATTGCCATCACCAACGCCCCCAAGTGAACAATCGGTATGACAAATTCCTGGCGCTCAAATTCTGCAAACTGTTTGGCGGGTCGCTGGTAGAACAACACCCGCACCGCTCCGGGTTGGGAATATTTGCGATCGGGAGCGATCACCAGCGGTCGAAAATTCAATCCCCGATCCCAAGCGTGCTGTAAAGCATCCACGACCTCCTGTGGCATCGCTCCTGC
>JALOOM010000131.1 GCA_025454395.1 Elainella sp. Prado103
TCTTGATCTAAAAAATCTTGATCTAAAAAATCTTGATTTAAGCTCGCTGATCCTGCCCAGGTTCCTACCGGCAATTCCCAATTTGACAAACTTCTATGGATGCTATCACTTCAACGATCGCTACCCTGCTGATATTTGGGCTAGGAGCATCTGTGGGCAGTTTTTTGAATGTGGTGATTTACCGACTGCCTGCAGGGCTCTCCGTGCTGTATCCGCCCTCGCGGTGTCCCCAATGTTTGAATCGGCTCAAACCCTACGACAACGTGCCGGTGCTGGGCTGGTTGTGGCTGAGAGGACGCTGCCGATTTTGCCAAACTGAGATTTCTATCCGCTATCCACTGGTGGAATTTGCGACGGGTTTCCTGTTTTTAGCGGTGTTTCGGACGTTCGACCTATCTGTAACCACCTTCGGTTACTGGGCATTGCTCAGTTGGTTATTAGCTTTAGCGCTGATTGATCTAGATACCTTGACCTTGCCCAACGAACTGACCCAGTCTGGCTTGGTGGCAGGACTGTTGTTTCAGGCGATCGAAGGTTGGAGTACGACTGGCACCAGTGCAGGCATTGCCTTCGGGGTTTGGCAGGGGGTGCTGGGGGCAGTATTGGGGATCTGGTTGCTCGATCTGGTGTCGATTTTAGGGGCGATCGGGTTTGGGCAAACCGCAATGGGCGCTGGCGATGCTAAGCTGGCTGCTTTGATCGGAGCTTGGCTGGGCTGGAAGCTATTGCTACTGACCGGGTTTCTAGCCTGTGCGATCGGGGCTTTTGCGGGGGGTGGGGCGATCGCCCTCAAACTGATCAGCCGTCGGCAACCCATTCCCTTCGGCCCTTTCCTGGCAGTGGGGGCGGGCATCGCTGCTTTCTGGGGAGAAGCCTTGATTTCAGGCTACCTGCACCTTTTTTTTCCTACCCTCTAAGCCGCCCTCTTGGGCTGACTGCCTAACCCTGCTTGCCTCGATCTGCCTCAGACTGTCCGCAAAACGGTATGATCATCCTACGAAGCGTTGCCTTTTGAAGTAGGATGGTCTCTGAAGTTTGGGTTACCGTCAGGACGACGGGCACTCGCTGGGAAGCGGAGTGGTTTCAGCAACTGCTTGCTGCTCACGAAATTCCAACCCGAGTGGTCAGTCAAGGCATTGCAGCTCACTTTGGCTGTGGTGTTCCGGCCGCCCTACAGGTGCGTGCCACCGATCGATGGACAGCGCTATTGCTACTGAGCCCGATCGATGAACATTTAACCGATGAGCATTTAGAAGAACCGCTAGATGCGACCTCGGAATACAGCGACGGCTAGCGGTGTTGCTCAAACCCTCAACTTCATTTCTTTCGCCTTGAGAGTCCCATGTCCCTATTTGACTGGTTTGCCAATCGTCGAAAATCGAATTCCCAGGTTACTGAGCCCCAAGAGCGAGAAATCGCCGATGGCCTGTGGACGAAATGCCCGTCCTGCGGAGTGCTGACCTACACCAAAGATTTGCAGTCGAATCAGATGGTCTGTCTAGACTGCGGACACCACTTACGCATCTATGCTGATGAGCGGGTGCAGCAACTGATCGATCCGGGTAGCTGGCTACCGTTGGATGAAAATCTGGCTCCGACCGATCCACTGGGGTTCCGCGATCGGAAGGCCTACCACGATCGGATTCGGGAAACCCAAGATAAAACCGGCCTCATCGATGCTGTGCAGACCGGGCTAGGCAAGCTGGATGGGTTGCCGATCGGCTTAGGTGTGATGGATTTCCGCTTTATGGGCGGCAGCATGGGCTCGGTGGTGGGCGAAAAGCTAACTCGCATGATCGAACGATCGACCCGTGAACGCCTGCCGGTCGTCATCGTCTGTGCTTCTGGTGGAGCCCGGATGCAGGAAGGAATGCTGAGTTTGATGCAAATGGCCAAGATTTCGGCCGCTTTAGAACGTCATCGGGCAACTCACCTGTTGTATATGCCCGTGCTGACCCATCCCACGACGGGCGGCGTGACAGCCAGTTTTGCCATGTTGGGGGATGTGATTTTGGCAGAACCGAAAGCCACGATTGGGTTTGCCGGCCGACGGGTGGTGGAGCAAACATTACGGGAAAAATTACCCGATGACTTCCAAACTTCAGAGTATTTGCTGAATCACGGCTTTGTCGATGCGATCGTGCCACGCACGCAGTTGAAGAAAACCCTGGCCCAACTGATTCGGTTACACCAACCCTACGCCCCCACACCACTGACGACCCATGCCCACGGGGTCTATGGGGGTTCGACAACCTCATCTGTCAATGGGTTCACTCATGTGCTTGAGCAGACTGAGCATTTACCCGATGGTTTACCCTTACGGTTGAGTGCTGAAGAGAGTTGATGCGATGGGTTGAATTTAAATTCAATTGCCCTTTTGTCTGACGATTGTCTATCGCTGCTGTCTATCGTGCCGATATGAGCTACCTCTTCGCATTTGAAGCTGATTTCGCAGATTCGTTACGCTGCATTCCAATGATTGTGCGGTATAAGCTGGATACCTGCGGGGTCAAACTGAAGCTGCCAGAGTGGAATCAACTGGGGGCAAAGGAACGGGAACAATTGGTGACATTACCCTGCGAAACGGCTACGGAGATTGCTAATTATCGATCGCAACTGCGGCAATGGGTCGTGAATCAGTCGGGACAGGTTCCAGCCGATCTACCGATCGAGCCGCACCCGCCCTGGATGAATACCGCCACCATTCCCCTGAGTGTTCAGGAAAAGGCCCAGTCACTTGATCAAAGCCTGACTCTCGATCAGTGGATCAGCCTGACCCCTTTGCAGCGGTTTGCCTTGATCAAACTCAGTCGCTCGCAACATGAGAACCGCAACTTTCTACCTGCCTTACAAGAGTTTGAGTTAGCGTAAGGTAATGAGCCAAACTGACCTGATCATTCTGGCAGTCTATTCAATCTGCGTCTACTATGTGGTTCGCCAAGCTTGGGATTCCCTTGAAGATCGGACAATGATCAAACATGAAGGCAACGTGTTTGACTATGAACCCTTGAAAGATTTTATCAAGATTGAGTTTGGCTTCAAGGACGATCAACGCTATCGGTTTTCCGATCAACCGATCCAACTGGCAACCACTATTACGAACCTATCCCGGACGGCCACCATTACGATCGACTGGAATCGCGGTTTTTTAACCAACTTTGATGGTGGTGATCGCCCCTTAGCCAAAATCACCGACACTCTACAAAAGTCTGATATCGGCAAGCAAAGCCCAGAAACCCTGCTACCCAAGAGTAAGCGAGAGTTCAAGCTCACCGCCTCTGGCTTATTAGAGGAGGATGGAGAGACTAAAGTGATGAAACCCAAACAACCGCTCATTGATATTCTCAAACTAAGGTCTGACAAAGATCAAAAACCCAAAGACAAAAAAGACGAGCCTCGCATTCAAAAACTCAAAAACACCTATGCCAACTTCTATGAAATGCGAGAACCCTTAAAGTTCTCCCTCCGATTAGCGTTGCAAATTACCAATGTGTTTGAAGGCGGTAAGAAAGACTACTGGGGATTTGTAGACTGTAATTTCTCGGTTGCTCGTACCCCATTAATCGAATATGTCCCGTGGAATCCTGCTCGGAAATAAATTCGCTCCATCGATTCCAGCCTGCACTAGACTAGGAAACAAGGGAAGAGGAGGCGCAGGCGGTTACAGAGAGAAGTCACACTGGGTACGCTCAGTTGCTCTTTGATCTGAGGAAAGTCCGGGCTTCCGAAAGACCAAACTTGCTGGGTAACGCCCAGTGCGGGTGACCGTGAGGATAGTGCCACAGAAACATACCGCCTTGAGAACGCGGAATGCAAAAGGGGGAATTTAATTCCTTCTTTCTTCTGCGTTTGATCAGGTAAGGGTGCAAAGGTGCGGTAAGAGCGTACCAGCAACGTCGTGAGGCGTTGGCTCGGTAAACCCCGGTTGGAAGCAAGGTCGAAGGAGCGACGGTTGGTCTTTTACCGGCTCCGGGTAGGGTGGGGGCAACTCCATACTTGCGAAATCCGCTTGAGGTGTCTGGTAACAGGCATCCCAGATAGATAACTGCCCTTCTCACTGCTGGTCGGTGAGAAGAACAGAACCCGGCTTATGTCCGCCTCTTCCCGTTTAAGGCTAATTCAAGCTATCTTCTAAGCCTGCCTGATTGCCTTGCCTTGGTTATTCTTTGCTGTCTCTATGCTCGCGGATCCCCGTCGTCAAAAAAAGTTAGCGCAATTGATCCAAATTTTGGGGCTACCCGATCGATCGAAGGTGCGCTGGGATTTGTTAGATCTAGCCCTGGTTCACCCGACTGCTTCGTCCACGGCTAACTATGAGCGCTTGGAGTTTGTCGGTGATGCGGTGGTTAAACTTGCAGCCGCTACCTTTCTGTTTCACACCTATCCTCAGTCCCCAGAAGGAGAACTTTCGGCGATTCGCAGTGTATTGGTAAGTGATCGTACCTTAGCCACCATTGCCGATCGATATGACACAGAACGATTTTTGATCATGCCTTCTAGTGTATCGGCCGATCGAATTGGGCGAGAAACCCGGCTGGCGGCCTCCTTTGAGGCGATCCTGGCGGCGCTTTATCTCAGCACAGGCAATCTGGAATTAATTCAACCCTGGCTAGATATTGAGTGGCAGGAGTTCGCGACCCAAATTCGCAGCGATCCTACCTTGCAGAATTACAAAGGGGCTTTGCAGGTGTTTACCCAGTCTCGCTATCACTGCCTGCCTGATTATCGGGTGACTGAAGTTGGGCAGATCTACGGAGATGCTGAGCGGTTTGTGGCTGAGGTATGGGTACAAAACAAACAGTGTGGACAGGGCAAAGGCCAATCTAAAAAAGCCGCAGAACAAGCCGCTGCCCGAGTAGCATTTTTGGCATTATCCGCCGATGCACCCTCCCTAGAATCACCCCCTGACATGGCTTGAATCCGGGTTGATCGCTCTAGTGAAAAGTTCCGCAATTTTTCGGACAGCTTCTCGATCGCTGAGTGGGAATCTTAGGTTTATTCACCACTGTGCATGGGAGAAGGGGAAAGGGAATGGAAATGCCTGTGACCAAGTCGCTGACCAATGTGACAGCTAATGCGGCAACCAATTCAGCAACTAATGCAGCAACCCATGTGGTAACTCATGTGGTAACCCATGTGGCAACCCATACGGTGATGGATCCATTAACAGGAGAATCCCCGACCGTCCAATTAGCAGGAGAATCCCCTAGACGGCCGTCGATCAAGCTGGATCGATCAGTTCGAGGAAATGCCGCCAGTCTGATGGTTAGCCCTGCGCCCAACTTCTCTGGCTCACGGTTGATTACTCCCGAACGACCAGTAGGGCAACCTTTTCAGGCTTTACAGTATACTTCGGAGCGATCGGAATCGGTTAAGGTCGCTCTATTTGGTTTGGGGCGTTGGGGTAGCCACTGGCTGCGCAAGTTTGCGGATCACCCTCAGGCTGAACTGGTTGCAGTGGTAGATCCCTGTGTCGATCGATTAGAGCTGGCTCAGCAGGGACTGACCGATCGGGCAATTGCCACCTACACCGACTGGCGCAAGGCTCTAGAAATTCCTGGCTTGGCAGCGGTGGCGATCATCACACCGGCCTCAACCCACTATGAAATGATTCAGACGGCGCTTCAGCACAATTTGCATGTACTGGCAGAAAAACCCCTGACTCTGGAAACCGCAAAGGCGATCGAACTCTGTCAATTGGCGGATCAGCAGCAGCGGCAGTTGGTGATCGACCATACCTATTTATTTAATGCAGCCGTGCAACGAGGGCGGTGTTTAGTGCAGCAGGGACAATTAGGGCAATTGCGCTATGGTTATGCCAGCCGCACCCACTTGGGGCCGGTACGGCATGATGTAGATGCCCTGTGGGATTTGGCGATCCATGATATTGCCATCTTCAATCACTGGTTGAATGACGTACCCGTTCGAGTTCAAGCACAAGGGCATCAATGGTTGCATCTAGAACCATGGGAAACTCTAAAACAGTCCGATCTCTCCCATCCATCGTCCCCTGGATTGGCGGATTTGGTGTGGATTAAGCTCACCTACGCCAGTGGGTTTGAAGCGATCGTGCAGCTCTGCTGGGCCAATCCCGATAAACAGCGACGATTAAGTTTGGTGGGTAGCGAAGGATCCTTGGTATTTGATGAGTTAGCCGCTTTCCCATTAACTTTATGGCAAGGACAGCTTTGTCGCCAAGCAGGACAATTCGTGCCGCAGAACCAACAACAGCAGGTGATTGAACTTGAGCCCATTGAACCTCTACAGGCGGTATGTGATCACTTTCTGTCTTGCGTACGGCATAACCAACCATCAGAGATTTCCTCCGGCTGGCTGGGGGCTGAATTGGTAACCATTTTGGCCGCATTGAGCCAGTCTTTACAAGCCGGTGGAGTACCGATCGCTATTTCTCACTAAAGTAGGGCACTCGAAAAAGTAGGGCACTCGAATTCAAGCTGCAGATCGAGTGCAGACATCTTGCCCGCGTTGGTGCAGCCTCTCTGATCGGAGAAATGGAACAGCACAATTGTCACTTTTCGAATGAACTACACCTACTTCCTTGATCAGTCAGAGGTCATCAAGTTCGGTATTTCTGCGGTGATAGTTAGCCAAAATTTTGGGCATCTTAGGTGCTAACCAATTTACAAGGTAAGCAACTAGGAGTGTATCGACGATGTCAAGTATCGGACTCAATAAATGGATCGTGAGTGGTCATTTAGGTGCAACCGCTCAAGTCAAGATGGTTGAATTGCGAGATGGAAGCCAAGCGAAATTAGCTGAAACAACTTTATATGTGCGAAAAACACGCGACTGGAAGGAGTCGTTTACGGTCAAGTTAACGATCTGGGAACGGTCAGCCGCCTGGCGGAAGTTGCCCTATCTCAAAAAAGGCTCTGTCATTATCTGTACAGGTAACCTAGAGCCCAATCCCTACATTTCCAGTAACGGCAATATACCGCGGGCAGGGCTGGAAATGACTGTGGTTGATGTTGATTTAGATAATGTCAAAAATGAGGAAGAAAGAGCTGATTACCAACCTGAATCGGATGTAATGGATATTGGTAAGCTTGAGAATCCCTTTGACAGTGAAGTGCAAGCTATTGAGGCGATACCTGTTCCGGTAATCTAAAGCGACCTTGTCTACAACCGTCTTTTATTACTCTGAGCGGAAGAAAAGATAGATCGGCTTAGCTGATGTACAAGTGGACAGATCAACTGGTTCATCTTGTACATCAACTGCTCAAATCCATCCGGGATATTGAGTAAACTGCCTGATGCACCAGAGGGCAACGATCATTGAATTGCTCAGCAAACAAACTGCCTATGAGTGGTTGTACAGTGGACGATATGCATCGACGAAGCAAATCGTTATGAGGGGTGTTGCGAGGGGCAAACACACGCGATGCGAAAGGTTAATTTCCTACTCAGCGACTATACATTTGCGTTAACCGCATTAATCGATCGCTCAACTCCGGACTCAGCAGAGCAGAATCGGTAAAACGCCAGCGCCACTGACCATCGTTGTAGCGAGGATCGTTCATACGGGCCCGCCCATCTAAGCCTAAAACATCCTGTAACGGCAAGATGGCTAAATCTGCCACAGAGGCCAACGCCACTTGAATGAATAGCCAGTGAATCGATCGAATCTCGTTTGGGCTACGATAACCAAAATAATTCGCTAAATGTTGCTTCTCAGCATCTCCAGTTGTATTCCACCAACCGATCGCCGTATCATTATCATGCGTACCCGGATAGACGACTGCATTGCGAATATAGTGATGGGGCAAGTAAGCATTACTCGGATCGCCACCAAAGGCAAACTGTAAAATTCGCATTCCTGGGAAATTAAATCGATCGCGCAGTAGTTCTACCTCTGGTGTAATGATGCCCAGATCTTCTGCCATGACAGGTAAACTCCCGACCGCCGCTTGCAGCACCTCGAAAAACTTAGCATCGGGCCCTTTGACCCATTCCCCATTCATTGCCGTTGTTTCACCACCTGGAACCTGCCAGTAGGCTTCGAAGCCCCGGAAATGATCGATTCGAACAATATCAACATATTGCAACGTGGCTTTAAACCGATT
Organism: Elainella sp. Prado103; assembly: GCA_025454395.1. Lineage (GTDB taxonomy): Bacteria > Cyanobacteriota > Cyanobacteriia > Elainellales > Elainellaceae > Elainella. The sequence goes on from JALOOM010000131.1 coordinate 8,085, forward strand.
CACCCACCAGGCAAAGTGGGTTTGCTCCATTTTGTCCCAGTCATAAACCGGATTGCCCCAAAGTTGGCCGGTCGCGCTGAAATAGTCCGGTGGTACGCCAGCCATAAAGGCGGGATCAAAAGTTTCTGGATCAAGCTTAAACATATCGGGAGCTGACCAGACATCGGCACTGTTATGGCAGACGTAGATCGAAATATCACCTACGATCGAAATGTTTTGAGCATTGGCATAGGAGCGCAGTTTTCCCCACTGCTGGAAAAAGGTGAACTGCAAAAAGCGATGAAATTGGATCTCCGCTTGGAGGTCTTGTTGTGCTTGGGACAGAGCCGCTGGTTCTCGACGGGCTAAACTGGGCTGCCATTGGTTCCAGGCTAACTGATTGTTGGCTTCATAAAGGGCAATGAACAGCACATAGTCATCCAGCCACCAAGCTTGCTCCTGACAAAACTGCTCATAGGCTAGATCAGGTTGAAACTGTTTAAATGCTTGGCGCAAATAGCCATATTTATGGGGAATGACGCGATCGAAATCGACTTTGGCATAGGCTGGCTCCCCAGTTTCAGGCAGAGGTTCCAGACTATCGGCATCTAGGAGACCGGCTTCAGCAAGCTGATCGAGATCAATCAATAGGGGATTGCCTGCGAAACTGCTGAAATTCATGATGTAGGGGGAATGCTCTAGACCCGTTGGCCCCAACGGCAACACTTGCCAGAGTTTTTGACTACTGCGTGCCAGAAAATCAATAAATTCATAAGCCGATCGACCGAGATCACCAATCCCAAATCGGCCAGGCAGACAGGTTGGATGGAGCAAAATGCCACTTGCGCGTTGAAAAGCCACCATGAAGTCCTCATCAAATTCCCTCTACCACGCTACAAACCGATCCAGAGTCTGTAAACCCCCCTGATGAAGATTTCACGCAGGATGAGGATTCTGGGAGGTTCCGATGAAGCCCCTCTGAGGGGCATCGATTTCTTGCCTGTCCTGATTG
>JALOOM010000060.1 GCA_025454395.1 Elainella sp. Prado103
ATCAGAGAATAGCTTGTAGTCAATCCGATCAAGCCCAGAGTTGGGCAGCATGGTGGCGCAGATGATCCGCCATGAAAGTGGCAATGAAGTAGTAGCTGTGGTCATAACCCGGTTGCATCCGCAAAGTTAGAGCTTGACCTGCCGCTGCACAAGCCGCTTCAAACACCTGAGGCATCAGTTGCGCCTCCAGAAATCGATCGGCCGTTCCTTGATCGATCAAAATCGGATGAGCCAATTGGCTGTGCCGTACCAGTTCGCTGGCATCATAAGCAGCCCAGGCAGCCGGATCGGATCCCAAGTAAGCGCTGAAGGCTTTGTGCCCCCAAGGGCAGCGGCTAGGAGCAACAATCGGGGCAAAGGCAGAAACCGATCGATATTGCTGGGGGTTTTTCAAGGCACAAATCAAGGCTCCGTGACCGCCCATGGAATGACCAAAGATTCCCTGGCGATCCGTCTTGGCTGGAAAGTGAGCTGCGATCAGATCCGGCAATTCCTGCGTGATATAGCGATACATCTGATAGTGTTGTGCCCAAGGTTGCATCGTCGCATCCACATAGAAGCCTGCCCCTGTCCCTAGATCCCAGTCTGCATCTTCGCCTGGAATGCCGGTATCGCGAGGGCTGGTATCAGGTGCAACCAACATGACTCCATATTGAGCCGCAAACTGCTGGGCTCCTGCTTTTGTGATGAAATTCTCTTCGGTGCAGGTCAGCCCAGACAAATAGTAAAGGACTGGCACCGCTTCCGTTTCAGCTTGAGGGGGCAAATAAACAGCAAACCGCATGGGGCTACGACAACTGGTTGAAAAATGTTGGTAGAACCCAACTGTGCCACCAAAACAGCGGATTTGATTGAGTTGATCGATCGAATTCACGATTGCACCTGTCGTTGAAATAGTGAAATTAGAGCATTCCTCTCAGCGGAAATTAATCTTCCCTAAATTGATTCCCTCAAAAGTCCTCAGAATAATCTCCATATTCACCTTGGAGCTGATCTAAAATGTCAGTACTGTTCTAATTCCTTCACCCGCATGCATCCGATCGAATGCTTCATTCACTTGCTCGATCGGCATCACATGGGTGATGAGATCATCAATATTGATTTTTCCATCCATATACCAATCAACAATCTTCGGCACATCTGTTCTGCCTTTCGCCCCACCGAATGCGGTACCTTTCCAGACCCGCCCAGTAACTAGCTGAAAGGGCCGAGTACTAATTTCCTGTCCCGCTGCCGCGACCCCAATAATCACACTCACCCCCCAGCCTTTGTGACAGCATTCCAGCGCCTGCCGCATCACATTGACATTGCCAATACATTCAAAGCTATAGTCGGCTCCACCTTTGGTCAGATCCACGAGATAGGCGACGAGATCACCTTCTACCTCTTGCGGGTTGACAAAGTGAGTCATCCCCATTTTTTCAGCCAGGGCTTTTTTGCTGGCGTTAATATCGACCCCCACGATCATATTTGCCCCAACCAACTTGGCACCTTGGATCACATTCAGTCCGATCCCACCCAGCCCAAACACCACGACATTCGATCCTGGCTCCACTTTCGCTGTATTGACCACAGCACCGATCCCTGTCGTTACCCCACAACCGATGTAGCACACCTTATCAAAAGGCGCATCTTCCCGAATCTTAGCCAGCGAAATTTCTGGCAACACCGTGTAATTCGCGAAGGTAGAAGTACCCATGTAGTGGTGAATCATCTCGCCGCCGATCGCAAATCGACTGCTACCATCGGGCATCACTCCGCGCCCTTGGGTAAGGCGAATCGACTGACAGAGGTTGGTTTTGCGGCTAAGACAATACTCACAGTTGCGGCATTCTGGAATATACAGGGGAATGACATGATCGCCCGGTCGAAGCGACTTGACTCCCGCCCCCACCTCTACAACAACCCCAGCTCCCTCATGGCCCAAAATTGCTGGGAACAGCCCCTCTGGATCTTTGCCCGACAGGGTGTAGGCATCCGTATGGCAGACCCCGGTAGCTTTGATCTCCACCAGCACCTCACCTTCACGCGGATGCTCTAACTGAACCGTTTCAATCCTGAGGGGTTTGCCTGCTTCAAAGGCAACTGCGGCTTTTACATCCATCCTGCTTCTCCCATTCAATCGATCAACAGCATCTATGAACAGTATTTCAGATGCCACTATCCCACACTTGACAGGCGATCGAACAGTGCCTTAACTGATGTTTACGCGCACCGAGACGAATCCAGATCTGGATCCAGATTGGAGATCAATACAGGGATAAAAACAGGGATAAACGCGATCTGATCATCGTCAATAAAGAGACCAGACTACAGATTAATCGGTCAATTAGATGCAGAAATCCTCATCAAAAACATGCCGTAATAGATGGGAAAATCTGTCAAATTCCATGCTCTTAAAGTTACTTCTTGACAAATTTGTGATAAAAATACGGATGCCTACAGAATTTATACGGAACTTTGATTAGACATTGGAAATCATAAAGGATTAATCGATCGAGATTCGGGAACTTTATGATCTCCAAATGCATCCGGAGAAGAGAAGAAAACCGCGTACTCTGAATCAGTGTTTAGATCGATGACCCGTGGAATCATCTACTCTCATGCATTTTCTCGGCTAGATGGAAGCAAATCAGCAAAGACAACAGGCTGAATTATCAGATTGAAAACCCGACTGATCACTCAACTGCTGGAACCCATTGCCAGATTGAATCACCAGATTGAATCACCAGATTGAATCACCAGATTGAATCACCAAACTCAATTGCCAAACTCAATCATTGCTCTGAACAGGCTCCATTCAGTTCAGACAGTTAGACAGGCGATCAGCCAAACATGCTGGCAAATGGGTTCAGATCTGGCAGCTTTGCTGTGCTCATGCAGATTTTAAGGAGTATGCACTGTGGCAACCACCAATCTTGCCTTTGTTAATCGAGTTCTGGAACTCACGAATCAATTTCGATCCCAAAATAATCTGGGTGCGCTTCAGCTCAACGTCGAGTTGAACGCCACTGCCCAAGCCCACTCAACCGATATGGCCCAACAGGATTACTTCAGCCATACGGGCAAAAACGGCTCCCAACCCTGGGATCGAGCCAAGCTTGTCGGCTATGAAGCGCGCAGCATGGGAGAAAACATTGCAGCGGGCTACACCACCCCCGAAGCCGTTGTGCAAGGCTGGATCAATAGTCCCGGACATCGAGCCAATTTGCTCAATAGCAGCTTCACCGAGTTGGGCGTGGGGTATTACCTGCTTTCACCAGATACTGGATCGGTCAACTACGGCACCTACTGGACTCAGGTGTTTGGCAGTGGAGACACCAATCCCACTTCTAACTTACCGAATTCCGATCCCAATCCCCCCGCTGCTCCGTCAGGTCAAGATATCATCGGCACCTCAGCGGCCGACCAACTGATCGGTAGCAATGGCAACGATCGCATCTTTGGCAACGGCGGCAACGATCGCATTTCTGGCGGGAAGGGCGATGACCTGCTCAATGGTGGGATCGGGGGCGACACCCTGACCGGGGGCGAAGGGCGTGATACGTTCCTATTCGACTCAGGGCGCAGCTTTCGCAGCAGTGACTTTGGGGTGGATCGAATGACGGATTTTATTCGCGGCACCGATCAAATCACATTGGATAAGTCATCCTTTGGCAACCTATCGACGGCTCAAATTGGCAGTGTCGCTCGCGATACTCTGGCGAGTGGCAGTAATTCTCTGGTGGTATATAGTCGATCGTCTGGGCGGCTATTCTATAACCCGAATGGCAATTTAAGCGGTTATGGTCGAGGCGGCGCGTTTGCGATCATCGATAGCGATGGTAACAGCACAACCTCACCTCCGGCTCTCACCAGCTCGGATTTTCAGATCGTCGCTTAGGGGTGCCAATTCTGATTCGACTTAATACTCATTCGGATCAGATGGTGTCATTCGTGTTGAGCATTTCGGTACCTTATTTTACCAACATTGCTCAAATTACCAACATTGCTCAAAACCGACATCCCTCAATCCTGAGTTTTTGCCGCGTTGCTGACCTGTGATCAATCCTATATCTGCACTGGGGAACTTCCCCATGATAGAGCCAGGATTCTCCTCAGCAACGCTTTTTGATGATCTGGCTTCTAGCAGACAACTTCTAGCAAAATTTCTGGTTGACCCCACCTCACCCTCAACCGGCCGCGATCATCACGCTGCTTGATTTGATCACCGCAAACACTTCCTTCCCTTTCTTTAATCCCAGTTTGTCTGCTGAAGTGCGCGTGACCACTGAAACTAATTCAACCCCTGGCGCAAGAATTAGGGTCACTTCAGCATTAACTGCACCTTTCACAATCCGTTTCACCTTGGCTTTCAACATATTGCGAGCACTAATGTGAACAGCAGGCAAAGGAATATCGATCGTCTCGATTTCTGCATCTATTTCCTCCAGATCTTCAGAAAATTCGATCTCATTTTCTTCCAGTTCTGGATCATGGTCTGAGGTGGATCGCCCCATTTCGCGGATCATCTGCCGCAGGATCTCGGTTTTAGTACGTTGAGTTTGCTGACAAATCTGCTCTAAAATTCGTCGCTCTTCATCCGAGGATTGGAAAGTAATCCAGCCTTGCTCTTTTCTTGGCATCGTAGAATACCAAATTAGTTGGTATAAAGTTGGTACAATTCACGCTACCTACAATTTTAGCCATAGATCTAGGGACTGATCGCTCCGAGTTGGCCACGCCCACCCTACATTCCAGTACCCCAATTTTATGCAACGCAAACGCATTCTGATGTCTCTATGCGCATTTTTAGTTGCCCTGTTATTGGCAGTTGGAGCCCGCAGCCTCAACTCTACTCCTGCTAAAGCTCAATCTGCCACGATTTTGATCGCCGCCGCCGCCAGCTTGCAAGAGGCACTAGAAGAACTTGATCCCATCTTTGAGTCTGCCCATGTGGGCATTATCGTTAACTACAACTTTGCTGCCTCTGGGCCTTTGCAACAACAAATTGAACAGGGTGCCCCCGTCGATCTGTTTATTTCTGCTGCTAGCCAGCAAATGGATGCCCTCCAGGACAAAAATTTGCTTGTGACTCATACTCGCCGCAATATCCTCACGAATCGCTTAGTTTTAGTCGTACCTCGTAACTCCAGCCTTGGATTGACCGGCTTCCGACAATTAACGAGCCCAAATGTTCGTAGAATTTCGGTAGGAGAACCGCGTAGTGTTCCGGCCGGACAATATGCCGCAGAATTATTCAACAATTTGGGCATTCTCGAACCACTACAACCCAAATTGGTGTTTGGCAACTCGGTGCGGAATGTCCTCAGTACCGTTGAAAGTGGCAATGCTGATGCTGGAGTGGTCTACACCACCGATGCACGCATCTCGGATCAAGTAACCCAAGTGGCTACAGCGCCCAGTCACCTTCATTCTCCGATCGTCTACCCCATGGCTCTGATTTCAGCAAGTCGGAATCAAGCCGCTGCTCGTACCTACGCTGAATTTTTGAGTAGTCGATCGGCCCAAGCTATATTTCAAAAATATGGTTTTGGTATTGCCTGATCGTTCATCTAAGCAGGTTAACTTATCGATTCACTCAGTTATTCTTCACACTATCCTCCTATGCCTCCCGATCTATCCCCCCTCTGGATTTCCCTTAAAACCGCAGGACTAGCCACCCTGGCAACTTTTTTAACTGGGATCGCAGCAGCTTATTGGATGTTAGGCTATCGAGGTCGTTGGAAGTCGGTCATTGAGGGCATTTTTGTCGCCCCGTTAATTTTACCTCCCACTGTAGTTGGATTTCTGTTGCTGTTGCTGTTGGGCAAAAATGGTTGGCTGGGTCAAATCATGGCTCAGTTTAACTTCAGTGTCGTTTTCACCTGGTATGCGGCTGTAATTACTGCAACGGTTGTAGCATTCCCATTAATGTACAAAACGGCATTGGGAGCATTTGAGCAGGTGGATAGTAACCTGTTGCAGGTGGCTGAAACGTTGGGGGCATCCAGAGCACGAGTGTTCTGGCGCATTCTCCTCCCACTATCTATACCTGGCATTCTCGCCGGAACCACCCTCGCTTTTGCCCGCGCTTTAGGAGAATTTGGGGCTACGCTCATGTTGGCGGGTAATATTCCTGGCCAAACTCAAACCCTTCCTATGGCAATCTACTTTGCAGTGGAAGCAGGTGCCATGCAAGAAGCATGGCTATGGGTGATTGTGATTATGGCGATCTCCCTATCTGGCATCATTGCCGTTAATCTATGGCAAACACAATATGCCCAAAAGACCTGTGGGAATGGCTTAGGAGTCGTAGAAGCCTATGAGCCGGTTAGCAATAGGCCGGATCAGGCTGAGCCAGCTCGAGTGCTGCCGATCGTGAAACCTTTTGGTTTACCATCAGCACAAGGCTTATTCGTTGACATTGAGAAACAATTAGAAAATTTTACGCTCAGTACGGCTTTTACCGCGCAGCAGGAAACCCTAGGGTTATTAGGGGGATCGGGATCGGGCAAAAGTATGACCCTACGCTGTATTGCCGGTGTTGAGACCCCCAGTCGAGGGCGGATTATGCTCAATGGTCAAATCTTATTCGATTCACAACAACGAATTAATTTACCCAGTCATCGCCGCAAAGTTAGCCTGGTTTTCCAGAACTATGCTCTATTTCCTCACATGACTGTTGCTGAGAATATTGGGTTTGGACTACGGCATTTACCCAAAGCATTTCGATCGCAGCGGGTTCAGCAACAGTTGGCGATCGTGCAATTGCAGGGCTTAGGGGATCGCTATCCTCATCAGCTTTCTGGTGGGCAACAACAGCGAGTCGCACTGGCAAGAGCCTTGGCAACCGAGCCGGAAGTACTTTTACTAGATGAACCGTTTTCGGCCCTGGATACCTACCTGCGGGCTCAGTTGGAACAGCAGTTGATTGAAACCCTATCCAGCTATTCAGGAGTGACCCTATTTGTGACGCACAACCTGGAAGAAGCCTATCGGGTATGCGAAAAATTGATGGTGATGTCAGGAGGGCAAGCGATCGCCTTTGATGCAAAACATCGCATTTTTGAACAACCGGGCACCGTGCGAGTTGCTCAACTGACTGCTTGCAAAAATTTTTCGCGAGCCAAGGCAATCGGTTCTGACCAAATTGAGGCGATCGATTGGGGCGTGAAGTTACAGGTGATGGAGGCGATCCCCAGCGGATTTTCCGATATTGGCATCCGTGCCCACCAGATCCAAATTGCACCTGACTCGCATCACTCGCCCAATTCGTTTCCTTGCTGGCTAGCAGGCACGAGTGAAACTCCCCACCGGATGACCCTATTTCTAAAACTCAATGCGGCATCCCAAGATGCTCACGATTACCATCTTCAGGCAGAAGTGTTTAAGGACAAGTGGCAGTCACTCAAAGCTTACCCCATGCCCTGGTTTGTTCAACTCGATCCCTTACGGCTAATGTTACTGAGAGATTAAAGTTACTGAGAGATTGAATGCACTTTAACTACTGCCTAAATAGCCAAACAGGATTTGCTGTCTAAACTAAATCCCCTGGACAGAATAGAATCCTATCAGGGGAATTTGAAAAGCGTATCAAACTAATCGACGGCAATCATTACATCGGATGCCTTGACCACAGCATAGACTTCCTTGCCTTCTGCCAATCCCAGACTTTCAGCAGAAGCTTTCGTAATAATCGCAGTCACTTCTACACCAGGAGCAACTTCTACCACAACCTCATCATTCACTGCTCCTATTACTACAGATTTCACGATCCCCTTCAAGGCATTACGCGCACTGATTTTCATTGAGCACTCCTAGATTGCTAGTTTGAATACATTTCAGATCTTCACCAAAATCCCTTTTCAAACCAAATTAGCACGATTTTATTATACAATGATTCGTTCTAGTTTATGATTTCATTGACTACTATTTTCCATCTTTTACTATGATCCGACGACGGACATCTGTATCTGGATATTCAATTTTGATCATGCAGTTTGATCATGCAGTTGCACAGAAAATCCGATCGATTTCGTTGGGGTAGCAACCATCATGTTGGTCTCTCAATTGAGAATCAATGAATAGAGCAGCGCATAGAGCGATTCATAGCAGAGTTTGCATTACGTCCCCACTTCCACTTGAAAATAGAGATTTTTCCGGTTCTGTGGAATAACTTCAATTCGACTGATATGAGTCGTATTGACCAAGTACTCACTAATCGTCTTAATATGACTGACCATATTCCAATAAGTCTCTGAATCAGGACAAGCGATCGTCAGCGTTGGCATATCCAGATTCATAGTAATTGACCACCAACACCGAGCTAGTAAGGCTTGAGTGATTCGATCGCAGCCAAAGTAAAAATGCTGGCTCACGACTTGCTCGAGTTGCAGCAGCAAGGCCCGATCGAAAGGGGTGATCGCAGCAGGTTGATCATCAGGCGGAAGCGGAGAAAGAGTCATGAATCGGTGACTGGGTAGATAAATCGGTGGCTAGTTAAGGGATAGGAAAGCGCTAATTTAGGGTGTCCGACAAGATTGAGCTTGAGTCGCGTGATGGTTAGGACAGGTTTGTAAATCTTGCTGCACCCACTGAGCAGCAGTCTGCTGTCGATCGGTATCGGCTACCTCCAGTCCAATCCAGGCAGACACTCGCTCGCGATCAAACCCCACTTCGCGTCGCTCACCCACCTGCATCAGTGGTCGCCGAATCAAGAGGGGATTTTGCAGCATCAGCGCTAAAGCAGTAGCAGCATCAAGCTGAGATGGAACCACTTCCCCTGATTTAATCTGCGGTGCCGTGAGGTTAAACCAATCCACAACTGGCCGATCGCCGAAAAACGGGCGTAAAGCCTCTGCCGTCCATGCAACTGTCAATAAGTTATAGGCTTCAACTTGATGACCAGATGCATTCAACAGTGCTTTCTGTTTCGTGTTATTAATACATCCTGGTTTCTCATAAAAAATTACAGTAGCCATGCTGATTTCCTGGGTAGTTTCTGTTACAAGGTAGGGCGAAGCTGTTCAACGTACCGATCCAAACTGGTCAGATTTTTCTGCAGATCCAGCGAGCAAGGTTTAAGGGCAAGTGTGCCGAGATCTAATTCATCCTGAAGTCGTTTAATCTTGTCACGACAGGTTGCCACACTACCAATAATTGAGTTTTCCAGTAAGTAAGCTTCATCAAAGCAAGTTTTTTGATTAGCAGCGGGTTTGAGATGCTGGGTGTTACCATCTTGTTTCAGGTTCGCCACATTTTGACTCATCCGAGCCACAAAATCTCGCACAAATGGCAATGCTTCCTGGGTAGCTTCTTGATCGGTCGCAGCCACATAGAAAAACCGGGACAGCACCAACCGCTCTGCCCCGCTCGTATTGATCGCCCGATAGGTAGCTAGATTGGCTTTGAGGCGATCGAGCGAAAACGGGGCTCCACCCATTAAGCCAAAAGAATGGCAAGCAGCCAACTCGATCGCTTCTCGATCGCTCGTAGCGACATATACCGGAATATGGGATTGTAGCGGTTGTGGGTGAATGGTCAGGTGATGACATTGGTAATATTGCCCAGCAAACGAAACATCCTGGTTGTACAACAATTTTTCCAGCAGTTCTAATCCTTCTAACATCCGCGATCGAGATTCACCCATGCCAATGCCAAAATGCTGATTCTGCTCTGGAAACGGCCCACCCTTCGCCACACCTAATAACAGCCGCCCTTGACAGAGGTGATCTAGCATCGCAATATCTTCTGCTACCGTGATCGGATTATGAAATGCGAGCAACACCGCCGCCGATCCTAAGCGAATTCGCGATGTTATCCCTGCCAGATAAGCTAACAGCACCGTAATCGAGGGATTGACATGGACATCGCTAAAGTGATGCTCTGTAATCCAGGCTTCCTCAAACCCCAAAGCTTCAGCCTGCTGAATCAGAGCTGTTTGTTCTACGATCGCCCGATCAGCATCCTGATGGTGATTTTCATAGGTGCAAAAAAGTCCTGTCTTCACAATCTGTCTCCAAGGGGGTTGCAGCAGTGAGGCTAGTTTTATTGATCGATCTGAGCTACCAACTATATTGGTATCATGTCTGGTTTTAAAATGATCGCGCCCCATTAAGGATGCACTCACAGGCTGTATTCCCATCTCAGCCTACCTCTCAAATTTCCTTCGGGTTGGGGTGCCAGTATTTTAAAATCAGTACTTTAAAGTCAGTACTTTAAAATCAGTGCCCTGGATAGCTGATTGACTCATTAAAATGAACTTTATAGAACTCTGTAGAACTCTATAGAACTCTTTCACCTACAGAACGAATTGTATTGCGAGGCATGACACGATGCGGAAACGATTGGCGATCGAAATGGGAATGGGCATTGACCAACATGGACAAGATCCCACAGTTGCTGCGGCTAGAGCAGTTCGGAATGCGATCGCTCACAATGCCCTGCCCGGCGTGTGGGAAGTTGCAGGATTGAGCGATCCCAACGATATGATCGTAGAAGTCCAAATTGCTGTCCCTTATCCCGATCAAGTCCGAACTGATGAAGTGCTAACAGTGCTACCCTTCGGACGAAAATCGATCACGGTTGAAGCAGGGGGCATGGTTGTCCAGGGGCGTGCTATTCCTGAGTTAAATGACAAAAATGATGAAATGTTGATCGCAGTTGCTGCTGTAACCGTTGTGATTGACTCGGTTTAATTCCTTTTAATTCTTTGCGATTCAGTTAAATATTATCCTGGGGCGTACAATCGATCAGAATTAATTTGAAATTGAATACTACTGACTTTTTTGCCGGGAATCTCCTGTGCGCCTAGAATGTAGCCTTCTTGACGCAATTCTTCGACCGTTCGCCAGAAAATTTGATTATTTCGGGAAGAATTACTGCCTAGCAAATCCAGATTTTTAAACAAATATTGTTTTGAAATCATCAAATATTGTCCATCTCGCAATGCATCCCATTTAATCCGACTGGCCAGGTAAATCAGCAGCTTGGTTTTATAGTCACATTTGGCGTTGCTGCCTAGCTTTTGGCTAATGTCAATATCCCCCGCAAACAGGAGATAGTCACCGGTTCGAGCCGGGCCCTCAAAAAATTCCAGCGCGATCGTATAGGCATCGGCAAGTTCATAGGTATAGTCCGCCGCTTTGACGAGATCAAAATCGCGAGGAACATGATCAATTTCATAATCTTTGATGCGTAATACGCTTTTAATCATGACCTTAGCTCCCATTTGATTGCCTTTATGGAGCGATTGGGCTAACACCAGCTCAGTTCGATGCAAAGCCACTAGATCGCGATTGAGCTGGGAGCGCAGTTTGGCCGCAAATCCACCATCCTTGGTGCGGGTGTAGCCTAAACTTTCCAACAAATCATTAGAGCGAAAGGAGACGATCGGGCCATTGCCCTGTTGAGCAGCGAGCTTGTAGAGATAGAGTACGATCGATACTTGGCGCGGGTTCAAAAAGGTGAGTAATGCCATAAACAGCCGCTGGATTTTTCGATCTTGAATTTTCTCCAGCCCTTTGCTGACCCCACGATCGATACAGGCTTTCAGATCCAGGTTGGCATATTGCGCTTTTAAGGTTTCCCATTCTGCTGCGGTCAAATTTTCCAAGGGCACTCGGCGGATCACAGCCACTTCACTCGCTTCTTGGGTATCGGCCTCCACCTGCATTTCCAGATAATAGCCTTCCGCATCCGATCGCAGGATCGGTAATCGCACATCTGGGTTTTTCAGCGAAGCTGCTGCTCGAGGCAACACCATCAGGAGGTGTCCATCAACCGGAAAAGCAGAGTTTGTGAGGTCAGATTGGGGCTTCAAGGCAGGCATGGAAATGAGACTAAAAATTTCAGACAGACCAGTAGACAGCTCAGTAGAACGATCGGAGTAGCACTTTGAGCAAGTGAGATCCACTCCGGTTTTCATTCATTTAATGGCTCGATCAGATCACCCGAACCAGCGTGTTCCAGATCCTACTGCACTTTTTGCAAAACCACATATCTGGGGTTAGTTTTTTTGAAAAAGATTTTTTATCCCTACATCTAGAGTGAAAGCCTGTAACTCCGGCGGATGATTTTAGTTGTTAACCTGTAACTCCAGCGGATGATTTTAGCGGCAATGAAGGGGGATTGGATCCAATTTGGCTTGTAACTCCGGCGGATGATTTTAGGGGGCGATCTCCGTAGAGAACGGGCGATCTGCTTTCTGGCTCAAAAGTCGTCTTATCTTAGCTCACGGTTCACCCCAAAAATCAGTTTGTCTTGTAACTCTGGCGTATGCACTGGTTCGATCGATTGCCTCGATCGAATTGATCAACCGATCCTGCTCCCTGGGGTTCAACCTGTAACTCCAGAGTATTGCCGATCAAAAACGGTTGAGATCCAAAATTTTCAGTGCTAACCTCTCATCAACTCTGATCGTTGGAGGGCAAACCGCAAAGTTTTACAAATCAATTCTGGTTAGACAACATGCTTGGCTGATCCCAGTGGGATCGTTGCTTCAGCTTTGAATGGTTAGTAAAAAGATCAATAAAAAACCCTTCATGCTTCCCTACCACAGTCAGCTAGAGGGTTTCTTGAGTTGGTTGTACCTCACTCAGTGAGTGAGGTTTGGATTGTTATGTCTAAAAATTTTAGCAACTTTTGGGGCTCTGGGATAGAGCCAGTGGATTTGTATGGCCATTTTGTTAACAAATTTGTTGACCAATTTATTGCCCTAGCCGCTAGGTACCTGGGATCGTTGTCCTTCAGCTTCACAACTCGACAAAGCCAGAGGCAATTCATTCCATCAATTCTGCCAATTCTGCTAACTCTGCCACCACTAGGGTTAGCGTAATGGTGCAAGCGATTCACCCTAGTTTTGCTGGCGTTCCAGAGTTGAACAGTGATTTCCTCTCACTGTTTCCCCATCGGTTTGATTATATTTACGCTGCTCATCCAGCACCTGGTCAAACTCCTGCATGGCAAACCGAAAGTCGTCATCCTTTAACCGATCGCTTGATCAATCAAGGTCGATTTTTGTATGGGGTGCGGTTTGGCAAAACCAGCCGCTATTGTTTGCTCGATATTGATATTGGTAGCCCCTATCATCCCGATCGTGATCCCTTTGCCATTGCTCGGATCACTGCGGCATTAGAATCGATCGGATTCACACGGTATTTAGCAATCACCTCTAGTTATAGTGGGGGCATTCATCTCTATTTTCCCTGTGGGGTGTCTTGCCCAAGCTGGGTGCTGGGAAGTGCGGTAACGATCGTCTTAGAAACAGCCGGATTTACCGTTAAACCAGGTCTATTGGAGGTGTTTCCTAACCGGAAAACTTATCGGATTCAGGGACAACCCAGTTTGTTCGCTGCCCATCGTCTACCGCTCCAGGTGGGTTCCTATTTATTGAATTCAGACTTTGCACCCGTTTGGAGCGATCGTTCCAAATTTATTCAACAGTGGCATGTTTGCCAACAGCAAAACACGGTTTCAGCTCCTGCCCTGCAACGAATTCTCAAACAGCATGCTCAAACCCATCACTACATTTCGGGCAAGGCGGCTAAGTTCCTCAATGATCTGAACGATGAAATTGAAATAGGCTGGACAGGCTCAGGGCAAACTAATTATCTGTTAGGGCGAATTGCGCTCCGATCCTACATCTTTCATCATTTGCTGGAAGGGGGGGCTCCCCTCACAGGACAAGCTCTGGTCGATCAAATCGTGCAGGTGGCCCGATCGCTACCCGGCTACCCAGAATGGTGCAATCATCAACATGAAATTGAGCATCGCTCAACCGAATGGGCTAGATGTGTAGAGAATAGCCATTATTTTCATTATGGTATTAACAAAAATATTCATCAGATCGCTGCTTTATCTGAAGATCAACGATCGACTTGTACTCAAGTGGATGGAACCGATCGGTTAGACCTAACTCAAGATTGGAATCAGGTACAACTAGAAAAAGCTCGCGATCGAATCAGGCAGGCCATTGCCGATTTACTAAATCAAAACATCTTGCCTGCTCAAACAACCGCTCGATTTAAAGCGTTATTGACCTATGGCATTGGGGGTGGGTCACTCTATCGGCACAAAGATCTCTGGCACCCAGGCTTTCTCACTTTACCGAAAGACGATTTAGAAAAGCATGGGAAAGAATCAGAACAATCTAGATCTGGATTTTCTGGATCTGGATCTTCTGGATCTGGATCTTCTGGATCTTCTGGATTTGGATCTTCTGGATCTGAAGATCTTCAATCCAGTTCTACCTTTAGTTCTACTCCTCAACCAACTACCAAACTGCTGGATCACTCTACAAACTTATTCCCTACTTCAGGTGGTAATGCCCTGCTACAACTGGATCTACACCGATCGCGATCAGAAAATTTAGCGGATTTAGGTGGTAATGCCTTGCTACAACTGGATTGTACGGATGTCTTGCTTGCGTTGTCTCTGGTTCAGCAGATCGATCTGGTTGAGGATTGGTCTATTCCTGGCTCGATCGATGGGAAACGAGAGGGTCTGTCTGCCGTTGGTTTTCCACAGGTGCAGGTTGGGGGCTGGCTGAAGGGGAGAGTCGATTTAAGCCAGTCTGAGATGCCTTGGGAGTGGAAGCCTCCAGTCGGGCGATCGGGCTGTTCCACCGGGCGATTTGATCCCATTGAATTCAAGCCGCCTTAGTCAGAAGATTAATTCATGATCTCAGGCAAATAGGTTTGCAGGATCGGTACTGAAATAGAGGCTGTGGTGGCATCGCTGGGCAGGCTGGGATTGATTTCGGTGTTGATGCCGATCACTTCACCGGCTTGGTTCAGCAACGGCCCACCCGAATTGCCCGGATGAACTTCTGTATTGCTCAAGATGACTCCATCACGGGTAATTTGGCGAAATTCACCCTGGGTGATCACTTCCGCTTTGCCATAGGGGGCTCCGATCGCCCAAACTGGATCGCCTGCCTGCGGAGTAGTTTCGGAAAACTGGGCCACTGGGAGATTCTGCACCCCTTGAACCTGAACCAGGGCTAAATCATGCTGAATGCCTCGATGGCGATTCCCGGTGGCCAGCACCTGAGCTGGGAATTCTTGCCCGTTGGAAAATCGAACTGTCCACCCCTCACCCCCCGCCTTAACCACATGCCCATTCGTGAGCACTAGCCCATTCGCAGTGAGGATCACGCCAGAACCGATCGACTGATTGCCCGTCAGCATGACGACTGAGTGATTGGCATTGAGAATGGCTGGCGGTGTACCGGCTGGAGCGTTGGTTGTACTGGTGTTGCGGTTGCCAAAAATTTGTTGAGTGCGTTGTCGGGCTTGTTCCAGCCAGGTTTCTAGATAGGTATAGTTGAGGAGGAAGCGACTGCTGATAACCAAGATCGTGGCGGTGAACGCAACCCGTAAAAACTCCTCAAAGCTGAATTTTTTAGCGGATGCAGCCATACCCTCGCCTCACGGTTCTTACTCCTAGAATAGGCTGGGAGCTGAAATTCTTGCAAGGATGAGCTGGGCTGGCTGATTGACTGACAAAACTCAAACCGCCCACTGCTACGCAGAAACAAGCTAAACCCTCTCCCAGAGCGGGCGAGGGGCTTTCGAACCAGGATTGGATTGGAAGTCCTTTTGCCCCTAGTAAGCTGCTGTGTACACACATCGCTGAGTTGCTGCTAAAGCGCTGATTGATCCCCCTAAATCCCCCTTAAAAAGGACTTTGAAGACTTTGGGTTTGGTTCCCTCCTGGTTAAGGAGGGTTAGGGAGGATCGGAACGACTTGTGTGTACAAGGTAGCCCCTAGTGGGAGCAGGGATTTAGGGATGAGGGGAAAAGATTGGTCAGTCAATCAGGCTGGGCTGGTGGAGTGGGTTGATTGTCGTCTACAGATGGTTCAAGGGGCGCGATCGGGGTTTGCCCTCTGTCGTCCCCCCGGTCACCATGCCGCCTGCGATCTATATGGAGGTGATTGTTTTCTCAATAATGCGGCTATTGCGGCCCAAGCGTTTCGATCGGCCAGTGCTGATCGGGTTGCCATCTTAGATGTAGACTACCACCATGGCAACGGCACCCAAGCCATTTTTTATCACCATTTGTGATGGAAGGCGGATATGCGGTTGATGCGATCGGAATTAATGTCGTGAATGTGCTGAAGGGGTTTGAGAACTCCATTTAATCCTGGAATCATTGGATGATATGGAGCTTCAGGAAGTTGGTGCCGCCGGTTTGTCGCATCGGAATGCCGCCCATGACTAAAATTCGATCGCCCGCAGAAACTATTTTGCGTTCTAATAGGCATGACTCGGCTTGCTGTAATGCTTCTTCGAACGTGTTCTTTTCTTCGGTGATCAGCAACGGTTTGATCCCCCAAATCAAGTTGAGGCGGTGATAGACGTTTTCATCGGGGGTAATGGCAATCACAGGAGCAGAGGGACGTTCGGAAGAGGCTAGCATGGCAGAGTAGCCGCTGCTGGTAAAGGCAACGATCGCTTTTAGGTCAAGAACATTGTCGATCGCGTTTAAAGCTTCACTGATAGCATGGGGAATGTCACTTTTGGGCGGTGGATTATTGGTAAACCTCAGTTCTTTTTCCACATCATGGGCGATGCGGGACATCATCGCGACTGCGGCCACCGGATAGGCTCCCACTGCCGATTCGCCCGATAGCATCACTGCATCAGTGCCATCCACGATCGCGTTGGCCACATCACTGGCTTCAGCTCGCGTGGGGCGAGGATTTTGGATCATGCTTTCCAGCATTTGAGTGGCTGTGATCACGGGTAATCCAAGTTGATTACAGCGACGGATGATCCGTTTTTGAACCGTTGGAACATGTTCGGGTGGGATCTCTACCCCCAAGTCGCCCCGTGCCACCATGATCCCATTGCATTCGGCGAGAATCTCTTCCAGGTTATTGAGCGCTTGAGGTTTTTCGATTTTCGCGATCACTGGCACATCAGCCTTACCCCGATCGGCGAGAAAGGTTTTGAGAATCTGTAGATCCTCGGCTTGGCGCACAAAGCTTAACGACACCCAATCGATCCCCTGGCTGAGCCCAAATTCCAGATCCTCCATATCTTTTTCCGTAAGAGCGGGGAGCCGCAAATTTAAGCTGGGTAAATTTACGCCTTTCCGACTCTTCAGCAAGCCGCCTTTCACCACGATACATTCCAGGCAATTGTGATCAATTCGCTTTACTTCTAGCTCTAATAACCCATCATCCAACAAGATTTGGGTGCCTGGTTCCGCTTCTTCGGCTAAAAAGGGATAATCGATCGCCACCGTATCAGGCTGAGCGCTAAACTCATCCAGCGGGACAAGTTTCAGCAGGTTGCCCTCAACTAAAGGGATGCCACCATTGGATAATTCACTGACTCGAATTTTCGGCCCTTGCAGGTCTTGCAGGAGTGTGATCGGAGTATCCAATTCATCAGAGACATGGCGCAGCATCTCGATCGTTGCAGCATGATCAGAATAGCTACCATGGGAAAAATTCAAGCGGGCGACACTCATTCCCGCAGCTACCATTTGTTTGAGCACTTCAGGGGAACGGCTAGCAGGGCCGATCGTGGCCACAATTTTGGTGCGATGGCTAGGCGCTAAAATCATTCGCGGTTCTCCATCAAGGGTCATCTCTACCATAGAGGTTGCGATCGAATGATGAATGCTATCAAGCTTACAAACTGCTAGACTTCAGATTTTTTTAGGATTTTGGTTCAGGATTTTGGTTCAGGATTTTGGCTCAATCGAACAGCGTTGGCAATGATCCGGCTGTCCTGAGCAGGTGTAATCAATTGGAAACCAATTGGAAATTAATCGGAAATTAATCGGACATCAATTGGAAGTGCCCAAAGCGATAAAAACAGTGGAATAAAATATGAATATGATAGGGTGAACAAAAAGGAACGAGAAATTAAATATTTAAAGATAGATTATAGGATTGCTTAACCCGAGTTCAGGATAGCAATGAATGATTTTGTCTAATGAACTCGATCGCCTGATCACACCAAGCCAGCCAGCCCATTTCAAACTGGATGCCATTGCGCAAGGTTAAATAACGAAACAAATCTGTTTCAGCAAGCTGAGTTGGATCAGGGAAGGCATTGGCTTGAATTTGTTGATAGATGGCCAAGCGCTCTAGATGCTGCGATCGATGGTGTTGCAGTTCTCGCAAGAGGGTTTCTCGCGGCACGACAAAGCCAGCAAACATTTTCACCAGTAACTCATCTCGCACAGGAGCCATCTCGCAGGGCTGCTCGATCCATTCCTGCAAAACAGTTTTTCCGGCAGCCGTAACGGCAAACACCTTTTTGTCAGGACGACCTTGCTGAGGGATCGGCTCTCCCTGCACCCATCCCTGTTCTTCTAGCTTGCCTAACTCGCGATAGATCTGCTGAAAACTGGCTTGCCAGAAAAAGCCCACCGATGATTCAAATCGCTTCCGCAGATCATAGCCGCTACAAGGCCGATCCAACAGGGTTGCCAAAATTGCATGAGCCAGCGCCATGGTGAAATCTTACTCCGATCGAGTTGACATAATCAATTTGTTGATTATACACTGCCAGACATAATCAATTTGTTGAATATGCTTTCTAGCAGGTAAGGATGATGACGCAATCTCAAGTAAAGTCCCTGGCGCAATCTGCCTTCTATTCCATGCAAATCCCTGAACATCCGCAAGCTGTGATATTTGTAAATGGCATGATTGCCCGTGATCGAGCAGGGTTTCTGTGGCTGTGGCGAAATGCTAACCGCGTGCGTCGATCGACGGTTCAAGCCGCGGGTTGTATGCAAGTGAAAGCCGGAATTTGCAGTCCAACCGAAATCGTGATGGTGAGCTATTGGGAAACCGATCGCCAGTTAATGGATTTCTTTCGGGGAGCGGAGCATCGTCAGATGATGCAATTTACCCTGCGTCATCCCGATAGCCTCTGTCTTTACAATGAAACCTACCGACCTTTTAAAGGTGGCAAATATAGTCATGAACCCCAGGGGATGGCGATCATCTATGGTCATAAATGAGCATGATTGTTCTGACGAGAATACTGTCTGTGATAAAGATCACCATATTTCTGGAAACTCCAATAGAATCTGCTTCGTCTAATGCCAACGTGTCTCGGCTAATTTTAAGTGTTCCATTCCGCATTCATGGTGAGTTGAATCAGGTTAAATTCAGATTAATGAAAGTTGATCTGCTCTAAAAATGCTGCGGATATTCCTCTGAAACTAGCCAGACTACACTGACGAACTAAGAGGATTGACAATATGGCAATTATCACGGTGACATCCACGGCTGATAACGGCGCTGGATCCTTGAGAGCAGCCATTGCCTCTGCCCGTTCTGGTGATGTGATTCGATTTGATGGTCGGTTAGCCAACCAGACCATTCGACTCACCAGTGGTCAGATCGAAATTCAACCCGGCAAAAATATTACGATCGATGGCAGTGGTGCCGCTAACCTCACCTTGAGCGGTAACAATGCCTCACGGATTCTCTTTGTAAATTCCAACCAGGATTTTCCCACCAGTGTTGCGGTCAAAAACCTGACCTTTACGAATGGTTTTACGACCGAACGCGGCGGTGCCATTTTAGGAGAACATCGGGCCAATATTACGATCGACAATGTGCGATTTAACAATAATGTGGCCGATAAAGGCGGGGGAGCGATCTATAGCCCCTGGGAAAATAACCTGACGGTGACGAATAGTCAGTTTAATGGCAACATTGCCACCAAAGGGAATGATGAGCGAGGAGCTGGAGCGATCGCCTTTGTCAGTCCAGGCAATTTTGTGATTCGCAACAGCAGCTTTACCAACAACCAGGGAATCAATGGCGGCGCGGTCAACAGTTTGGGAGGCGAGCTGACGATCGAAAATTCCCAGTTTTTGAATAACACCACAACCGCAGCGCGGCTGGATACCGGCAAAGAAAATCCGACGCTACGCGGCTATGGGGGGGCTTTGTATACCGATCGGGCCAGTGCAGCCAATGAGCCGTCAGGTAGCATTCGCATTGTCAATAGCCGGTTTGAAAATAATCGCGGTTTGGCAGAAGGGGGCGGTGCCTATCTTTACACTGGTACGCAAGATGCGGTCTCGATCGAGAATACCAGCTTCAAAGATAACCAGGTCAACCCCCTACCCGGTGGCAATGGTGGCAATGGTGGTGGTTTGGTGGTGCTCAGCAATGGGCTGAATCGCGGTCTCACGCTGAATCGCACCTCGTTTGTGAATAATCAAGCGACGAGTCAGGGGGGTGGCTTGTGGATGATGGGAGCCCCTTCCACCATTACCAACAGCACCTTTTCGGGTAACCAGGCTTTGATTAGCCAAACCCCCTCGGCTAATGATACCCGCCACAACGGTGGAGCAATGGCATTGTATGATGCGCCGACCACCATCGTGAATACTACGATCGCCAATAACCGAGCAGGCTGGGTCGGGGGTGGGATTGCTGCCAATAATCCCAATGTGACGTTAAAAAATACCATCTTTGCGAATAACACTGCATTTAACGGTGGAAATCCCTGGAATATCCAACAGCATGTGAATCGACAATTTCAAGATGGTGGTGGGAATATTCAAGCCCAGATTGCCAATGAGGATCGAGTGGCAGCAGGTGTAAGGGTGGTTGACCCGAAGTTGGGCGCGTTACAAGATAATGGCGGTGGATTGTTGACCCATGCCTTGCTAGCAGGTAGTCCGGCGATTAATACAGGGGTGACCAGCGGGGCTCCAACCACCGATGCGAGGGGATTGACGCGGGATAGCCAGCCCGATGTGGGCGCGATCGAGTTTGGGGTTGGCGGGGGTGGCACCTCTCAGCCGATTCGCGGCACCGATGGCAATGACACCCTGACAGGTACCAGTGGCAATGACACGATTCTGGCGGGTGCAGGCAACGATGTACTGATCGGTGGACTGGGAGCTGATACTTTGACGACGGGCACCGGAGCCGATCGGATCGTCTATGCCGGATCCAGCAATGTGAATGCGTTGGCCAATTCTCGCCTGGGCTCCCGCGATCGGATTACTGATTTTAATGTGGCACAGGGGGATCGCATCCAACTCGACTTTGATAATAATCTGGCGACCTCCCAACGGCCAGCAAAATTGTTCAATGCGGGGGCGGTGCAAGGTGGCACCCTGGCGGCTGCAACCCGATCTGCCTACGCCGACAAGAACCAAAAACTGGCCAATCGACAGGTGTTGCTAGGCAATGAAGCGGTGATCTTCCGTTGGCAACAAAAAACCTATCTCTCAGTGAATGATGGAGTGCGGGCATTTGATCAGAGCCGCGATCTCCTCATCAATATGACTGGGATCGCCATGCCGACGGCTCACACAACTTCGGGAACTTTGCCGCTCAGTAGTTACTTTGTCTAATTCTCAGTCTAATGCTGAGACACGGGTGAATGCTTAAACGCGGGGGTTAGGTGGATCGACCGACTGGATGTGATCGTTCCAGCTAATCCCTTCCCTCGATCAAAGGGAAAAACGATAAAATAGCCAGATGCCCGATCGAGGCGGGTGTTATGGGGGGAGGCAATGCTGCCACGCGAGACGCTATTAAAATCGATCGAAAACCGAGAAACCGCTGCGCGGGTGTTGGATCAAGCGGAACAGGCCATCAAAACCTGGGAAATTGTTTGTACTGATTTTGTATCGCCGCCAGAGCTGGCTGAAATTCAGCAGATGTTTAGTCGCTTAACCGAGGTGCACATTTTGCCTTGGGGGGGCTATCCGCAGGCAGAACGGCAACGAGTCGCGATTGCCCGTGCAGATTTGCCCTTAGATCAGTCCCAGGTAGCAATTGCTGCGATCGACATAGCAGGAAATTTTTTGTTTGACCCAGCTAGCCACCGTGACTTTTTGGGGGCTTTGTTGGGTACCGGGATCGTGCGGGAAAAAGTTGGGGATATTCTGGTCATGGGAGAGCGCGGAGCACAGGCGATCGTTGTGCCGGAAATGGTGGAGTTTTTGTCGATGAGCCTGGCGCAAGTGCGATCAGTGCCGGTGAAAACCCAGGCGATCGATCTCAGTGAGTTAAAAATCCGGGAACCCAAAAAGAAGGAACTCACAACGGTAGAAGCTTCTCTGCGGTTGGATGCGGTCGCCTCGGCTGGCTTTGGCATGTCCCGCAGCAAGATGGCAGATTTGATCAATGCTGGGGATGTGCGAGTGAACTGGAAAGAAATTACTCAGTCCAGTCATCAATTGAAGTCCGGCGATCTGGTAGCGATTCGGGGTAAGGGTAGACTGGAAGTGGGAGATGTCGCGGTAACTAAAAAGGAACGCTACCGGGTACAACTTACTCGATTTGTCTAAACTATTTCTGTGAATAGCGTGTGATGTAATCACTGCTGGATATGAAAACAAATGCGATTCGCCTTTTAGAAACCCTTGATATTCCCTATCAATTACTACCCTATGAAGTGGATCCAGATAATCTAGCGGCAGAATCGACAGCGGAAAAAGTTGGGTTACCTCCTGAACAGGTGTTCAAAACACTGGTGGTACGAGGCGATCGAACAGGGGTGTGTTTGGCCGTAATTCCAGGTAATAGTTATCTGGATCTGAAGGCGCTTGCAAAGCTGAGTGGTAATCGCAAAGTTGAACCTGTGTCCTTAAAAGAAGTGCAACCGTTGACCGGCTATATTCGCGGAGGAGTGACGGTACTGGCTTGTAAGAAAAGCTATCCAGTTTATATTGATGAAACGATCGAGCTATTTGATCAGATTGCAGTTTCAGCCGGACTACGTGGGTTGATGGTTGCTCTATCCCCGACAGATTATTTGCAAGTCACGCAGGGAACGCTTGGCAGGATCGCTCAGGATAAACACTCTTTATGATGCTGGAACTCAACAAGGGGCTTAAACCCCTTGCCCTACTTGATTCCCCTATCCTATTTGAGCTCCTTGTCCAGCCAGAAAGGATGGAGGCAGGCTCCAATAAGAAACGGGCATGAGTATTAGCTAAAATCGCGCAGCATTTTCTTGATTTCCAAATTGTGTAACTCTTCTTGCCCAATCATCGATCGTGAAAACTCTTCCAAATAGATGCTGGCATTCTCGACGACCTCAAGTAGTTTTTTGTAGAGATCCAATGCTTTTTTTTCATGGTTCAAGCTTTCTTGCAAAATATCCTGAACTGAATGGCGATGTGATTCCTCAATTGGAGCAATGCGCAGCGAAGGATGTCCTTCTAAACCTGTGAGAATTTCGCCTACTTGCTGGGCATGGAGCAGAGATTCTGAAGCTTGAGCCTTAAAGAAAGCCACGATCGGAATCCGGTTTGGGCCAGTGACCATCAGTGAGTAGTGAGTATAACGCACTACGCCCGCTAGCTCAAACTCCATAATGGTATTGAGTAACTCAATTGTTTTTTGGGTGTCGAGATCTTTCATGTCGCTTGCAGGGGATATATTAGCTCTACAGCTTACCACCCCAGTCTGTTGCAAAGGTTCGCAATCGTGACTTTTTTAAGGTTTAGATGCTTGCACTGGCTAATCGGGTTCCACAAAAGTCCACTCTAGCGACTTGATCGGAGCTTGCTTTAAAGCCTGGACAAATTCGGCCTGATTGGCAAATTTCAACTGAGAAACGTAACAAGCATCAACATTCACCGTGAAAGTGGCGGATTCAAAGGGCCAGGGTTCAACGGTGAGCTTACCATCTTCGTGCTCTCGAATATCATAGCGTTGCCCATCAATCCCACTGGTAATTTCCAGGGAACGTCCGGCATCCGGAACCTGCCGCTGAGCCAGAATGAGGGATAATCGATCGCACCAGCGCATAAACTGATAAGCCCGTTCAGCATCTTCTGGCTCGATCCCTAACTCTTGGCGATAACGTTCCTGAAGTTTAACCTGATCAGCTAAAAACTGATCTAGCTCCTTTGATTTGCCGCGCAATCCCTCATTCAAAAAACAAATATGTTTTGAGGTTAATAAAGTTACCCAACGTCCTCGATAACGTGCATTTTCAATCTGTTCTTTTAGCGGCTCAACATCCAGGGATTGATGCAACGTAAAGTCGAGGGGAGCCCCTGCTTCAGTTAACTCATTCCCTTCCCATTCCCGTTCTAAATCGTCATGATGAGAAATGGCCGCCACAGTTTCATAAAGGCGCTCTGGAGATTCCGATCGTTGCCACTGTCCAGCAATCTGGGCTGCTAAAAGCGCATGGGCCCGATGATAGATAATTTCCCAGCCCGTATCAACAAGATTTACAATCATGTATTTCAGTCCAGAGATATCAGTAATTGGTGATGAGGTAATCGGTGATGAGGTAATCGGTGATGGAGTAAGTGCTGATGAGGGTGAATTAGATTTGGCCGAACGCGGCAGGTGGCAGTTAAATCTTGCCGCCTCATGACCCTTGAGGGAAACCTAATTGTCTAGGAGGATGCCCTGATTGGCTGACCAATCTTTTCCCCTCATCCCTCAATCCCTTTTCCCACTAGGGGCGAAGGGGCTTCCAATAAATCCTGGTTTGAAAGCCTCTCGCCCGCCCTGGAAGAGGGGTTGGGGTGTCGCTTGCTTCTGCGTAGCAGTGGGCAGTTTGAGTTTTTTCAGTCAATCAGGAAGATGCCAGAATCCCCCCACCTGCTGCGGCAATTGCTGAAAGAAGGGCTGTTGCAAATAGCCACCAAGCCGCGATCGAGGCTGCTTTCCGAGTTTCATCCAATTGTCGTTGGGTTTGTAGTTTAATGGCTTCTAAGCGTCGTTGAGCTTCAGCTTGAATTTGCTCTGCCCGTTGCAGTACGCTGGTTCTGGCTCCTTCAATCTGATCGAGAATGCGGTTGGCATCCGCTTCCGAAATGTCATCTCGCGAGCTCAGCAAGGCAATTAAGGTTTGTCGATCAAAGTGGCTCAACCGGGTTCGCAAGGCCTCGAAGCCAGCTTGCGGGTCATCAAACAATTGGCGAATATCCTGTTTAATGCCATCGTAATTGAGTTCAGGACGATCCAGCGAATTGAGATAGGTGCGAATCCGATCGAGAATCCCGTCGATCAGCGATTGAAAGCGTGCTTGGACTCGATGGAGTTGATCCAACATTTGATCGCGAATTGACTCGATATCTTGCACAATCCGTTCTGCCTCTGCGGGACTAATATCCGGTCGTTGAGCCAATAGAGCAACGAGGGTCGATCGATCCAAGTGAGACAACCGATCGCCTAAGTTTTGCAGACCCAATCGAGGCGACTCAACCAGTAAGCGCAGATCCCGCTTGATGCCTTCGGGATTGAGCTCCTCTTTTTCAGTATTGCGTAAATATTCCTCCAATCCTGTCTCAAAGTTGATCGCCTGTTGCTGGGTTCGGAGAGCCAATCGACGTGGAGTTCTAACAATCTGTTGAATACTGCCCAATACCTGATCGATCGTTTGGTTGACTTGAGCTTCACTCAAATCAGGGCGTTGGCTTAAGAGCTGGACTAACGTTTGCCGATCGATTTTAGAGAGCCGCCGTCTCAAGGCAATCATGCCGCTACGCGGATCTCGGAGTAGGCGTTGCAGATCCCGTTGAATGCCTTCCGGATTTAACTCTTCCAGGTTTGTTCTGCGTAGATAGTCGGCAATCTGAGCCAGTGTCTGATCATACTGATCTTTGGCAGCAGCGACCGCATTTTCGGGAGCATGGATCAGTTGATTCCAGTTGGCTTCCACCTGATCGATCACTTGATTCACCTCAGCCTCGGTTAGGTCGGGGCGCTGGCTGAGCAATTTTACCCAAGTATCGCGATCAAACTGAGCAGCGCGATGGCGTAAGGCAGAGAGTCCGGTCGCAGGATCATGGGCCAATTGGTGCAGATCCCGCTTGATGGCTTCTGGATTTAGCTCTGATTTACCAGTATTGCTCAGATATGTCTCTAATTTACCCTGAAACTCACGATAACGTTGTTTTGCTTGTTCATTCATTGACTGAGCATTAAATAACACTTGCTCACGAGTTCGCTCTAACCCAGCCAGGATCACCCTCTGTTCTTCTATATTCAGGTCGGCTCGCTGCATCAGAATTCTTTCTAAAGCCAACCGATCGTAGGCTGCCAACCGATGTGCTAGCCCCTCATAGTCTGCTTCCTCATCGCGCAAGATCGCCTCAAAGGCGGGTAACGTCTCGGTGGTCATCAACTGCTCTTTGGGAGTCAGCGTCAAATAAATCTCAATCCGTTGTCGCAAATCTGCGGCAATTTCCCGTTCCCGCTCCGCCTGTACCGCTGCCATCACTTCTAGCCGAATCGCTTCTAGCTGATCTGCAATTTCCTGAATCCGGCTTTGGGTGAATACGCCCCGAGAAGCAAGCAACTGCACAAATCGATCGCGATTGAGACGGGATAGTCCTGCTAAAATTGCCTCAGCATTTGCGTCTGGATCGTACAAGACATGCCGGAAGTCTCGCGAGAGGGTTGCTCGATCCATTTGCCAAGAATAAGTATTCAGCAAATATTGCTCCACATCATTCTCGATCGGGTTGTAAGCAGGAGTGGACTGGGTCAGAGATTTAGCCTGATCGGTCACACTGCTGGAAACCGACTTGAGCCGATCCATGATTTGCGATAGGTTCAGATCCGATAAATCAGTACGACCTACCAATAGCCCGATCGCCGTATTCAATCCCGACTGAAGGGTCGATTGTAAGCCCATCGTTTGACCAACATCTGCCGTCTGCATCCCCCGACTCTGGCGTTCTGCGAGGAGCCGATCCACCTTGGCATTGAGTTCATCAATTTGCAGTTGTCCGGGTTGAGTCGATCGCAGATACTCCACCAGTTCACCTAAGTGATCCGACGGTTGCCGTCGTCCTGCTGCCTTAGACCAAACGGCCTCTAACAAATCAACTAATCGGCTCGCTTCTTGCCGAGATAAATCAGTGCGTTGACTGACTAAGTCGGCGAAGGTTCGTCGATCGATCGCAGCCAAACGACCACTATCAGCCAGTTCAGCGAGGGTTGGATCGTTCAACAAGCTTTCTAAGTCAGCTTGCACCCGGTTGAAATCTAATCCTGGTAGCCGTAGATTGCTGAGATAGCGTTCTACAGAATGACTCAAGCTGGCTGGATCGATCGCGGAGCCTAACTCATTGCGCACGGCTGCTACTACCGCCTCTGCCGTTGAAACCATCTGATGTTTAGCAGCTTGTCCACCGATCGCGGCAGTTGCAGTCCCCAAAATAGCTTGAAATCCAGAGGTGGCTGCTTGTACAACCGATCCAATCAAAGAGCCCACAGTGGTCGAACTGACCCAGACTAACAACGAAAAATAGGCTGCCCAAATCACCAAGCTGATGATCGCCCCTAAACGAGGACTGGTCAGCAAGCTCAGTTGCACCGCCATGTAGCAAGCAAAAAAGAGGGCCAAACTCACGGTGATTAGTGTCCAGATGCCCACCCCAAAGCTAATTTTGCGAATGGTTAAATCCCCCTCTGCCGCGTCTTCATTATGGCGATCGTTACTATAGCGATCGTTACTATAGCGATCGTTACCGTGGCGATCGTTACCGTGGCGATCATCCCGGCGAGAACCAGACTTCCCTAGCAAAGAGATTCCAGCCGCGACTGAAAAGTTAGTGAGTAGCAACTGAATTGCAAATGCCAGGAGAATGCCTGAAACCAAGGCAATAAAAAACTGTGGCCCAGAAAATAACACAGAAGTGGCTTCTGGCGTGGCGACCGGGGTTGTATTGGGTAGTTGGGCCACTGGTAATGGGGCCACAGGTGAATGGGGCACAGGTAGTCGAACCACTGGCGGAAGTCCGATCGCCCTCAATATCATTAATGTACTTGAATTCATATGCTCTCCTATCTATGAACCATGCTGAAAGGCAGCAATGCGGATCGAGGGGTCGATCCAGACTGACCTCTAAAGTCCTTCTAATTCAGGAGATTCCACATCTTTCTCTAGAGGGAAACGTCTAATTGAAGCGCAACGATCTACATTTTTGGAGAGTTGCATAGCGCGGAAGTTCCTTCGCGAGATAGAGGAGATGCCAGTTACTCATTCGTTACGGTGCAGTTAGTTGAAACACCTTGGAGATTGGAGGCTGCAATGCTGTCAATGGAAAATTTGCCTCAAGAGGTCAGAGAAAATTTGCCTCAGGAGGCGCAAAAGTTATATATTGCTGCCTACAACAGCTTTTTTGAAAATAGCAAAAGTGAAGAAGCGGCTGCGCGTGTTGCCTGGCAAACCATCTCTCTGAATGAACATTATTATCAAAGTGAGGATGGCAAATGGCACCGCCAAGATGATGATGGGGTAGAGCATCATGGCCCGCTCGGTGTTATGCCTCATTCCTAATATGAATGCCGAATATGAATGGCATTTGGAATGATATCTGGTCGTATTGGGTGATGACTTTTGAGATCGCAATCAGGTGATTGATCAAGATCAGGTAATCAATCAAGATTAGGCGACCAATCAAGATTAGGTGACCAATCAAGATTAGGTGACCAATCAAGATTAGGTGACTGATTAAGATCAGGTGACCCATTGAACAATACGATCGCGATTAAAATCGATCAAAGCCTTCTGTTCAGGCCAATAGATATGAGGAAGTTGGTTCAGTAGAAACCAGTCGGTCTGATTAGCTTGTTCTAACCGGGTTGGATCGCTATGGCGTTGATCGGTCTGGAAAAGGAAGTAGTGAACTTTCTTCCAGCGTCGTTTGGAAAAACTCAAGCGTTCTCGGCTACCCAAATCTGCCAACAATTTTAGCCTTGTTAACCCGGCTTCTTCAGCAATTTCTCGATGAGCCGCTTGCTCGATCGATTCACTCGGTTCCAACCGGCCCTTTGGCAACACATAATGAGGCGATCCTGCCTCTCGGATCAGCGCAATATAAACCTCGTGACCTTCCCGACGAGCGACGATTCCACCGGCGGACACTTCTTCGATCAAGTTGGGCAAACGGTGATACCAGCTATCATCGATGGGAGGATACTGCAACATAAGAAGTTTATGACTGGTTCGCGAGTGGGTTCAGGGTGGGGCTCTGGGGTAGATAGTCGCTAGGTAAAGAGCAGGCTATCCTAGAAAGCAGTCCGATCTTTTCCCACTCTATGCTAGAACTGCACTGCCATACAACTTGTTCTGATGGAAGCCTGACTCCGGCTCAACTGGTCGAGGCGGCGGCCGCAGCCGGGGTGACGATTCTGGCGATTACCGATCACGATACGATGGCAGGCTGGGATGAGGCGAAGGCAGCCGCTCAAGCCCATGATTTGAAGATTGTGCCAGGTTTAGAGCTGAGTACCGTTTGTCGCGAGCGATCCATGCATATTTTAGGTTTCTATCCCGATCGCGATCGGTTAACCTTGCCGCTGCAAGCTCGGTTAGAGGGTCGTCATCGTCGGGCTCAGCGGATGGTCGATAAGCTAGCCGAGTTGGGCTATCCGATCCAGCTTCCGAATGATCGGGCCATGGCACCGGGTCGTCCCCATATTGCAGCCGCCTTGGTACAGGCAGGGTATGTGCAATCTTCTCAAGAGGCTTTCGAGCGGTGGATTGGAGAAGGGAAGCCCGCCTATGTTTCCTATGAAAAATTCTCAGCGATCGAGGGAATTCAACTCCTACGCCAATGCTATGCGGTGCCAGTCTGGGCCCATCCCTTTTTGTTTCGAGGTGGAACTGTGGAAATGGTTTTACCAGAGCTGGTGGAAGCGGGTTTGATGGGGTTGGAGGTCTATCATCCGAGCCACTCGCCTAGCCAAATCCGTCAATTAGAGGAATATTGTCAGCAGTATGGTCTGTTGGCAACGGGTGGGAGCGACTACCACGGATCCATTTCCAACCAGAAAAAGGATGATCGTCACAGTGTTCTGAATGCCTTGCAGCTTTCTCCGTCTCTGTTGATCCCTTTGCAAGCAGCGGCCCGACTCTTGCGCAACTCTGCTTAGGAGTCTGGTAGAAATCACTTGAGCAATCAAGGAGTTTAAGCCTCTTGCTACAGCCATCAGTTTCTCCAACGTGATCCAGTGATTCGTACATTATGATTACCCATCATTCTGTATTGCTTTCTTCATGCTTTCCCATCTCCTGCCTTATGGGCTATTTCATGAGCCAGAACTTTCGCGAGCCAAAATAATAGGAGGGCATGTCATGAATGAACTGCGCTTATGGTTAGGGCTACTGCTGACCCTGATTATTTTCTGGGGGGTGGTGAACTGGCTGATATAGAAGGGGTTGGAGTTTGAATTGAAGATTAGTCTCCAGATCAAGTTGCTCCTGTGGGGATTGCTCAGCGGGTTGCAGCAAACTTTGCTGGATGCGATCGATGTTTGCCTGTAAATCGATGCGCAACTGCATTAAAGTATCAATTTTTTGATCAGTGGCGGCAAGCCGTTGACGCAAGAGGTCTAGAATCTTTTGGGCTCCAGAACGATGGGTAGCGGCTTCAAAGTAAAGTGGTGCGACATGAGCAATTTCTTCCAAACTAAACCCGAGTGCCTTCAAGTTATTAATCTGTTGAAGGCGCACCAGTTCAGCTTGCGTGTAATAACGAAATCCTGCCCCTTGTCGTTCATTGGGGCCGAGTAAACCTAAGCTTTCGTAATAGCGCACGGTGCGAGGAGTGACACCAGCTTGCATTGCAAATTTGCCAATTCGCATTTTTTCACTCACGCTAGTCTGCCTTTTCAAATCTAACGTTAACGTCAAAGTAGCACTAATCACTAATAAGATCTAACTCTATTTTTCCTACAACTTTCAAATTTGGGAGGCTTTGATTTCTTATTAGGTTAATTTGAAAGACTTGACTATTCATTTTTCTATCGTTAACAACCAGATAACAGGCAAGAATTTACAAAACGCAATTATTGCGATCGATGGTTGGGTTGGAGCGTGAAGCGGATTGGCTATAGAAATTCTCCTATGTATAGGTATGATTTAAGTCTATGTTTTGGATGCTGAAGAGACCAGAATCTTGCTAAAAAGCGCGTCAGAAGCGAGCTTTAAGGCTATTGAAGAATGCTTGATTCTGTCGGTACGATCGGGCGATCCATAGAGTTTTACGATTTTCTTATCAATTTTATTTAGATTTTCTTTATGAATTGGGGGGATCCCCTCTAGACTTTCGGGGATCAGAAACAGTACTCTTTGTTCAACGGTGCATTTCAGAAAACAAAACCGTTGACTGAAGTGTAATCAAATCGCAGTTCATTATTTGATTGATTTGAAAGAGGAGAAATCAGTTTTCTTGCTACTTAACTCTCCAGGTTGGTTTAGATCGAAACTCTGATTTCTGCTTTTCTAGTTTGATCCAAAAAGAGCTTGAAAAGTGTAAGCTTCTCTCTTAATTCTTCTCTTTATTCATTACTAAACCCGGAAGAGTTTAATTGGTTGATTTACGTTGCTTTTCGGTTCTAAAAGTGTTTGGTTACGTAAGTCTGTTGATACTTGCCCACTTCTTCAGGTGAGGTCTTTAGACAAATTGAATTGGGGCTACATCCTGTTCTAACTCAGGAACGTTGACGGGGAAGGATCGCCAATTGATAGGCGGGAAGGGTATTTTGGGATACCACTTGCTGCTGGTTCAGTTGATTGTATGCCTACCTTATTCAATGTTTCAGTTGAGGTTGGAACTGCTGTATTCCACTGGCTTATTGATACAAACTCGCAGTTCAGGAGACAGAAATGGTTGAACTCTCAGCGTTTTCTCGACGCAAATTTTTGCTGACTGCCAGCGCTTCTGCAGCAGCTTCGATCGTGCTAAAAGGTTGTGTCGGCAACCCCCCTGATACGACGACGGCAACGCAAGCATCTCCAGTGGTGGAGGCGGGTAGTGGGGTTCAAGCCGGTTCAGAACCCGAAGTGACCACGGCCAAATTGGGCTATATTCCGATCTTAGAAGCGGCACCGTTGATTGTGGCAAAAGAGAAGGGATTTTTTGCCAAGTATGGGATGCCTGATGTGCAGGTAGATAAACAAGCCAACTGGGGAGCGGCTCGCGATAACGTTAAGATCGGTTCTGGTGGTGGTGGCATTGATGGTGGACAATGGCAAATGCCGATGCCTTACCTGATTACAGAAGGCATCATTACTGATGATGCAAAGGTGCCAATGTATATTCTGGCTCAATTGAATACTCATGGTAATGGGATCGCAATTGCGGGCGAACATAAGGGTAAGAACATTGGACTGAAGCTTCAAGGAAAGGAATCTTTCTTTGCTCAGCTCAAATCGGCTGGCACTAGATTTAAAGCTGCGAATACCTTTCCCAGAGTGAATCAAGATTTTTGGATTCGCTATTGGGTTGCGGCTGGGGGGATTGATCCGGATCAAGATGTGGAAATGCTAACGGTTCCGGCAGCTCAAACGTTTGCGGATATGAAGATTGGTGCGATGGATGCCTTCAGTACAGGCGATCCCTGGCCTTACCGAATTGTGGCTGAAAATGTGGGTTTCATGGCAGCTCTAACGGCTGAAATCTGGAAAAATCATCCGGAGGAATACCTGGCAATGCGGCAAGATTGGGTTGATAAAAACCCTAATGCCACTAAAGCGCTGCTGAAAGGTGTCATGGAAGCGCAGCAATGGTGCGATGACTTTAGCAATCGTCAAGAACTGGCAGCAATTTTAGCGAAGCGGGAATACATTGGAGTGGCTGAAGCAATTTTGCGTGATCCACTCATGGGTAAATACAATATGGGTGAAGGGCGGACGGTCGATGATCGATCGATGGCTCCACTTTATTGGAAAGATGAGCGAGGCAGTGTTTCCTATCCCTATAAGAGCCATGATCTCTGGTTTTTAACGGAAAGTGTACGCTGGGGTTTCTTACCCAAGAACACTTTGGATAATGCTCAAACTTGGATCGATCGCGTCAACCGAGAAGATCTCTGGAAGGAAGCAGCCCAGGAAATGGGTATCGCATCGGCAGATATTCCCACCAGCACCTCACGGGGGATTGAAACTTTCTTTGATGGTATTAAGTTCGATCCAGAGAATCCACAGGCGTACTTAAATAGCCTGAAGATTAAGAAGGCTTAGTGAATTTTCTAGACGGTGATTATGGCTGGCTTTGAACTGTGGTGATGACTGAATTAGTTGAATTTGAAGTCATCGATCGGTAGGGTAAGTGCTCAGATCACAGGAGTATGAAGACGCTAATGGCAGATGGATCGAACTGACCTAGAGTTTTCGAGCTTACCCCTTGTTGGACTGGTTTCAGCGTGCATGTGATGTTGCACGGGTAACGAATTGACTTCAGTAACGAATCTATTTTGGTGACGAATTATTTTTCAGGAGGACATTGACCATGACCCTTGCCCAGAAACGACCGATCGCGACTCCATTTGCTTTATCATCCAAGTGGAAAGAGCGCTTGGAAGATATTATTGCGCCTTTGATTGTCTTAGCGGGCTTGCTAGTGGTTTGGCAACTTTTTTCGTCACTACCTGGTGCAACCTTACCCGGCCCGATCAAAGTGGTTCAAGAAACCTGGATTTTGATTTTGTATCCTTTTTATGACCGTGGTGGAACGGATAAAGGACTATTTTGGCAGGTTTTCAATAGCTTACAACGGGTCGCAATTGGTTATAGCTTGGCGGCGATCGTGGGGATTAGCGTAGGGATTATCGTGGGTCTTAACCGCAGGATTGCGAAAGGATTCGATCCGCTATTTCAAATTTTGCGGACGGTTCCTCCCTTGGCTTGGGTGCCGATCGCTCTGGCTGCTTTGCAACAAAACCAACCGGCTGCGCTGTTTGTAATTTTCATTACTGCGGTCTGGCCCATCTTGATTAATACGGCTGTGGGGGTTCGGCAAATTCCGCAAGACTACAACAATGTGGCTCAGGTTTTGCAGTTACCTCGCTCCGAGTATTTTTTCAAGATTCTATTTCCGGCTGCGTTGCCCTACATTTTTACCGGACTGCGGATCGCGATCGGGTTAGCCTGGCTAGCCATTATCGCAGCAGAAATCGTCATGTCTGGAATTGTCGGGATTGGCTTTTTCATCTGGAATGCCTACCAGAACAGTGCGGTCAGCGAAATTATTCTGGCGCTCGTGTATATCGGACTGGTGGGCTGGGCACTGGATAAGTTGATGGCATGGATCCAAACGCTGATTTTACCGGAGAGCCAGCGGCAATAACTTCAAGCTGTTCTCCTGACTCACATCTTGTCCAGGGCTGACGATATTTAGGGCTAATCACTGAGTCAAAAATGGGTTCAGTTGCTGGCACAAGATGTGAGCATTTCCTAATCTTCTGAACAACTGACTGATTCATTGTTTGTTCTTTATCCTTTATCCTTCTGCCTTATGACTGCCTTTGTTGCTGTTGATAACGTTGGAAAAACCTTTCCGTTGGGGAATGGAAGCTACTATGTTGCGCTGAAGGGCATTGATCTGCAAGTTCAGCAAGGTGAGTTTATTTCCCTGATTGGTCATTCAGGTTGTGGTAAGTCTACGCTGCTGAATATGGTGGCTGGCTTGGATCTGCCGACGGATGGCGTGGTGATGCTACAAGAGCAGGAGATTCTGCGCCCCGGGCCCGATCGCATGGTTGTGTTTCAGAATTATTCACTCTTGCCCTGGATGACGGTGCGGCAAAATATTGATCTGGCAGTGAAGAATGTCCTCAAGGATCTATCGGCCGAGGAACGTCATCAAGTCGTAGAGCAGCATATTGATCTGGTTGGGCTGCGCCACGCTGCCGATAAACCCCCCGATCAGCTCTCTGGCGGCATGAAGCAGCGAGTTGCAATCGCTCGGGCCCTAGCCATTCGTCCCAAAGTGTTACTGCTCGATGAACCGTTTGGAGCCTTGGATGCACTGACGAGAGGTAATCTGCAAGAACAGTTAATGCGCATCTGCGAAGAAAACCAGGTGACTGCGATTATGGTGACCCATGATGTGGATGAGGCATTACTATTGTCGGATCGGGTGGTGATGTTAACCAACGGGCCAGAGTCAAAAATTGGCCAAATTTTAGAAGTTGATTTGCCTCGGCCGCGCAAGCGCATGGAAGTGGTGAATCATCCTAACTATTACAGCTATCGCAGTGAGATCATTTACTTTTTGAACCAACAGAAGCGAGTGAAGCAATTACGGGCTCGGAAGCAGGGAGCGATCGCCCGCCATGGGTTAGAAAAAGTGAATCTCGAACTCGGCTTCGTGCCCTTAACGGCTTGTGCTCCGCTGGCAATTGCGCAAGAAAAGGGCTTCTTTGCTCACCATGGTTTGGATGCAGTCAATTTAGTGCGGGAATCGAGCTGGCGAGGGATTCAAGATGGCATTGCTGGGAACTATCTAGATGCAGCCCAAATGCCTTCCGGGATGCCCGTCTGGTTAACGGTTGGCGGTATGGGCAATGAGCCTCTACCAGTGGTGAGTGCCTTAACCTTAACTCGGAATGGGAATGCGATCACGCTGGATAAACGGTTTAATCAGGCGGGTGTCTATGTGCTGAATGACTTGAAACAGTTCTTACTGGAAACTCCGGACAAACGCCATACCTTTGGAGTCGTGCATCCGGCTTCCATGCATAACTTGTTATTGCGCTATTGGTTGGCGGCAGGTGGGATCGATCCAGACAAGGAGACAACAATCTCGACTTTACCTCCGGCTCAAATGTTGGCTAATCTACAAGCTGGGAACATTGATGGATATTGTATTGGTGAACCCTGGAATACTTGGGCGGCAATGGAGGGGATTGGCTACACGATCGCCACTGATCTAGAAATTTGGAACGGGCATCCTGGTAAAGTGTTAGGTGTCCGTGAAGACTGGGCGCTGGCTTATCCTAATACTCATGTGGCATTGGTAAAAGCATTGATGGAAGCTTGCCAATACTGCGCCGATGAAGCCAATCGAGAAGAAATTCGCGCAATCCTGGCCCGTCCGGAGTATTTGGGGGCGGATCCAGATTACATTGCCTTAGGGGATCCGGATTCGACGAGTTGTGGTCTTCAGCCTTCTCCAAAAGAATATGCCCACCATCAATTTTTCGGGCAGGGGGTGAACCGCCCCAGCCGGACGGAGCATTTATGGCTGATGACTCAAATGGCCCGCTGGGGGGATATACCCTTCCCGCGCAACTGGGTAGAGGTGTTGGAGCGAGTCTGTAAGGTGAGTGTCTTCAGTATTGCGGCTCGGGAATTGGGTCTGGCAGATATGACCACCTACAGCCGAGGATCGATCCATTTATTTGATGGAGTCACTTTTACGGCGGATGATCCGATCGCCTATCTCAATCAATTGCCGATCAAGCATGACATTTACATGGCGGAGATTCCGTTAGGGGCTCCAGTAGCGCGTTCTGCCTAAGGGCTGTCCAACCAATTAGAATCCGGTGAATTTGGAATTGTTTGGCGCGTGCTGAATTGGCGCGTACTGAATCCGGAAAGACTGAATAAAGACGATGCTTCTCTAACCTCTTCCCCATCTATTTACAGTGTTGTTCTATGACTATGCAATTGATGAAGACCACTGCTGAGCCTGCTAATCATCCCTCAACTGTTGCGGTTACCCGTCAGGATCCCTTCTTGATTGTGGATAATGTTTCTAAAATTTATCCGACTAAAACCGGAAGTTATACCGTTCTCGAAAACGTAAACCTGGAAATTCGTGAAGGTGAATTTATTTGTCTCATTGGGCATTCTGGTTGTGGTAAAACAACTTTGCTCAATATGGTGAGTGGCTTTTCCCAACCTTCGATCGGTGAAGTCCGGCTCCAGGGTCAACCGATTGTTAAGCCCGGCCCTGATCGAATGGTGGTGTTTCAGGGATATGCTCTGCTGCCTTGGTTGACAGTATTTGAGAATGTCTATCTAGCAGTGAATCGGGTTTATCCAGAAAAATCACAATCTGAAAAAGCACGGATTGTGAATGAGCATTTAGCGATGGTAGGGTTGAGTGAAGCGGCTGAGAAAAAGCCGCCACAGATTTCAGGGGGGATGAAGCAACGGGTGGCTATTGCTCGTGCCTTATCAATTCGTCCAGAGGTATTAATTCTGGATGAACCGTTTGGGGCATTGGATGCAATTACTAAAGAAGAATTGCAAGAAGAGTTACTGAAAATCTGGAATGAACATCGTTGTACTGTATTAATGATTACCCATGATATTGATGAGGCGTTGTTTTTAGCCGATCGGTTAGTCATGATGACGAATGGGCCGGCTGCCAATATTGGGGAAATTATTGATATTCCGTTTAAGCGTCCCCGCAATCGGACTCGTATTATGGAGACTCCGGAATATTATAAACTCCGAAACTATGCGCTGGATTACCTCTACAATCGCTTTGCCCATGATGTGGATTAAGTGGATCGATCGGTGTTGATAGTTGCGAATGCCATCGATTAAATTGCCTTGAATTCTAAATTGCCTTGAATTCTAAATTGCCTTGAATTCTAAATTGCCTTGAATTCGATCGCCTGTTCTTGCTGTCGGGTGGGATTATTCCCACCTTTTTTGTTTGGCTGGTTTAATTTTGGCTGGTTTAATTTTGGTTTGGGGTATCTCTTCCCTACAGGGATGGGTGGAAGCGTTTCGTATCAATTAATACGAAGTTTTGGCTGAGTGTATTCTAGAAGACTTAACACTATAGGAAGTGAAGTGTTAGGGTATTGAGCGCGGGTGCGGCAGTCAATCAAACTTTAGGCTAAAGGGTATGAGTGTTTGATGTTGTGAGGTGAAGAGAAATTAGATCAGAATGCCGATCTGAAGCTAGATTGAATTAAATTTTTTCGTATTGAAAAAACGGGCTGAGAGAATCTTAGTTTGATATTCTCTGGCCGATTTTGGCTGATTGGATGGTCGATCGCACTGGTTGATCTAGTGGGTTTAGTCGATGGGTACATCCCACTTTTGTAGCCCTCACCCTAAATCCCTCTCCTAGAGTGGGAGAGAGAGGTTGAATCCGGCTCCCCTTCCCTATTTTGGGAGAAGAGGTTGGGGGATGAGGGCAAATTTCTAAAGCTGGATGCATTCTAGTCAATTTTCTATTAGGTCAATTTCCTCATGCTTGGTGTAAATGCTAGTGAGGGATCAATTGATTATTTTTGAACGGACTGAGCATTTGAATGCTAGCAAATGAATGCTAGCAAATCGCTGATCAATTTCCTATATTTTCTGTTGCGCTCTTCCTGTTCTCTGTCCTTATTTCTGTTTGTAATTCCTGTTTGTACCTGGAGTTGATTTCAATGGCGGCAATTAGTCTTCTGAGCACGTACAATCAAGATTTTGATACATTGTCCAACACTGTGACAACCCCTTCACCTGTCTGGGCAAATGATTCTACGATCGAGGGCTGGTACACTTCTCTAACGAGCTACTTGGTCAGTACAGGCACTTCTACCACCGGGGCTCTGTACAGTTTTGGTGGTACGGGTAGTCTCGATCGTGCTTTGGGCTCAATTGGCTCTAATACCATCGGCGGGGTGCTCTACGGAGTGCGCTTTGTGAATGACACCAATGCAGCAATCTCAGCCCTTGATATTAACTACGTGGGTGAGCAATGGCGTAATGGGGGCAACACGGCCGCTCACAAGCTCGATTTTCAGTATCAAATTGGTGCAACCAGTCTGACGGCAGGCACCTGGACAGATTTTGATGATCTGGATTTTACGAGCCCGATCGCCACAGCAACCGCCGGTGCATTAGATGGTAATGCGGCTGCAAATCGGCAGTTACGTGCTGCCAGCCTCAATGGTTTCACCCTTGCCCCTGGAGAGGAAATCTGGTTGCGTTGGTCAGATGCCAATGATACTGGGAGTGATCATGGGTTAGCAATTGATGATTTGGGGGTCAGTGTCGGCAATGCGGTTACGCCACCTGGGATCACTGTTAATCAAACGAATGGCAATACCGAAGTGAATGAAGAAGGAGAAACGACTGATACCTATACGATCGCTCTGAATACTGTGCCTGGGGCTCCGGTGGAAATTACCATCGCTGCGGATGCTCAGACTTTGATTAGCACGGATGGGGTGAATTTCTTTAATACTCGTACTTTGAGCCTCTCTGATATATCTCCTGCAACTGTGACAGTGCGGGCTGTGAACGATACAGATATCGAAGGATCACATCTGGGTTCGATTACTCACACCATCACTACGACAGATCCGGATTATGCAAGTCTAACAGTTCCCAATGTAACGGTAAATGTTCTTGATAACGATGTAGCACTTTCCTTCACGAAGATTCACCAGATTCAAGGAACGGGGAGCACGTTCGATCCGACCTTTGGGGGAGTGCAAACCATTGAGGCGATCGTGGTAGGAGACTTCCAACGCAATGGTACAGTGGCGAACCTGCGGGGCTTTTATGTTCAAGAGGAAGATAGCGATGTTGATAATAACCCATTGACCTCGGAAGGACTGTTTGTTTTTGATGATGTATTTGGGGTCGATGTGCAGCCGGGTGATAAGGTGCGAATTACCGGCAATGTGGCTGAGTTTACGAGTGGCAGCAGCAGCCTGACCCAACTCAATAGCATTAGCAATATTACGATCGTCAGCAGTGGAAATACATTACCCGCCGCTGCGATCACCAATTTTCCGGTCACTACACCTGCGGAATTAGAAGCTCTGGAAGGCATGCGGGTGACGATTCCTCAAACGCTGACTGTGACGGAGCATTTTCAACTGGGTCGGTTTGGCCAGGTCGTATTGTCCTCAGCGGGAGCCAGTAACCAGCCTGGTACGGATGGGCGACTCGATCAGTTCACCCAATTTAATGCACCGAGTGCAGCAGGTTATGCTAGCTATCTTGCTGAAATCGCCAAGCGGCGGATTGTGCTGGATGACGGGCAGACGATCCAAAATCCGGATCCGGTGATTTTGGGGCGCG
Source organism: Elainella sp. Prado103 (assembly GCA_025454395.1). Lineage (GTDB taxonomy): Bacteria > Cyanobacteriota > Cyanobacteriia > Elainellales > Elainellaceae > Elainella. Next base: position 39,740 of record JALOOM010000060.1, read on the forward strand.
GTGGTAATCCCTTGAGTGCCAGCAACACCCTGCGCGGTGGTGATACGATTACAGGACTGACGGGCGTACTTGACGATCGATTTGGAGCGACAAATATTGGCAATTACCGACTTCAACCAATTGCTCCGGTTGACTTCCAGCCCACCAATCCTCGGCCGCAAGTTACGCCTAATGTGGGTGGATCGCTCAAAGTAGCTAGCTTCAATCTGTTGAATTATTTCAATGGAGATGGATTGGGGGGTGGGTTCCCGACGGCACGAGGTGCAGAAACTGCGACAGAATTTCAACGGCAGCGAGATAAAACGATCGCGTCTATTTTAGGGTTAGATGCGGATGTGGTTGGATTGATTGAGATCGAGAATGATGGCTATGGTGCCAATAGTGCGATCCAAGATCTCGTCAATGGTCTAAATGCAGTGGCTGGAGCAGGAACCTATGCGTTTGTAGATCCAGGGGTGGCACAGTTAGGAACTGATGCGATTGCGGTTGGGTTTATTTATAAGCCTGGTCAAGTTGCACCGGTAGGGAATGCGGTCACGGTACCCGATGGCTTTGGTCAGGGTGCTTTTGATGCGGATAATCGCAAACCTTTGGCCCAAACCTTCCGCGAAATAGCGACGAATGGCACCTTTACGGCTGTGATCAATCATCTCAAGTCAAAAGGATCCAGTGCAGGCAAACCGGGTGATGAAGACCAGGGGGATGGACAATCGCTCTCGAATGGCACCCGGACGCGCGCTGCTCAAGATTTAACGGCTTGGCTTGCCACCAATCCCACGGGAACGGTCGATTCAGACTACCTGATTATGGGTGATATTAACGCTTACGCGCTGGAAGATCCAATTCGGGCGATCGAAGCGGCAGGATACACAAATTTGGTGCCCAACAGCAGCTACTCCTTTGTGTTTGATGGGCAGTGGGGCTCCCTCGATCATGCTTTGGCCAATGGCAGTCTGGCTGGACAGGTCACCGGAGCGGCTAAGTGGCATATTAATGCCGATGAACCGAATGTGCTTGACTACAATACCAACTTCAAATCTGCCAACCAGATTAATAGCTTCTATGCGCCGGATGCCTTCCGTTCTTCCGATCACGATCCCGTATTGGTCGGCTTAAATCTGACTCCAACTGTGACTCCTCCCAATATCATCAATGGTACAAGACGGGCAGATACGCTAGTCGGCACCAGTGGCAACGACATCATTAATGGTGGTGATGGTGGTGATTCTCTGGCGGGTGAAGCAGGTGATGAT
>JALOOM010000132.1 GCA_025454395.1 Elainella sp. Prado103
ATCCGACTGCGACCGATCCGGATCACACCCTGACGCATCAGGGGAACTGCAATGCGGTTACACCTTTGCCTCAGGCTGCCCTTCTGTTTTATCGAGCCCATTATCTGGCGGGTAATATTGCGGCGATCGATGCCTTGTGTGAAGCCTTGCACGATCGACACCTGCAACCCGTGCCCATTTTCGTTTCCTCCTTGCGCGATCCCGATGTGCAGGCAGACTTGCTCACCTATCTCAAACCCAAAGACGAGTCAGGCGCGCAGATTTTGCTGAATACGACCAGCTTCTCATTAGCTCGCTTAGAGGCGGAAAGTCCAAATGTTGCGCTGTGGCAGCAAATCGATGTGCCGGTGTTGCAGGTGATTTTGAGCGGTGGTACCACGGCAGCCTGGCAAACCCAACTGCGGGGGCTGTCACCACGAGATGTGGCGATGAATGTGGCGCTACCCGAAGTCGATGGACGAATTATTAGCCGAGCGGTGTCGTTTAAAGCCGTGCAGACGCGCCATCCGCAGCTCGAAACCGATGTCGTCACCTATCAACCTGAACCGGATCGGGTGCAGTTTGTGGCAGAGCTAGCGGCTAACTGGGTGAAGTTGCGCCAAACGCCCATTGCAGAGCAGCGAATTGCCCTGATTTTGGCCAACTATCCGACCCGTGATGGACGATTAGCCAATGGGGTTGGGCTGGATACGCCTGCGAGCTGTGTCGAAATTCTCCAAGCGCTCCAGCAGGCAGGGTATCCCGTTGCAGATCTGCCGGATAATTCCGATCGACTCATCCAACAGCTCACATCTGGGTTCACTAACGATCGTGAAGGCTCCCGCTCGATCCAGCAAACGCTAGCTGCCGCAGACTATGCCAAGTTTTTTGCCAGTTTATCCGAGGCGGTGCAGCAGGGTGTGATTGATCGCTGGGGTGAGTTCGATGGGGCAGATTTGCCGATCGCAGGCATTCAGTATGGATCGGTATTTGTTGGCATTCAACCTGCTCGCGGTTACGACCTCGATCCCAGCCTCAGCTATCATGTGCCTGACTTGGCTCCCACCCATGCCTATCTAGCCTTCTATGCCTGGGTACGGCAGCAGTTTGGGGCGCAGGCGATCGTGCATGTCGGTAAGCATGGCAATTTAGAATGGCTCCCCGGTAAAAGCGTCGCGCTGTCGCAGGATTGCTATCCGGAAGCTGCGTTGGGTGCCATGCCCCATCTCTATCCCTTTATTGTCAATGATCCGGGGGAAGGATCCCAGGCGAAGCGGCGATCTCAGGCGGTAATTTTGGATCACTTGACCCCTCCGATGACGCGAGCTGAGCTGTATGGCAATTTGCAGCAATTAGAGAATCTCGTTGACGAATACTACGAGGCGGAAACCCTCGATCCCACTCGACTATCACTGATTCGCGATCGAATTTTTGGCTTGCTGGAGCAGGAGCATTTGCAGCAGGAAATCGGCTGGTCTGCACAGGGGTTAATGCCAACCAGCGGAGATGAGACGGGGGTGTTTAACTCGCTCGATCGCTATCTTTGTGAGCTGAAAGAAGCCCAGATCCGGGATGGATTGCATATCTTTGGACAATGCCCCCAAGGAGTTCAACTTCGGGATCTCATCCTATCGATTGCGCGGAATCCGGGAGCGGGGCGATTAGGGTTAACCAGAGCGATCGCCCAAGACTGGCAGCTTGGTTTCGATCCGCTCACGGCAGATTTGGGTAGTGCCTGCAAGATGAATTTAGCTTCTACTCGATCGACTAATTTGGATACATCATTGGCTACGAAATTTGAGAAATACCAAAAACGTATACTAGAACATCAGGGTGAGTCAAATTTATTAAATGAGAATTTATTAGATGAGGATTTATTAGACGCAATCCATCAAACCATCCTCGATCGATTCTCTCACTGTCGAACCCTGGGTGATGCCGTGGAACAGCTAGAACAGATTGCAGCTCAATGGGTAGAGGCGATCATGATGAATCAGCCAATCGTTGAGGTACTGCCGGGTCTAGCCGCGCAAGCCGAATTGGGCTGGATTGCCGATCGATTATTGCCAGCCTTAAGGCAAACCGATCGCGAAATGACGAACTTACTGCATGGGCTGCGAGGCGGCTACATTCCCAGTGGAGCTTCGGGTGCCCCAACCCGTGGCCGACCTGAGGTGCTGCCTACCGGCCGCAATTTTTACTCCGTTGATATTCGGGCAATTCCGACGGAGAGCGCTTGGGCCGTGGGGCGAAAGGCGGCGGAAACGCTGATCGAGCAATACACCCAGGAGCAGGGTGAATATCCTCAGAGGCTAGCGCTGTCGGTCTGGGGCACGGCCACGATGCGAACCGGCGGTGATGATCTGGCGGAAGCGCTGGCCCTGCTGGGAGTACAGCCTGTGTGGGATGGAGCGGCGCGACGGGTCATCGATTTTGAAATTCTGCCGCTGTCGGTATTGGGGCGGCCGCGAGTCGATGTGACGTTGCGAATTTCCGGATTTTTCCGAGATGCGTTTCCCAATTTGATCGATCTATTTCAGCAGGCAGTTGATGCCGTCGCAGAACTCGACGAACCGGCTGAGTGGAATCCGATCGCGGCGCAAGTGCAGCAGGATTGCCAAACCGGGCAGGAGTCTGGGCTGGATGCCGATCGGGCACTTCAGCAGGCTCGCTATCGGGTGTTTGGTGCCAAACCCGGAGCCTATGGAGCGGGATTGCAGGGGCTGATCGAGTCGCAAGCCTGGACGGATGATAGCGACTTGGCGCAAGCCTATCTGAACTGGAGCAGCTATGCCTATACCGGCACCCAGGCGGGAGTCGCCGCGCCAGAGGTCTTTACTCAGCGGATCCGCCAGTTGCAGATCGTGCTGCAAAACCAGGATAACCGCGAACATGACCTGCTGGATTCGGATGACTACTATCAGTTTCAAGGCGGACTGACGGCAGCCGTGCGAGCACTCACCGGCGCAAACCCAATCACCTACTTTGGCGATCATTCTCTACCTGAACAGCCCAAAATTCGTACCCTGACGCAAGAAATTGCAAGAGTCTATCGATCGCGCGTGGTTAACCCCAAATGGATCGCGGGGGCGATGCGGCATGGTTACAAAGGTGCGTTTGAGATGGCGGCTACCGTCGATTTTCTGTTTGCCTACGATGCGACTGCTCGTTGTGTAGAAGACTATATGTATGAGGGAGTGGCACAAGCATATATTTTAGATGAAACAGTGCAGGCATGGATCCAGGAAAAGAATCCGAACGCGCTACGGGATATGGCTGAGCGACTATTGGAAGCAAATCAGCGCGGATTATGGCAACAGGTGAATCTAAAGTTGATCGATCAACTGCGATCGATCGCATTGCAGGCAGAGGCTGTGATCGAATCACGCAGCCATTCAGGATAGATCTGCTAATTAAGCCCGCTCCTGTTTGAGTCAACCTTTGCCTCTGCTCAACCAACTGGGCAAATCCTGGTGCCGGTGGTCATCAGGTTGGGCAAAACTGGGCGGAGCGACTCAGATGAGCTGATTCTGGGTCTATTTCCTAATAAATTAGGTCGAGTTGAACTAGCAAGCCGCACGCCCCGCAAGGACTACCCGCAAGGACTACCCGCAAGGGTACTGCAAACCTTCAACACTTTTGCCAGAGTTGAAAAAGTTCCAGTTTGACTCTTCGCTGGCAGTCGATCGCTGCCATTTGGGAATTCATTATGACTAATCTGTCGATTGGGCTAGTGCCGAACTCTATCGGAGCAATTCCGCCCTTACCAACTCCAATTGCCCCGGAACCGCTACAGCCTGCTGCCGCCTCAAATCTTCCTCAGCCTGCTGCTTCTCTGCTTCAACCGATCCCGATCCCTTTTCCACCTATTCAAATTCGCAGTTTACGTTGCGGTTGCTATCTGCTTAATTATCAACCGAGTGGTAGTGCATTAGTCTCCTATGATGGCACCTTGCGGGTTGAATGCCATAGTGGTGGACGCACAGCCAGTGGCGATCTCTATCAGCGACCAGTTATCTTTTTGCCTTCTCCGATCTTTCCTCCACGTCCTCCTCAACCCATTCTATTACCGGGCCCGAATCCAGCTAATGGTATTCCAATTTTGTCGCGCAGCCGTTATCGCTACTATTTGCGGATCACGCAAATCCTGGAATACTTCACGATCGGTAACAGCTTTACCCTGGGGCTGGAAATGTACCGCTTCACTGCCCCCAACACCTGGGTCAATGAAGGATCCTTTACTGCGGTGATGAGTTGGAGCACTGCCCCTGCCGGTTATCCTGCCAGTAACGATTACCTGACTGGCGATGTGAAAAACAGCAGTGGGGCGGTAGTGGGCCGTCTCACCATGGGTTGGATTTCTACTTATTTCCGTAAAGCAACGATCGAAATCGATCGGGTGTCAGCTTCAGAAGCTCCTTTAGAGAACGGTTCGGGGATCAATTGGCGGAGTATTTTTGACACAGTGGGCTGGGATGTCACCGTCAGCGAAAGTACTGCCAGTTTGACGGAACCCAGCGGCTCTTCCTGGTCTGATGCCGAACTTCACCAGGTGATGCTGGCTCAACGGGATAGTGCAAACCTGGATGGCGAGTGGCGCTATCATCTGTTGGCGGTGCGATTCCTGGATTCCACCGATCGAGGCATTATGTACGATGCCTATGCCTCAGATTCCAATAATGTTCCGCGTGAAGGAGCCGCAATTTCTTCTCACTGGGTCATTCCCAATGCTGATCCTTGGGGGCTGGTGAAAGGACAACGGTTTGGAACCGCTACCTCGCCTTATTTCCGCACCGCAGTCCATGAACTCGGTCATGCCATGGGGCTTTATCACAACACAGTGGATAATGGTTTCATGAATACCACGCCAACCATTGCGAGTGCGGCAACTCCTGCCACACCTTTTCCCAATAATGTGCAATGGTCTTTCGCACCAGATGATGAGAAACGTTTACGCCACTATCCTGACATCTTTGTACGGCCAGGAGGAGTCGCCTTCGGTAGTGCCTCTTCAACTACGCCGCTGATTACTCCAACCGATCTGGAAGTGGAAATGGAGGGGTTAGAGTTACGGGTTTCTCCAGTGTTGGAATCTGTGCCCTTGGGCGCGCCAGTACGGGTGAATCTGGAGTTGGTCAACATCAGCGATCAACCGATCGTCACGCCTGCCAGTCTCAAGATGAAACTCGGCTTTGTTCAGGGTCAGGTGGTGGATCCAGCCGGAACCATCAGAACTTTCTTGCCCTTAGTCCATTGCATCGAAGATCATCCGCTCACCCTGCTCAAACCGGGACAGAGCCTGACTCACTCTCTCACGCTGCTCCGGGGTGGACAGGGAGCGTTATTCCCCACGTCTGGCTTATACCAAATTAAAGTTGAGGTGCATTGGGATAGTGCAGGCGTGGAAGCCAGTGTGACCGGCCAAACTGATGTGCTGGTGACTGGAACGGTCGATGCCAGCCATGCAGCAGCAGCGCGGCAGATTCTGGCAACCCCAGATACACTCCTGACCCTGGTGTTAGGGGGCGATCATTTGACTGACGGGATCGCCGCCATCCAGACGGCTTTGAAGAATCCTGTATTGCGTCCCCACTATGCCTATATTGAAGCTAAACGCTTAGCCAAACGCTTCGGTGAACGCAAGGCGAATCTGAAGATAGCACAGGAGTTAATTGAAAAGTCTACTGTTATGAGTCCGACAGAAGCTGAGAAAGCTGCTGACTTTAGCGTCGAATAATCCGCACTGCCTGCATAGAGATGATGCCTTGCAGAAGCATACTAATCATCCTGTAGACAGGTTCATCGCTGCTCCATTTCGTCGCTGCTCCATACTGGTATAGCAGTTGCTATCTTCTAAGACGGTAGCAACTGCGCTAGCATAGGAATGAAATTAGGAATTCGATTCAGCCTGGATTTGTAATCCTGCATTGCCACACAGTTTGTGCCTTTTTCTCCCACTCGGTTCTTGAGCTTATCCATCCTTTTGATCATGATGAGTTGCGATTCTCATCTGACAGAGCCCCATGCTTTGAGTAACCCGCCAAACCAACCTTCAAGTAACCCTCTGAGCAAACCGATGAGCAAATCGACCTCTTCCTTTGTCGGCACCTGGCAAAAAGTAACAATAGATGAATGTAGCCGTTTATATCCTGACATTCTACAATTCACTGCCGATCAACTCTACTCCAGTCAAGCTGCTCCCGATCAAGAGTTTACACTTTGGGATGTTGGAGAGTATAAAGTTGTAAGCGATCGTGAAGTCAAAATTTCCGCAGCCAATGATGCCTTGCTGACATATCAGTATTCCCTAGTAGACGATCGATTGACCTTTCAAGATGCCAATCATTGTGAGTTTCAGTATCGTAAACTGCCCTAAATCATGGGAGGATAGAGACTAAGCCAAGATGCTAGATTCATCTGGATTCAGCCTAAAATTGTGTAATCAAACTATGCAGTCAAACTACGCAGTCAAACTACGCAGTCAAACTATGGCAATTAATATGAGCTGAATCTGTGTCTAAATCGGCTCTCTTGTCATATAGCCAGTCCTCCTTAATCTTTAATCTCAATCCGATGATTCAGCTCGATCATGCCGCTCTGCAAGCCCGCAATCAATTACTCGCAATGTTTTTATTGCTGTGCCTCCTTGATATCACCTTGGTGATCCTGGCGCGAGATGGCTGGGCGATCGGGCGAATTATCTTCACCATCCTTGTGATGTACTTTGTAATCCAGGGGCGATTATGGGCAAAATGGCTGCTGGTCGCGATTTGCGGCTTACTGGTTGTCGCCCTAATGGCGATGATTCTGACCCTAGGTGCAAAACTTTCTACGATTTTGATCGCCGGGAGTGGCATCATGATCGCGCTCTGCATTCTCATTCCGATCTACATGACGAACAACAAAAACCTGAAGCGCTATTTTGCCTATCAACGACAGCAGATCGAATCTCGTTAGCTGCCATGAAAAGGTAAAGGCAAACTGAGAGAGATGAGAGAGGGAATGCCGTTAAAGTAACATTCTCTTTCTGCAAGGGTAGGAGCATCAAGCTTGGTTTACTCGCCGCTTTTGGTGAAGACCGTTCTCGCTTTGACAGTGCTCAGCAAATGATGGGTTACTTGGGTATCGCGATGGGCTTTCGAGGGATTGAACGAGTCACAGGTGCTCACCATACAACTGTCATTTATTGGGTCAAACAGGTTGGAGAACTCCTGCCTGATGCGTATGAACTGTTACTGATGGTTGGAGTGTTTATCCAGGATTTATTCCAGCGGGCGATCAGAGTGTGAGCAAAACCTACATGACACGGGTCGAAGGTGAAAATACACGCTTGCGGCACTATCTGGCACGATTACATCGCAAAACATTGTGCTATTCCAAATCAGAGGAAATGATGAGACATGTTGTTACTTCTCTACTTGAGATTTGGGGATGTCTCAATTCTTGCTTGATTCCTCCCGCTATTCAGCAACGCCGTTATCGTCACTCGGCTCCAACTACTTTCGAGCATTTGGACGCTGGTTCCACCACATTTGTGCTTCGTTGTGGTCATCTCTGCTGCCGCTGAACAGCACCGTTAGGTTTCGCAAACTCATTGGATAGAAGGTTGTGGTGAACTACACTAAAGCTATCTTTGAGGAGCATTCATGAAAGCGATTATCTGCACAGAGTACGGCTCACCCGAGGTTATGCAGCTAAAGGAGGTAGAAAAACCTACTCCTAGGGAAAACGAAGTACTGATAAGAATATATGCGACTACAGTAACATCAGCGGATGTACGCATACGCAAGTCTGACCCATTTCCCGTAAGGTTTTTCTATGGTTTCAAAAGACCTAAAAAAAATACGATACTAGGGTCTGAGCTAGCTGGAGAAATTGAAGCAATCGGCAAAAATGTAAAAGGATTTAAAGAAGGGGATCAGGTCTTTGCTGGCGCAGGAATTAGTCTTGGTGCTAACGCTGAGTACATCTGTCTACCTGAAGCCGCCGCAGTTGCAATCAAACCCATCAATATGACCTATGAGGAAGCCGCCGCCATTCCTTTTGGAGCAACAACCTCATTACTTTTCCTGAGAGACAAAGGAAATATTCAGAATGGACAAAAAATCTTGATCTATGGGGCTTCTGGAGCATTAGGTACGGCTGCCGTGCAGCTTGCCAAATCCTTTGGGACAGAAGTTACTGGAGTATGTAGTACGGCGAATTTAGAATTGGTGAAGTCTTTAGGAGCCGACAAGGTGATTGATTACACCAAAGAAGACTTTACCAAAAGCGGTAAGACCTACGATATTGTTTTTGACACGATAGGCAAAAGTTCGTTTTCAGGTTGTCTAAGCTCACTAAAGCAAAACGGAATCTATCTCAGGGCTGTCCATATAAATCTGTCCCCGATACTGCGAGGGCTATGGACTTCGATGACAAGCAACAAAAAAGTGATCGGTGGGGTAGCGATCGAGCGTAAAGAAGACCTCATTTTCCTTAAAGAGCTAATTGAAGCAGGGAAAATGAAATCAGTCATAGATAGGCGTTATTCATTGGAACAAACTGCCGAGGCTCATCAGTATGTCGAACAGGGACACAAGAAAGGAGCCGTAGTCATCACTGTGGAGCATAACAACAAAACCTAACAACCGCGCTGCACCGGAACCTTCCAATATGGTTGGTTGAGTTGCAAAGGTGATCTGCGGCGGCTGAAGCGAAACGACTATGAAGCTGTGGGTGTGTCAATGCAGTGTTGGCGTTTCTCTTTCCCAACTTAGATATCTTTTTTGAGCAGGATCGAGTACTCATCTTATCCGAAATATGATACTGGCTAGTCTATTTGGCGTTCACGACTGATAGATTCAGTTTGTTTTCTAACTGACTATCCAATTTGTCAATGCAATTTGCAGTTTCATTGTTTAAATTGTAAATTGATACATTATATAAAGAGTTTTTACAAAGTCAATCCTTTTAATTAAGCATAACTCCAAGCTCACGAACTTAAAAATCCAATCTGGCTCATCAGTCCTCACAGCATTAGGACATCTAATCGACTTCTATTTCAGCAATTTGATTTATCGTCAAACAACAGCAACCTGATTGGGATCAGCTTCTCAATTTGGTCGTGTTGCTCTTCCAACGTATCGAGCAGGGTCAATTCCACATCCAGTTCGCCTTTCTGCTTCTGGCAAATATCATGTACCCAGTTGCTGTTGGTGCAGGTTTCAATCACCACCTTTTGGGGATGTTTCCGATATAACAAGTCTTCCAGAACACCTTGTTGCATCGCGATCGTCTCGTACTCAGCTTGGCTTGGTTGATGTCGGTATCGAACAAACAAGCCACGCGCTTGAATTTCCCCAGGTCAATTGCGAGAATCTTCATACCAGCCTCCGAGATTTATCGTTGAGTGGAAGTGAAACGTCCTATTTTCAAGGGGATCGGAGGTTTCTTCCTGCCTCTCACGGCTTGCATAGATTCTCTTGTTTGCCAGTTCCGGTGGGTCGGGCGGCCTACCATGCGAATCTCCGCCCGACTCTTGGATATGGAGGAGCTTGGTTTTACTGAGTTCCGCCATAAAACCTGAGATGTCCCAAGCGGCGTTGGAGTGCGTTCTTTAAAGCAACTCATACGGAATCCGCTATTAAAGTAGCGGTCAGGGCCGCGAGAATATCACATGAATTAGCGGAGAAGATTCTTGTAAAGCTTGCCGTCCTTCATAATCACAACAAAGTTTTCGCCAGGATTTTCAAGCAGCCGAATATTTTCCAGCGGGTTGCCGTTGACCAGTAACAGGTCAGCCAGTGCCCCTTCTTCCACGACACCCAGCTTGCCCGGATAGGAGCTACGCGGCCCCGACAGGGCCAGCAGTTCTGCATTCGTGCTGGTTGCCATCTTTAGGACTTGGGCAGGGCTGTACCAGCGCACCATCTTTGCCAGTTGTGCCCCCTGTCGGGTGGCGAGTCTGGCATCAAACAGGGTATCTGTACCCCAAGCGGTTTTAATGCTGTATTTCTTCGCCAGGTTATAGGCTTTGTCGGTTCCTTGCACCATTTGCAAAAACTTGGCGCGGTTGATCGAGCCTTCTGGAAAGGGAACGGCATCTTCATCATCTAGAAAGGGTTGCAGGCTGAGCCAGATGCCTTTTTCAGCCATGATTTTGGCGGTTTCTTCATCCATCAGTTGTCCGTGTTCAATGCACTTCACCCCGGCACGAATGGCGGTTTGAATTGCCGTTGGGGTATAGGCATGAACGGTAACGTAGGTGTTCCAATTGGCAGCGGCATCCACAGCGGCTTTTAACTCGGCTTCCGTGTATTCGCTCACATCCAGCGGGTCATAATCTGACGCGACACCCCCCCCGGCGGCTAACTTAATCTGGCTGGCTCCCTGCATCAGTTGTTCGCGAGTTCGCCGCAGCACTTCATCGACTCCATCAGCGATCGCCCCAAATCCCAGCTTTTCTGCCCAATTCAGGGGTGAAGTGGGGGTTCTGGGTAGCTCATCTAAGGAGCGGTAATCGGCATGTCCACTGGTTTGTGAAATCATTGCCCCTGCAGCCCAGATGCGCGGCCCTGGAGCATCCCCCCGATCGATCGCCCTTTTGACTTCAAAGATCGGCCCGGCCAGATCACGGGCACTGGTAAACCCGCGCATCAGCATTTCTGTAGCGTTGGTCTGTGTCTTTAAGTTCAGGTCTTTCAGGGTGAGATTGGGTTTCGCCAAATCTTCGATCTTAGAGGTCGCCATCACCAGATGGGTGTGATTATCAATCAGCCCCGGCATCAAGACCCGTCCTCCCCCGCTAATTCGGGTGGCACCAGATGGTGCAGCGATCGATGCAGTAGAAATCTCTTGAATTTTGTTACTGACTACCAAGACGTTAGATGCGGCAGAGAGTTGTTCAGACGTGCCGTTAAATATTTGCACATTCTCAAACAAAACGGCTGGAGAGGGTTGATTTTGAGCATTAGGAACAGTCTGACTTTGAGCCATGCTAACCGGGACGATCAAGCCAATCAGCAACAGAAACAGAGTTACAATAAACCATTTACCACGAATAAGATTGAGAATACTGAGTAGCATTAGAAAAGCACCTGAATTTGTATATGAATAATCGGGTGAATTATGATCCGATCGCAGCATCAGCCCTGTAGATTGACTTACCCTCTTTGATCGTTTCCAGCACCTCAATGTCCTTAATCGTCATGGGATCGACCGTCAGGGGATTGGCAGAAAGAACGGCAAAATCGGCGAGCTTGCCCACTTCGATCGATCCCTTCTGGTCTTCCTCAAAGTGCTGATTCTCATGGCATTCGGCAGCACCACAGGTGCATCTGTGTGGATGGTCACTTTCATGCCGCGATTGAGCACCGATCGGGTCGGAGAAATTCGAGCGGCCCGCTCTGGGCCGAGGGTCATTTCTCGATGCCAGTCTCCCCAGTAGAAGACATGGGCAGGGAACAGGGCTGGCACCATCCCCAACTCCTTACACGCATCCAACTGGTCTTCCCGTACCGTCTGGCCATGAATCAGAACGGTGCGGCGTTCGCCCTTGCCATGCTGCTCGGTTGCCTTTCGCACCGCCATCATAATCTGGTCGATCGCGGCATCTCCATTGCCATGAATGATCGCCTGAACGTTGTTCTTAAAGGCGCTGTCAACCCGATCGATTAATTGTTCATCGGTTAAAGCGCCATAACCGCGATAATCCGCAGGCTGTCCGGCGGGTTGCTTGTAGAAAGGCTGAGACATCCATGCCGTATAGCCTTGAACAGAGCCGTCTGTACTGATCTTAATCCCAGCCAGACGAAGATGCTTCTGGTAAGTGGAACCCATGCCCCAGGTATGAGCATCGGGAGCATTCACATAGTCGGGATAAACCGCCACATCAATGGGCAAGGAATCAGTGGTCGCCGCCGCAAGCAGCGCATCGTAACCCGCTTTGCTGGATCGTCCCTCTTGGGCGGTCGTGAAGCCATGACGAGTGTAGGCTTTAACGCCTTGCTGAACCAGGCTCAGTGCGTCATCTGCATCGATCTGAGCGGTCTTTGAGAAAACACCCAGAATGGCGAGCATGGCGCTTTCCTCCAGCACACCATTCGGCTCGTTACTGCCTGCCTGCCGACGTATTACACCCCCTGCCGGGTCTGGAGTGGCAGCCGTCATGTTAGCCATTTCCAGGGCTTTACTGTTAACGGCTCCCATGTGTCCAGACTGGTGAATGGCCAGGATGGGGACTTCTGTAGAAATGGCATCCAGTTCTTCGCGGGTGGGATGGCGCTGTTCTTGCAGTTGGGTATCGTCGTAACCGTTGCCCACAATCCAACCCAACTTCGCGGCGGCGGGGGTTTGTCCCCAGGCTCGGAGCTTCTCTTGCAGCTTGGCAATGCTATTGACCGTGCCATCGGGAGGGGGCAGTAAGTCAGCCACCGTCGCCGCGATCCCCTGCATGAACAGATGCCCGTGGGGGTCAATAAATCCGGGCACCATCGTTTTGCCCTGGAGATCAAAGACTTGAGTGGTAGAACCCTTAAGGGCTTCAATGGTGCGGCGATCGCCCACCGCTAGAATTCTGCCGTTCTTGACAGCAACCGCTTCTGCTGTCGGTTGATTATCATTCACGGTAATCACAGTAGCATTGAGATAAATCGCATCCGCAAAGCGGTTTGCCTGGGCAAGATGGGATTGATTCTGATCCGGAGTTGCGGCTTCAGTCTTGCCACCCAGTACAACAGCGGCAGCAAAGGAACCAGCCCCCAGCAAAAACATCCGGCGAGGCATCAGAAAAGCTTCACTGAGCAACATCAAACCGGGATTACAACAGGGACAGGCTGAGGGATGTAGAGGTCGAGCCATTGATTGATTTCTCCTACTGAAATGGATGAAAGCTAGTTGCAGGTAGATGGGAGGGAAAGGTCTGTCGAACTGCCGTTAAATCACGATTGGGTGGCACCTGCTTTTTAGATTGACTTGCCCTCCTTGATAGTTTCCACCACCTCAATCACCTCAATGTCCTTAATCGTCATGGGATCGACCGTCAGGGGATTGGCAGAAAGAACGGCAAAGTTGGCGAGCTTGCCGACTTCGATCGATCCCTTCTGGGCCTCCTCAAAGTGCTGATAGAGCGACCCCATCTCCGGAAACCCCAATCTTCGGCGTAAATGTTGCTAGGGCAAACGGCTTTCCCACAACCATGCCCCACCGGGCAAATCGGCTCATCAACTCAGCATCTTGATGGGGCTGGTGGCTGGTTAAAACGGTGCTTCCGAGGCTTTCTGGAATTTTTCGGTCACGTCCCCTGAAAGCGCAATATTATCAGGATTAAGGAGCATCACCGGGGCACCAGGACTGAGGTTAAACTTGGTCAGATCTGCCCAGATCACGTTGGGGCTGGTCGTGAGTTCGAAGAAATAGCGTTTTTGGGTGAGATTGATCGCAGTCCGGTACTCGGTGTTGTAGATGCCAAACCCCTTGTAAGGCGCACCAAACGGAACCGACACGTTACGGGCGATCGCGAGAATTGACGCGATCGCCTCCCGTTCGTTCGTCGGTTCGGGCAGCAGAGCAGTGTAGTAGGCTGCCCGTTGGAAGCGATCGGTCGCCCTGACGTTTCCTGGTAGAGGGGTGTCGCTGGTTGGGTTAGAAAAGTCTTGCTGATTGAGTAGCGCAATCTGCTCATCGTAGGTTGGATCATTCGTCATGATCCGGAACTCTCGCCCGTGGTGGACAACCTGCTCGCCGTTAACAAACTCGATGATTGCCGAATCGCCAGTGGCATCCTCGATCGCCAGATGGACAGTTGACTTGTGACCATTTATCTCGGCTAACACCACCTGCACCGTGTCAAGCAGTGCGAGGGCTTCTTCGACGGTCGCTGCATTGTCGAGTAAGTATTGCGCCCATAACCCAGCTTGCAGCCCTGGCTTGCTCGGATCGCGCGGGCCAAAGTCGGTCGCGGTGAGGTAAAGCATATGGGCAGCCAGACCCCGCTCGTTAAATCCATCCGCAGAGCCAACTCCATAGACCGTCGTGACGATGCTGCCATACTTGGATGTCCAACGAGCGGGGTTGTCTTGAACAACGACCTCTGATCCAAGACGGCCACCGTCACGGTTCATCCCACTTGGCAGAACGGTGAGTATAGGTTCGGTCGATTCTGGCCAGTCCATCGTTCGACCCACAACCACAGCGAATTCATTGGTATTCCATAAAATACGGGAGCAAGCCTCAGCAGTGGGTTGCCACGCCGAAAATCCGGCAACCGCGGAAGCCATTAACCCAAGTACGATGCCGCGAACGGTATTATTCTTTGTCTTCATTGTACAACTCCTGGATATTCAACAATGGTTGATCGTGAAACCACAAAATAAAGCCTTAGCGCCTGATGCCTGACAGCGATGAGAGCACCCGTTCCTAACACCAGATGCTGGCGAGATAACTAGGGAGTTCCCGACTAGGCAATCGTGTGACAAAATAGCCCTTCAAGAGGCAGCATAGGCTTCCTTAGAGTGGGGAGAGAGTGTGGGGTGGCAGCATCGTTGAGCCAGTTGATGCAAAACGCCGAAAATTCGCTGACTCTGTCGCTTTGGGCAGAATCAACGTATCATCGGTGTAATTAGTCTCTATCGTAAAAAAAGAGGCAATCGGAAATCCTTACCAAATTCTTACCGGGATGAAGGACCAGGGGAAAAAATCGATCGCAGCAGCAGAACGCTTGGAGTTTGGCCCATTTCAACTGCAACCCGATGGACGCTTGTATAGGCGCGGCAATCCGGTACCCCTCAGCCCAAAAGAGCGGGCAGTGCTGCGTCTGCTGGCGACCGCAGAAGGAAGAATTGTGACTAAAGATGAAATTTTGCAAACCGTGTGGGGCGACGCAGATGTCTCCGAGTCCAGTCTGACCCGCTGTGTTCATTCGTTGCGGAGTCATTTAGGTGAAAACCCCAGTAATCGACCCTATATCAGAACCGTCTATGGTCAGGGCTATTGTCTGGAGATACCCGTTCGTCGGGTGGTGTCCGATGCGCGACTGCTGATTCTGCCCTTTACCGCTAGCCCCACTCACCCAGCCGCCGATTATCTCTGTAGTGCCCTAATCCGTAAAATCACTTGCTATCTGCGTCAGTTTCAAACCAAAGGAATTGCCCTGATTCCCTACGAAACTAATCAGCCAGATGCAGGTACTCCTTCCAGGGAAAATGTTGCCCAAATGCTAGGTGTTGGCTTTCTTGTGACGGGGCAATTAGAGCGAGAGGCGGGGCATCTGACCCTACAAGTTACGCTGCAACGGGCGACAGATGCTCACTGCCTGCTGAGTCAAACCTTCACCAATCAAGAGTTTGAACTGGATACCCTGGCTGCAAGGGTGGGTTCAGCCATTGCCCACCAACTCCCCCAACGGCGCGGCCCCCTGCAAAATCCCCGTCTGGTGCGGGCGGCCCAAACTGTACCCCAAGCCTACGAAGCCTACTTAGAAGCCCATTATTTGTTTCGTCGCCGCAATGCAGATCGAATGAAACAAGCGATCGAGCTGTTTCAGTTAGCGATTCAATGGGATCCAAACTATGCCCAGGCTTATGTTGGGTTAGCGGGTTGTTACGGACAGTTGATGGGCTGGACAGCAATGAGGACCAGTCAGGCGTTACCCCTGGTCAATCAAGCGCTCGATCGGGCAGAGGCGATCGATCCGACAACCCCTGGTTTACAGGTGCTACGCGCCGCTATCCTCAGTGCCGCTGAGTGGAAGTTTGTGATCGCCGATCAGAAGTTCAAAGCCGCCCTATCTGAAGAAACCGCCGATGTCGAAAGTCTGCTCTACTACGGGCGACACTTATTAGTATCTGGACAATCAGAAGCTGCTCTTGAAGTGTTCCAAACGGTGTCTGAGCTTGATCCACTGTCGCCCCTTTCCTACGGCATCTATAGCTATGCGTTGCACTGCGTCCGTCGCACCGATGAAGCCCTACAGATGATTGATCGCGGCTTAAAGTTAGAGCCAGATGCCGTGATTTTGCTGTTTTTTCAATGTCTAATCAAAGCTCATGCTGGCCTTCACAGTGAGGCACTCGAAGCAGGACAAAGGATTCTTAGGCTCAGTCCGCCCCTACCAGGTATCATCTCCACCTATGCCTACGTCTGTGCCTGTGCGGGTCTCAGGCAAGAAGCGTTGCAGTATACAGAGCAGGCTAGTAATCAGAATCCTTTCCCTGGCAAAAGCTTAATGGCTCCAACCTTCATTGTTCTAGGCGATTACAATAGTGCGATCGCCTGGCTGGAACAAGCATTTGTCGAGTCGGATATCTGGCTGTCCCTGGTGAGTATCGATCCCCGTTTGGATGCCATTCGCTCCTATCCCCGCGTGCAGCAGATTGTGCAACAGATTGGGGCAATTTAATGCACCCGCTCAAAAAGCACTGGTAGAAAGTGATTGCACGGTCTAATCGGGTCGAGAAGGGCGTTTAACTCTTCCCTCCCACACCACCTGCCAGGCGCAATGCCACTTAGTTTTTAGATTAGGATTGCTAATAAGCCGCTACCATGAAGCTTTCAGCCCAGTATTTGAAAGCTTTGGTTGAGGTGACAATGGATGGTAGCTCTCCGCAACTGGAAATTGAGTCATTGTGCCAGCTATTTGGGCACATCCTTGACCAAACACAACTTGAAGCAACTCAAGCAAAATTGGGATTGCAGCGAAACTGTAGTGTTTTTAACCCTGCTGTAGTAGTCTGGCTAATGATCTTTCAACGTCTGCATCCCAACCATACCCTCTCTCGGGCTGTTGCCGAGTTGAAATCGGGGCGACTTGACCATTTGATGGATGAGTGCAAACGTTGATGGATGAGTGCAAACGAAGTCGTGAGGGCAATATTTCAGGCAATACAGGAGCCTACAGCCAAGCCCGAGAACATCTTCCTAAAGAAGTTGCTCTTGCTGCTGCAACCTGAATTTTCGAGCACTTCTGTCCACCTGCGGATGAGCAGTTGCTCTTTCATGGCTATCGCATCTTTGCAGTGGATGGAACGAATCTGCATGTACCAGATACGCCCGAGCTATTAGTGGCATTTCCACCAGGAAGCAACCAGTATTGCCAGTCTACTCGTCCGATTGTGCAATTAGCCGTAGCTCACGATTGAGTTACTGGTACGGCTGTGATTCCGGTTTGGGAACCGAAAAATGGATTTAATCGGACAAGCGAACAAGGATTATTAACTGAACTGCTGCCCAGCCTTCCAGCACAGAGCGTCATTGTCGGTGACCGCAATTTTGGAATTTTTGCAGTGGTTCACGCACTGACACAACATCACAATCCAGTTGTTGTCCGATTAACAATTGACCGAGTGAAACGGTTGCTGGGTCGTGAACCTCAACCTGGGATCAGCCAAGATGTAGATTGGACTGCCAGTGCTCATGACCGTCGATCCCACCCAGAATTTACATCGAACACTTTAGTCAAAGGACGCGTAATCGTTCATTATTTTCAGCAAGAAGGGACTGGGAAAGTAATTCCGCTTTATCTATTTACAACTTTAGATTTACCTGATGAGTTAATCATTGAGCTTTATCGACGAAGATAGTTTTTGGAAACAGATCTGTGCATGTTGAAAAGCACAGTGAATATGCATGAATTAACTGCAACCAAGGTTGATCTAGTTGAAAAGGAGATCATTCTGGGAATTGCTGCTTACAACTTAGTCCGTTCCATTATTACGTTTGCTGCTTACAACTTAGTCCGTTCCATTATTACGTTTGCTGCACGGCGATTGAGCCTCGATCCTTGCCGTATTAGCTTCTCCCGTGCTTTGGAAGCTATAGAAGCAAATGTGCTGAGCTTATTTTATGAAACTGACAGCGAGAAGTTGCACAAGTTCTTAGACGATTATTAATGGTTCCGAGGGCAGTTGCGCGCAACAACCTTAAATCTAAAAACTAAGTGGCATTGCGCCTGGCAGGTGGTGTGGGAGGGAAGGGTTAAACGCCCTTCTCGACCCGATATAGACCGCGCTATTGCCCCCGCCCTGGTTTGCAATCTGCAAAACCCAACGCCTCTGTGTCTAGAAAACTTGCGATCGCCATCTCAACCACTGCCTCGATTGGATATTCAATTTCAGCAGCACGCGCAATGAGAGCGGTACGAATGCGCTCAGGCAAGCGTCCTAAAATCACCTCTGCATCGGCTGGAGAAAGTTGCTCTTGAAGTTTGGCTTGCATGGCATCACCTTTCAGTCGGAATCTGGGCGTTGTAAGGGGGTTCTGTGGCTCTTAGGATAATGGCTTCTAGCTCCAATAGTAACGCAGGGTTTCCCCAGTGAGAAATGACCTGTACTGTAATCCGCACGTCTTCGTCATTGTATTTGTCTAGCCACGCCCACAAAAAAGCTTTGTGCCCACCACTAAAGCGACCGCGTAGGCTCTTAGTTTTACCAATGTAAAGTAATCCATCAGCTTTGTGTCTGATTGCATAAATGCCAGGACGTGCAGGGAGACCAGCAAAATCTCGGCTCAGAGATTGGCACTGCTCAAAGGGTGCGAAAGCTATCGCATCCAGGATTTTTCTAGCTTGAGCTTGCAGTTCAGAATCGTTCGTTGGCATGAAAACAAGAAAGCTGATTACACAGAAATCATGTTCCCATAAATTCCGCCACAGCCTTCATCAAGCTATAAAGCCAGTTCAATAAGGCTCTGGAAATTAACCAGATAACCGCGTTAGACCTTATCCTTCAGCGACTCGAAAAAATATCATGCCTAGTAAAATATCTGTCACAATGCTTGTAAGCAACCCTAGAGGAAGCAGGACGATAGTAGCGAAACAAACTCCTGTTGCTATTGAAAGATATGAAAATGGCTTGAGCATTCCATAAAGATTGTCTTGCAGGCGAAGGAGCTTTATAGCAAAAACAATGAAAATAACTCCCAGAGGAACAATAGATATTACTAATAACCAGGCTATTGTTGTTTTTAGTGGAGCAATGATTTCCCCAAGTATACTTACAACTGCTAGCACTACGTTCAGTACGATTAGAGCGGTTATGAGACCATCAGTCTCATGAAATCTATAACATTGACCAAGTAAGCTTTTGAGCGAAGACATAATGTATGTGAACAAGAATGCACTTGCAACTGTCAGGATGACAGAGATTACTTGCGATTCTTGCCCAGACCGAGTCCCTAAAGCAAAAGAGATAACGGCTAGAGGAATTGTCAGCACAGCGTTGATAATAGAAAGCCACCCAGCTAACCTCATTTGTCCCTGATCCATTTCTTGCCCCTTCACAAAAATTGCGCGTACTTGTAGTTGCGTTCTGATGTCTCATAACTTGGTCAAATCAAATGAGAGGGTTACTTTCAACTCTTTGATCATGAACAAAATTCTTCTATTACTAGAATCAAGACTAGTTGAATGATTACCTCATTATTTAAAGTTTCATTAGAGAATATTAGTTAGTGCAAGTTAATACCAAGATGCCATTAGAGTTGATATTCGCTCTACGATATCTTAATTGGGAACCATCATCTCGCGTAATGGGATTGGGTAGATTACTTGTGTGCCACTCGTAAGAACCTTCAGAACCACCTCCTTCCCAAACAATGCCACTGCCGTCCGTACTCTCTGCATAAAAAGAGCTTACTCGCTCAGTATCGATTACTATGGGTTGATCGTCATCTGTAAGTCTAGTTCTTTGACCAGGAGACAGATCCCACCAACCTCTTTCATAGGCTTGCACGTCCCACTGGTTGAAATATCTGTAAACCCAGATTGCCATTCTAATCGGATGGTTGCAATTATTATGGACTCTTAACTCAGCTGTATTTATTGAAGCTAGTGACGGCAGAGAAATTGCTTGTGTAGTTACAGTGCAAACTAGGAAGCTGAGAACACCAAGGATTGAAAATTTAGGACGCAAGAAACGGGAACTCATCTCTTAAATGCCTCAGTATGTAGAGTACCTGATTAAAGCGAATATGGCTATATAAGCAGATTTTCTAATTCAGGGCAAAGACAAATCTGCAATTAGAAGAAATTCCTGCGAAATTGTTTCGGAGTTAATCCTGTGAATCGACGGAAATGCTTTGCAAAGTGGCTTTGGTTATAAAAACCACACAATTCAGCTATAGCAGTAATGGTTAATTCCTTGTTCTTAAGTAGCTGTTCTGCCCACTCCATCTGCTTCTTAAGTACATACTGATGAGGAGAAATACCCATAGATTGTTTGAACATTTTTGAAAAACGGTTCTGATCCATTCCCAATTCATCAGAAATTTTGTCCAAACGCAAACTTGCAGTATCACCTAAATGCTCATTGATATACTCAAGTGCTTGATTCAACTTGCTCCGTGACAATCCTTCTCCATATTTCGGTAAATCATATTTGCGTGTTGAGTAGTGTTGTAATAAGTGAATCGAAAGCTTGGCAGCTAATTCCGATGCAAGAAATCCACTATTAGCGCCATATGTTTCTAAACCCGCTTTAATTGCCAGACATAGGTGATAGATAAAAAGATCAGCTCTTCTAAGCTCCAATACCAATTCGACTCTATCCGGATTCACTGACTCATAGGCTACATGAGCAAGAAATTTAGGCTCAAGATAGTAATGGATAAATTCAACCTCTTTATTCCAAGAGCATCTATAAGGTCGATAGGCGGGAAAAAGTTCAATGAATCCGTTTACATAATCCCTTGGATGGTACTGTATCTTCTGAACATGCTTTTCTTCAATAAACTCTACATCCGTCACTTGTTTTGGAGCTGGTAGAACAATGACGTGTTGAGCGCCCTTCACGTCTGGCAATTCCCAAGACGGTTGACGATGGTGTGCGAGATGAATGTCTTTCCATCCTGAGCCGTGACTTGTAAGAAGGGGTGGGTTTGGGACAAGCGGTGAAGTCGAGTTCTCCTGGGAGTAATCAACAGCCAAGGGCTTTTTTTCCGGCATTGTTTGCACCCTCTAAATTCAACTGAACAAAGTATTCGGACTGAATTGCTATGCGATCGCACCCTACAGACTATCTCTCGGCTACGCCCCAACCAAGGATTAAGCGGTCTAACGTTCCGGTTGAGCGGCAGCAGATCGACCACAACGATAGACGAAAAGACTCTCAACTGTCCGCTCCAATCGGATTGTTAGACATCTGACACCAACG
>JALOOM010000133.1 GCA_025454395.1 Elainella sp. Prado103
AAACTGTCAGCCAAACCGTATGCCTTGATCAGGCTATACACTCCTATAGCTGCGTGCTGGCAAGCCCATCTCAGGATTCATGAAAGTTGCTGGGGTAAGGTGTCAGCCATGTTTCCAGTTATTCATACGCCTCCGTTTGATTACATTCAAACTTTAAAGCATTCAAATTTCTGATTTCATTCATCCACGTTTTAAATCGTGTTGTCAAAACCTTGTCCGTTGGAGCAATTTCCAGGGCAGGGTTTTTATTGTAAAAGGGCAGTTTTTTAATCGGATGTACAAGTTCTCATAAACTTTAGCCGATCAATTCGTTTTCAGTTCAGACTGAACATCTTCTCTAGAGGTAACTTGCTAGAAATACCTCAGTCTAACAGCATACCCATTAAGGGGGTGGTCGTTTTGTCAAACGATTGTTATCTTTTTTAATACAGAGGTGAAGCCTCTCGACCGGAAAGGGGTATCTGGACATTTAACAAGGGTGCAATGTCGTCTCAGGTCGTTAGATTGCTCGATGATTGGTTCGTACTTTGGTTTGACTGTCCGTTGACCGTATACACCCAGTTCATTTCAACATCGGTAGGAGTAAATCTTATGGATCGCCCCGTTGAACTTTCTTTGGAACAGCAGTTTAGCCTGCGCTCATTCGAAACCCAGGTAGAGAAAATGAGTCATGAACAAGCTCAGCATTTCCTGGTCAAACTGTATGAGCAAATGATGCTGCGGGAAACAATGTATAAGCACTTCCTGAAGCATGAGTGGGGAATTGAGCCTCGCCCTCAGTTTGACTAATTGCTAACTGCGAAAGTGGGCGACCTCCCTCTCTTGCTTTGTTCTTCCGAAGAAAGAAGCTGGGGATGCTGGGGCGTCAACTCTAGCGGTCAGTCTCGAATCGATCGAACCGCTCTGCAATTGTGCCAGTCCAGAAAAGCAAGGAACAGTCACAGCCCGAGAAATTTACGAATCTAGAATTGAACAGTTTTTGAAACAACCAGTAAACTCGCTAATTGCAGTATTGGTGAGTCAAGCCACTCATTAGTCACGAGCCTTGCAACCAGTGTTGCTGACGAACAAAGTGCGCTGTAACTGGCAAAAGCTTGATCAAAAAGCAAAGAAATGTGCGGTGGCGAATATCGCAGACCCCCAAGGAGTGGTAGGGTGGGAAAAGTGGCAGTCGTCCTTGGCTTTGATGAGTAACCGACATTTAATATGTTCCAGCATCTTTTAATTTGCACCACTTTACAGGATGGACTTCAGCGTTTGATCCATTTCGCGCCTGATATTGCGGCCAGTGGTGTGCGTAAGATCATTTTTCTGCATGTGTTGCCAATTGAGGATCGAGGCATTCCCAAACCTGATGTAGAGAAGGTGGAGCAGGCAAGGGCGCAACTAACCTATGCCACATCAGAACTACCGGCTGACATCGAAGTGAAAGTAGAGATTCAGAGCGGGCGACCTGCTGAGCGGATTTTGGCAACTGCACAAGAACACCACGCTGACTTAGTAATTCTCGGCACTGAAAGCCGTAACCTCTTAACTGAAAAGCTATTCGGTAGCACTGCCATCGCGCTATGTCAGGCCCGCAAGGTACCCGTATTGATTTTACGACCGCAATTGATTTCTACCTATACGGTGGAAGAGCTAGCTTTGCGTTGTCGCCATCTCTTCCGCTACTTTTTGATTCCGTATAACGGTAGTCGTGCCTCTGAGCATTTGTTGACTCAGATTCGTCAAGCTGGAACTGCTCGCGCTTTCACTTCCCTGCAAGAATGCTTTCTGCTCTGGATTTTGGAAGAACATGCGCGGGTAGATAAGCTATTGCATCAGAGCCGTCGGCAAGAGGCAGAAACCAAACTGGCTACTGCTAAAGCAGGGCTAGAACAGGTAGATCTGAAAGTGACAACCCAAGTGGTAGAGGGTGAGCCCATCCCCGAAACGCTCAAAGTTGCCGTTGAGTATGATATCACCGCGATCGCTTTAGCCTCAGATACTCTAGGGCGACTAGGGGAGCTATCCAAGCCTAGCTTTGCAGGCGAAATGCTAAGACGCAGTTGGCATCCAGTTCTATTCTTTCCATCGCCGTAATTCACTGAACTCTACGATTTCTCTCTGATAGGCTTTGCTGCTCTTTGTCACTCTAATGCTATCTTCATTCCCGCCCCCACGGTTGACCCGTCTTTCTTCTAGACCGATGGCTCTTCATCCGTGCCATAGATAGATTCTAGTTTGAGTAGAATCTGCGGTTTGATATTCTCTAAGGCACTTCTTAGATAGTCTTTGCTGAGAGAAGGATTCGGACTTGCTTTAGAGACTTGCCCGTGCACTGCCCATTCTTGCAATAATCGACATTGGGCAGCCGCGATCGAGGAAACTTGAATGTGTGCACAGTGTTTCGGATCTTCTTGGGCAAAAAACAAGATGTTGTATTGTCCATGTTTGCCTAAAAGGTTTGCAATATGCCGACCTTGAGGCGTTTTCAGGTCGAGATAACAGGGGAGCCAGCGAGGCTCATAATGGCGATTGTAGAGCACTGTCAGCCAGAGGGCCATTGGGTGAGGTGCCTCTAGATACAGAAATTGGTTGTAGCGGGTGCAGGCATGGCGACGCTGAATTTCTTCCTTTGAAAGCATGACCCAAAGCGTCGGCAAGGTGCCAGTGCCGGTAGACATGGCGCGCGGGAAGACGATCTCAGCCAGCGGCATATTGTCGGGCCAGGTCGCTGCTCGACAAATCTCCTGTTCGATCGTGACGGTTCTGGGTTCTGCAATGACGGGTAAACGATTAATGGTCGTTTCAATGCGGCGAGCAATCTGTCGGCCGGTGCCAAACCGCTCTTCCATGGGAGCTAGGGCTTGCAGCACATCGCTGATACTCTGTGGTCGATCGGCCGGAGACTTCGCTAAACAAGCCATCACCAACGCTTCCAGGTTTTTCGGTACCTTAATCGCGTTATTCCCAGTTTCGAGGGCACGGGGAGCTTGGAAGTGATGCGCCTTATACCATCCCCCAAACGAGTGAGTATCAGCATTCAGCGGCATTTTGCCAGCCAACATCTGATACATCATCACGCCAAGACTGTAAATATCCGATCGAGCATCCAGTTCACGCCCCTCCATTTGTTCGGGCGAAGAGTAGGCCAGAGTGCCCATAAAACATTGAGTTTGATTGCCTTCGGGTTCAAGCACCTTAGCAATACCAAAATCCAGGATTTTGACCAGTTCCCCTAGGCTGTCATTTTGACTGACAACAATGTTGCTGGGTTTGATGTCTCGATGCACGATCGGACAGAGCTTGCCATCAATTTGAATCCCTTGATGCGCACATTGTAAGCCCAGGCAAATTTGGCGAGTGAGGCTCAAAAAGCGAGGCAGCGAGATAATCTGACGGGCTAATACTTCACTGAGACTTTCGCCCTTCAGAAATTCCATGACGTAGAAGGGGATCCCATCTTCATCAATGCCATAATCCGTAACCCGGACGATATGGATACTCCGCTGTCCCAGTTGGGCACAGGTTTTTGCTTCTTGTTCAAACCGATCGCGCATCTTGCGATTCAGTAAAGTTTGTGCCAAAAACTTAACCGCCACTGGCACTCCACCTAATGCTACATCCTCTGCGATGTAAACCTGTCCCATCGCCCCTTGACCCACTAGCCGTAGGAGTTGGTAGCGATTCTGTAAAATTCGCCCCACATTCGGCTCGGTCATCATACTGAGCACCTCAATGCCATTTCAAACTGAATGGTAAATTCCAGATCTATCGCGTGGCGAAGATGGGTTGCACAATACAAGTCAGTGAAGTGGGCTGGTTCCATTGAGGGCTCATCTACGGCTGAAGGTTGCACGGATGTCAAAAATACGACTGCTATTTAGACCAATACTTAGACAAGGCATGATGAAGCTGCCTGAGAGGGCTCAAATCCAAATTAATCACCTTTTTGGGGAAATACAAGAGGGGATGTGAATCTCAGAGGCTCTCAAGCCAAGTTAGCCTGAGACATTTACACAGTTCAGATACACAGTTCAGATACACAGTTCAGGATTAATTCCAGATCACTCTCATGATGCCCCGATCGCTAGCCTCCGACAACAAACGGAGCAGAATTTTGCCCTGATGAGTTTGCCCTGATGAGTTTGCCCTGATGAGTTTGCCCTGAGTGTGAAGATGCTTTTCTAACCAGTTGATGCAGCATCCCTGAAGAAACTGAAACAAGCTTGAATTTAGACAGGGTGAAGGACTCAATTTTCCCTTCTGCCCATTCTCCTATTTCTCAGACAGTAACTAAGCTCAAATAGTAACCAAGCTCAAATAGTAACCAAGCTCAGACAGTAACCAAGCTCAGACAGTAACCAAGCTCAGACAGTAACCAAGCTCAGACAGTAACTAAGCTCAGACAGTAACCAAGTTCAGATATAGCGTCCTATGGATGGTTCATCCACTGAATGGACTAGCCACCAAATTTTCATGACTGGATAACTCAGCACCTGAGCTGTTCAAATCAACACAGGTGATGCGAGGATAGCATGTTTAGAGAACCGCTCAACGCCATCTGCAAGAATTGATGGGATTGAGTGAAAAGCCGCAGGTAGTAAAGATCAAAATCAAGAGGCGCACTCAAAAATCTGTCGTGATGTAATCTGACACTGAAAAAGGGGACTTTTAGCCCCCATTGTTCCTATGCCTTGAGTATGGACTTAGCGAGCTTTAACGATCCACTGAGCGAACCGTGCCAAGCACCTCTAAACTGACAGGTGCCACTCCAGAACTGATCAGTCCGATAATCCGAGCAGCACCGGCTGATAGATCAATTACCCGACCATGGGAGTAAGGGCCGCGATCGTTGATCCGCACGACCACCGATTGCCCATTGTCGAGATTGGTTACTCGTACCTCCGTCCCAAAAGGCAGAGAAGGATGAGCCGCCGTCATGGCATTCTGATTGAAAATCTCACCGCTGGCGCTGTAGTTGCCATCAAACCCTGGGCCATACCAGGAGGCATACCCCGAAACTTGCAGATTAACTGGCCCTAAGCTAATTTGACCATAGCCATCAGGGTCGCCTTCAATGCTAGAAAGAGGGGCGGCATTACCCATTTGGCGGCGAATCCGATTGGTCGCTTGCAACACATCCCCGGCTGCACTGCCCACCGTATCCGGTAAAACCGTATCGGCATCCAGTGCCAAAATCTCGGTATCATTTGCCTGAATCACATACTGTTTGCGATCGGCATCCCAAGAAATCTTAATCTCACTGGCATTAATCCCATCACGGTGCAATTGGTTCAAACGAGCCGCTGTGGTCGTGGCCCGCCAAACTGGATCACGAGAGTCGATCGGAGGCTGACTCACTGCTGGGGCAGCAGTCGCTAGCTTCTGAGTCGGTTCGGATGGCTCAACTGGATTGATGCCAACAGGGGCGACCATCGCTGTTGCACCATGAGCCTGAACACTGGCAATTTTGACTTCCGCTCCCGTGAGAGAAGCTTCAACCGCATGGGCAGTATCAATGGATTGTCCTAAAAAGCTTAAAACAGGAATATTCCTGACATAAAGAGTTGCTGCTTGCCGATTTCGCAAAGGATGCGATTGAATGGTGGCAACACTCACCTCGGCTCCAAATTCCTCTTGAGATTGGTATTCACCCACTTTCACCGTATCGGTGGATTGGGACTCTGCTGGAGAGGTCACTAAACCTGGAACCGTTGTCTCAGAGTTGGTTGCTACTTGGCTTGGGGATCCAAGCGAGTCAACCGGGGAGGAAATTTTAGCATCAGCTCCGGAATTGGCATGAGAGCCGTTGAAGTCAGCAGAAGCATCATGCTCTAGACGGTCTGCCGGAGACTCTTCTGGGCGATCGGATCTCTCAGAGGACTCCAAACGTGAAATAGCGGACTGTGTGGTAGCCAATGACTCTAGGGCGACAGTTTGGGCAGTAGCAGCCTCAGAGGTTGCACTGATTCCCGGAACTTGCTCTCTAGATGGCTCGTCAGAGGTTCTAGCTTGATCAGCCAGGCCCGAAGGGACAAGACCGAACGTAGAAATCATCAGAGCTGCGGTAATTCCGCTAAAAAGTTTTTGATTCATACAACCATCGTGAATAGTACCAGGAGATAGGTTTCTGTCGAGGCATAACCCTGCCTGAAGGCAGATTTGAACCGCATAAGCCGAAGCCATCAATCTTCGGGACAGACAACCTATGGAGCCACAGCAGGAGAACAGACTTGACTCAGCCGTTATTGCTCAACTCGTACTCGTTACGTGTTCACTCCGGGCTAAGGAACTGCAACAGCCTAGCATGAAGTTTTTGTATAGCGGATCCGGGACACCTGAAAAACAGGCACAACTTTACATAAACTTCATATTTGGTTTTTCGACTCTATTCCTTTCGTCGTAAGGCTTTGAGTTGATTTTTGCAAAAATTTACTTCATGAAAACTTCATATAAATTTCACCCTTTTGTTAGGGTTGGGTCGCTAAATTGGAGGCTTACTTTCGCGATCGTCCGAGCTTGGATAAAAGATGGTGTTCTCGATAACCTCTCAACAGCGATCACGGTCTACTTCAAGTAGCAATTGAGACTTCCAATCGCTCCGAGATTTCGTTATTCTTACTGTTATGCCAAGCTGGTCGTGCCAGGATGGTCACGCTAGGGCGGTCACGCTAAGCTAGCCATATCAAGCTGGTCGTGCCAAGCCAGCCATATCAAGCCGGTTATGCCAGGATGGTCACGCTAGGACGGTCACGCTAAGCCGGTCATGTCCAGCCAGTTGTGCTACCATCCATTGCCCATTATTTAGCGTTATTTAGTGTTATACCCCGCCCTGTTTTTGTCTAAGTCTGCTGCTGGCAACAGGCTGGAACACCACTTAAGACTCTAGAGCAAGCGGAGTTGTGCTGCTTCCATTGCCTCTGAAGCGGCTGCATCATCGGTCAGATCAACCGAATGAACTGCTAGTTGATCGGATGAGTAGATGGGGGTGGAGAATTGCTCAGAATCAGTGCAGATCCCGGAAGGCATCCAGTTTGACTCGCCTGCAATCAACGCCGATGCGGCATTCATTAAGTCCGGGGTCAGTTCTGTGAGCTGGGGCTGGGTCTCCAAATAGGTTTTGAGCGCTTCAAGCGGATCGAGATCGGGGGCTGTGCCTAATTCTGGCAACCGGGGACGGGCAAGTTGGCTAACCAATTCCGTCTGAATGGTATAGGTATGGGCAAACCCTAATGCTTGGTGTAAAACATGACTCTCAATTTGATCCAATTGCTCTGAGCGCAGTTGGTAAATTAATCGCACCACGGCATCTTCAATAGCAGTTGCTTGGATCGCTGCGATCAAATCGGCTTGCGGTTGCTCAGAGCGAGAAATATTGACCCGGATTGTCTGAAACGGGCGCACAGGCAGAGGGCAAAACTCAAACGCAGTTTCACCTCGCTGCACATTAACTAAGATAAATCCCTTAGTTTCTGTTTCTTCGCTGAAATCTACCCGCTCAATACTGCCTGGATAGACGATCGGCGGCTGAGATGACAAAACCTGATGTCGGTGGACATGCCCCAAAGCAACGTAATCAAAACAGGGACGGGCCAGCAGAGCCATGGGAACTGTAAAACCTTTCCCAACGGCCAAAAAACGCTCTGCACCAAACTGGGCGGTATCCGTCATCAAGTGACCCAGCAGAATGGTCGGCAAGCTAGGATCTAAACGGCGAATCTCTCCTTCTAATGCCACACGCAACCGATCGATCAATAACTGGTTGACTTCTGCTAGTGACAGCCCTTCGGTGTCAGGGCGAGTGAGCAGGGTCGATCGAGTGAGCCATGGCAGCGTAATCACCTGAATCGCACCGCTGCGAGTTTGGATACAGTGGGTTTCCAACCGATCGCCCACAATAAAACCCGGTACCCCTAAGGTGCGATAAATACAGAGGCTAGCCCCTCCAGCCCCTTGGGAATGCTGGTCGTGATTGCCCACGAGTAACACCGTCGGAATTTCCGCATCTACTAACCGGCGAAACTGAGCAGCAAAGGCTTCCTGGACAATAGGCAATGGGGTAGCATCCGGAAAGGCATCACCTCCGAACAACACTAAATCGACGGGTTCGGCAATGGCCCGATCGATGCAGCGTCCCAAGGTCGTCATAAAATCTTCTAATCGGGTGTTGAGTCCGGTTTCCGGATTGAGTTTTCCATGGGAAAAGCCGCTCCCCATGTGAATGTCTGAAAGATGCAGTACTTTAACCATCTTGCTCCTGCCCGTTACCCCAATCGGTGATCGCTCAGCATTGATTTGGTGCTCGCCAGATAGATCTCCATCACCTGACTGCCTGGAAAAACTCATCTGAGAGCTGTTCTTAATTGATCTTTTTTAGTTAATCTCTCTTATCGATTTCTCTCTCAATTGGTCTGTCTCAATTGGTCTGTCTCAATTGGTCTTGAGGACACGCTCCTGATTGACTGACAAAACTCAAACTGCCCACTGCTACACAGAAGCAAGCGACACCCCAACCTCTCTCCCAGAGCGGGCGAGGGGCTTTCGAACCAGGATTTGATTGGAAGTCCCTTTGCCCCTAGTGGGCTACTGTGTACACACATCGCTGAGTTGCTGCTAAATCGCTGATTGGTCCCCCTTTTTAAGGGGGACTTTGAAGACTTTGGGTTCGGTTCCCTCCTGGTTAAGGAGGGTTAGGGAGGATCGGAACGACTTGTGTGTACAAGGTAGCCTCTAGTGGGAGAAGGGATTTAGGGATGAGGCTGATTGACTGACAAAACTCAAACTACCCACTGCTACGCAGAAGCAAGCTACACCCCAACCCCTCTCCCAGAGCGGGCGAGGG
>JALOOM010000004.1 GCA_025454395.1 Elainella sp. Prado103
ATCCTGGTTCGAAAGCCCCTCGCCCGCTCTGGGAGAGGGGTTAGGGTGTAGCTTGCTTCTGCGTAGCAGTGGGTAGTTTGAGTTTTGTCAGTCAATCAGCCCACTGAAGCAAGCTAGCCCAGCTTGCCCTTCTAGCGAACTCACGCATCAGCCTGATTCGCCATCTAGTGCGAGAATGACCCTTGAATTTAAGCTTGCTGACCTCAATAAATTGCCATGACTTCTAAAAAATTATCGAGCAGCCGTTCCATTCCCAATTTGATCCCGCAAATTCTCAAAATTGCCGGTTTAGTCATTACCCTGGCCGCGCTCTTTGACATGCTGATTATTCCGATGCCCTATCAGATTGGTGATCAGCAATGGCAAATCGATGTGATTACATCTTTGGTGGATCGGGGCATTGTGCCTTTAGTCGGAATTGTGCTGTTTCTGACGGGATATGGCATCGCAGGGATGAATGGCGAGTCTCGATCGCTCTGGCAGGATCCTCGCTTTTGGGCTTGCTTGCTGGCTAGTGTTTTAGGGCTGGTTTATGTTTTGGCATTTCCGCTCCATCTTTACAATGTGGGACAGGCCAATAAAACGGCGATCGAAGCCGTGAATGAACAGGCTTCTCAGGCAGAAACCGAACTCAATCAGCGCATTCAAACTGAGATTGAATCGCGCCGCCAGCAGATTGCCCAATTGCTAACCGCCAGTGAAAGTCAGCTCAATCAGTTGGTGCAGGGCGGGCAACTGACCCAAGAGCAATCTAACCT
Source organism: Elainella sp. Prado103 (assembly GCA_025454395.1). GTDB lineage: Bacteria > Cyanobacteriota > Cyanobacteriia > Elainellales > Elainellaceae > Elainella. The sequence goes on from JALOOM010000004.1 coordinate 759, forward strand.
GGTCAAGCAATTCAAAGCCGATCCCAGTAAAGTGGAACCCTTTTTGAAGAAGCAAGAAGCGGACTTACAAAGTCAGTTAAAGACCGAAATTGGAGCGAGCCGTGAGCGGGCCCAAGATTCTCGGAAAACCCAAGATTTGAAGTCTGGGCTTCGAGTTGGCATTGGTAGCCTGCTTTTAGCGATTGGCTTCATGACGGTAGGCTGGGCAGGCTTACGAAATTTGCGCAATATCTAATTCTCTGAACCACCTGCCTGGACTCGATTTGACTGAATCTGAGCATTCTGCTTGTTCCAGTTAGGAAATCAAGTTGGTTGATCTAGCCTGACTAGGGCAGTCTCCAAATTTCGAGATCTGTCTGTACTTGATGGGACTGTCTGTACTTGATGGGACTGTCTGTAGCTGTATCTTTCGAACTGTATTTCTCGCTATTTCTCGCTTGACCTGATGTTTTCCATCTACATTCTGACCCACAACGAAGAGTTAGAGATCGCTGCCTGTATTGAATCAGCATTGTTGTCTGATGATGTCATTGTGGTTGATTCTTGCAGCAGCGATCGCACCAGGGAAATCGCTCAGCATTATCCCGTGCGCGTCGTGCAGCATCCATTTGAAAGCCACGGCAAGCAACGAACTTGGATGCTAGAGTCGATCGCCCCTAAGCATGACTGGGTATATATCCTGGAAGCAGATGAGCGGATGACTCCAGCACTTTTTCAGGAGTGTCTGGATGTGATGCAATCTCAACTGTCCCAGGCTAATCGTGACTCCCAGGCTAATCGTGACTCCCAGACCATTGGTTACTATGTAGCAGAACGGGTCATGTTTATGGGACGTTGGATTCGCCACTGTACCCAATATCCCCGCTACCAGCTCCGCTTCTTCCGCCATGGGCAGGTCTGGTTTACGGACTATGGGCATACAGAGCGCGAAGTGTGTCAAGGTAAGACGGGTTTTCTCCGAGAAACCTATCCTCACTACACCTGCGGTAAAGGGTTCAGCCGTTGGATCGAAAAGCACAACCGCTACTCCACAGATGAAGCGACTGAAACGTTGCGTCAGTTAGAATCTGGCTCAATCAACTGGCGACATCTATTGTTTGGAGCTACAGAAGTCGAACGCCGACGGGCGCTTAAAGATTTGTCACTGCGGCTACCCGGCCGACCGATCGTGCGGTTTGTCTACATGTATGTTTTCTTAGGAGGCTGTCTAGATGGCAAGGCTGGGTTTACTTGGTGTGTCCTACAAGCTTTTTACGAATATCTGATTCTGTTGAAAGTATGGGAAATGCGGTACTTGCCTGTCCCCACCCTTGAAACTTTACCTCGTCCGACGGTTTTCCAAACATCTGAATTGATCCGCCATACTTGAAACAATTCTTCATAAGCTCTACAAGTAAAACAGACCCTTGGATCGCTCATTCCCCCATGATGCTCAATCATGATTTGAGGCAGCCTGTTCCATGGATCGCCCCATCACTGAGGTGAGAGCATATGTCAAGATTGCAACACTGGAAGCAAGACCTAAAAAACGATTTGATCGCCGGGCTACTGGTGGTCATTCCGCTAGCCACGACGATCTGGCTTTCCATCACGATCGCCAGTTGGGTAATTGATTTTCTCACGCGGATCCCTAAACAGCTCAATCCGTTTAACGATCTGCATCCCTTTCTGCTCAATCTCGTCAATTTGCTGGTTGGGTTAACGGTGCCTCTCCTGAGCATCTTGTTGATTGGACTGATGGCGCGCAATATTTTCGGCCGTTGGCTCCTAGAAGTGGGAGAACGCTTACTACAAGCCATCCCCCTAGCTGGAGCGGTCTACAAGACCCTGAAACAACTGCTGGAAACCTTACTGCGCGATACTAATGGACGGTTCCGCCGGGTTGTGCTGGTAGAATATCCCCGTAAAGGGATCTGGACGATCGCTTTTGTGACTGGAGCATTGAGCCCAACTATTCAAACCCAGCTCACGGAGCCGATGCTCAGCCTATTTATTCCAACCACACCGAACCCTACGACCGGCTGGTATGCGATCGTGCCAGAAGGGGAGGTGGTCAATTTGGCAATATCGGTCGAGGATGCGTTTAAAGTAGTGGTTTCTGGGGGAATTGTCAGCCCTACCCCTACGATTTTGGCGGAGACGAGTTCTGAAACAAAAAAACTGGAGGCAGCCTTCCCTGCTCCTTTCTCAGAATCTCGTTAGTATCCCATCCAGTCTCATGCTAGACCAATCTCATGCCAGACCAATGGAAATTGTCTGATCAGGTCTTACCTTGCGGCATAAGCCTTCATCGGTTCTTTGATGAAGCGGATGTAAAAATGCCGGAAGGTAGATTTGAGAACACGAGGTAAGCCAAAGTCAATTGGCATCAGTTTCTCAGGCAGTTTCCAGTCTTCAATCTTCAGATCGGCAGGCGCAAGTAACGGAAACTCCATCTCACTCAGCGGCGGACAAAGCCCTAATCGCTGTGCCGCTGTCACAGTAGGAATGGTAGTGGGATCGACGTTGAGAATTTCAACCATGGCTCGATCGAGGGCAAACACATGGGACGAAGCTGCTAAAATTCCTAGCGGACGAGGTTCACCACCGCTAGGACCATTACCTTCATGCCCGATAATGCCATCTAGAATGGTCAAATCTGGGTGAATGGTGCGAGCTGTTTCCACTAGCATTTGACCGAAGCGAGCACTATCCTTTCCCGCTTCCATGTGCCACCATGCCTTCATTTTGCCCGGCACACAGCCAAACAGATTTTTAACCCCCATGGTGAGGGTCAACTGAACATGGGACTTCATCTTAGGGAGGTTAATCACCACATCGGCTTCCATCGCTTCTTTGGACAACAGCAGGTGATTAAACTCATCCCCCACGGTTTGATAGCGGCATCCTTGAAAGTCGATAATCGGTAATTGCAATTCTTCAACGATCGGCTGATAGCCATTGGCTAAAGCGACTCCTCTAGCACTACCAAAGGCCGGACTATCACCCAAAAATGGTTTGCCACCCGCTTCTAAGACGAGGCGGGCCACCCAGTAAACCACCTCCGGACGAGTGGTACATTCTTTGCCAGGACGAGCCCCAGTTAATAAATTGGGTTTCAGTAATACTCGATCGCCAGGTTTGACAAAGGCAGCCATGCCGCCCAACGGTGCCAGTAGTTGCCGGAGGGATGACTCTAATAAATTGGATTGGTAAGAATTGGTGCGAAGCAAGCTGACGATCGTTGAACTCGTGACAGGCATAGGGATATTCTGCAGATGGGTTGGATGGCGAGGGGTTGAGCAGGTTTGAGTGGCAAAGTCCGCCATTTCAACTTCGGCGGATCGGGTTGTGCCGATTCGGGTTGTGCCGATTCGGGTTGTAGGGTTACAGTCTGAACAGGGTTACAGTCTGGACAAAGTTCGAGCTTTGTTCAAACTCTATTCAAGTTCAAACTCTATTCAAACTTTGTTCAAACTGCAAGGATGATTTGACCTGAAGTGCTAGCGAACTCGATTAAGGGCGCTTACCCGTTCTGCATTCGCAAAAATGCCTTCTCCTTGCAGTTGGGTCAAAGAAGGTTTAACCTCAATTTTGGTAACGTTAGCGACGTTAATCATCACGGTCTGCTCCGCCAAATTCAAAATCCACCAGTCTTTTTGCAAGATGTGGCGTACTTCAATCCGCATATCATGCCGATTATCGTCTTCTAAAGCATCGGGTACGATAAACGACTCACTTTGACCATTGAGATAGTGAAAAGTAAGTTGTGTGTGTTCTGTTTCAACCTGCATTGCTGCCTCCCGTAAATCAATCACCCTCTTCAATTCATAGCAAAACTGGTCTACAAATTTGCCCTCCGTGCTAGATTCCCTGAATGGGTAGGGATGATGCTTTAATGCTTGACTTTTATTAAAAGTGGGATTCCAGGGTGGCGTTTTGGATCGACTATCCTGATGACTGCCCCTTGACTTTAGTAAATAGAATTTAGTTCATTAATTTGCGATCGTGCTTTTATCCTTCTTTTATCTTTATTTGCATTGAATTTAGCATGATTCATTGTTGATCGTGAGATTGTTGATCGTGGATTGTTGATCGTGAGACTGTGATTATTAGGCTACCTGGTCTCACAAATGGCTAGGCTGCTAGAAATCAAATCTTGATCTCCAGATTTCAAAAATTGCCGCTTATTACCGCTTTTAAGATTGGCACATCCTCGAATGTGCAGCCCGAAAACCGGCCCACTGGTGGAGGTCAAGCCGCAATTTGCAACGCAAGATGTTTCAAGACCAAGGAATGTTTCAAGCCCAAGGCAGGTTTAGTTGGCACACCTTTTGAGATTCAATTGCAGATGGATTGTCGGCTGATTGCCAGCTAGATTGCAGGCTTACGGGTGTAACTATCAGCATTTTCGAAAAAATTTGTCATTGGGAGGAACATTGCGTTCATGTCAGCGTCCTTCAAAAGCAAACGTCCTCAAACTCAAGTTTTGTCCATGAGTAGTCAATCTCTGCCGGTATCTTGCGCAGTTGAGGCGATCGCTCCTCGCACGTCCGTTTCTGCGATCTCCACCGACAAATTATCCAACTACGACCTGATTTTGCAGTGTCAGTCTGGACTGCGTCCGAATAAATCGCTATTTGCTGAACTGATGCGGCGCTATCACCCCCATGTTGAAAAGCTGCTGTATCACCTTGCCCCTGATTGGAGCGATCGAGCTGATTTAGCCCAAGAGGTTTGGATCCGGGTTTACCGTAACATCAAGCGGTTACAAGAACCGGTCAAATTTCGAGGTTGGTTGAGCCGCATTGCTACGAACCTCTTCTACGACGAGTTGCGGAAACGCAAACGTAATGCTGCCCCCCTGTCGTTGGATGCCCCTCTAACGATCGAAGACGGGGAGTTGGATTGGGAAATTGCGGCGGCAACCCCTGGCCCGGCAGAAGAGTTGGCAACTCAGGAATTTTACGAGCAACTGCGCCATGCCATCACTGATCTACCTGAAGTGTTTCGAACCACGATCGTTCTCCGTGAGATTGAAGGGATGGCCTATGAGGAAATTGCCGAGATCACCGGTGTTTCTTTGGGAACTGTAAAATCGAGAATTGCTAGGGCTCGACAGCGTTTGCAAGAACAGCTCCAGCAATACCTTGAGGTATAAGGCGGCATGAAGGTGGAGGCGAATCATCCCAAAGAACAGTCAACTGGATTAGACCCAGCACCCTGGTTGCAATCCAGAGTGTTATAGTTGCAACGGTTCTAGAATTCGTAGTCCAGTAAGTTTGCTTCAGGAGTAGGCAAAAATGCAGTAACTGAGGTTTCCTCCGCAGTGACGCAGGTGAAAGCTACGCAGACGATGGTTACGTAGATAACAGCAGTTACGTAGATAACAGCAGTTACGTGGGCAATAGTTACGTAGGTGCCAGTTGCGTAAGTGCCATTACGTAGGTGCCAGTTATTTGGGTGACTGTCATATAGGCGAGCTCAATAGATGGGTTGAAGATGGCGTGAATACAGGTGGACTAAATTATTTTTAGGATCCAGGATTTAGGTCTTCACTTCGCTTGCCCAAAGATTCTATTCTGTCTCTTAGGATGGAATTCGCCTGGATACTTAGTTCTGCCTGATGCATGATGAATAAAAGCCCAATTGATTAGTTACTCAAAGTATCGGTGTTTCTTAACTTATTGAATTCGCATCTCAAAAAACCTGACCATGAGCAACCCCATTGACGAATTTAGTAATCGTATTGCCGACTCCAAGACGACACCGCTCTCTGCGGATGGCACTGCCACTCAGCGCGATCGCTTTGAGCTATTGAGCGCCTATCTAGACGGTGAAGTCACAGCAGCGGAGCGGCGACAAATTGAAGCTTGGCTCGCCACTGACCCCAAAACCCAACGCCTGTATGCTCGCCTCTTGATGTTGCGTCAAGGGCTACAAACGATGCCTGTTGCGAAATCGGAGGAATTGGAGCAACTGGTGAATCAAGTCACTGCTAAGATTGAGCGCCGCCCTCGCCGCTTGCTATGGGGAGGAGTGGCGATTGCGGCTGTTTTCATGGGTGCAGTAGTAGGCAATTTGCCCCGTCAATCCTACGCTCCTTCTCTGGCTGACTCCTTATCCCCCACAGAAGCCATCCCAACTGATGGTTTGATGATTGCAATTAACCATCCTCCGATTGAGATCCCGCAATCTGGACTGAGTAGCCCTATGGGGGTAATTCAAGACCTCAATCCTCTTCACAGATCAGACTCGGAGATTCGATAGCTTTCTTGAGATAGGATTCCAGTCCCAGCATCTAGTCCGCGTGGATGCCAATATTGGGCTTGAATGACGCTGCTCCAATCTCCTTGTGGTAGCCAGATTCCTCCCAATGCTTGAATGCGGGCGGGAGACATCCGATAAATCCAGGCACTTCCTACCCTGGTGCGATCGAGCAACAGCACATCGGTTTGCTCTCGCAGGTATTCATTTTGCTCAGACGGGCGAGTGGGATCATAATCCTCAAGCTGATCCAACTCGGCCAGAGCAGTAGCATCTGGAAAAGACAGTAAAAAACCATAGACCGGCAGATCACCGGTGGTGATGGCTGGATAGCCCAACGGTAAGCTGTATAGTCGTCCGAATACTATTGCTGGGGTCGCCTCACAACCCCTGGATTGGCAATAGGGGGCAAAATTGATCTCACCGGGTTTTAAGGTGCCATAAACAAACACCTGTAGCGGTTGTAATGTCCTGTCTTCTAACCTCATGGCTTGCTCCAGCGAGAGATTGCTCCTGTTCACTTCTCTGTATCTTTCATCCTTCCTTTAGAATGGGGTAGATACTCACAGATTGAGAGGAGTTCGGTGCGTGGAGTCCCGTTATAACCCGGCCGCAATTGAGGAAAAATGGCAACAGCTTTGGGCCGAGCAAGATGCCCATCGGGCTTTAGACGCAGCAGATCGGCCCAAGTTTTATGCGCTGTCGATGTTTCCCTACCCGTCTGGGAACCTGCATATGGGGCATGTCCGCAACTATACTATCACCGATGTGATTGCTCGCGTGCGGCAGATGCAGGGCTATCGCGTGTTGCACCCTATGGGTTGGGATGCCTTTGGGCTACCGGCTGAAAACGCTGCGATCGATCGAGGGGTGCATCCAGCCCAATGGACTTATCAGAATATTGCCCAAATGCGGGGACAACTCCAGCGTCTTGGTCTGTCCTATGATTGGCAACGAGAAGTGACGACTTGCTCACCCGATTATTATCGTTGGACACAGTGGATTTTCCTGGAGTTTTTGAAGGCGGGTTTGGCCTATCAAAAAGAGGCTGCTGTGAACTGGGATCCGATCGATCAAACGGTTTTGGCCAATGAGCAAGTGGATAGCGAAGGTCGCTCTTGGCGATCGGGTGCCAAAGTAGAACGTCGGTTGCTGAAGCAATGGTTTTTTAAGATTACCGCCTATGCCGATCAATTGCTGAAGGATCTCGATCAACTGGATGGCTGGCCGGAGCGGGTCAAGTTGATGCAAGAAAACTGGATCGGTAAATCAACCGGGGCGGAAGTGGTGTTTCAAACTGAAACCGGGGAAAGCCTGCCGGTGTTTACAACTCGGCCCGATACCCTCTGGGGGGCTACGTTCATGGTGCTATCGCCGGAACATCCCCTCGTGGAGAAGTTGACTCAAGATACTCAAGCTCCAGCAGTTCAAGCTTATCGGCAAGAAGCTGCCAGTAAAAGCGAGATCGATCGCACGGCTGATGACCGAGAAAAAACGGGAGTCTGGACGGGTAGCTATGCAATCAATCCAGTGAATGGTGCCAAAATTCCAATTTGGATCGCCGATTATGTCTTGATGGGCTACGGCACAGGTGCCATTATGGCGGTTCCAGCCCATGATCAGCGCGACTTTGAATTTGCCAAAAAATTTAATTTACCGATCCAGGTGGTGGTGCAACCCGTCGATCAGCCTCTGGATGCGGCCACCATGACCGAAGCCTATCCCCATGAAGGGGTGATGGTGAATTCGGAACCTTTAGATGGGATTCCGGCGGGTAAAGCGGCAGGGCAGAGTGTGGCAGCCGCGATCCAATGGCTAGAGCAGCAGGGCAAAGGTCAAGGCATGGCGAATTATCGCTTGCGGGATTGGCTGATCTCGCGGCAGCGCTATTGGGGATGTCCGATCCCGGTTATTCACTGTCCAGACTGTGGCATCGTGCCCGTACCCGCAGATCAACTGCCAGTTCAATTGCCCGAAAATGTGGAATTCTCGGGTCGTGGAGCTTCCCCCTTAGCCAAGCTGGAGGACTGGATTAATGTTCCTTGTCCCACCTGTGGGAGCCCAGCTCGGCGCGAAACCGATACGATGGACACTTTTATCTGTTCGTCCTGGTATTATTTGCGCTACCCCGATGCCTGCAACGATCAACAAGTATTTGATCCAATCAAAACAAACGATTGGATGCCGGTTGATCAATATGTGGGAGGTATTGAACATGCCATTTTACATTTGCTTTACTCGCGATTCTTCACCAAAGTGCTGCGCGATCGAGGCTTACTGAATTTTGATGAGCCTTTCAAGCGCCTCCTGACCCAGGGCATGGTGCAAGCTGCGGCCTATAAAAATCCTCAAACCGGGCGATACTTTGCTCCCAGCCAACTGGATCTGGTGAATCCGACCGATCCTGAGACGGGCGATCCCCTAGAAGTTGTGTTTGAGAAAATGTCAAAGTCGAAGTATAACGGCATTGACCCGGCGCAGGTGCTCTCCAAATATGGAGCCGATACGGCCCGCATGTTCATCCTCTTCAAAGCCCCACCGGAAAAGGATCTGGAGTGGGATGATGCCGATGTGGAAGGGCAGTTTCGCTTTCTCAACCGGGTCTGGCGGCTGGTGACTGAATTTACCGATCGATCGACAGCCAGTCAACCTGCTGCCGAGTCAGGCGAGCTGAGTAAATCTGAGAAAGATCTGCGGTATGCCGTGCATAATGCGATCCAGCAGATTACAGCAGACTTGGAAGGCGACTATCAGTTTAATACAGCCGTTTCAGAGCTGATGAAACTTAGCAATGCCCTCAGTGATTCCTCCTGCAAAGATTCACCCATTTATTCAGAGGGGATTGAAACGTTAGTGAAGCTATTGGCTCCATTCGCGCCTCATATTGCCGAAGAATTGTGGCAGCTCCTGGGACATCCTGACTCCATCCATTGCCAACCCTGGTCTATTGCGGATCCGATGGCTCTGGTTGTGGATGAAATTGCCCTGGTGATTCAAATCATGGGCAAAACCCGTGGCACGATTCAGGTTCCTGCCCAGGCTGATAAAGCTCAATTGGAGCAATATGCCCGTGAGTCAGAGTTGGCACAGAAGTATATCGCGGGTAAAGAAATCAAGAAGATCATCGTGGTGCCCGGCAAATTGGTGAATTTTGTGGTTGAATGATGCCGGGAGGTTCGTCATGAAGCCGCGTTCAGCCATTGTTCTCTGGATTGGAATTGGGAGTAGCCTGGTTTCTGGCTGCTCTATCTTGCGCTTGCCTGAACCGGCATCCACCAGTCCTTCCATTGCGGCCCCCATCGAAGTAAAGACTAGCCCTTCGTTGACCGCGAGTTCGGAGCGGCCGGATACCCGCGTCATGCCGATGGCGATCGAAGGACAGGTGGTCGAAATGGAACTGAAACTGTTTGATCAACTCCCTCTACCCTTCACAACCTATTTCCCAGTGCGTGACTTTCAAAGTGAAGTCAGCAATTCTGAGCAAGGAATGGTCGCTCAGTTTACCTTCAGCGTCAAGGGGCAAAAGAATGAAGCTGCCTACGTGCAAATTTTTTTGCCTGCTCAGCGCACTAGCATCGAAGAGATGCAGGGGTTGTTGCTGGATGAGCGGGGTCTGTTAGCAACCAATCATTGGCAATTAATCGATCGAACAGAGATCGTCAGCTACCCTTGGGCTAGAGAAAAGCTGATCTACCAACAGCAGTCTGGTCAGCAAACCTATGTGGGCTCAATTTATATTGGAGATTATGAAGGGCGTTCCTTCTATGCCCTGACCCACTATCCAGTGGAATATATGGATGGGTTTGAGCCCCGCTCAACGGTTATGTTAGAAAACTTGCAGTTTCGCTATGAAAGTCGCTCCTAGGTCAGGGGGATAGCTGTACTTCCCTGTCTTGTTTTGCCTCAAGAGCCAGATAAAGCAGCCAATTGCTCTACTTCCGCTGCGGCTAAGCGCCAACCGATCGCCCCTGCGTTTTGCCGCACTTGGTCAGCATTTTTAGCACCTGGAATCGGGATCACATTGCCTTGAGCAATCAGCCAATTCAGGGCAACTTGAGCCGGTGTGCGATCGTACTGTTCCCCTAAAGATTGCAACAAGTTTAAGAGTGGTTCTAGCTTGTCCAAGCCTTTTGGACTAAATTGAGGGCTCAACTGACGTGCTCCAGTGGGAGTTATGGCTCGATCGGCACGATACTTGCCGGTCAACAATCCCTGGGCCAAAGGGCTATAAGCCAACAGGGTGATACCAAGTTCTTGGGCCGCCGCGGCCACACCGTTCCGCTCAATCTGACGCGCTAATAGGGAATATTGCACTTGGTTGACCGCTAAGGGAATGCCGCGATCCGCCAGCAGTTGATGGGCATGGCGCATTTGAGCGGCTGAGTAGTTGCTCACTCCGATCGCTTGAATGCGCCCCTGCTGCACTTCATCAGCGAGAGCCTGCATGAGGGTGGTTTGTCCCATGAAAAAATCAAACGGCCAATGCACTTGATACAGCGTGACAGTAGGAAGCTGCAATCGTTTCAGACTTTTGGTTAAGGCATCGGATACCGCATCGGCATTGAATCGCCAAGGTAAGGGAAAATACTTGGTGGCAATCGCAACGGGGACATCTCCTAGAGGCTTGGCTTGCTGAATAAATTGCCCCAGTAATCGCTCCGATTCCCCGAATCCATAAATCTCGGCGGTATCAAACAGAGTCATGCCTGACTCGATCGCGGTTTGGAAGGCGTTTTTCAGCTCAGTCGCATCGTAATCTTTCCCATAGCTCCAGAACAAGTTATCCCCCCAAGCCCAAGTGCCAATCCCGATCGGCGGCACTGCAATGCCAGTTTTTCCTAATGTGACTGTTTCCATGCTGCATAAATGTCTTTACAGGACTTAATATTTACCTTAGCGAAAGAGGACGATTGATGCATCCAATTCGAGTCGGGATTGTGGGAACCGGATATGCGGCTAAGGCGAGGGCAGAAAGTTTGCAGTTCGATCCTCGATCGCAGTTGGTGGCAATTGCAGGTGGCCGGAATTGGTCAGCCACTCAACAATTTGCTGCGAGCTATGGGGCGGAAGCCGTGATCCACTGGTCTAACTTGATCGATCGCGATCTAGATCTGATCCTGATTGCCAACCTGAATGGCGAACATAGCAAAATTGTCCGGGCTGCCCTCGCGGCGGATAAACATGTGGTAGTTGAGTATCCACTGGCGATTGATTACACCGAAGCGATCGAACTGGCTCAGTTGGCTCAGTGCCAAAATCGTCTGTTGCATGTCGAGCATATTGAACTGCTGAGTGGTATTCATCAGGCAGTTAAGCTGGCGTTGCCTGAGCTTGGCATCCCTTTTTATAGCCGCTATACCAGCTTGAATTCTCAGCATCCTGCTCCTCACAAATGGACGTACTCACTGCCCCAGTTTGGGTTTCCGTTGATCGGAGCCGTATCTCGAATTCATCGCCTCACCGACCTGTTTGGTGCCGTAACGACGGTGCATTGCCAAGCTCGGTTCTGGCAGCGGGATGCAGAATTCTATCACTCCTGTCTTTGTACCGCCCAATTTAAGTTTGCTAGTGGTTTAGTAGCGGAGTTGACCTATGGCAAAGGGGAAGCCATCTGGCAAAGTCTCCGAGCCTTAGAGATTCATGGTGAGCATGGGGCAATTTTTGTCAACGGTGATCAAGGGCAACTTGTGAACTTGACTGAAACGCGATCCTTGAATCTCGGTACTCGACGGGGACTCTTTGCGAAGGACACGGCTAGCGTCCTAGATTATCTAACGGTTGGTGCACCGCTATATGTCAGCCTGGATGCCAGTTTGTCCGCTTTGCAAGTTGCTGATGCGGCTAGACGATCGGCCGAATCAGGGCAACCGATTCATCTCTAATCTCAATTGCCCTGAATGGTTCTGCTGCCTCAATCGGCTTGATCTAGCCTGATCTACCGCCTCAAAGTATGGTTAACTCATTAAATTAATTGGTTAGTGGAAATTAGTTGGTTAGTGGAAATTAATCGGTTACTGGGCTGAATCGGCGACTGATAGCCTGTAGGCTTGCGGTTCAGGCTGGAGACTGTTGCTCAGCACCGCATCAGGAGGTTCACTCTCGTGTCATCTCGCTCTTGTCTTACTCCGCCCTTAGGAGCCTTACAAGTTCCGGCTCGATCGCCACAAGCGGCTCGATCGAACATTTGGGTTTCGTTAGTGATTCCGACCTATAACGAAAGCAAAAATATTGCCGGTTTAATTAGCCAGCTCACTGTCCTGCTCGATCGTCGCTTACCTGGCGAATATGAATTGATCGTAGTAGATGATAATAGCCCCGATCGAACTTGGGCAGTAGCTCAACAGGCGATGGCTGATTATCCTCAGCTACAGGTCATGCGCCGTGAGGGTGAAAAAGGTCTGTCAACGGCAGTCATTCGAGGTTGGCAAGCGGCTCAAGGTGAGATTTTAGGGGTCATTGACGGTGATTTACAACATCCACCGGAAGTCCTGTTGAATCTGCTGACGGCAATGCATCAAGGAGCTGATTTAGCAGTTGCCAGTCGGCATGTTGTTGGGGGAGGGGTCAGTGAGTGGAGCATAGTGCGACGGTTTTTATCGCGAGGAGCCCAAGTATTAGGGCTCTTGATTTTGCCTAGCGTGGTGGGGCGCGTGTCGGATCCCATGAGTGGTTATTTTCTCCTCCGCCGGGATGTCATTGCCGATCGTCGCTTAAATCCCTTGGGCTACAAAATTCTATTGGAAGTGTTGGGGCGGGGAAATATTGGACAAATCGCTGAAGTGGGCTATGTTTTTCAGGAGCGCCAAGCTGGCGAGAGTAAGGTGTCTTGGCGGCAGTATGTAGATTATTTGCTGCATTTAGGGCGATTACGATCGCGCGGGCGAATTTCCCATTTACGCCACACCTATGGTGTCCCGATCCAGCGATTTATTCGGTTTGGGCTGGTGGGGTTAAGTGGCGTATTCATTGATATGGGAATGCTGTATCTACTCAGCGATCCAGCAATGCTTGGTTGGGGCTTAACTCGCAGTAAGATCATCGCTTCAGAAACTGCGATCCTCAATAATTTTCTGTGGAACGATCGCTGGACTTTCGGTGATATTGCCAGGCAACAGAAAGGCTGGGCAAAGCGTGTGAAACGATTTCTCAAATTCAATCTGATTTGCCTGGCTGGGTTAATTTTGAATGTCCTGTTGTTAAATCTGCTCTACAACTGGGTGGGGCTGAATCGTTATTTGGCCAATCTGATCGCCATTCTAGCGGTGACCCTCTGGAACTTCTGGCTGAATCTGAAGCTAAGCTGGCGCGTGACCGATATACAAGAACCGAAAATTAAACGCTGAGGTCAAGCAATAACAGATCTCAAGAACTTGACAAGATTGGAATCTAAAATTTCAGCAATCTTAGCAGTCGATAGGGTGGAATATTACAGATGAATTTGGCTGAGGATAACCCGTAAGCTGTCATAGTCGTCCTTCAGTAAAATACTCAGCGATCGACCGGCTTGCACCAACCAATCCCGATCGGCTTGCCGCAGGCGATAGATTTCCCGCAGAGCGGCGGCTACGAGTGCTTCTACAGGAGCACTGCTGAGCTGAAGTAAAGTCCTCAAAAAATCGAGCTGCTCACTGAATTGCACGACCTCTGCTGGTTCACAATAATAAACCGCCTGGTGAACCTGAGGCGGACGGGGTGGCAAGTGTTGATAAATAATCGTGTTTGCAGCAGCAGGATGATCCTTAGCCCCCTTAGAACCATTCCGACTGGCTGACAGTGGCTGATAGCCCACGATCGCCGCATGGAACTCAGTTTTGAGCATGGCAAAAATCTGGGGCTGCTGCTCGCGCAAATCTTGTAGTGACAGTCCCAAGGCCCTGGCCCGATGTACTGAGTCGATCGGGCTCGTGGTCACATGGTAAATCACCGCAAAAATTTGATTGCCTGAGTCCTCATCCCTGGATTTAACCCAACTACCAAAGGGGGGCATGGCTGCAAAGTTCAGATCTTCTGGCTCCAAACACTGCCCTACAAATTCAGTCGTTGCAGTCTCAATCACTTCTGCAATGTAGTTAGGCGATCGGGCTTGAACGTTAAATTGAGGCAAGGGTAGCCGCATATAGACCTGCCTTAAGCAGCAATGCCCCTGTTTTGCAGGGAAATAAATTTTGCAGGGAAATAAACTTCTTAGGAAATGTGTTGGAAATGTGTTGGAAAATACTATTTCTTGGTTCGTCCCACAGTCGCATCCACAAGTTCCAATTCTGACAGACGAAAGGTGACCAGTTTATCCCAGTTGCCACCTTCAAATAACACTGCAACCTGGTTACTACTGATCCGTTGAACTAGACCTTGATAGCCATAGTAAATGTCGTCGGCATTTTTGACACGCACTGCTGAGCCTGGCAGAATCATAATTGCTATAGGGCGCTAGTAGTATTGATGTTCTTATTTAGCTTACGGCATTTTGGCTTTCCGATCGAGCCTAAACCCTCAACCAAACGATAGAAATTTGCGATGGCAAGGGTCAGGTTTGCTCAAGGACAGCTCGTCAATGCGACGGGGGGCAGATAGCAACGGGAGAAGTTTGGGACATGGGTAACAATGACCTCAGATCTTCAAAATTTCAGATCTTCAAAATTTCAGATCTTCAAAATTTCAGACCTTTAAAACTTCAAACGGTGACGATAGTTACTCACAGACTCAACGATGCCTAAGGCTAAAAAATTGGTCAGTAAAGCCGATCGCCCATAGCTGATCCAGGGGAGTGGAATGCCCGTAATGGGGGCTAAGCCGATCGTCATGCCAATATTGATCAACACCTGAAAGATGATCATCGACAAGACCCCAACGGCCAACAGGGAGCCAAAATTGTCCTTCGCATTTTGCGCGATAATCACCAGCCGCAGACAAATTAGCCAAAAGATAAGCAACACCATCAGACAGCCGATAAAGCCAAACTCCTCCCCAACGGCTGAGAAGATAAAGTCTGTATGCTGCTCAGGAATAAAATTGAGCTGGGTTTGGGTGCCTTGATTTAAGCCCCGTCCCAATAACTGCCCTGCCCCGATCGCAATGCGAGACTGGATCAGGTGATAACCCCCCCCCAGCGGATCCTTATCTGGATCGAGAAATAGGGTCAATCGATCGCGCTGATATTCCTTAAGCACATGCTGCCAAACAAAACTGCCTAAGCCACCGGCCACCAAGTTTGCAGTTGCCGCGACGATACTGCCAGACATGGCCCAAGGTAAGGTGCGCCAAGCAATCCAAATCACCAGCACAATCCAAAACAACCATCCTGGCAAGAACACCCCGAAGAGAATAGCCGACACAATTGGAGAAACCAACAACAGCAACCACCCTGGGTTAGCATTGGCCCAATAGAGCATGCCCAGTGTAACTGCGCCGAAAACGAGGGAAGTTCCCAAGTCCGGCTGCATCATGATCAAAATCCAGGGAAGGGCGGCCACTGCCAAGGCTTTAATCACCATGCCTAAAGAACTGGCTCCCTGCTCATGCAAAACAGCCGCCAGAGTAATGATCACGCCGACCTTGGCAAATTCGGAGGGTTGCAGGTTAAAACTACCGATCGTCACCCAACTTTGGGCCCCATTGGCCGTAGTACCAATAAAAATCACAATCAGCAGTGAAAGATTGGTCAGTCCATAAATAATCCAATGCCATTGGAGTAAGTTTTCATACCGCCACCGGGCTAGCATCAGGGTCGTAATCACCCCAATCAGACCTGTGACCCAATGGAGCCACCAAATCGTATCTCCGAGATGCAGTTGGGTACTCCGAATGGTGATCCCACCAAACAAGGTTAGACTGATCGGCAGCAAAAACAGCAGCCAATCCATCTCTTGCCAAGGTTGGACGAAGGATTTCCAGCTAATGCGGCTGAGCGGTTTTTGCAACATGGTCTCGTTGAAATGATGGATGATGGCAATGAATTGCAGGTTGTGACCGAAACCTAACTGAAACCTAACTGAAACCTAAACCTAACTGAGGGCTGCGACTGAGATCCCTGCTGCAATCCGTTGGGCAATGTGGGTTAAGGCTTGGGCTGAGGCAGAGTCTGGTCGATCGACCACAATTGGGATGCCCCGATCGCCTCCTTCTCTTAAAGGCATTTCCAGTGGCACACAGCCCAACAGCGGCAAACCTAATTCTTTTGCGGTCTTTTCGCCCCCCCCAGAACCAAACAAATCATATTGGCGATCGGGCAGATCAGGCGGAATGAAATAACTCATGTTCTCGACGATTCCGAGGACGGGCACCTGCATTTGTTGAAACATGCGTAGTCCCCGCCTTGCATCAATCAGAGCAACGGTTTGAGGCGTAGTGACAATCACTGCTCCAGCCAAAGGAACTGCTTGAGTCAAGGTGAGTTGAGCATCCCCTGTCCCTGGCGGCATATCCACGATCAAATAATCTAACTCGCCCCACTGAACTTGATAAAGAAACTGCCGAATAATCCCATTGAGCATCGGCCCGCGCCAAATCACTGGCTGATCCGGATCGATCAAGAATCCCATGGATACCAGCTTAACGCCGTGATTGAAAGCGGGTTCTAAGACTTCACCTTGAGCACCCTGCTGCACCATTACCTTCGTGTTTGCTAAGCCCAACATGGTGGGTGCATTTGGTCCGTAAATGTCGGCATCAATCAATCCGACTTTGGCCCCCGCCTGTGCCAATGCCACGGCCACATTCACGGCCACCGTGCTTTTTCCCACGCCTCCTTTACCACTAGAAACTGCAAAAATATTCTTAATGCCACTGATACCTGTGCGATCGGGCAGGGCTTTCTGCTGGGGGGTTTCAGCGGTGACCTCCACTGTGACAGTTTCTACTCCAGGCAGTGTTTTCACTGCACGTTCACAGTCTTCTACGATGAATTGCCGTAAAGGGCAAGCCGGGGTTGTTAAAACCAGGGTAAAGCTGACGTTGCCCCCCTCCACCTGAACATTGCGAATCATATTGAGTGCAACTAGACTTTTGCGCAATTCGGGATCTTCAACTGGACGCAAAATCTCTAGGACTTGGCTGGAATCAATTGTTGTGGGCATTGTGTCTTTGCTTCTGGTGTTCTCTACCTGGAATTCCCATGAATTGATCAGAAGATTAAGTATTTCTTCTCACCTTCTCTCTAAATTTTAGCTCCAGCGTAGACCCGGATTGATGCCGACGGCTGCCAAGATTTCTCCAATGGAGATGATTAGAAAAAATAAACCCAACCAATCTAGCCCAGGACGGCGAGCCCGCACAGGTGTAGACGATCGCTCTTGTTCAGCAGCATGAACTAATTCTCGCGCTACTTTGGCAGCATGGGGCTGCATCACAGACCATACGAGCGGCGATAACCAGCCCTTTAAAGTGACGGAGTAAGAAACGCAGGTGCCACAGACCGTAGATTCAATTTGGTAGGTCACATGTTCCTCCAGTCCAGGTAGCACTAGAACTCGTACGCTCAACAGCTCTTGAGGGAGTACCCGTTCTACAAAAATCTTCAGTGGAATCGGCACCAGCCGACTGACGGCCTGATAGATTAGGCCTGGCGTAGGAATCAACCCATAGGGTACATTCGTTTTTGCTAGGAGTGGATGCCAGGATACATCACCTATATTCATAACCTTGTTCCACAGTTCATCCACAGAAGCAGAGCTAAAAACTTGATAGGTTTCTACCAAAGGTGTCAATGGTCTTGGCTTAAAATGAATCACGCTTAACCAGAAGTCCAGCATTACAACACTTCTCCAGTCATCAAGATTAGAAATTAGATGTCGGTAAGCTGAAGCCTCGCTAGTTTCGAGTTTCACCAACTGTCGATCGAAAAACTGTTGATCGAGTAATGAAGGTAAGTCGATCGAACAAAATCAACTGTTGATCGGCTGATCGACCATGAACCTGGTAGAAAGATCTTGCATCGCTGCTTTCCAACAGTGCAGTTTCCTATCTCAGCCTTTTTCTCAGCTCAGTCTTTCATTTTAGATGAACAGTTTCATGGGCAAAGATGTAACGGCAGTGCTAGTCAAAAAACTTCAAAATTGTGTAAAATTATAGATTGTGTCCATCATCCCCGTAAACTCTATGGCTCGTAAATGCGTATTGACCGGCAAGCAGGCAAATAATGCCTACGCAGTTTCCCACTCTCATCGCCGTACTAAGAAGTTGCAGGAAGTCAATCTGCAAGAGAAGCGAGTATGGTTGCCTCAGGAGAAGCGCTGGGTCAAACTCCGCCTTTCAACTCGAGCAATTAAAACGCTTGAACGTAAAGGGTTGTATGCCATGGCGAAGGAAGCTGGGATCGATCTGGCGAAGTACTAACCCTGGACTCACCAACTCTGGACTCACACTGAGATTCAGAATTGCCTTATCAATACATCACATCTCCAGCAAGCAGCGATTCCGGTAAGCAGCGATCGATCGCTGCTTTTTGCTTTCTGGGTAAAAAAATCGGCATTTTGCCAATTGAGTCTACCAAGACGTAGTATTAATGTTGATTTTGTCTGCGAAATCGGTTTTGATATCGCAAGAGCAATCAGTAATATAGAGCGATAAGTAAGACTTTTGAGCCCATCTGATCGGTTTTGCAGCCCGGATGGGAATCATGAATCCTCAAGCCTGCCCATCACTGGTTAAGCTACTTTTGCAATTTGGTTTGACCAATTTGACAAAGTGGTTCAGATCGAGGATGGCTTGACAGAAGGGCTTCACTGGATATGCATCCAGTTTCGGAGCTGATGCGTATTTTCATCACTCGTAATTCCTCTGTTGATTTGATCGCTTTAACTTGTTAGGACAGTTTAGGACAGTGTTTATCGCGAAGAAACCCTCGATAAACTTTAGGAAAGCTTTACTTCCTGAGTCGCAGTTTCCGCTCTAAATTTCATCTTGCCTGCTTGATCGATCATAAAACTCCCAGTATCCAAGATCCTTTCAACTCTTCCGTCCGACAGGAAAGCAGCTATGTCAACCTCAAAGGTAATCAGGGCAGCCCAATCCCTTTTGCGAGAAGTGGGCAGACTGCCTCGCCGCATCACCAAATCACTCATTAGCTGGCTATTACGGGGTTTGTTGCTCCTGGGTCGGCAACCACGCTCGCAGGCAGGTTTTATCTTGCCCACTACGGTTTTACTGTTGCTGGTCGTGGTTCTCACAGTAGGAGCCATTGGCTATCGTACCTTCAGCCGCACCCAGCAGGCGATCACAGAGCGACAGCAACAAGTGGTTTACAATGCTGCCACTCCGGTCATCGATCGGGCGAAAAGTAAAATCGAATTCCTGTTGGATCCCGATCGCGATCGACGTGGAGGTGGCGTGCCGAGCCAAGCCAAGTTGAAGGCGATGATGCTGAATAATGAGGCAGAGGGGACTCCGCTTTTCCAGGGTGATAACGGAGAGACGATCGATCCCTACACAACTGAGGGAGAAACCCGGATTGATGTGAATGGCGATGGTTCTCTGGATAATGCTTGGCGTTACCGGGTTGATCTGAATGGCGATGGCACCATTGACAGTCCACAAAATGCCCAGAGTCAGGATGGTTGGGCAGTTTATTCAGTGATATTTACGGTTCCAGACCGGCTAGATGATCTGAAAGATGCCCGCAGAGAAGCCTTAGAACGGAGAGCGGATGCCCTGGAAGTTCGGAATGCTCCCCTAAGTAATTCTTCTCAAGCCAGTAATATTTGCAAGCGCAATAGCGGAACGGGTACAGTCGTCAACTTGAATGAACAAGGTTGGGTGCCCGACGAGCGCAATACCTCTAAAATCCGTAAAAACTTTCAAGTCAGTGCGTATGTGGTGCCTGACGATCCGAGTGGCACGGTGGCAACCCTAGAATTCCAGCAGGATCGGGAAGCAACACGGGGTTTCAAATGGGCAGCTTGGTTCCGGAATGATTTAGAAATTTTCCCTGGACCTCCCTTCAGTTGGAATGGAGCGATGCATACCGATGGCAATTTGATCGTCGGTGGTGATCGCAGATTTCGTGGTTATTTAGTCAGTTCCCTCAGCTCTTGTATCAACGGTAAAGATGCCTCCGAGATCACTGCTAAGCAAAATGCTGAGGATACAGACCGGGGGATTCCCGACTTCCAAGGGCGCTTCATCAATGGCACACTACGAGATAACAATTTCAACGGTGGCTCAACCTTTGATGTGCTGGAAGGGAACCAAGTGCAGTCGATCGGGTTTGGAGCCGGAACAGATTCTGTGGATCCAGCCGGGTTGAAACCGATTGACTTCGCCTTAGAGCCGGTTGAATTGCAGACGAACGGCAAGCTGAAACCCCGGAATCCCCGCGTCAAATCAGAGCAGTTTGTGGATCGCAACTGGAAAGCCAGCGTACTCAACGATGGTGGAGATGGGCGACTCCGGAATCTTACAGAGGTAGTGACCCCCTATGTAGATGATACCTTCCGGGCTGACAACCGTTGGGGTCCTAAGCCAATTTGGGGCCCGAAAGGGTTACCGATCGGGGTTACGGATGAATCCAATGCTGGCGGCGGTGCCACGGCAAAAATTGGTGAACCGATCACGGGCTCTCCAGAA
This sequence comes from Elainella sp. Prado103, assembly GCA_025454395.1. Taxonomy (GTDB): domain Bacteria; phylum Cyanobacteriota; class Cyanobacteriia; order Elainellales; family Elainellaceae; genus Elainella. The sequence goes on from JALOOM010000004.1 coordinate 21,564, forward strand.
CTGACGGGTAGCGATCCAAAACCTGGCGAAGACAACGCTACCGTCGGTTTAGACGGCTATTGGGAGCGGCGGGCGCGGGTGGATGGCTTACGATTAATTGTGGGGCAACGGTTAGAACTTGGCGATCCAGCCGGTTGGGGTGGCCCGGGTAATAATGCCACGAACCCGGCAACTGCGATCGACCTGGAAAACGAGCCATTACGGCCCTGGCAGACGGGTTGCCCGGATGGTAACCGCTGTAATGAAACTCGACAACGTAAATCTTTGTGGGATAGCTTAGCTGCGGTGCAAGCTACTGCGATCTATCTCAATTCCACGGACACAACGGCTGAAACCAGAGACTTTCCGGATGCCTGTCTGGTCACAACGGTTCACCCTGGTACGCCCAGCACCCTTGATCACAGTGCCACCTTTGAGAATTTAGCCTTTGGCTTTGGTGCTACCTTGGGCGCAGATTATCCCGATGGTACGGTGATCAGTGACTTTTTCCGAGGTCGCGGCACCAATGGTTGGCAATACAGCACGCCTTCAGTGGCAGACTTTCGCAATCCTGGCAGCCCTTTGATGCAGGGGCTCCGTAATCTCGCCTATTTTGCTGGGGATCGGCTCGGTGGTGCTCCTTCCTTTGAACCTGTACAAACGGTGGGTGGAGATGTGCATCCCTACCCCAGTATGGCCATGTGGGGTGACTTCTCAAACTTACGCGGCGTGTTTCGTCTGATAGACGGAGGATCTTCCTACGATACCCTCAGCCCTGCCGATAAAACCACACTCCACACGGCAGCCTGTACCTTGGGGATGCTGGCCTACAATTTGGATTACCTGGAAAAACTGAATGTCAACACCTTGTCGGCCGACTTAATTGGCGATAAAAGTTTACCCGCTGACCCCCTCACGCCCGATAATCCCCGGTACGGAGTTGGTTTGAGAGGCCATATTCGCGTCCTGGATGCCATTTATAATGCCGCCGATGATGCAGCAGCCACAACCCTGGTAGGACAGATTCAGCCGACTACTTCCCGCCCCCCGAACACCTTGGTGACCAGCTTAAGGTCAATGAAGCGGGAGAACGCAATGAACCTGCTGGCATGGGAGCAAGAGCAATCAAATAATCCAGAAACCTATGTGCGCCTCTTGGAGCGATGGCGGGATGATTTACCGGCTGGTGATACTGGACGAGAAAGACTGAATCAAGTTATTTCCCTGGCTCAGTTGGTGATTACCAAGGAACAAGTAGCTCGCGATCGAACTTGGGGCTTTTGGGGAGCCTATGGCAGCACGGCCTATTCCGACCGAGATTATTACGGTATTGCACCGCTGGGAAATTGTGGTTCGTCAGAACATGCTCCTACCTTTGGGGGCTGGACAATTGAAGGCGAAACCACTGAACCTCTAGCCCGGTTATGCTCAGCTCGTCCTCGTTACCCGATTCTCTATTCCTTATTCCCCGCTAAAATAGATGACCTGTCTACTCCGTTTTCACTGGCTGAAGGGTATGCTGGGCGGTTCAAAAGCCATCGAGATATCACTGACAGCACTGAAGAGGATCGGGCGCGTGATCGGGAAGATAGTAGAGGTCGTCGTCGTCGGTATCTCGCCAACGAAAATAGCTCCGTTACGTACACCGTGGTGGAGCCTGCCCGAATTAAGCTGATGCCCCTGCGGATCAATCAATCGGGCATTACCTTGGGTGATTCGCGGGCAGGAAACTGGACTTTACCGACTGCACCGGGGATTCCGGGTACGGGTTCAACCCCAAACAGCAACCAATTCAACTTGATTAAAGCTTGCAATAGCAACACTCACTGTTCTGAGCCGATTAATGCTCGTAGTGCTTCTTTCCAGACTCCAAAGCAAGGAACCTTGATCCGTGTGGCCTTCAAAGACGGGGCCTTCTTCAATGGGCGGGAACTGTTGCCAGTGCGAACCCTCGATCTAGATCTTGACTTGATGCGTCGCAATAGCTATCAGGGCGATTTCTGGCTACCCAAGAAAGGGATTGTCTACGCCTTTCGGGAAGATGCGGTTTCAGAATCTAGCATTGTGCGCCCAAACACAGGCAATATCTGGGAAAGGTGTGATACAGAAGCAGAGTTAAGAACGGCGACCTGTGCCATGCGCACCCATGATGTGGATGCCTATGCTTCCACGGATCCGCCAGCTAATAGCGCTAACCTGATTAGTTCTAAGCCGGTAGACTACTATGCTGATCCCGATCGTCGTCCCTATGGCTTCCGCTTACGGCAAGGGGCAGATCTCAGTCGGGTCGGAGATAACGGTCGAGGGTTGTCTCTCATTAGCGATAACCCGGTGTATGTGCAAGGCAATTTCAACCTGCATCAAGAAGGCGGACAACTGCTAGAGGAGTTTACCCAACGGCTTGAGTTTAATGCAGATGGGAGTTACCGCAACTTTTATGACCGGACTGATCTGGATTTGAGCTTTGCCGATCGAACTCGCGATCAGTGGCGACCCAGTGAAATTGTGGCCGATGCAGTCTCCCTCATTTCAGCTACTTTCTGTGATGGCAGTATTGAGGATACCTTTGCTTCTCGATCGACGACTGAACTGCCTGCTTGGTTTGCGACTCGATATGGCTGTGGCAACACCAGAACAACATCCTATCTGGATCAAAATCGTCCAGTGGATGCATTGGCAGCGTTACCACCTGCCCTCACGGCTAAAGGGGCTAACCTATGGGTACGTACTAACTTGATCGATAACATCCCGTCAGGACTAGCGAATGCTGTCAGTGGGCGTAGCTACGATGAGGGAGAATCCCCCCTCTTCATCATTCGTGGGGGGGGTAGTCTACCGAGCAAGCCGGTTGGCCCAACCTACTGGAGTGCGTTGAATGGTACTACAGCGGTGTATACCGGCCGCTATAGAGCCATGCAGGATGATAAGCGACTGATGGCAGCAGCAGACAACACCCGCATGAACTTAATCATGGTGAGTGGGTTGGTGCCTTCGCGGGAAGGGCAATCCTACGGGGGGTTACACAACTTCCCTCGGTTCTTAGAAAACTGGGATGGGCAAAACCTATTTATCTCCGGTGCGTTTTTACAGCTCAACTTTAGTAGCTATGGCAGCTCGCCATTTGACCAAGAAAATTGGCAAATCGACTCCCCGGCTCCCACTACAAACCAGGAATGGATCCGCTATTACAGGCCACCGAATCGTCGTTGGGGCTACGATGTCGGACTGCAATATGCCCCTCCTGGCCCTGTGGCAGAACGTTTCCAATTTGCGGAGAACACCCGCAGTGAGTTTTACAGCGAACCCCCTGCAGATGATCCCTATATTCGCAATCTCTGTCGGCAAGTGCCGGGTCGAGCTGCTAACTGTCCTGCTTAGGCGAAATTGAGGAGGAAATCATGACACGTCGAATTTCATCGGTTTCACCCTGGTGGCTTCGGGATATGCGGCGATATACGGGCGATTGTTTGAATGCTGCTCAACCTGACTCAGAGCAGGGGCTGACGATCTTGGAATGCTTAGTAGCGATTATGCTAATTGGGCTCACCGCAGCCCTCTTGACCCCCCCGCTGCTGGTCGCAACCGCTGGGCGGATCCAAAACCGGCGAGCTGAGCAAGCCTTCCAGGTAGCCCAGGCCGAAGTCGATCGAGTCAATACATTAGTTCAACTGGGTCGGCACCGCAACGAGGTTTTACCCCAAGTGGTGGCAGTTCAGTCGGGGGGGAATCTGGCTAATGTGCCCCCACCTACCCAGATTTCACAGCTATTGGCTAGCCCTCGCAGTGAGGCGGCTCCCTGTCCAGGTGTGACGGCTTACAAAAATCAGCCGCTACCTGTAGGCACAGCCTTACCAGTGGATGTGGATGGAGATTGTAAACCGGAGCTGCTCATGCAGGTTTTTCGGACTCGGGGAGTTACAACCCAGTTGGAGCGGAATAAACCTGAGGTTGATGACAGACGGCCGGCGCAGTTTGACCTAGGAGTACGAGTCTACTCAATTTTGGCAAGGGAGAACTTGCTGGCGGGTAAACTCGAAACCGAAAATGCTTCCTTGCGAATCTCCAATAAACCAGGGCAACAATCAACTCACCCCCTGCTGAGTGTTTATAAGCCGATTTCCTGGGGAGAAAGATCCTCTACCCTGTGTACCTATCTGGGTGCAACAGGGGCGAATGCGATTAGCGAATGTGAAAATCTTCAGCCGTAGCCATGCTAGTTGTTAGAAGCTTTACCCTCTGAAATCTGTGTCTGATTAGGTCATTGAATCTACCTACGCTAACTGGAGTTTCATCACAACTCAGAAATTACAGCTATCAAGGCGGTTTTTCTGTAAAACTTTTTCGAAGTTGACCTTCCTGAGTGATTGAAATGATTACTCGCTTAGCCCTTTGCAGCCCATTCCGTATGTATTGCCCAAATCATCCTGCATCTCCTCGACTGAACTGAAATCCTGCTAAAAACACTATGGTCAAGTCGCTCTGGTCTCGCGTCCAAAAAGGTTTCCTCAAATCTCGTGCTCATTCGGTTCAGGGCTTTACTCTCCTGGAACTGCTGGTTGTAACTGCGATCGGTGGCATTATTGTGTCGGGGCTCACTTTCATCGTGGTGCAAATGATGACTGCTGATCAACGGGAAGCCTCTCGCTCTGAGACCCAGCGAGAAATGCAAATGGCGCTTGATTATATGGCAACTGAACTGCGTGAAGCCATTTATGTCTATCCTGGAAATTATCTGGAAAATTGCGGTAATAGATGCGCGGGTGGTGGCTTAGTTCAGTTCCTGCCAGAGAATGTACGCAGAAACAGTGTGCCTGTCCTGGCATTCTGGAAGCAGCAGCCTTTTCCGGAAGCCATCAAAACCCAATGTGCAAACGGTAGTGCGAATCCGCAAACGGTTGCTTGCTTGTCGGGACAATCCTATGCTTTGGTTGTTTATTCGCTGCGGAGAAATGAGGCGGCCGATCGCCCGCAATGGCAGGGGAAAGCGCGGATTACTCGCTATGTATTGAGCCAGTTTCTCTCGAATGGCGATCCTAACCCAGGTTATGTAAATCCCAGCGATGCAGGCATTGATTTCACAACCTGGCCCTTTGGCAAAGATGAAAATACTGGGGCTCTGGTGAATAAACAAACTGCTCCTGCCGGAGGACAAGCAGCCACATTAGTCGATTTTGTCAGTTTTGATATTGGTGATACGGCTTTAGCCAATGAAATTGGGCGAATCGGGACTTGTACGGTCACCCCCGAAACAGAAGGTGAAGTGACAACCGAATATCAGATTTCGCCCAGTAATGGAATGCTGACCGGTCAATTTGCCGGAGTGCGCAGCTTCTATGCTTGCGTTTCAACGGCGACTCGCCGTGTCACTCAAGGTGGAGCTCCCGTTGCCGTTGCCGATCCAACTCGTTACCAGGATACAGTCCTGTTTCTGCGGGGAAGTGCAGCCGGTCGTCCAGGGATTTCCAATGATACGGCGGGGGCATTTTTTACGAACAATAATCCTAACATTCTGCCCACTTTGCAGACCCGTGTATTGAGCCGTAGTGTCTTAGGACGCAAGCCAACTGAATAGCCTATCGACTTCGCGGGTGAACTGGTTCATCGGTGAACTGGTTCGTCCTCTTGCATCTGGCACTTTTTGCATCTGGCACTTTTTGCATCTGGCACTTTAATGTCTGGCACTTTAATGTCTGGAGTTGTTATGTCTATGAATTATCAGTTATGTCTATGAATCATCATCCGATCCGCCGAGCAACTGCCGGTTTCACGATGGTTGAACTGCTAGTAGTGATCATTATTGCGACGACTTTAGCATTGATTGCCGCCCCAGGTTGGTTGAACTTTGTCAACAGTCGGCGTGCAGAAGCAGGTAGAGAGCAAATATTTCAACTGCTGCGCCAAGCCCAAACCCAAGCGATGCGGACTCGTCAAGTTCAGGTAGTAGACTTTGTTACGCCTGCTGATGGGCTACCGATCGTGCGGATTGCTGGGGTTGAACAACCGATTGATGCGCAAGTGCCCAGTAATGATGACACAGAGATGTTTGGCTTAGAAGTCCTGGATGGTGACACCACAGGCTGTGCCGGTGATGCAGCAGGTTGTGTGATTTTCAACGATCGCGGTAATCTTCAGCGTCAAGATTTGGGTGAGGGTGGAGTTAAAATTGTCCTTACTTCTCCCAAAGATAACGAAGGCAGTAGGCGCTGTGTGGTGATTACTTCCCTGTTGGGAGCTATGCAGAAAGCGAACGGCGAGGCTTGCAATTAAGAGCATTCAGTAGAGTTATTGGGGACATTCTAAGGGGGCATGTGGCTAACCAGGATGACTCCGATCGCCCCCACTAGCCAGAGTAAAAAGCACCTACGAGTTAACTCCATCGCTTGCTGGATTTTGGCCGCTGTAATCGATTCGATGGGATCGCCCAGCAACGGCTTCAACTTAGCGATCCCGCGATAAGAGTTTTCGCCGCCCACTTGCACTCGCAGCACTGCGGCGTAGGCCGTTTCGCTCCAGCCAGAATTGGGACTGGGATCTTGAGATGCATCTCGCCGACAGAGCCGCCAGACAGCTTGTGCCTGTCCCGAAATTACAGCTAAGGTGAGGATATGCAGGCGGCAAGGCAGCCAAGTCAGCCAATCTTCCAAGCGGGCACTACACCAACCCAGATCCCGGTAAGGAACCTCGCGGTAACCGACCATGGAGTCTAATGTACTGGCTCCTTTATAAGCTAGAGCCATTGGAACACTACCGATCGGTAATCCAGCCCCCAGAATTGCATAGAACAGCGGGGCCATTACGCCATCTGTCGCATTCTCAGTCACAGTTTCTAACACGGCCCGTAGAATGTCCGGCTGGGATAAATTTTCGGTGTCTCGACCGACATAGCGGCTTAACCGCGATCGAGCAGATGTTAAATCCCCAACCACTAGAGGCTGCAAAACATCGTCAGCCGCTCGTCGTAGACTGCGTCCGGCAAAGCAACTGGCCAGCATCACTACTTCAATCATGATCCCTAACCATGGATGTACCTGATTTCCTAGCCTGATGCATAGCCAGCCGAACCCACCTGCCAGCCCGATCGTCAGTGCCGTTAGTCCAATGCCAGCGATCCTCAATGCGACAGGATGCTTCAAATAACGCCAGCTCAACTGACTGTATTGCTGAATCCCCCAGCCCATCACTTGAACTGGATGGAGCCAACCCCAAGGATCGCCGATCCCATAATCGAGTAAAGCAGATAATGCCAGTACACTGACTGATCGTCTATCCAAGGAACCCTCGGACGGCATAAGCAGAGATTGTGCAGGAATGAGAAGATAATCAACCAAAATTCGATAATCCAATCAGTCATTCACCGTTAATAGCTCACCATTAATCATCCAATCAATTTGTGATCAATTTGTGATCAATTTGTGAAAGTGTAAATAAAAATGGTATTGGACAGGGTATGCCCAAACAGCCCCATCGCGATCGATGACCTGCCACTCCCTCATTCCTCGGCTCCAAAATCTGCGCTGGTTGAGTTTTGGGTTAGATAATGCGATTCGTATTTCAGGTAACCCCGATCGCTCACTTCGTATGGACAGCTATAGCGTCAGTTAGTCTAGCTTTGGGGTAGTGAAGCGCCATATCTAGAAGATTGCTTGACGATTCTAGACCTGCATGTCATAGTGAGGCGGCTGTTTTATTACAGGTCGGCATGGTTCACGCACTTCCCACCAACTCGCTCCATTTGGTTAATGCTCACTCTACTCCTACCCATCATGCTGGATCCCATCGAATTCATGAATTGAATTGGTCTAGTCTGGATCTGACGGATGTTGAACTGCAAATTCCTGATCCAGAAGATGAGCGTCTGGCAGAACCTGAATTTTGGAAACAAATTGAATCTGCTTGGCAAATTTGCGATCGATTTGATCTGCAAACCGAAATTTGGCGAGGGCGGATCTTGCGTAGTGTTCGCGATCGGGAAAAACGTGGTGGCGATGGTCGGGGAACGGGTTTCCTCAACTGGCTTAAGGAACGGGAAATTAGCAAAACCCAAGCCTATAGTTTAATTGAACTGGCGAACAGCGCCGACGATCTGTTAGAAGATGGGATTCTTCAACCTGAAGCCGTCAATCGGTTTAGCAAGCGTGCCTTTATTGAAACTGCCCAAGCTGCTCCAGAAGTGCAGCAAATGGTGAGCGATCTGATTAAAGAATCAACAGAGAGTGGCTCGAACCAGCGCATTACGCGCCGGGAAGTCCGCCATCTCAACGATGAATGGACGACGATGAGTTCAGATCTGCTGCCTCCTGCCCTGAAGGAAAAAGCAGCTAGCAGTACCATTCCGACGCGCTATCTCACCCCGCTGGTCAAGGAGATGGAGAAGCTGCCGGAAGTGCATCAAACCAGTATCCAGGCAGAGATTTCGGCCAATCCTGATGTGGAGACGGTCAAGCAAGCCACCGCAGAAGCCCGTTATCTAGCCAAGTATCTCTCAGCCGCCACCCAAGTCCAAGCGCTCTCCCAACCTGGACTGAACCTGGAATTGGCTTTAGAGGAAGCCCTGCGGATTGGCTGCCTTAGTAGTACGGCGGATCTCGTCAATTTGGCTGCGCAATTAGAACAATCGGCGATCAAACTTTTTACCACCTGGAAACGGTTGAATCAGCTTTCGGAACGGGTGTATCTCGATAGCGGAGCCAGCACGCCCCATCTCCGCTCCCTTTTGGCTTATCTTGCGCCGCTAACCCATGAAATCATTGAAGTGAACTTGGGCGATCCGAGTAGCAGCCTATCTCGCCTGATTCGATTGCAGGTACTCAATGACGATCAAGATGAACCGATCGAGACATAAATTTTGCTCCACTAAAGGGTAGGGTAGAACAATACCTGGTTTATCGATAGTTTGTGTATCGATCGCTTCAATGCTGATTAGCGCCCTTAACCTGCCTTCCTTTTTGTGGCTCTGGCGGATCGCTGCTTGGTCAATGGGACTGTCACTGTTTGCCTACTTACTGTTGGCCATCAGTGGCAGTTGGCTATGGTATGGCCGCACCCAAAAGCAGGCTCGTCCTGTCTGGTTACGCCCGCTGCACTTCAGTATTGGAGCAGGGCTGATCACGCTGGTCTTACTGCTTCTGTCGATCGGGCTGATTGGCACCCTGGGCTATTATGGCTCGCTGGGTCACTCCACTCACCTCCCCGCTGGCATCTTGGTGGTTTGCCTCACCCTACTATCTGGCTGGAGTGCAACCCAAATCAGCCCCCAGAAACCCTGGGCCCGATCGCTCCATCTGGGGCTCAATTTCTTGTTACTGCTGGGTTTTGCCAGCGTCAGTTGGACAGGCTGGTCTGTGGTGCAAAAGTATTTGCCCTGATACAATTAGATTATCTTTACAAATCGTTACCATAAATTAAGCTGTGCATCCCGATCGTATGAGTGCTGAAAATGTAAGTTCTGACCAGATAAGTTCTGACCAGATAAGTTCTGACCAGGTAAGTTCTGACCGGGTAAGTTCTGACCAGGTAAGTTCTGACCAGGTAAGTTCTGACCAGATAAGTTCTGACCAGATAAGTTCTGACCAGATAAGTTCTGAAACTTTAAGCCTCGATCGTAGAATTTTCCGGCTCTCTCCGATCATTCGGATCACGCTGCTAGCGTTTTATACAGCCCTGACCCTGCCACTCCCTTTTTTAGCCAAATTTTCAGAGGCTCCTATTTCTCCTCAACTGCTAGCACTGGGATTGGGAATAGGAGCGGTGCTACTATTTGGAGCCCTGAGCGAACGAGTCATGGTGGATGGACAAGGCATTCAAGTGACCTATCCCACCTGGGTGGAACGCTGGTTGCGCAAAGGTTGGCAGCTAAATTGGGCGGAAATCACTGCCCTGAAGCCTCGATCGACTGGGCAGGGTGGCATTGTCTATTATTTTCTTAATCGCTCCGAGCAAGCCTATCTTTTGCCGATGCGAATCGCTGGATTTGCTGAATTGGTGCGGCTGGTCGAGGCAAAAACGGGGATTGATACGAGAGATGTGCGACCGTTGGCCCAGCCCTGGATGTATTTGATTCTGCTGACCCTAACCTTATTTCTATTGGCGATCGATGCCTGGACAATTTTGGCGGTTTGGGAGCAAAGCCAGTCTGCCTTCTCAATCAGCTTGGCTCAACTGTCTGCCTGACAGAGCCACAAATTTTTAGGTTCATCAAGGTTCACCAAGGTTCATCATAATGAATCAACCCCGCCTCTCCCTACAGCAGGTCAGTTGCCAAGGTGCCGATCGGAGGATCGTGCTACAGGATATTTCCTTCGATGCAGCGGCTGGAGAATGTTTAGTGATCGCTGGGGCGATGGGTGCCGGTAAAACCACCCTTCTGAAGCTGATTAATCGCTTGATTGAACGCGATCAAGGGCATATTTTTTTAGATGGGCAAGAGATCCGCCAGATTCCAGTCGTTGATCTTCGCCAGCAAATTACCTTAGTGTTACAAGAGCCTAAGTTGCTGGGCATGACAGTGCGACAAACCCTGGCTTATCCATTGCAACTGCGAGGACTGACCCCAACTGTGGTGACGCAACGTCTGCAATATTGGTCGGAGCAACTACAAATTCCGACGGACTGGTTCGATCGGACAGAAGTGCAACTCTCGCAAGGTCAAAAACAGCTAGTTGCGATCGCTAGGGCTCTGATGATTCAACCTCTGGTTTTACTGTGCGATGAACCTACCGCAGCCCTCGATCGAGGCACTGGTCAGCGAGTGATTCAGTGCGTAAAATCCCTGACAGAAACGACAGCAACCACTGTGGTTATGGTGAGCCATCAGCTTGATTGGGTACAGCAGTTTGCCGACCGATGGTTGTATCTCAAGCAAGGTAGATTGGTGCAGGATTTTCCTAGTCGCAGTATCAATTGGGCAACGCTTCAGCAGCAACTCGCGCAAGAACAGGCAGAGGCGATCGCAGAGTGGGAGTAAATTGAGTGGATTGGCTGGAGTGAAACGTCGCAAGTTTGCGTGGAGCGTCGCAAAATGCTGGGTTAGGCTTCTCTCTGTCAGGCTTTTCTCAGGCTGTTCTGAAAGACTGGATTTATACTCGAGCTGGGTATATACCCTAGATAGATGCAAGGACGCTAAGATCCACAGCATCAATTTTCTCTCAAAATAAAAATATGAGTACTGCCGACGCTAAGAGTTCCTACCGGGCCTATATTAAGCGTTTTGTGACAGGCGATCAGCCGACCGAAGATGAACAGGAAGCCATGGGGCGTTACTGGGCTTACTTAAGGCTGACTCCTGAGCAGGCAGCGGCGATCGAACAGGAAATTTTTGGCGATCGAGGGGCATCCTCTGCGGGGCGGTGTTCTGGAGTCCTAGGGCTGGATCCAGACCCAAAGGTAAGTTCGACCAACGGGGCATCATTGCCTGCCTCGCAGCCAGATCTAACTGCGCAACCAGTCGATGCCGTTGATGCCTCTACACAGCCACGGGTTCAAGAGGGGCAGGGGGAGCGAGCAGCCATGGAGCAGTCCGTGACTCGACCTAGCGATCTGAGTGGGATCGAGCGAGTCGTGCGGCAAAGCTCCACAACTCCAGAGACTCTGCAAGATACTACAATCCTCTTGCCCCAATCCATGGAGGAATACTTTCAGCATCTGCAAGAGTACCAAGAGGCTTTTCGGCAGGCTTTGCAAACGGAAGGGTTTACCCTCAGTGAAGAAACAACGGAAATGCTACGCAAGCTGGCCAAGAAGCATGACCTGGTAGGAACAGATGTGGCGGCAATAGAGCGGGAAATGCTGGTCAAGATGTATCTCATCACCGCTCCTCCCGCCGAGGCAAAGCCGGATGAAGAGCCGATCGTTGAAGTTGAGCCACCTGTAGTGGTGCCGATGACCTATGACAGCCAACTCAATCCCAATTTCAAGCGATTAAGGGACAGTTTGGATAGCAATGATTTGAAGCTGGCTGATGCCGTCACCTTTGAGATTTTGAAACAGGTAATCAATCCGGTACAGGATGAGTTAGACGAAGAATCGCTCAAACGCTGGAGACCAAATGTTCCAGAACAGTTGGCGATCCAGGAAATAGACCAGCTCTGGCGGCAAAAATCGCCCAAATTTGGGTTTAATCAACAACTTCTACTATATGGCCCGGCCCATATTGTTCCCCAAGAAGCGGATTTAGATCGGCTGCAACGCGAAAACCGATCCTATGCTTTGGCATTTAGCAAAAAAGTCCAATGGTGGATTAAGGGATTAGAGTTCTACAAATTTTATAACCAGCTTGATTTTTCTCTCAATGCGCCTCCAGGACATTTGCCAGCCTTTTGGTTCTGGCAAACCTCTCGCTCGCAATCGTTTCAGTACGGTGGTTTGGGATTGTTTAATGAGCGTGGCGGTAGCGGAATCGATGCATTTATCATTCCTTCCTTTATGTATATGCTGAGCAATTCCAATTTGAATCCTTGATTCATAGAAATAAAATGTCTTGGACTATGTTTCAAAGTCCATTCTGCCTAATTGAGACACTGTGCCTCATTGTAGGCTGATTGACTGACCAATCTTTCCCTCATCCTTCAATCCCTTCTCCGGGGCAAAGGGACTGCCAATCCAATCCTGGCTCGAAAGCCCCTGGCCCGCTCTGGGAGAGAGGTTGGGGTGTCGCTTGCTTCTGCGTAGCAGTGGGCAGTTTGAGTTTTGTCAGTCAATCAGGCATAAAACACTCAAGTGGATTGAATTAAATATAGGAATTGTGCAAGAAGATCCCGTTGGGTTTAGGATAAATCTGCACCTGATTTTAGAATAGTCAAATAGTGAAGGAATGAATCTAGCTCTATCATTTGAACTACGGAAAAACTCATAACAAATAAAAGTGAAAAAATCGGGTAGTAAATAGCGAAATCCGCAAGATGGATTGATTTATTTTTGTTTAGCAAGATGAATAAAATGCTCAAACTACAATGGAGTTGTCTAAATTTACTGCTGAAGTTTCGGTAGAATGAAAACGATTTTTAGCTCTGGAATTGAAATATTTATTGCTCTAAGCCTATGTACTGAAAAATACAAGTGGTCTGAAAATGAAATCAATGGATCGATGTAGGTTGTATTTAATTTCCCCAGTTGAAATAGCATATCTTTTGCTGAAAATCATAGAGTTCTGCCATGTGAAAGATAAGGCTGAAATGCGCTTATGGCAAGTCCTAAAGCACTCCAGAGCTAATTTTCGACTGGCTTTTGCCGAGCCTGATCGAAGTTCTAAATTGCTCCGTTTATCTGAGTTATTCTTGAGACAAGATGTGCTGCGAATACGGATTACATTAGATAAAGCAATTGGAAAATTGAGTGTTTACTTTGATACCGGTAATCACTTGAGCTTGATTCTCAAATTCGTAAACAGTGGATTCCTTCGAGTTAAAAGCCTTATGAAATTGTGCATAATCCTCATAGAGAATTCACAAAATACGGTTCTGCAAACCTGATAATGATGATATCTATGAATTACTAGCTTCTCACACAGTTCATTCCCAAATTTAAGGTTGTTAGATGATCCAGCGAGTTGGCTGATCTCCATTAGTTTCTGGGAATGTTAGGTAAAAGTTGCAAATGCCCCACTGTGCGGGTTTTCTTTTCGAGGGTTTAGTTGATTAAGCGTATGAAAGCGTCCATATCACTAAATACTGCTTGCTAAAGGCAATCCCCATAGGTCGTATTCAGTCCCGTTCTTCGCTGAATGTTTTAGCTCAACATAAGGTGTGATTACTTCCGATGAAACCAAATTCCTTAGAGCAACAATCTTTGGGTTCTGAATTTGCTGTCTATGACTGCGAGATTCGCCTCAAATTCAGATTGATTGAAGAGAAGCAAATCGTCAGCAACCAAGAGCAACTGCTTGAAGTACTCTTAGATGCTTTCTCCTATGGTGCAGATGAGTATTTAGAGCCGGTACAGGTCTCTGTTGAAGCTCAAGAATTACCTGAAATCCAAGCTTCCCCTCAGATGCGTCGGCAACTGATTCGACTCCGTAATTCTGGTAGCGATCTAGCTTAATGGTGATGAGCTGAATGAGTCTGAATTGACCTGAGGCTTATCCGTAATCACCCACAGAATTGACGGATCGTCATTTCACCTCACTCAGCTTTTAGCTGCCTGGCTTTGGGCTTCCTGGCTTCCAGTTCAGCGAATGTTCAGCTTATTCAGCTTGCAGAACTTGTCGTAGTGCCTGCTCAACCTGAGGATATTGAAACTGAAATCCACTGGCTTCAGTGCGCTTGGGTAGCACCTGCTGTCCTTGTAGGACGACTTGGGCCGCATCACCCAACAGGAGCTCTAATGCCACAGCAGGGACGGGTAGCCAGGAAGGTCGTTTGAGCAACTGGCCCAACACTTGAGACAACTCTACCATGCGCACTGGGTGGGGTGCAGTGGCATTGAATACACCTGACAGGTGAGGCTGGGTTAATGCCTGCAAAATGAGATTCACTAAATCGTCGATGTGAACCCAGGAGAACCATTGTTTGCCGGTACCAAGCGGGCCACCTGCAAACAGGCGAAATGGCAGTAGCATTTTGGCGATCGCACCTCCTTGCCCCAACACAATGCCCGTTCGTAAAATTACAAGTCTTGTGCCAGATTGCTGTACAGGCTCTGCTGCTGCTTCCCAGGCTTGACAAACCTCTGCAAGAAAATCCTGCCCTGGATCGCTAGTTTCATCAAAACAAGCGGTTTCACTGGTGCCATAGTAGCCAATAGCCGAAGAGTTGATCAGGACAGATGGCTTCACCGTTGCTTGGGTGATCGCCTCTACGATTTTTGCAGTCCCTATCACTCGACTATCGCGAATTTCCTGCTTGCGCTCTGGAGTCCAACGGCTATCAGCAATGGGTGCTCCAGCCAGATTCACCACTCCATCACAGCCTGAAATCTGTGCCTGCCAATCGCCGGATGCTAGTGGGGTATAGGGCACAATCTCAAGATTGGGGAATGCGGTTTTTGGAAATCGGCGGCTTGCCCGATCGCCATCGCGGGTGAAAACGAGCACCTGATGCCCAGCTTGCTGAAGACATTCAACGAGTCGGCTGCCGACCAATCCTGTTGCTCCGGTAACTGCCACTTTCATAAAATTTCCTGCTCAATACACACTCACGCCACTATTTGCGCCAATCACCGAAATCCTGTTGTGATCGCGAAGATTCAGAACCTGTTGAATCGCGCCAAATTTCTCAGGTTAATTCCCTAGCCGCCACTCGCCTGCCCTTGTCCAGCTTCGCCATAGGACATGCCATTGGCTTCCGCATAGCGATGCATAAATCGCATAAATCGTTCCCAATGCGCTTCTTGATCGATCTCTAGCCGACACTCAACCCGAGCAAGCTCGTCGCCTTCCGGCCCGCCAAAGATAAATTTAATGGATGATGGCTCAATGCTGATTTGCCCTTCCTCATCGGTGAGCAGCAGTGCCTTAGCGAATCGATTGCGGTAGCTACGAAACTGTTCGATCGAATGCAAAGCCCGAAAAATTAACAGCACAGAGCGTAGTCCGGTTGAGCGATTTTGCCTCAAACTAACATCACTGAGATCTTCAGGGATGCCTTCAAAAAATTCGATATGAGGGAGGACATCAGCCATGGCAACCTCCATGGTAAACCTGGGAATATTGTGGATTTTTGAGGTTCAGTTAAATTCAGTATAAGGCGCGAAGGGATTGCCCTGAAACAGTGGACTGAAAGACACAAGATGGTACAAGAGAGAAGGATGCCTGCTTGATAGGGCGAAGGCTCTGATCTGTTGCTTTAACCAGGCTGTTTTAACCTTGCTTCATGGTTCTGGATCGATCGGCATAAAGCGATGCCATGTCAGGATGATTAAGAGAACAGGATGAGCAAACCAGGATGATCGAAAGGGTGCTGTGGCTGGGCGAGTGAGAAGAGTGATGCAACCGACACAAACCGTGGTGGGATGGACGATTGAACTGGAGCAATTATCAATGGGGCAATTATCTCCCCATTCTGATTGGCATTGGCAACAGTTAGGCTGGCAGATCGGCATTGTAAGCCTTTGGCTGAGCTTACTTGTCTTCGTTTCACTGATTCTGCATCGGTGGCTCGCCGTTGAGCCTGAAGTGACCCGCAAAGTGGTTCATATTGGGGCTGGCAATGTGATTTTGATCGCCTGGTGGCTCAATATTCCTGGCTGGCTGGGCATTGCAGCCTCTGTGATTTTTAGCGCCCTTACCCTCCTGGCTTATCGATTTCCCCTCTTGCCTGGGATCGACAGTGTAGGACGCAAAAGTTTGGGTACCTTTTTTTATGCTGTCAGTATTGGGGTCTTAATTGCTAGTTTCTGGAACATTGCCCCTCACTTTGCAGCCATGGGAATTTTGATTATGACCTGGGGAGATGGTTTGGCAGCGTTGATCGGTCAGCGTTGGGGGCAGCATCCCTATCAGTTGGGTGGCATGAAAAAAAGCTGGGAAGGCTCCCTTGCCATGTTGACTGTGAGTGGAATGGTCAGTGGATCAATTTTACTCAGTGTTTATGGCAATAGTGGATTGATCTGGCTGATTGCTTTGCTCATCGCGATCACTGCCACTGGACTGGAAGCCTTCTCTAAGCTAGGCATTGATAATCTAACTGTGCCGATCGGTAGTGCGGTGATCGGTTTTCTGCTGGTGCAGCTTTGGCTCTGAGCCCAGTGCTTTGCTCCGCAAGGTGATCTGCGTTTAAGCATCCCCGATCGAAGCACCCGATCGACTCAGCTACAACTGGTTCAGACGGCTGAGAGCTCGATCGGCTGATCAGGTTGATCCGGCTGGCAGGTTGTCTCTAGCTGATTGAGAATTTGCAGCATTTCCCGTTCAAAAATTACTTGGGCTCGATTGGTGCGTCCACCCACATAAAAATGGTCTGCGGTTTTTAAGGCCCAGATTTGGGAGTGAGATACATAGCTCATTACCACTCCTAACATCAGCAGCCCAAAGCCGGTATAAACCAGTGGAATGCCTGGATCGGCCTTAATTTGTAAGCCGGTGCTGCCTACCACTTCGGCGATCGATAACGTTACCCCATTTACATCTACTGCCATCCCTGGGCGCACCGTGGCAATCAGCTTGCCTTGACTGTCATAAATTAACAAAATGCCCTGTAAATCTTTGGCAACAACGGAAACCCCTTCACTTAAATCTGGTTTGGTGGGCACCCAGGTTCCCCAGAGACGACCTGCCCCTCCTGTTTCCAGTTGACCCATCGGCAGCTCCAGTACCGGACTGTTGTTGAGCCGCAACCGAACCGCTGCGATCGACCAATCAGCCTGATATAAAGTTACGCCTTGATGGCGCAGGGGTTTATTGACATGGATAGTTTGGCGATCGACCTCTTCACCCGCCTGATTCAAAACAGATAAATCAGAGTAAAACTGATCAATGCGTCCTTCGGGACTGTAATCGATCCAAAACCGATTCACCTTGACCGACCAATCTTTGGGGATGTTTCCCGCTGCCCAAGGCCCGGCATCAAAGACATTGCGGATCTGAAATGTTTCACCACTAGGAATCATTTCCTGAGCGAAAAAGCCGGTCATTGCCCCCCAGATAGCTCCCAGCAAAATCAAAAGCATACTGGCGTGAACGACGATCGGCCCAACCCGACCCACAATGCCTTTATGGGCGTAAAGCTTGTCCCCTTCCTGAAAAATTTTGTAGCGCCGTTGCTCTAAAAGTGGTACCAACTGCGCTAGCGAGCCCTCTGGTAAAGTGGCGCTGAGGGCAAACTTTTCAAACTGACGTGGCTGACTGTAAAAGTTCCAGGTGCGCGAAAACCAACGTAGGGCCGGCAACTGACGCTGAAACGTACAGATAGTCAAGCTGGCACCAAACAAAATGAGCAAGGCCAAAAACCACCAGGTGCGGTAAACATGATCCAACCCCAAGGTCAAAATGACCTTCCAGCTCAAAAAGCCAAACAGGGCCGGCTGTTCGGGGTAATTGGCTTGATAAAACCCCAGAGTTTGCCCCTGCTCAATCACCGTTCCTAAGATGCTGAAAATGGCGATCGCCAACAATAAGGCAATTGCTAGGCGCAGATCGGCCAGCAATGGAAATAGCTCACGCTTGAAGTAGCGTCGGATCACCTGAGTCAGATTAATCGATGGTGCCGGTTCTGGAGCGGAATTTGTCATAGCGTTGATTGCAGTGCGATTGCTTGCAGAATGTTAAATCGTGCCGCTGGGAAACAAGCGAAACAGGAGGGAAAACACACCAAACCCCACCAGTAGGGCTCCACTGGCTGGCGTAATCCATCCTGACCAGCGGCGCAGTTCCAAAATCTTCTTAATCGAGGCTGTAAAGGTGCCCGCCATGACCAAAGGAGCGACATATCCAGCCGTATAGGATAGTAAAAGCACACTGCCGACGATTGGATCTTGGGTGGTAGAAATCCAGGCGAGCAGCGTGGCCAACACGGGCGTACTGCAAGGAGAAGCGACTAAACCGAAGGTGAGCCCGATCAAATAGGAACGAACGCTCTCTGGTAAATCTTTCGAAATCCACTCCATCCCCCCCCAATTGGGTAACTGGAGCGGTAATGCTTCCAGGAGGTTGAGCCCCATCAAAATGGCAATCACACTGACTACGATCGGTAAGCCAATCCCAACCTGACCGTAAACTCGGCCGACCACTGCCGCGACAATGCCTAGTCCAGCCAAGGTGGTGGCTAGCCCTAACGCGAACCAGGTGGATTGAATGGCAGCTTGCCAGCGTGTTTTGGCTTCATAGCCGCCAATATAACCGATCGTGATCGGCAACATCGACAACATACAAGGGGTCAAACTGGTCAACAAACCGGCGGCAAAAATAACCCCAACACTCAGGGGGGTCAGGTGAGTTAACTGGGCAGACACCAGCGTATCTGCAAAATGCTCCAGGTCATAAAGTCCAGTTTGTAGAGATTCCAGCATAAGTAGACAGGCAGATGATCAGACAGATTGTATCGACCTGGTGAAACAGTTCGAGTCAAAGCAACAACGAGCACCTGACCCAGCTTTGACTAAGCTCGCCTAAGCTGGATGACAGTAATCAGCTTGATGCAGCGTTTTCCCCATTCTATCGAAGAGGCTACCAGAAGCTGGAGAACGATAGAATCAGAAGGACTAAAGGCAGCATCAGCTTCACATTTCACGCGCTCATTTGCCTCTTTAATTTATTAGTTTGTAGGGTTGGCAGTTCATGTCGCACTCTCTATCTTCCCCCAATTTGACGGCTGAGTTTTGGCAAGGTCGCTATCAAGAAGGCACCGATCGCTGGGATTTGGGGCAACCGGCTCCCCCGTTTGTCAGCTTACTCACTGCCGATCAGGCTCCTGCACCCGGATCCATGGCTGTTTTGGGTTCAGGTCGAGGACATGATGCATTGCTATTTGCAGCGCATGGTTTTGCGGTAACGGGGTTTGACTTTGCGCCTTTTGCAATCGAAACTGCCACCCAAGCGGCCCAACAACGGGGTTTACCTGCTCAATTTCTCTGCCGAGACATTTTTACTCTGGCGGAAGAATTTTCCCATCAGTTTGACTATGTTTTAGAGCACACTTGTTTCTGTGCCATTCTGCCGGAACAACGGGCTGATTATGTACAGATGGTTCATCAGATCTTGCGGCCGGGGGGTGAATTGATTGCTTTATTCTGGGCCCATTCGCGCCCTGGAGGTCCCCCTTTTGGGGTGTCTTTGGCTGAAATTCGGCAATTGTTTGAAGGCAATGAAGGCAATGAAGGCAACGAAGGTCATGAAGGCTGTGAACCCCGACAATTGATTGCCCCCCAGATAGATCCTCCAAGCAGAAAATTTGCTGTTATTGCCATGCAGGTGTCCGAGAATTCTGTTGAAAGTCGCCGTCATGAAGAATACTTGGTGCGATTACGAGCGGTCTAGGAATTAGATTGTGAAGTTATCTTCTCTAGGATCGATCGCCAGGTGTGAAATCGGTAAAGCCGTTGCTTTTCTGCGTAATCGGGCATTCTAGAGCCGTAGATCAGATTAGCCGATCGAGTCAGTGTGATCGGTGGTCACGACTCGTAATCTGTTGAGAAAACTATGAAGACTATTGCTGCATTTTTGTTGGCAACACTGCCGCTAGTGGGCTTAGGAGCGACTCTCGCGGTTCAACCGGTGCAAGCCCAATCCGATCCGATGCAGATTGCCTATGCTGAATATGCCACCTTGGTCAGTCAGGACGGCAACTCACCAATCAACGTGCGAGATGGGGCGAGTACGCGATCCTATGCGCGCCATATTGGCTATGGGGGCGATCGGGTTGAAGTCCTCGATCGGACGGTGGGAGATGATGGCTACATGTGGTATTTCGTCCGGTTTACCGTTTCCAACGCGACTGGTTGGGTACGCGGCGACTTTGTCTGGCTCGATAGCGAGTAGCTTGATAGCGAGTAGCTTGATAGCGAGCAGCTTGATCGATCGTTGAACAGCATGGACTTTTTGTCCCCAATCACTTTCTTACAACAACTCCCTTCCCAGACTGAACCAGTCAAATCCAAGAAGGGAGGCTATGCAAGATGGCAATACACGGTCAAGATTACGACATGGATTGAATGATGTAATCAAAGTAGGGGGCAGCTTCGGCCGCATCTTCATCGGTCATTAATCCCAATGAAGCAGTCTTGAGACAGCGGATCGACTCCACCATGCCTGGAACGGGTACACCCAAAGAGTTGTACATTTCTCGCACACCGATCAAACCGATTTTTTCGATCGGCTCTTTATCACCTGCCAGCACCCCATAGGAGATCAGCCGCAGATACCAGCCATAATCCCGCAAACACAGAGCACGCTGCTTGTCTCCATAGGCATTACCGCCTGGGGCAATAAAATCAGGACGCTTCTTCCACAATTCTTTGCTGGCTGCCTGCACAATTTTCTTTTCGTTATCTGCGAGTGTTGCAGCAATCCGCATCCGCTGTTCGCCTGTCTTTAAAAAGTTTTGAATGCTCTGCAACTCGCCACTGCTAGGGTAGCGGAGTTCTTCATCGGCATTGAGAATAACTTGGGTAACTACGCTCATAATTTAAGGAGATGTCTATTGCAGTGATTCAGCTATCGGTCGTATTTTAACGACTTTGGGGGACTCAAGAAAAGGGATTTCGATCTGATCGTAAGGGAAACCGCATAAATTCATAGATCAAACCGAATACTGGTGCTCTCCCAATCGGATCCCTAAACCACTTGAAAATTCGGGCATGGTTCTCAGGACTGCTCTGTTCTAGTCCTGCGCTTGAAGCTTAGAATCAGGCGCAGGCTTGAGATGGAGTAAATCTTTCAGGGCTGCCAAAAGCCTAATCCGCAAAGACAAAATCGCGTCTTGGCGATCGATCACAAACTCCCACTGAACCTTGACGGTAAATAAGGGCATCTGTACCTGTCCCACGACATTGACTTGGCGATTCCCCGCCGGGAAGGTCTGGGCAGTCACCTGCCGAGGTAAAGCCTGCATTCCTTGCGCTTCCCGATCGAGATAGGCAGCAATGCTAGATGGACTGACGATGGGAGCCTCAAACGGAGGCAATAAGCGTCCGGTCTCGGCAAATAATCCGGCTGCTTGGGCAAAATTGGCTGCGTTAAAACTTGTGAAGTAAGCCTGCACCACAGGCTCACCCAGCTCACTACCCCAACCTTCTGTCATTTCATCCGTCATTTCAGAGGATGCCTGCGATCCTGTCTCAGGGTGAAAGGGCTGGCTGGGGGCGATCGGATTAGAATTAGGCAACAGTGGAGGTTTAATGTCAGTCACGCTTGGGCACCTCCTCATCAACCACATTGAATTTGCTCCTTTTGACCTTACCGAGACATGGAGCAGTTGGCTTCCTTCCCTGGAGAGAATTCTATGACTTGGCAGCATTAATATCTTTTGTCTGTATCTTTCTGTCTGCCTCCTCAGCATATAGATCAGCAATAGAATCGATCGAATAAATTGCATACTGTATACAGTGCATCATTCATGATAATTCAGGGCATACTATCCACATCCCTTCGGATAGGGGAGAGCAGCCTCCTGGCAGAAATGCTGGGGGGCTTCATCTTGGGAGGCATACCTAGGCATACCTGTTCTGAAAGCAGGCACTCCCAGCAGCAGGCGCTCCAAAAGTGATCGGCAGGTAAATCCCCCGATCGCCATCTGGAGAATCTATAATTCTTAAGGACTTGTTGTCATTCATTGCGAATGACTTGCAAAATTTTGATTAAATGGCCGGTTCAAGTCAGGACTGCCAAAGTCGCCGGTTTCAATTTTCTGAACCAAGCAATCCCTGCTACGCAATCTTACGCAAACTATGGCTGATTCTCCCCGTCGCTACCACATTACGACCTTCGGCTGCCAGATGAATAAGGCCGATTCTGAACGGATGGCTGGCATCCTGGAAGGTATGGGATTTCAGTGGGCAGAAACCCCAGAAGAAGCCTCGTTAGTCTTGTACAACACTTGCACGATCCGGGACAACGCCGAGCAGAAGGTGTACTCCTATCTGGGACGGCAGGCTAAACGAAAGCATGAACAGCCGGATCTAACCTTGGTCGTTGCAGGTTGCGTCGCGCAGCAGGAAGGTGAATTATTGTTGCGGCGGGTGCCTGAACTCGATCTGGTGATGGGACCACAACATGCCAATCGGTTACAGGATTTGTTGGAGCAAGTATTTGCTGGCAATCAGGTTGTGGCAACCGATCCAGTGCATATTTTTGAAGACATTACTAAGCCTCGGCGGGATAGCCAGGTGACAGCCTGGGTGAATGTAATTTATGGCTGCAATGAACGCTGTACCTACTGTGTGGTGCCCAATGTGCGGGGTGTAGAGCAGTCCAGAACCCCAGAAGCCATTCGGGCCGAAATGGAGGAATTGGGGCGACAAGGGTTTAAAGAAGTTACCCTGCTGGGGCAAAACATTGATGCCTATGGGCGCGATCTACCCGGAGTGACGGCGGCGGGTCGCCACCAACACACCCTGACCGATCTACTCTATTACGTCCATGATGTACCGGGGATTGAACGGATTCGCTTTGCCACAAGCCATCCGCGCTACTTTACTGAGCGGCTGATCCGAGCCTGTGCCGAGTTACCCAAAGTCTGTGAGCATTTTCACATTCCTTTCCAGTCAGGCGACAATGAGGTGCTGAAAGCGATGGCGCGGGGCTATACCCGTGAGCGATATTTGCGGATTATTGATCAAATTCGCAGTTACATGCCAGATGCTGCCATTAGTGCTGATGCGATCGTCGGGTTTCCAGGCGAAACAGAGTCCCAATTTGAAAATACCTTGCAACTGGTGGAACAGGTCGGGTTTGATCAGCTTAATACAGCCGCTTATTCGCCTCGCCCTGGCACCCCCGCCGCCCTCTGGGACAATCAGCTCAGCGAAACGGTGAAGGCCGATCGACTCCAGCGATTGAACCATTTGGTGGCAACCAAAGCAGCCGAGCGTTCGCAACGCTATTTAGGGCGCGTGGAAGCAGTCTTGGTGGAAGATCAAAACCCGAAAGATCCATTACAGGTGATGGGGCGGACAGGTGGCAATCGACTCACCTTCTTTACCGGCGATATTACGGAATTGAAAGGGCAAATTGTTCCCGTTCAGATTACCACCGTGCGGGCATTCAGTTTGACGGGCGATCGAGTCGATCAGCCTACCCAGTTATCGGTGGCAGGAGTGGCATGTTAGACTGCTTCTCAAGCCAAAACTGACAGACCAAAACCTTAAACACAGGGAAGCAAAACCGCAATGATGATTGCCTTGCTGATTGTGATTTTGGGACTCAGCCCCTCGCTGCTATCAATTTGGGTGATGCGCCAGGCAAATCAGAGAGCAGAAGCGCGATTACGATTGGCGATGGAAGCGATTACCCATCGACAACTGCCGCTCAACTTGCCAGCCGACTATCGCTATGTCGAAGGAATTGGCTATATGATGGGCGATCTCACCTGCCAATTTAATGCCCGATCGAGCTATCTCCGCTGTGCCGTGAATCCAGCCGGACCCTGTGCCACCTGTCGGTATTATCAATCCCGCTGATGATTAGCCCGGACTGGTCTGTCATCATTTTCTATTTGCCGGTTTCTATTTGCCGGTTTCTATTTGTCGGTAACGCGCAGCCGCTGAGTCACCGCAGTAATGCCGTCGTAGCGAACGATTACCGCTGAAATCCATCGATCGCCCGGTTGGTCAGGGGCTTCCCCCACTTTGAATAGCCCGCCAGAAGAGAGGAGTTCTAGTTCGATTGGGGCTGGGTTGAGGTAGTTATCAATGGCGATCGGTTCTTCAATCGCGGCTCCTAACAACAATCGATCGCCCAAGGGTTCATCCACGACAGCATCAAAATCGTAGGATTGACCGGGAGCGACCTGCTCAGGCAAGTTAAAGGTAACCGTTGGTGGGCGATCACCCGCTGCCAACTCACTTCGCTCACCTAAGATCTCCTGCTCCACAATTTGATTATTCACCAACCGTTGCCGGGAAGTGATGGTTGCAACAAGGCTGAGATCGCGCCGTTCATCTGGGTAGTCTCCCTCGATTTGGGTGGTAGTCACCGTCACCACTCCATCCGGCTGCTGTTCCCAAGAATTCAACTGGGTTTGATACGTCAAATCAGGATAGCGCTGCCACAGTTCTCGCAGGGTTTGCTTTAAGGTGTCATAGGTGAGCCCATCTGGAGTCGTAAACTCCCGACTGTAAAAATCCATCACTGCTGCCAAATCACCTGCCGTTGCAGCTTGGTCAATTTGAGCCACTTGAGCTTGCAACTCAGATTCCAGGTTGTCGGTTGGGATCTGCCCCATCACCTGACTAGCGCTGCTCAGCACTAATCCAAAAGAAAGGAAGGTAACGATGCTCCAACGCGATCGAGCGGTTGCTCGTCTAGCAGGTTGCGATCGGTAGGGAGATAACGGGCAGCCAAATAGCCGCAGAAGTTGAGCCGATTGGCGACAGGCAAGCAATAAAGTCAACATTGGGAATTTAATAGGGAGCAGGAAATCAAACGGCGTAGGCTCGCCAAAATTGCGCTAAATTAGTATCTCATGATTGCCGCTGCTGCAAAATTGCACTGAGATTGCGATGATACAGGTGATTAGCAGTGGTACAGGTGATTATAGGTGAATCTTTTCAGTTTTGGCTGATCGGGTCTGTTCGATTGGAGAGACCTAAACTGGATTAGAGTCAAGATGAATGGAGCGTGAATCTGTGGCTACCGTTTTGTCGGCTTCGAGTGTTTCTGCCAACCTGAATTCGCCCAAACTGCTGGTGGCTGCCAGTGGCACCGGGGGGCATGTATTTCCGGCAGTGGCAACGGCTGAACAGTTATCCCACTATCAGATTGAGTGGTTAGGGGTGCCCGATCGATTAGAAACTCAGCTCGTTCCCAGTCATTATCCCTTGCATACTATTTCGGTTACCGGCTTCCAGTCGCGTTTGGGGCTCAACACCCTCAAAGTGTTGGGGCAATTTTTGCGGTCGATTTTCACCGTCCGGCGATTATTGCAGCGGGGTGGCTTTCAAGGAGTATTCACTACGGGTGGCTATATTGCTGCTCCAGCCGTCATTGCCGCTCGCTCCTTAGGGCTGCCCATCATTTTGCATGAATCGAATGCGCTGCCCGGTAAAGTCACCCGTTGGTTGAGCCCTTGGTGTTCCGTGGTGGCGATCGGCTTTGCTGAGGCAGCCCAGTATCTGGGAAAAGCCAAAACTACCTGGGTTGGCACCCCTGTTCGATCGCAATTCCGGGCGCTGGCTGAGGCCGATTCGATCGATCGATCCGAGCATTTGCCCGATTTGCCGATTCCCGATGGTGCTCCGCTGATCGTGGTCGTGGGAGGCAGCCAAGGCGCAGTGGCTGTCAACCAATTGGTGCGGCAAGCAGCTCCAGCCTGGTTTGAGTCCGGGGTATGGGTGGTGCATCTGACGGGTGAGAACGATCCAGCAGCCAAAACCCTGATCCATCCTCAATATGTTGCATTGCCTTTCTATCACAATATGGCGGGGTTGCTCCAGCGGGCGACCTTAGCGGTGAGTCGAGCCGGGGCGGGTACCTTAACCGAGTTAGCCATGAGTGGTACGCCAGCTATTTTGATTCCATATCCGTTCGCGGCGGAAGATCACCAGACGTTTAATGCAAAAGTCTTTGAAGCCGCCGGAGCAGCGCTACTGGAGCAACAGGCTCACTTGACTGCGGCTCAACTACAACAGCAAGTGCTAAACCTTTTGCAATCTCCCGATCGATTGCAGCAAATGTCTCAGGCAGCCAAACAACTGGCGATCGTAGACAGTGCCGAAAAATTAGCTCATCTTGTGCAGCAGTGGATCGAACATCAATCGCACTAGACGAGCCCTAAATTGGTCTTTCGGGTTAATTTTGGGTTGCTTTGGGTTAATTTCAGGTTGCCTTTGGGTTAACTACAACGCCCAGCTACCTACGCCCAGCTACCTAATTTGATCTCGATGTTTGATCTCGACTGCATGGTGATTTGATTCGACCGAATTGCCACAGTTTGATTGTGAGTTCATTGCGACTCATGCGACTAAAGATTGTAAGGGGAAATGCAGTGAGGGCAGGTGTGTAAAGAATAGTAGCGCGATCGTACTCTTTAACAAGACATGCTCCTATGATCGAAGTATGAGGTTCAGCTCCACCCATTCCTCAATTTGCAAGCTAGCGGTGGGTTTTGTGAGGGTTGTATCTCCAACGAACGCTTCTAGATTTTCTCTAAACAGCTCAATGATCTCGTCAGAGTTGGTTTGCACCGCATAAAAGTTTCTTAATTTAGCTCATAGCTAATTGGGTTAATTTAGTTCAAATTAAGCTGTTGCACTCTAGAAGATGTCGCTTTCCTCATTCTCTTCTTCGAGGTCAGTGTTATGAATATTCTCAGAATGGTCGGTGATGCCATCCGCTATTTGTCAGATGGCGCTACAGCCCTCTTTAGCCCCAATCGAGATGAATATCCGAATATTGGTGTTCAACCTTTCAGTGGCGATCCTTATTCTCAGTGGGTTTCAGATTCCGACAGTATAGATAAGCCAGAAAAAGCAAAATAACCGAAGTGATCGCGATCAGAGGATGAACTTTACAGCGTCCAAATCGTAGCAATGGAGATTCGCAGTAGATTCACAGCGACAGTAGATTCACAGCAACAATAGATTCACAGCAACAATAGATTCACAGCAACAATAGATTCACGGTAATAGATCTAATACCAGTTTTTTGCGAAGTTGCATAGAATCAATCTGGTCAGGCAAGGGACTGAAACTTCTGGTTCAGTGCGTCTTTATAGAGAACTGGTATAACAGCAAATCATGGGGGATTAATCGGTGATTGGCAACAATCTCCAGTTAATCCCTGATTGACTGACAAATCTTTTTCCCTCATCCCTCAATCCCTTCTCCGGGGCGAAGGGACTTCCAATCCAATCCTGGTTCGAAAGCCCCCCACCTGCTCTGGGAGAGGGGTTGGGGTGTCGCTTACTTCTGCGCAGCAGTGGGCAGTTTGAGTTTTGTCAGTCAATCTCCAATGAATCCAATCTGTTGAACAACATCCAATCGTTGAACAACTAAAGACAACAAAGTTTCATTGAAATAACAGATTCAGTATTGACCTGGTTCAGGAAATAAAATGCTAGATCTGTTTTTTTAATGCTTTTTGATGCTATTGGCTAATCTTTTGAGTGCTCCATTAGCAAGTCAAAATGAGTGAAAATGAGCGAATATGTAATATTCAGCATCGATCGCTTGAAGAAAAAATCGAAAACTTGATAATTTGAAACTTAAATGTGATCAAGATCCGTTTAGGAAGTTACAAATGGAGAATTGAGGCTAGAAGAGATTGAAATGGAAAGCAAATGTTGAGATTAAAAGAAGAATATCTATAAAAAGTTAAGCTAATTTAATGTTGCGGCAAGGGATGATGTTGAGAACGATTAAGCTTCTTCCATTGTTCTAACCAAACTACTTTGTTGTGATGACTCTGACGCACGATCTTCCAACCTGCCTGTTCAAGTTGAGCAGGACTGGCCGTTGTCACCATTTCATAGCGTGGGCAATAAATTACAACCATCTGAGGATTGCTTAGGGTCACATAGCAAGGGCCCCAATCCCGCCCTTCACATTCAACTCGTTGTCCTTCTTCCCATTGCATGGAACTCACCTTCAACTCTGCCACTTTCACTATAATAATGTCTGTTGCTAGATGGCCTTCCTCCTACTATCTCAACCATCCAGGTGATAGGGGAACATAATCTTCTTCTATCATCGCAAAAACTGGAGAAGATCGAAATCCGGATTTCAAGATACGCTCAAATTCAATAACGCTGAACAAATGCAGTAGCCGCGACATCAGCCGCGACCTCACAGCGCATCATAAACCAGGCATGTAATTTTGATAAGCCGAGACTATAACCTTTAGATTTTCTTTGGTTTTTCAGTCATTTCCAGGCTTTGATTGGGGAGGAGGCAATGTGGCAGGATCAATGATCGCCGCTGAATACGATCGCCGCTGAATGCGGAAATGGAGGTTCTCAACCTCAAACTTGATCAGGCAATGCAGAAACTGCCAGTTGATTCAACCGGAAAGTTGCTGAGATAAGTGAGAGAACTGGAGCAGTGAGGTGAATGAGGAGGCAGATTGAGGGTGCCGCCAAGTGAGTTCAGTGAATTCCACCAGACGGGCTGATCGACCTTGTCAGATTGATTGATCCGATCAGATTGATTGATCCGATCAGATTGATTGATCCAAACTGCGCAGGATCCTGATCAACTGGTCAATGCAAGCTTGGGTCGTGAGTGTGGGTTGGTCAGAATAACGATTTAGATCGGCTGTGCGATAACCTCGATCGAAAAAGATCTGAATGGCTTGTTGAATTTGGGCGGCGGCGGCCTGTTGCCCCCACTGCTGCAACATCAGGATGACACTCTGGATCGCCCCAAACGGATTGGCAATTCCCTGTCCAGCGATATTGGGAGCCGTGCCATGGATCGGTTCATATAAGCCCAAGCCAGCCGCGTTGAGGCTAGCAGACCCCAAGAGTCCGATCGAACCCACCAACACCCCGCCCAGGTCACTCAGAATGTCACCCAAGAGATTTCCGGCCAGGATGACATCAA
Source organism: Elainella sp. Prado103 (assembly GCA_025454395.1). Taxonomy (GTDB): domain Bacteria; phylum Cyanobacteriota; class Cyanobacteriia; order Elainellales; family Elainellaceae; genus Elainella. The sequence goes on from JALOOM010000004.1 coordinate 50,664, forward strand.
ACTGCTGGGGCTGCAAAATCAATTGCATCGCTAGATTATCGACGAGCATCGGTTGTAAAGTGACTGCTGGAAACTCTGCTCCAACCGCCTGCACAAGCCGTACCCAGGGAATTTGAGGCAAAGCATTTTCTTTATGGGCGATCGTCAAATGGCAGCGGCGCGATCGGGCTTGTTGCAAAGCAACTCTAGCAATGCGTTCAATTTCCCAATCGTGATACTGCATGGTGTGATAGCCATAACTACCGCGATCATCGCTCGATCGTCCGGCTGCCCCGAAATAAATGCCGCTGACCAATTCCCGCACGAATAGCAGATCCACACCCAGCAAGCGATCGGGCTGCAAAGGAGACTGATCGATGAGACCTGGATAGGGAGATACAGGTCGGAGGTTGGCAAAAAAGTCGAAGTGCTGACGCAATTCCAGCAGCCCCTGCGAAACTGCCCCCAACAAGATGCCGTCGCAATCCTGGCACAACTGGGCTGTCACGTCCGGAAAGGGTGAACCAAACAGGGGCACGGCCGGGGCTCCGATCCAGCCTCGATCGATCTGCACGGTAAAGTGATGCTGACAGGCAATCCAGTGCAAAATTTGTAGCGCGGCTTCTGTTACTTCCAGACCGACCCCTTCGCCGGGCAGGGCAACCACCCGATAATCAGTCCCCTGATCAGACATTACAAAAACTCACTCCACTGGACTCGCTGCATTTGATTTCCTGACAGTGTAAACCATCCGACGATATGAACGATCGGCTAAACGATCGGCTGAACAAGCGGCAATAACCGAAGCAGGCTGAACAACGATCGGCTGAACGAGCGGCAGTAACCGAAGCAGGCTGAACAAGGAAATGAGGAGCTTGAATATCCCGGATTTTGGCATTGCTGAATATTACCGGCTGAACGGAGTGGACTTACTGAATGAGCGGAATTTCGGCTTTGAGCACCTGGATGGTTTGCTGAATTTGACTTTCGCTGTGCAGACAGGTGATGAAAAATCGTAACCGTGCAGCGTGATAGGGAACGGCCGGATAGACCATGGGCTGCACATTGATGCCGCGTTGCAGCAGAGCGCGAGAAAGTTTGACTGCTTTGTGCGGCTCGCCCACGATCAGAGGGATCACGGGTGAATGGCGACTCATGCCAGTGTTGAAGCCTTGTTGTTGCGCCAGCGTCAAGAAAAACTGGGAGCGAGCTTGCAGACGAGCGACCCGATCGGGCTGTTGCTGTACAAGCTGGAGGGCTGCAAGAGCCGCTGCTGTATTGGCTGGGGAAATCCCGACACTGTAAACAAACCCCGGAGCCGTGTACTTAAGATATTGCACGATCGCTCGACTGCCCGCAATGTAGCCCCCACAACTGGCCAAAGATTTGCTTAAGGTGCCCATCCAAAGATCCACCTGATCGGCTGGAATGTCAAAATACTCACCCATTCCTCGCCCCGTTTTTCCCAATACGCCCATTGAATGGGCTTCGTCTACCAATAAAAAAGTCTTGTATTGCTGCTTCAATTGAATGATTTCAGGCAAAGGTGCGATATCCCCATCTGTACTGTAAATACCTTCGATCGCAATTAAAACCTTCTGATAATCGTTTCTGTGGTGCTTCAGCAAAGATGCTAACGTCTCCCAATCATTATGAGGAAATTCGATTGCTGTAGCCGCAGACAGCGCACAACCCTGACGGATGCTATTGTGGCTTAAAGCATCGTAGAGAATTAGATCTTTTTCACCAAATAAATGCCCGATCGTTGTCACATTTGTGGCATGTCCGCCAATATAGACAATACAATCTTGAGTTCGTAAAAATGCTGCGATTTCCTGTTCTAATGCTCGATGAATTGGGCGTTCACCTGCTACAACGCGGCTGGCTGAAACTGAAGTGCCATACTGATCGATCGCCCGTTTGGCCGCATCTGAAACGATCGGATCACCCGACATGCCCAAATAGTTATAGCTGGCATAACTAATCAGTTCATTGCCATTAATCCAGGTTGTATCCCTGACAATACTTTCATGGCTTTCAAAAAAAGGATTACCTAATCCTTCTACTCGCTGCAAATCGGCTACTAAATTGAGATACTCAGGCGTAGACTCAAACTGATAGGCAGCCAAGGGAAGTGTCTCCAGGATAACAGGCGCATCAGTCTGAACCGCCGAGTAGACGGAGTTAGTTTCATATCCAGAATTGCGATCGGCCGATCCAGGGATTGCCTCAGTTGATTCAGTTTCTAAAGATTCAGTTTCTAAAATTGGTGCATGATCGGAAAAGGGATCGGTGAGATCCTCTGGCGAGATCGGCTGGGTTGACTGATCAGAAATATTGGCTGTAGCTGATGCAGAAACCTCTGTAACACTCAACTGGGTAGATAAATGAGCCGCTAGAGTGGATACTGTGGGATAATCAAAAGCCAGCGTCTGTGGAATGGGTTGACCCAAGCTATTCTCCAGCCGATTGCGAAATTCAACCGCCATGAGTGAATCCATCCCTAGGTCTGCGAAGTTCTCATCTGGATCGATCGCGGCAGGGCTGCTGAAGCCCAGCACTTTTGCTAACTGAGTTTGAATATGGAATTGAAGTGCTTGGGATTGATCAGGAGCGGTAGCAAGCTGTCTGCGAAATTCGGAAAGCCCTGTAGATTGAGGTGCAATGGATTGAGTGGAAGTCATCTGAAGAGGAGCAAATTGCCCAGAATTCGCCTGTTCTGAACTTGAGAGCTGATGGATGGATGTTGATCGAGAATTGGATTCAGTTGAAATGGATAAAGCTGGAGTAGATGAAGATTGGGAAAATTGACTGGTGAGAGATGTGCATAAAGGCAGTAGCGGGTGAGAAATCGGTTGGTTAACACTATCAGAAACCGGCTTTAAATGAGTTTGAAAAATAGATGGGACGACTGGAAAAACGATCGCTTGTGGCTTGGGATGTTGCATCAGGTAAGCCAGAGCCGCTATGCCTTGAGAAGGTGTAATCAACTGAATCCCACTGGCGGTGAGTCGTTGTTGCTCAGTTGGTTTAAGGCGGCTGGCCATCCCGACCTCAGACCAAGCGCCCCAGTTGATCGTCAGAGCTGGTAGACCTTGCTGTTGACGATAGTGAGCCAAACCATCTAGAAAAGCGTTCGCAGCCGCATAGTTAGCCTGCCCGACAGAACCGATCACAGAAGCGATCGAAGAAAAACAAATAAAGTAGTCGATCGGTAGATTACGGCTTGACTGATGCAGGTGCCACGCGCCCTGAACTTTGGCAGCCAGAACCCCTGCCAATCGACTCGGAGTTTGGTGGATCAGTAATGCATCATCCAGAATCCCCGCTGCATGAATAATCCCCCGGATTGGGAGACGGTCTGAATGGGTTAAATGTAGTAACCGATCGACCTCATGCGCATCTGTGATGTCAGTCGCGATCGGTTCAATAGTCGTCTTGCCCTGTCGCAAGGGTTCCAGCGTACTAGGATCAGGGGGAAGATGACGACCGACCAGAATCAGATGACCTGCTCCCTGTTCCACCAGCCACTGAGCAACTTGCAAGCCCAACCCCCCAAAGCCGCCTGTGATCAAGTAACTGCTGTCGGCTCGAACGATCGAATATTGAGAATGAGAGGAGTTAGAATCAGAAGACTGAAAGTTCAAGGATACAGAACTAGAAGCTTGGGTATTGGAGTGCCGAGTCTTGGGTTGTGAAGCGCGTGATGATGGCGTAGATAAATTTTCAATGTATGGTATTGGAACAGTTATAATCACTTTTCCCACATGCTTAGCCTGAGCCATGTAGCGAAAAGCGGGAATAGCGTCTTGAATATGAAATGCAGTATAGGGAAGAGGGCGTAATTTTGCTTGCTCAAATTGAGCCATGATCGCCTGCAATAGGCTTTGAAGTCGATCGGGCTGTTGTTGGGAAAGCTCTAGCAGATCAAAGCTAAAGTAATCCACATCAGTCCGCACTTGCGCCACCTGCTCGGTTGTCCAGATCCCCACCTTGCCAATTTCGATAAAGCGTCCGCCTGGCTTCAGTGTCTGCAAGCTTTTGGGAATGAATTCTCGGTTGAGGCTGTTGAGCACCAGATCAACACCTTGGCCTGTTTGCTCCATGATTTGTTCAGCAAAATCTAGCGTGCGAGAATTAAAGCAATGCTGTACCCCGATCGATCGAAGAAACTCCCATTTATGGGGACTCGCTGTCGCATAGACTTCTGCACCTGCCAGTTGAGCCAGTTGCACTGCGGCTAAACCAACACCCCCTGCTGCTGCATGAATCAGTACCCGATCGCCTGCCTGAATCTGAGCTAGAGTATATAACCCATAGTACGCCGTCAGAAAGGTAGTTGGAATGGTAGCAGCTTCACTAAAGCTTAAACGGGCAGGTTTCGGTACCACAAATTCAACGGGCACTGTGACAAATTGTCCTAAACTACCTGTTGCTGCTGCTGCAATGACTGGGTCGCCCACCTGAAATTGCGTGACATTCTCTCCCACCGCAGATACAAAACCAGCACACTCCCACCCAAACGGGATTGTAGTCGGATCGGTGAATCCCATTTGTTCCAGGTAAGGACGCAGAAGCCCTAATGCATTCAAAACATCTCGGAAATTTACCCCGGCTGCCCGTACCTGAATTTCTAGCTCTCCAGCCGCTGGAGCCGATCGCTGGGTTGGAGCTAGTTTCAGCCGATCGAGCACACCATACTCGGTGATTTGCAGTTGGAAGGCGGCATTCGGTAAGGGCAGTTTTGAGTGATTACCTGAGTTCCGATCCAGAAGATTGACGAATGTTTGATCTGAATTGCTCATTAGGCCCTGATCTAATGCATTGTCTAATGAATTGTCTAATCCATGGTTAATTGCCTTCGTTATAAATTGAAGACGTGCCACATAACGATTACCCTGGCGATAGGCAATCTGATCCTCCAGAACATTAAGCCCATCCTTAACTGTATGACGATCTGGATAGTAATGCAGATGATAATTCAATAGATCCGAGAGCAGTAACGTTAGATTGTCTTTCTGCGGGTCTAAATCGATCGCCGTACAGCGCCACTGCGGATATTCCAGACGAATCACCCGATCGAGCCCCCAAAGTGGTGTTTGCTGCAAGTTATCTAGCAAAGAGGTTGATTCAACTCCCTGTGCTCCTTGGGTTAAAATCCACACTCGTGGATACCAATCTTGTTGAGCGAGTGTTTGCACCAGTTTCAGCAGGCGGCTGCAATGTAGTTGAATCACAGACGGAAGATCGGCGCAATCATCCAGAGGGCGATCGAGCCCCCACCCGTAAATTAAATGATCAGGTGGAGCCTGTTTGACCGGATCGGAGGATAAATATGTGGTTAAATTTGTGATCAAATGAGAATCTAGACCAGTCTGCCCATTTTCCTGTCTATTCTCTTGCTCCCCATCTCCACTGGGCTGATTTATTGGGTAGCCAACTGGGTAATCGAACTGACGACAATCATGTCCTTGAGCCATCAGGGCTGCCATGATCTGGTCAGTGATGCCAAGCCGATCGGGCAGAATGAGCCAACGACAAGGGGGGGATGGCGAAGACGACTCAGGTATCGATGGATCGATATAATTTTGTACGATCCAACTGACTTGATAAAGATGATTAATTATCTCTGGCTGGGAACGTTGAGTTTCAGTTTGGAATAAATGTTGCAGTGAATGAGATGAAACTGCTTTCAACTGGAGTCTTTGAATTTCAGCAATGACGTGACTGCGATCATTCAATAACCAGAGATTAGCTGTAAGGATTGATGCAGACTGGGCGGTCGGCAGGATTTCAACATAGCTCCAAAGCTGGGTTGGGGCAGCAGCATAGCAAATCAGTTGTTCAAACCCGATTGGTAGAAAGGTGTTCTGGGAAGGGGGTAAAGCCGCTGCTAAGACATGCAGGCTGGCATCTAGCAAAACGGCAGGTAAGATTTGAGAATCGGAGTAGGGACAGCGCGAAGGTAATTCGATCCGTCCTAAAGCTTTCCCTTCAGCCTGGTAGAGTTTCTGCACCGCTTGGAAGCAAACACCGTAGTTTAAGCCCTGGGATCGTAACTGGGCATAAAATTGAGTGAGATTACATTCGGTTAAATTAGATTGAAGTTGAGATAGACTGAAGCAAATAGAATGGGCATCAGATTGGTAGTTGAGCGGAATATAAGCGGTAGCGTGAAGCGTGATCGGATGATGTGCTGTTTTAGGTGCTGTATCCGATGAATCGGTCAAATTGATCAAACTGGAAATTTCTGCTTTATAGCCTGTTGCTTGATACGAATCAGGGTCAGACACAGCAGTGAGCTGCATCTGGAGAGTAGGCGATCCATTCGGCGATTCTGAGAGCAGTAAGGGACGATCGATCTGTAAATGTTCGATTTGTAAGGGACGATCGGTAGGCTGGATTTGTTGAGCTTTAGATAACAGTAATTCAATGTACCCTGCGGCTGGAAAGACTGGCTGATTAAAAATGCGATGATCTTGCAAGTAATGCCATTGCTCATCATTCAAATTAATCTGAGCTGGCTGAGTTATCGATGGGTCGATCGGTGGCGAGATCAAGTGAACGGAAGCTGCTGTAGTTTTCTCGGTAATCGATTTGGTTAATGATTTAGGAGTCGATTCGGTAGAAGCATGAGTAAGAGACTGGGGGATTTTAGTAGTATCTGGCTCCCACCAAAACCGTTGACGTTGAAAAGGATAGGTTGGTAGGGGAATTCGTACAGCAGGCTCGATAGATTGATCGGGATAAACTGCCTGCCAATTAGGAGTGATGCCCTGTTGATAAAGTTGTCCTAAGCTTTGCAGTAGCACCTGCCAATCCGATTGTCCAGGCCGCAAGCTCGGCAGCCAACATTTTTCGGGTTGGGGTAAGCAAACCCGCCCCAAGCCAGACAGCGTCGGCTTTGCCCCAATTTCCAGAAAGAGCGGATACCTGGCTTGATCCAGACAATGCAAACCATCGGCAAAGCGAACCATCTGACAAATCTGATCGCACCAATAATCAGGCGTGGACATTTCGGTGGTGATCCAGGTGCCAGTAACGGTGGAAACAATCGGGATATGGGGTTCGTGATATTCGATCTGAGTTGCCACTTGCCGAAACTCAGCCAACATCGGTTGCATCAATGGCGAATGAAACGGATGGGAAACATTGAGCGGTGTGGCTTTAATGTGGTGATCGCCAAAGAGCGTGATCGCTTGCTCGATCGCGGCATGGGATCCGGAAACCACAATATTCTCAGGAGTATTCACAGCCGCGATGGCCAAAGGGTGATCAATTTCTTGCAACTTCTGTTCTACCGTGGTGCGATCGGCTGTAATGGCTAACATGCCCCCGGTCGGTAAATTCTGCATCAATTGCCCCCGAATGACCACCAACTGAAGTGCATCTGCCAAATCAAATATGCCCGACAGGCAGGCAGCCACATATTCACCGATGCTATGCCCCATGTATGCTGCTGGCTGAATGCCCCAATGTTGCCATAGCTTTGCTAAGCCGTATTCCACAACGAATAGCGCAGGTTGGGTAAAGCGCGTTTGATCCAATAGGTGCTGACCTGACAAGTGCTGACCTGACAAGTTCTGATCTAACAAGTTTTGATCTGACAAGCGCTGACCCGACAAGTTCTGATCTAACAAGTTTTGATCTGACAAGTTTTGATCTGACAAGCGCTGACCTGATGAATCAGGTTGTAACCAGAGAATCTTTAGAATAGATTGCCCTAAAAGGGGTTGTAAAAGCGCATCACAACGATCGAGTATTTCTCGAAAATAGCGACAAGTTTGATAAAGCTGTTGCCCCATGCCCAGCCATTGCGAACCTTGTCCGGTGAATAGAAAGACCGGAGATAAAGCAGGATGGGTGGAATCAGACTTTAAGCCATGTGGAGAAGGATGACCAGCTTGTTCTACTAAATTAACCTTATGATGCTCTTGATGCTGGATCCGATCGATCGACTTCTCAGACCTGCGAGTTCTCATTTGATTCAGCGATCGATTTACAGATTGATTCAGCGATTGGTTACATACTTGACCAACTGAAGAATTCTCACTAACGCCAACACTCCATTCTCGCAACTGTTTTTCAGCCATCTGAGCTGTTTCTGCCACGATCGCCAACCGATGGGCAAAGTGAGTGCGACGGGTATTGGCCGCCTGACAAAAATCTGCAAAGTTCAGATAGGGCTGGCGGCTGAGGGTATCTGCATAGCACTGAACCAGATCTTGGAGCCCATGAACAGACTTGGCTGAAAGGGTGAGCAGGTGATGAGAGGGAGTCGCGATCGATTCAGCCTGATTGAGCTGCGATTTTAATTTCTTTTGATGTTGACGAATGATATCTGATGGAATATCTGAAACGACGACATGAGCATTAGTACCACCAAATCCAAATGAGTTCACACCGGCGATCCGAATCTGTTTTTTAGGTCGCCAATCTACCAATTGTGTTTGCACCTTTAACTTGAACTGCTCAAACGGAATTTGGGGGTTGGGCTGCTGAAAGTGCAGACTGGGCGGAATTTGTTGATGATAGATCGCGAGTGCTGCTTTAATGAGTCCGGCGACTCCGGCTGCCGTTTCCGTATGACCGATATTGGTTTTTACAGAACCGATCGCACAGGGTTGAGTGGAGCGCCGATGGGTGGACAATACGGCTCCTAACGCTGCTAGCTCGATCGGATCTCCCAATTTTGTGCCCGTGCCATGGGCTTCCAGATACTGCACCTGAGATGGGGAAATGCCCGATCGCTGGTAAGCCTCCCGCAACACGGCTGCTTGCGCTTGCGGATTGGGGGCTGCCATCCCCTGACTGAAGCCATCCTGATTGACAGCGGTGCCACGAATGACGGCATAAATGGAGTCACCGGCTGCCAGCGCGGCAGTGAGTGGTTTTAACACCACCATCCCTGCTCCTTCGCTGCGCACATAGCCATCTGCACTGGCATCGAAACTTTTACAGCGGCCTTGGCTTGACATAAAGCCGCCTTTCCCAAACCCCACGGTAACATTGGGCAATAGCAGCACATTCACCCCACCCGCCAGCGCCAGACTTGACTCACCCGTCCAGAGGCTCTGACAAGCCAAATGCACCGCTACCAAGGAGGAGGAACAGGCGGTATCGATCGCCAAACTCGGTCCCTTAAAGTCAAACAGATAGGAAATTCGGTTGGCGGCAATGCAGTTGCCTGTGCCGGTCGTGGCATAGGGATCATTGACGGGATGCTGCCAGAGCCGAATTGAGTAATCATGGGTTCCAATCCCAATGAAAACCCCTGTTTGGCTCCCTCGCAATCGATCGGGGATTTGTCCCCCATCTTCCAGGGCCTCCCATGCGACTTCCAGTAAGAGCCGCTGCTGTGGATCCATGGTGATCGCTTCCCGAGGCGCAATCCCAAAAAACTGGGGATCGAATTGGTCGATCTGCGACAAAAACCCCCCCCAGCGGGTGTTCGTCTTACCGGGTTGGGCAGGATCCGGATCGTAATATTGGCTGACATCCCAGCGGCTCGGTGGTACCTCCGTAATGGCATCGATCCCATCGCGCAAGAGTTGCCAGAACGTTTCAGGACTCTCCGCCCCTCCTGGGAAACGACAGCCAATCCCAATGATGGCAATGGGTTCTAATTTCATAACGGTGGCAAACGGCAGAAACAGGGTGGTCACTTGAACTGAGGCATTGCTCGATCTCGACTCGATTGAATCGAATGGGTCGAATCGATCCAGCCATGTTCAAGATTAGTTCAAGAGGATACCATGCAGTTGGACTTCTGGCGCGATCGATCTACTCTGGAGTGAGGGGATTGCTGTTTGCAACACCAGTATAGTCTGTGGATCATGTGGATAGTTTGTTATGCGTTAACCTCCTGATAAAAGACTAAACTAGAGGGCCTCCAGCAAATATAGAGGAGCCAGAGCGTCAGTTATTCCTAGCCGTCAGTCAAGCAATCTACCTCAAACATTCTCAAAAACCGATTCAGATTTCAGAAACCGATTCAGAAACCGATTTTTCAGTTGGCTGTGCAGCGCAATAAGATCAATCTCTTAGTCTATGAACCCAGTCAGGAGGTCATTTCGCAATGGATCGAACATTGAGTTATGCAGATATTCTAAAAAAGACGGTGCAAGAAGCGGTGATCAATCAACCCCGCTTACAGGCGATCAAACTTTATCCTGTTTGTAACACTGAATCCGGTCAGTTCCTCGTTCTAGCGACGGGCTGGGATCAACAACGCTGGATAGACACTATTCTATTTCATGCTCGTTTCGTTGAGCAGCAAATGATTATCGAGGACGATAACTTTGAGGAGAGCTTAACTCAAACTCTCATTGCTAACGGTGTCAGAGAAGTGCGCATGAGCCATTTCACGTTCAAGAAAACGGAAGCTCTAAAACGCACGCCTGTGAAAACAGTGTAGGCTGGAAGCTGCAATTATGCCAACAGCCCAAAAAAGGTTGGAGCGGATTGACGAGAAATCTTGGTTAGGTTGTGAAAGTTGCTGGTGATCGCTCAACTGGAACGATAGTTTCTAGCTCAGAGTACACTAATCCATAGGCTTTATGTGATCCAGCGTGATTGCAATCGAGCTAGCTTTGTCTCATCCTAACCAGAGGAAACTCTTGTGAAAGTTGCGATTCTCACTTCAGGCTTTTTTCCCGTGGTGGATGGTGTTTCGATCGCGGTCTTCCATCGGTTGCGGCGACTCAGCCAGTTAGGCTATTCGGTGCTGGTCTTGTGTCCCGACTATCAACCGATCGCTGCTCTCTATCCCAACTGGTCACAGTATGTGGGTGAGATCATGCCAGGCGTGACTGTTCGATCGCTAGAAAGTGCTCCATTCATGGGCTTAGCCTCAGAACGTAATGTTCAAAAGAAAAGCTATCCAGCATTATTACAAGCGTTGTCAACCTTCCAGCCAGATCTGATCCATGTCGATGAGCCGGAGCGTTTACAGTTGGGTTGGGATCGAATTCCGGCGATCGATTATGCGCGTCAAGCGCAGATTCCTTGTGTCAGCTTCTTGCATACTGACTTTATCGGCTATCTAGAAGACTATTTTGCCTTCCCCACCCCAGTGATTCGGTTGATGCAAGCGATCTCTCGCCGGATCGTAGCTCGGATTTATAATGCCTATGATGCGACCTTGGTCAGTGGAGCAATGGTTTGCAGGCAAGCTGCACAGATGGGAATCAGAAATGCGATCCAGACAGAACTGTTAGGGGTAGATCTGGCTCAGTATGATCTGGGTCTGCGTCAGCCAGATTTCTTTGCTCGCCGCTATCAGATGCCCGAACTGGATACGAAACTAAAGCTCCTGTTTTTGGGACGACTCACCCCCGATAAAGGTTGGAAATTTACGATCGCGGCTCTCAGCCAGATGGCACAAAAGCCCCAGTATCGATCGCTATTCGCTCAGATTGGGTTAATCATCGCTGGCTCTGGAGCCATGCAGGCAGAAATTGATCGATCGTTGCAACACTTGCCCTGTCCGATCCGGTTTTTAGGTCAGGTGGATCCGATGGAAGTTCCTGCCTTACTGATCAATAGCGATCTGCACCTGACAACTTCGGAAAAAGAAACCCGGGGCTTAACCCTCCTGGAGGCAATGGCGGCTGGTATTCCGGTCTTAGCGCCTCGTGCTGGGGGGATTCCAGACACAGTACAACCGGATCAAACCGGACTCCTATTTCAACCCCGGAATATCCAGGATTTTGCCACGCAACTTCAGCGGCTCACGAGCCAACCCGCATTACGTCAGCACCTCGGTGCTACCGCCCGTCAGCAAGCAGCCCATTTGGATTGGAGTGCAGCAGTCGATCGATTGATTCAAATCTGGCAACAGGTGAGCTTGTCAGTTCAAACGTGAAAAGTATGAAACGGTAGATTTATTTTGGGTTGTCAGTAAAATATTGAGCATCATTCCGATGAAATTTATTCAGCGCAGAGAGTTGATTTTAGGAGTGATTTTTTTGATTGGATTGGGAATTTATTTTAGAATTGCAAATTTGGGTTTTAGAGTATTTTGGGTGGACGAAGTTGCGACGGTAATTCGCGCTTCAGGGTATACAAAAACAGAAATCACGATGCAATTGGCAACCGGCCAAGCCCATACTCCGGCTGATTTACTAGCTTTTCAGCAACTCAGCCCCGATCGCAGTTGGAGCAATACCATCCATGCGCTTAGCCTCAGTCCAGAACATGCACCCCTCTACTTTTTGTTAAGCCGCGCCTGGATGCAACTATGGGGAAGTTCGATCGTCGCAATTCGCAGTTTGTCAGTGCTCTGTAGTTTATTAACTTTGCCAGTGATGGTTGCGCTAGGTCGTGTGGCTTTCGATCGGCGCAATCGAATCGCGCTGATCGCGGTCATTCTGTTGTCCGTTTCGCCCTTTTTTGTCGCCTATGCTCAAGAAGCAAGACCTTACAGCCTTTGGCTACTGTTGATTGTTCTATCTCAATGGCTCCTGTTCCGAGCAATGCGATTAAATCGAAGCTGGGATTGGATCGCCTATGGCGTAGCGTTGACGCTGAGCTGCTACACCTCCCTTTTATCTATACCCCTTACGCTCAGTCAGGCGATCATAGGACTCACACTCCCCCGATCTCGATCGCAGTGCCTCTGGTTAACCCTCAGTGGCGTAGGATTCGCGATACTACCCTGGTTAGGAGTGATTTGGTATCACCAATCTGCTCTGGTTGATAATACAACTTGGATGCGAACGAGTATATCACCGCTATCCATTCTGGCAATATGGCTATATAGTTTTGTAATATTGTTTTTTGATGTTCCAGTGATCACCTCTGGATTAGGCTCGATCGGTCAGGCGATGATAGCCTTGATTGTATTGATGATCTGTGGACTGGCTTTGTGGAAAGCCCTGAGGTGCGATCGATTCACCCAGCTATGGCTGAGTAGTTTGATGTTGCCCATCCCAATCGTTTTGGTTCTGCTGGATGGAATCTTTCAAGGTCAGGCTTCGGCTACTCCTCGCTATTGGGTGCCGACGCAATTGGGAGTATTGTTGGCTGTGGCGTATCTGACCAGTCGCAAGCATCGCTTTGCTTTAGGATTACTGGCGATTTTGCTCAGCCTCAGTTTGTGGTCGAGTTGGGGAAATCTCGATCGCATCCCTGCCTATCAAAAAGCTCAGAGTCGCCATAACCGGGAAATCGCTGGGATCATCAACCAGACTACCCGACCGATGCTGATCAGTGAAGCAACCCAAACGATCGATTTGCTGTCTTTAAGCCATGATTTGCAGCCGAGTACAGAAATTCGGATTTTGCCCCCTCAAGCTCATCCACCCATTGAGGCTCGGATCCCGGACTGGACTCCGCTTTTGACCGATCGCCAACCGATTTTTTGGTTTGCGCCGTCCGCAGCATGGCTGATGGCATTACAACAAAATCCTGCGATTGAACTGGTAGAACGCTATCGACCTGATTTAATCACTGATGAAGATATTTATCGATCGCTCTGGCAGATTCAGCTATCATCCAGTGTAGTGCCCTTTAATCACGAAAATATCAGTAATTGTGGGAATATCAGTAATTTATGCAACCGTAACTGAAAATAAAGCAAAAGGACATAAAAAATCCCCCAATTAACTGGGGGATTCTGGGGTTGTTGTGGTATATCAAACCATGGAAAGATGAGAAATTGCCTGTGGATACAGCAGAACCAATATAGAAGAGAAGATTTTGAATTCAAAACCTATATTCTACCCAACCTGCCATTTACGTGATCCGATACCGTGGGCTAGCATCCTGTGATTTAGAGCGGAGTAATGCTGGCGATCTTGCCACCCTGCCGCAGAACTCTCTGCATGTGTGGAGTCAGCTCTTCGTAGGGAATGACCACAGACTTGTTGGATCGACGCACCTTGGGATAGCCGGGGCTACTAATACCTGCCACTTCCACGCGGAATAATCGCCCTGATCCATAGGCCTTAGAACCGCCAAAAGCACTGAAGGCGGCATCCCCTTTTTGCGCAGGCAGGAAGGCAAAACCGCCTGCACCCCCAGAAGGAGGGACAACCACTGAAGCCGTATTGCGGGCCAAATCCTTGACCAAACGGGGAGCATTGCCAATTAATTGGGCTCGATCGCTATTGGCATAACCCCGATAGAGTTGCAACAAGCGGGGGAAACCTACCGATCGCTGCCCGATGCCGGTGGTGACTAGATCGCGGTAATAAGGGACAATATTTTCCCCAAAAGTGGTTTGATATTCAGGTGAGTCAATGTAGGAATCGATATCTGCATCAAAGCCTTGCGATTGATACCGATCCATATGCTCTGTGATTTCTGCCTGAGTGTAGGGAGCCCGTCCTAGCAGATGCTTGAAGTTTAGCTCGATCGTGCGGCTCTGAAAGCTGTTATGGAAAAACTTCTGCTTATATAAATCAGATTTAGCCACCTGTCGCACCAACTCTTGGACGGTGATCTTGCCATCTCGCAACAGAGACTCAGGGATCACCAGTCGCTCCGAGGTCAGTAGGTGAGGATTCCCCAAAACCTGTTGGTAAACCGCCAAAATAACGGCTTCAATTTCACCGGCGGTTGCATAGGGACGTAGTTCTACCGGCGCAGCATCGCTAAATGCCGATGTCCCTAAACGTGCTGCTGCTGTTGTAATAGGCACCTGAAATTCTCCTTAAAATCATTCTTGCTGAAATTACCACGCACTCATTGCGACGCACTCCAGTCCGACGCACTCCAGTCCGACGCACTCCAGTCCGACTCACTCCAGGACAGTGAATTATACGGCAGTGACGCTGATTACCTTACTGCCTGCACGGTTCAATTGTTGAAGCTTCGTGGTGAGTTGATCATAGGACACCAGTAACTCCGTCGTGGTTTGCCGTACGACTGCTGCATTGGGAGTAGCCGATCGGAGGATTCGTAGCCGATAGACATCCCCGCGTGCCCCACCTAAAGCCCCAGATAGCGCCCCAGTATTGGGCGGTGTGATCGGAGTGGCCAAATTTCTAGCCACTTCCCAGGTCAAGCGAGGTTGTTTTCTCCCCTGAGCCCGATCGCTATTGGCGTAGCCTCCATAGAGGTGCGACAACCGGCTAAAACCGATCGCCCGTTGACCAGGATGATCAACTTGAAAGTCCCGATGATAGGGCACAATATTATCCCCAAAGCTAGTTTGATACTCGATCGAGTTTAAGTAGGAGTCGATCTCGGCTTCGTATCCTTGGGAGATAAATCGATCCAGATGCTCAGCAATCTCGGTTTGATCGTAAGGGGCCCGTCCGAGCAGATGCTTATAGTTCAACTCGATAAACCGGACATGAAAATTGGGATATAAAAACTTCTTGCGGTAGAGTTCCGATCCGGCGATCGCCCGCACAAAGTCTCGCACTGAGATGTCCCCCCGCGCCAGCAGTGACTCTGCACTTGAAAGCCGCTCACTTTCCATCAAATAGTCATTGCCGAGCACTTGCCGATAAGCCGCTGCAATCACCGCCTTGACTTCATCGGGGCTCCAATTGGGGCGGAGTTCAACTGGTTCTGCTTCTTCAAAGGGTTTAATTCCTAATCTTGCTGCTTCTTGTAAACCAGGCATAATTTTTTCTACTCACAAATCACTAAACAACTTTTTCACGAATTTTGAACGACAGGGTTGATATAAAGAGCTGCCCGGAATGACAAACAAAGCCATCGTAGCGACAGAACTGCTTATCTTTCCGGGCAAAGCACGGGGGTGAATTAAAGTGCGTTGATGATGTAGTCGATGTAGGAGTTGATTTCTAAGCCAGGATCTCCAGTTAACCCATGGTTTGCCTTAATGTACTTCAGCGCTTCAGCATACCAGCCAGGTACCAACTCAAAGCTACTGTGCATTTCAGCCAAACCGGCCAACAAATAATCATCGGCGGGGCCGGTTCCACCTGCAATGAGGCAGTACTGGATAATGCGAACATAATAACCGATGTCGCGCAGGCACTTGGCTTTACCCCGAGCATCCGAGGCATAGTTGTTCCCTTGCATGGTTGTAGTGTAAGGGAACTTTTGGTAAACCGCATTGGCAGCACCTTCCGCCAATTGGGTGGCTTTCGCACCTAAGGCTTTTGCGGCTTCTAGGTCGGCAGTCGCCAAACGCAGGCGGCCAAATGCCACTTGCAGTTCCACGTTGCCTAAGTAACGACCTTGAGAATCAGCATTGGCGACTGCTTCCGTCAATTGCGTTTTCATCGGAATAATCTCTCCCTCGTAATTTAGAAAGTTTTAACTGGACAGGATTGCTCACTTCAGTGGATCTGAAATGGGCTGAAATCGATCGAACTGGCAGCGATCGGTGCAAAACTCATGCAACAGGCAGATGATGGGCTCACCTGAACCTGCCAGCGCAATTAACCGACAGCCGCCGCGGCCCGATCGAAATAGCTGGCTAATTCGGCCATCAATGCACTACAGTCGCCCGGTTGAATATTGTTACGATCGTTGGCAATGGCAATGGCTGCCTCTTTCATTTTGAGAACACTGTTTGCTACCGAAGCACCTGGCACACCTAAGGCTAAATAGGTTTCCCGGAGACCATTCAAGCACCGATCGTCCAGTACACTGGCATCTCCCAAAAAGATGGCATAGGTGATGTAGCGGAGAATGATATCCATGTCTCGCATACAAGCTGAGATCCGTCGGTTGGTATAGGCATTACCACCTGGCGCGATCAACTGAGGCTGTTCTTCAAACAAAGCCCGAGCTGCATTGGTAACGATGGTAGAAGAATTGCTGGTAATCCGGTTGACGACATCCGTCCGCTTTGCACCATCTTTCACCACAGCCAATAGCGCATCAATCTGCGTATTGCTCACTAATTGACCATTGGTATCAGCCTGGGAAACAACCTTAGTAAAGGCATCTAACATTGAACTAATCTCCTAAATTTACTCAAAATCGTTTTGCTGCAAAACTGATCGCTTCAAAACAGAAAAAATCAGCTTAAGTTTTATGTTTCACTGCCCAGCGGTTCGGGTCAGCAGTTCGGGTCAGCAGTTCGGGTCAGTCATGGCACACATATCAAATTCTTTCACTTGATTCAACTTGTTTGTAATCCATTGTGCTGCATCCAAAAAATAGATCTTCTCAGAGGAGATCTGATAGATTGAAACCCTGATTTTGACAACGCAATGAAGAGCAACCTTTCAGCGCTGAATCTGCAATTGAAAGATTTTGTTCGGTGCTGTGACTCACCTCAATGACTCACCTCAATGACTCATTAGAGCAACCTATTTGTGCAAAATTCGTGCAATTTCGTCTCATTCTGGCTTAAGTTAATTAAGAAATACAAAGAAGGCTGAAAAGGCTGATCAGGAGGGCATTTGTAGCCTTTCAAACCCCTCTCCCACACCTGAGTTGAGAATATAAAGTTTTAATAAGAAATTAATTGGGTCGGAAAGTTGTATATTGCTAGCAAGCGAGAAAATGAAATCAAAAATAGATGAATTCTGAGAAATCAGGTCGCTGCTTGAATTGGCTCTACCTCAGTTTTTTGCGATCGATTGTATTGATTTTGAGGTTGATAGGTGCAGTTTATATCCTCATCTATCTCCCCATAAGATGAAGCTCTGTAAAGTTTTACTGGGTGGTTGAAAATTGCAATCCCCTTAATCTTTAATATAGTCAAAATGCCGTTTTTCAACTTTTATAAGTTGGGAGTTTAGATAGCCATGGCTATTCCTTTATTAGCGTATACGCCTTCTTGTCCAAACCATCGTGTTGACCCCCTGGGTGCAAGGGATGATGAAGCGATTATCTATTCGACAGATGATCAGTTTTCACCCAGCGAAATGGATAATTTGATCAATGCTGCCTATCGCCAAATTTTCTTTCACGCTTTTAAGTGGGATCGAGAAATTGCCTTAGAATCCCAATTGCGTAACCGACAAATCACCGTTCGCGATTTCATTCGAGGGTTATTGCTCTCTAATACTTTTATCGATAGTTTTTACAACAAAAACAGCAACTATCGTTTTGTTGAACATTGTGTCCAAAAGGTGTTAGGACGGCGGGTTTATAGTGAAGCTGAAAAGATCGCTTGGTCGGCTGTGGTGATGACTAAGGGTGTGAAAGGCTTTGTCGATCAACTGTTAAACAGTGACGAATACATTGAGAATTTTGGTGAGAACACGGTTCCCTATCACCGTCGCCGGATTCTGCCCAGCCGCGAATTGGGTGAAATGCCGTTTAATATTGCTTCTCCCCGCTATGATGCCTACTACCGCAACCAGTTAGGGTTCCCACAACCCATCTGGCAAGAAGTAGTGCGCAACTTCCGCTCTTACGACAGGCAGCCCAAGACGGGCGATCCCACCTTGTTCCTGAATATGGCTAAACAGATCAGCCCCAAAGCGGGTCGCCCCAATCTCACCTCTGTTTCTAATATTGACATCGATCGAACCGTTCCCTATCGTCGTTAAATCGAGTTCCTGATCGTTATTGTTAAAGAGTCGTTGGATCTGGGATGGAGTCAACGGTTTAGCCCTCACCTCTCTTTTGCCGCTTCTGGTGACCAATTTGGGAAAAGAAGAGGTGGGGAAATCGATCGATCTGGCGATGCTGGCGATGAGTTAGTGTATTAGCGTATTAGCGTAATTGAGAAAAGTACTCTAACAACAAGCGGTGCATAAAAATGTAACTGCCTCCCACCTTTTTTAATAGAATCCGTTCCGTCGCAGAGTTGAGGAAGCGAGCATAATTCCAGGGGATATAACCCATTTTCCACAGTATCAACCGCAGCACTACATGCTGAAGAATGACCAATCCTGAATTCTCACCGCCAACCATGGCACTCAGTACACCGATTAGCACACCGACACTGAGTCCGAACATTAAACCATCGATTAAGTGATTGCCATAATAAATCCACCAGATGAATTGGGAGGTCATTGGCAGCAGAGGGTTAGAACTGGGAAGGGCAGTCAAAAAATACATTAACCAGAACAGAAGTCCCCCCACTGCCGAAAGCGAACCGCAAATCCCCAGGAGCATAATTGAATTGCGGGCGGATTTCCAGATCCCATGATTGGGAATGGTTCTGCTTTCAACCTTGGAGATTTTTTTGAAACCTAAAACTAAACAAACATTAAACCCGACATAAACTCCCAACGCCAGCCATCCCAGCAGGATCGTGAGATTCATGGGCTCGGTTTCTTGACAAATAAAATTGATCAAGACGCTACCTGTCCACTTCACCCAAGATTCAGACAGAAGCAGGACATTGCTGCAAAAGCGGGATCTCGAACTGGGGGGGAGTAATAGCCAACGTGTGATCAGTAATGTTCCCCCCACCCCCAAGCCCCAGATCATACTCCTGACAAATAGTTGTTTTCCTTTAGTCCATGACCATCGGATCGTATCTGCGGGTTCAATATCTTGATGGTTTAACCGCAGGAAAATTAACCCACAGATCAAACCAAAAATACTCATATTCAGTGGCTGGAAACTGTGAAAGATCCGCCCAGTGAGCCCAAAGATCAAGCCCGATGCTAAACCTGTCATCATGCCAAATGACCAGTTAGAACTCAGCCTGGGTAGCAATCCGGACACAATTCCAGAAATTGCCCCCGCGATCACCCCCACTTGCATTCCCATTGCTGGTTCGATCCCATAGTTGAGCACTTTGGCAAATAACCCCATCACAATCCCGCATAATAAGCCCATGATTCCCATGACAATTACGCGGTAAATGTGTCGCATGATTGGAGTGGGGAGCCAGATCGGCTGCAAATCTTCGATCAGAAAAACACTGCGAGAGTCTTGAATCATTTGTCGAGATAGGTGGCTGAGATAATGGATCACCTGTTCTTTCGAATAGCGATCGTCTACTCCCCGTCGTTGTAACATTTGCTCAACAAATGAGTTCAACAAATATTGCCGTTGATCGTCTAAATTCAAGTTGGGTAGATTAGCCACTGGTTGGTTCTGATAGACCAAGCTCATCAAATTGAGCATGAGGGGCGATTGGGCTAACTCTTGCAGCACCACATCCCGTTCGAGCAACGTTTTCAGGGCTGCCATCTCGGCTCCCGCACTCTCTAAGTAATGATGAATTTGTTCCGTCGTTAGGGTGCGTACCAAAATCGCTTTCTGAAAGTTGAGGCGACTTTGCAGAATTTCATAATCATGAATGCGGCAACAGACCACCATCTCTGCCCCATGTTGTTGCTGAAACATATTTAATGCCAGCACACAGGCATTCTGATGCTCAGCTTTGACCTCATCCAAGCCATCTAGCAATAGCAGCAGTTGTTGCGTTTCCACCCAGTCTTGACTAATTGCAGGCGGAATCTGATATTTCGCACTTAATTCATGGATCAGCCAGCTTTCGATCGATCGACCCCCTGTCCAAGACGAGAGGTTAAACACGACTGGAATTCGATCATCCAGCCCTTGCTCGGCCCTGGTAACCAAATCCCGTGCCAGTTTCAGTAGGGTAGTGGTTTTGCCAATCCCAGGTTCACCGAGAATCAAGAGAGTGCGCCCCTCGCCGAGTTGATCAAATAGGGTGATGGCTCGTGTGCCCGCCGGAAACGGCTTCGGAGTCGGATCGGGGTGATCGGCTGCAATGAACCAGGGTGGGGTGACGACATCCCTTCGTTCCTCTAAACCCAGTTCGACCAACACTTGATGATGGAGTGAGTTTTCTAAAACTTCCTGGATCCAATAGGTTCGTACCTTGTTCAACAGGGTTTGCCGATTGCGATATTGTTGGGGCGACATGCGACGAAGCCGGAGTTCAACCGCTTGGCGCGCCTGTTCATCTTGCCGACTGGCCTGAATAAACTCTCGATGGAGATCGGTCGGTTGGGGTTGTTTTGCCCGGCTCTGCTTTAACCAGTGCTCAGCTTCGAGTAAATCACGCCCCCGCAACAAAAAACTGTGATCCGCCAGTTTGCGTTGCCATTCCTTCGCCCGTACCAATAGGCGAGTGTGGGATCGAACATACACTAAATCGTTTTTTAGGGCATTGGTGAGTTTGGCAAAGGACTGCTCAAAGTCATCGCTCGCTCGAAAAGGAATCCAATTGTGGCGAGAGATACTGGGATGAACCTCCTCAATGTTGAATCCTTCATGGCGTAGCAGAGGAATCAGCCGTTTATTGTGGCGTAGCGCGTATTCAATTTCTTGCCGACAAACCTTAGATGCGATCGAATCCGGTGTGATCACAAAAAGAAAGGTGCTGGCTGCTTCAATGCCCCGTTCGATCGCCTGCCACCAGTCTTCTGCAGGTTGAATATCTGACCAATCCACCCAGGGATCATAGCCATTCTGACGTAAAGTTTGATCCAATGTGATGACGAAATCCTGATCTCGACGAGAGTAGGAAATAAAAATTTCGTTGGTTAATGTCCCTGGGTCAAAATCAACAACGCAGCTCTCTTGGGCGGTCATGACAACAATTCTTCCGGGTGCCCGCTTTTTTCCTTACAATAATAGAGCCAAAACTCAGCAATTTCTCATACAAGTTGTTTCTATTCTTGTTGCTCTGTTTTTCTCTGACGAGCTTGGCTATTTACTCAGCCCAGTTTCGGTTTGCAGTCACTCTAATCAGGCAACTTGCTCCCCAAACCGATCGCGCGATCGGTCATTTGTTACTCACTGCTTCGCCCCTGATCTCGGTGATTGTGCCAGCTTACAATGAAGAAGAGAATATTGAGGATTGCATTACGTCTATTTTGGATAGTACGAAATTATCAGCACTGCATCTAGAACTTTGGGTAGTCGATGATCAATCAACCGATCATACCTGGGCTATTTTAAATGCGTTGCAGCAAAAACGCCAAGATCCGCGCCTGAATTTACTGATGGGATTACCTCGTCCTGATGAATCAGTTTGGATAGGGAAGAACTGGGCCTGTACTCAGGCGGCAGAGTGCTCGAAAGGAAGGTTTTTGCTATTTATTGATGCGGATGTCCGTCTGAAACTAGGCGCGATCGAGTCGGTGCTTCAGCGGGCGGAAGCGGAGCAAATTGACTTACTGAATTGCATTCCTGAAGTGGTATGTGGTTCACTGCTTGAGTGGCTGGTGCAGCCGCTACTGATGACCAGTCTCGTGATCACCTTTGCGCAACCGGCGGTGCAGGATCCCCACCAAGCCATTGCTTACGCCGCTGGCCCATTTATGCTCTTGCGCCGTTCTGCCTACGATCGAGTCGGTGGACATCGGGCTGTGTCCAATCAAGTTGCGGAAGATGTGGCTTTAGCCCGCGCCATGAAACGGCATCACTTCAAGTTGCAGTACTATCTGGGAGCCGAACTGGCTCGCTTGCGGATGTATACCGCTTGGGCCGCCCTGTGGGAAGGGTGGACGAAGGTACTTTATGTTGGAGCGTGGCGAAATATCGGGTTGATGGGATTGCTAATCGTAACGATGCTCAGTCTGTATACATTGCCTTGGGTCGGATGCGGCCTTGTCCTGATCAATGGATTCCGAGGAGGCTGGAGTTTGCTAGACGGGCTATCGATCGGGCTAGGACTCCTTTGTCTGATCCTGCAATATCATCTACGAGCGCAATTGAGCCGAGCTTTGTATTGTCCTCCCAAATACTGGTGGCTGCAAAGCCTCAGTGGCATCCTGATCGCGGTGATGGTGATTGTTTCCGTGATCAAAGCTGAAACGGGCTGGGGCTGGACTTGGCGCGGCCGATCGTTACGGTAGCGATTTTCCGAATTATCATTTGTTAAGGTGTAGTCACTGGGGTGATTGCCCCCCTATCAGTTGCTCTACCATGAAACGTCGCAGTTTGTCTGACATCCTGATGCTGCATTCCTGGGGTTTATGGGTTCAGCGAATGTTACTGCTGAGTTGTGCCTTGACCCTATTCGGGATAGGCATCCTGCCATCGAGTTTAGCGCAAGAGTTTAATCCTGAAGATCGCGGCTTACCCGGTCGTCGCCAAGGGGGAGGAACCCGGGGTGGGTGTTTAACGCAGCAACCCACGCTCACCGCCCTGATTCCAGACACCAACCTCGGCACGACCCTGTCCGAGTATCCTTCCTTCTTCTGGTATGTGCCGGAAAACAATGCAGTGGCGGCCGAGTTTGTCCTGTTGGATGCCAACAATCAAGAACTCTACCAAACGATCTTGCCGGTGACTCAACAAGCCGGGATCGTCCAGTTTAAGTTGCCAGAAGATGGCACGGCCCAACCCCTCAAAACAGGAGAATCCTATCGCTGGTATTTTTCGCTGATCTGTAACCCGCTCGATCGATCCACCGACTCTTTCACCACGGGTTGGATCAGACGGATTGAACCTTCTGCGGAGCTGACTGCGGCTTTAAGCCGTGCGACCGCAGCCGAAAAACCTCAAATTTATCTCCAACAGGGTATTTGGTATGAAGGGCTGACCAGTTTGGTGCAACTTCATCAAACTCAACCCCAAACTCCAGGCTGGAATCAGCAATGGCAACAGTTATTGCGATCAATCGGTTTAGACCAGATTGCCGATCAACTTGCTGACCGGCCGTTTATGATACAGTTCTTCTCGCAAGATAGTTCTTCTCGCCACCTTTCTTCTCGCCACCTTTCTTCTCGCCACCTTATAGTTCTTCTTGAATGACCTCTCCCTGGGTTTCGCCGCCTGCCTCCTCTCCACCGCATCGCTCCCGCCACTGGCAAGGTCAGTTAACCCTGGAATTTGCCCAGCGAGCTGACAAAACGATCCTATCTCGATCGCAGGTGCAGGCTCCTTTGAAAGTACAACGCCCCTTCTATCCGGAAGGAGAAGCCATTTGCCATAGCGTCATGTTGCATACGGCAGGTGGCATGGTAGGGGGGGATCAATTGCAGATCCAAGCAACGGTGCAAGCACAAGCACAGGCATTAATTACCAATGCTGCTGCCACGAAAGTCTACCGCAGCAATGGGTTAGAAGCCCAAAACCAGGTGAAACTGCATGTGGCTAGGGGGGGCTGTTTGGAATGGCTACCCCAAGAAACGATCCTATTTAACGGAGCCCAATACCGCCAGTCTCTCCAGGTCACCTTAGAAGCCGATGCGCTGTGGCTGGGGTGGGATCTAACACGGCTGGGGCGCAGTGCGCGGGGAGAACGGTTTGATCAGGGGGAATGGCACTCGCAAACCGAAGTCTGGCAGGCTGGCCGCTTAATCTGGGTCGATCCTCAGTGGGTAGCAGGTGGCAGTGAGATGATCCAAAGTCGCCATGGACTAAACCACTGTCCGGTGATCGCCAGTTTCGCCTGTATCGGTCGGGAATTCTCCAAAACCGCATTGGCTGATTTTCGCTCCCAGCTTGCGCCGATCGAGGCTGCTGATCAACTCAGCCTGACCCGCCTGCAATCTGGGTTGCTTTGCCGCTACCGGGGGCACTCCATGGGGGTAGCGCGCTCCCGCCTAATCCAGCTTTGGCAAATTCTGCGAACTCAATATTGGGGGCGATCGGGCTGCATTCCACGGGTCTGGCAGATTTAAAATCTGCTTCAAAGCCCATTCATAAAGCCCACTTTAAAAAACCAGCTATCAAGCCCATACTGGTACTTGCGGTTTATGGTAAAAAATACCATAATAAAGGAGCCCAACGATCGGAGTGCCTCATGAGTTCGACGACTCTCCTGCCCTTGCCTGCTCATTTTGCTGCTGCTCAAGTGGGGCAAGTCTGGCCAGTGCCTTACCAAACTTTGGCGGTTGAAGCGATCGAGTGGCGCAAACGCTATCAGATTGCTCCTGTGGGGCAAGATCGTCCCCGGATTGGGTTGTTGGCGATCGATGTGCAAAATACTTTCTGTATTCCCGGTTATGAACTTTTTGTGGCTGGGCGATCAGGAGCAGGTGCCGTTGAAGATAATATTCGTCTTTGCCAATTCATTTACCGTAATTTGGCGCAGATCACAGAGATTATCCTGACGATGGATACCCATACGGCGGTGCAGATTTTTCATCCGGTGTTTTGGGTCAATCTCGCCGGAGAGCACCCTGCTGCCATGACCATGATTACCCCAGAGCAGGTTGAACAAGGCATGTGGCGGGTGAACCCCGCTGTCGCCGCTCAGTTGGGGCAACCGTTAGAATTGCTGCAAGCCTATGCCCTGCATTATGTGCGGCAATTGGATCAAGCCAACAAGTACCTGCTCACCATTTGGCCCTATCACTCGATGCTAGGGGGAATTGGCCATGCGATCGTGCCGGCCGTAGAGGCTGCCTGCTTTTTCCATGGGCAAGTGCGGGGTACCCAAACTCGCCTTGAACTGAAGGGCAACTATACTCTGACCGAAAATTATTCGGTGTTGCAGCCTGAAGTGTTGACTGATCAAAATCGTCAACCGATCGCCCCTAAAAATACTCCCTTGCTGCAAAGACTGCTCAGTTTTGATGCCATTGTGATCGCTGGCCAGGCGAAAAGCCATTGTGTAGCTTGGACGATTGAGGATCTGCTGAGGGAGATTCGATCGATCGATCCGCAATTGGCGGGCAAAGTGTATTTGCTGGAAGACTGTGCTTCGCCGGTGGTTGTGCCCGGTGTAGTAGACTTCACAGACGCGGCAGATGCTGCCTATCAACGGTTTGCTGAGGCAGGAATGCACCTGATTCGGGCAGAAGATGCTTTAGGAATGAAAGTTAACTAACTGGCGATCCGTCCACTACTATGCAGTTAGCTGGCAGTTCAGGGCAATCACTCAAAGTAAGTAGCTAAGCGGAATTAAACTTAAAACGCTCCAACGTGTACCCATTCTTTTGGCTACGAGCTGTCATTCCATCGATTACAGCCATTGCCAAATCATACTCATTGTCAAACATTTGTCCTGCAATTTCATGAGTCTTGAGCTGATGCCACTCCGTCTCAATGTCATTCATCTCTGAGCAGTATTTCGGCAGCATAAACAGAAATAGCCCTTGCTGCTGCCAGTTTTGCCATTTGGCTTGAGCGGCATGACTGGTGTGAACGGGGCCGTTATCTTGCACAATCACTGTTATCTAACCTGTCTCAGCCAGCGTTTGAGCCGCCTTCTGGGCTTGTGCTGCCATCACTTTGAGGTAGCTGGATGTTTTAAATCCGCCTTGCGCCAAGGCATAATCAAACTGCTGGTCTGGCTACCAAATCCCCAGAATGCTAATGCGCCTGCCCCAGCGTTGTCGGGTTGGTTCGAGCCGCTTCTGTTCACCCACCCGGCTATAGCTATAACTGACTAGTCTCCACAGGCAAAATCCAGACTCATCCAGGTACTTAAGCATAATCTGCCCGTCCTCTGCCGCTAACTTGAGGGTATCGAGGTCAGCTTGCTGGATGCTTTTGGTCACCGGGTCTTGCTTGTGCTTATGGCTGTGGCGGGTGCGCTTCCAGCAAAAGCCCTTTTTCTAAGCAACCGTCGCATTCAACTCGTTCACCTAGATAGTCCAATATAGAA
>JALOOM010000134.1 GCA_025454395.1 Elainella sp. Prado103
TAAAGACTGTCGAGCTTGAGTTTGTAAGCTGGAGAGGGTAACGCTGCTGGTGCCCAAATCCCAGCCGATCACATCCATGGCCCGTCGATCGAGGTTGATAATCCGTCGTCGCTGAGCCAAATCAATATCCGGCTCCATAATTTCGAAAGGTGTCGATCGAGATTTCCAGTGGCTCGCTTGAAAACCATCGCCGTCGGGGCCAGTACCCGTGGAAAATAAACCCAACTGGGTTCGCCCACTGTTGAGTGAAAAGTAAGGTGTTCCTCCCTGAGACAGGTTGATTGTTCCTCGATCGGAGAACCGGAACATATCTAGACTGGTGGCATTCCGCAAGGAACCTCGCGGATCCTGGTCAAAATCCTCCTCATCTTCCTCCTCATCTTCCTCAAAGCCCGTAATACCGTCTAACAACCAGCCAGAGGCATCCACACCACTGTAAAATCCTAAGACATGCCCGATTTCATGAACGGCAACACTCAAAAAATCAACTGTATTGGCAGGAATGGTACCAAGGTTATAGTTCCAACTCAATCCTAACGTTGATAGCTGGTTATTCATTAAAATGTAGCCGTCGAGGCCACTATTCTGTGTGCCACGCATTCCCAGCGCTTTGGCATTGGCTCGACTCAGATTGATCGTACTGCTGGTTTGGCTGACTCCATCAACCGAGGCAGTGAAGGATGTTAGATTGCTAGGCAAGTTTTGGTGAACGGTCTGGTCATCGGTGGTCTTGCGATCGGCCGATAAGCGGTTGCGCCAAGTGTTGTAAGACTGATCGGGCTGAACCCCTAGAAGTGCTCCGCCAGCCACGCCAACGGGCAAAATGCTGGAGGGTTCCACATGAATGTTGATAGCGGCATTATCGGTGAGATGACTTGCCCATAGCCGACCAGCCGTTTCAAAGCTGATCATCTGCTGAAGGGTTGTGCCAGGTGCGAAAGTCAGGTTAACTTGCATAACTTCAATCCTCAGTGCGGTGCGGTTTTGATCAATTCAAGATGCTTGGTCTCGATCGGGATGATTGGATTTAGGTGATTCGATTTGGGTGGATGATCGAGGGGGAGACGGTAATGCACCGATGTCACGATTCAACGTAATGAGATAACTTGGAAAGGCGGATAGCTAAATTCCTCACGTTAAAGATGATGGAAAATTTATTAATCCTGTGATTGATTAATCCCATGATTAGAGTAAGATCAGGGTTAACGAGTTGGTGATCGAGCCGAGATACTGAACTTTGATTTTCACCTCGGCCACTTTCAGTAGATTTGCTCCGCCAATTAACTTAATTAAGGGCTCCCTGAGTGAGAATTTAACCGACTGCTGCTAAGGCCATCTTGCGATCGATCGAATTTTATGACAGCGAGCCATCGATTATTGGGCCCTTGATCCGGTTTCTGTCTCCGCTCGCATCATCTGACGCATCTTTTGATAAAACTTCACATTCTTGTCTTCATCCTACATCACTTTGACTGAGCAAGAAACTCCTCAGCTCAATTGGTCAAGCCCAATCGTGATCAAAGCTCCAGCTTCTAATTAGCAGGTTTTTCTGCCCTATACAAGGGGAAAAAAAGAACTAAACCGGATCGTTCTTTGCAACTCAATTCAGCTCATCTAGCAATTCAAAACTCTATTTGTTAAGATTTGTAACGAAATGCATTGTCTGAAGGGATTTAGGCGGAACCGTGGGTAAGGAGGTGATCAGAATCATGGTGAAATAGATGAGGATTGGAATCGGGGCTCTAATTACCAGTAGGGGGATAGCAAGCTGACAAGCGACGAGGAGCATGGAGTGATGAGCAGACATCATCGTTCGTTGATTGATGTTGAACAACAACTGCGCCAGCAAGTGCAGAAAATTCAGTCCAGCTTGCCTCAAAGTGCTGAGCGTCGGTTGCTACTGCATCGGCTTCTGCAAGATATTTTACATTCGGGCAAATTAGGACATCCTCAAAAAGCAGTTTGGCCAGATGCGCTCTATGCCGATCTCTATGCGGAAGCACTGCAAAAAACATTGCTAGTTGTCTGTCAGAAAATTGACCACTATCGATCGGAACATCCCGTGATGGCATGGGTCAATTTTCAGTTGAAGTGTCAGTTGAATGAGGTGATTCAAGATTATCTCAAGAAAGGGATGACGCAAGTGCCTAAGACAGGAGAGACGGTGCCTGTGATTTGCCTGCCGACCTGGGATGATCTCGATCGAGCCCCTCACGCTGATGCCGAAGATTCTGACATTGTGCTCTTGCAACAGTTTCTCCAACAAGATCCAGAGCGGCTGCTGCAAAAAAAACAGCTACGGGAACGTGCCGATGTCACATTTCAATCCTTGGCTCTGGCTAAATTTGTCGAAGGTCGATCCTGGGCAGAAATCGCGATCACATTAGAGGTTTCACCCCAAACTCTCTGTAGTTTTTTCAATCGCCAGTTGAAAGAATTGTTGCCCTATTTCCGCAAATATCTCAAGTATTGAACCACTACAATCCTGCTTGCAAGAACCGCTATGAATCAAACGATGAATCAAACGATGAATCAGTCACTCCTGTTTACGGTGCCCCTTTCCTTTGAAGCTCATGCATTGGCCCAATCCCATCGGCAACATCAACCGATCGCCAATGCTCAGCAAGCCTATTTAAATGCCCTGGCGGTTTATGCGGTGGAACATTATCTCCATTGCTTAGAAGTCGAAACCGATCCCAACCAAGCAGACTGGCGCGATCCAGTGATCTCAAAATTCATGAACATAGCAGATATTTCGTTGCCTGCCCATGGCAAATTGGAATGCTGTGTGGTTTTACCCGAAGCAGCCCTGTTGCAGGTGGCTCCAGATGCTTGGGAAGATCGAATCGGCTATGTGGCAGTGCAGTTAGATTCATCCCTCAAGATGGCGACATTGTTAGGGTTCACACCGACCCCAGTCGATCATCTGCCGCTGACCCAACTGCGCTCCCTGTCCGAGTTGCCTGATTACCTCAGTCAGATTCAGGGGGTCGATCTTCCTGCTCCGATCGCTGCTACTCCCCCCGTTGCCCTTCATTCCTCTCCCTCCCTTCGCATTATGAGCACACCGAAGCAAGTTATTCATTTGAGAAATTGGGTTGAAGGAATAGTTGATGCCGGTTGGCAATCGTTAGAAGAAATTGTTGGTGGCGATCGGCTCAATTTGGTTCCAGTCCGGGGTACACAACCATTTGAAATTACGGTACGACATGCCAAACTGCTGGATACGGGGATGGAGTTGGGCGATCATGCGGTTGTGCTGTCGTTAGCAATCACAGTCAATCCAGATACCAGTATGAATGTGTTGGTGCAACTTTACCCGAAACCAGGAACATCGCGGTTACCGGCTAATGTAAGGCTCGTCATGTTAACGGAGGCGGGCGAAGTCATTCAGCAAGTTTGTGCCCGCGAGCAAGATAATTATATTCAACTGAAGCATTTTCGAGGTGAGGCCGGCGACATTTTTGAGATCCAGGTGTGTTTAGATGATCTTTGCATTGCCGAGAGTTTCGTTCTCTAAGGGTGAATCATGAGCCATCTGGTCGTGATCAATTTAGGAGTCGGTGATTTACAAAACGGCTGTGCCCATGTGACAGCACAAATTTCCCTAATGGGCGAACGGTATCCGATCCAATATGTTGGCAGTTTACCGCCTGCTCCAGAGTTGGAATATCTCTATCATCGTTGGCAGTTACTCTACCGTGAGTATTATCGAGAACGCGGATCGGCAACTCGAGCGATTACGATCGCCACTAGCGGAATTACTAACTTTTCGGAGGTGGAGTTCAGTGATTTGGCTCAGCAAGTTAAAGAAGGGCTCAATCGCTGGTTAAATAGTGAATCGTTTCATGCAATCGATCGAAAGTTGAGTCGTGCCTTTGATCCAGATGACGAAATTCGCGTCATTGTGGAAACCAATGATCCTCTATTACGCCGGTTGCCTTGGCATCTGTGGAACTTTTTTGAGGACTTTCCGCAGGCAGAAGTGGCATTGAGTGTGGCGGAGTATGAGCGGATTACCCGGCCAACCAAAACAGCAACTGGGCAGGTCAGAATTTTAGCGATTTTAGGGAATAGCGATCAGATTGATCTCCAGTTCGATCGCCAAGTGTTGGAAAGTTTGCCTCATGCAGCTCCAGTGTTTTTGACACAGCCCAGTTATGCAGTGCTGCACGAGCGCTTGTGGGATTCTCACGGCTGGGACATTTTGTTTTTTGCTGGCCATAGCCAAACGGAAGAAAATACTGGGCGCATCGATATTAATTCAACGGAAAGCCTCACGCTGGATCAGTTGCGCCATGCCCTGAAACGAGCGATCCGACAAGGGCTTAAACTGGCAATCTTTAATTCCTGTGATGGTTTAGGGTTGGCCCAGGCGCTCGCCGATTTGCAGATTCCGCAGGTGATCGTGATGCGAGAACTGATCCCGGATGGCGCGGCTCAAGCGTTCTTTCGAGATTTTTTAACCCTGTTTGCTCGCGGTCATTCGTTGTATGCAGCGGTGCGGGAAGCCCGCGAAAAGTTAGAGAAACTAGAGGGAGACTATCCCTGTGCGACTTGGCTGCCGGTGATCTGTCAAAATCCAGCCGAAGAACCGATGACTTGGAGCCGCTTACAAGGGGTTTCGCCCCGATCGGGCGGCAATCCTCTTTCGATCCGACGGGTTGTGGCGATCGGTCTGTTGGCAACGGTCGCAATTCTGGCAGGGCGGCAGGTGGGCTGGATGCAAGCCTGGGAACTGCGAATGTTTGACCAATTAATGCGTCTCCGTCCGGCTGAAACTGCTGATCCCCGACTTTTATTAGTAACGATTACGGAAAAGGATGTGCAGATGCAAAACCCGCAAGAACGACGGGGTTCTTCTTTGTCTGATCAAGCCTTGTCCAAATTGCTGGCTAAACTGCGAGTCCATCAGCCGCGGGTGATTGGCTTGGATCTCTATCGAGATTTTGACATTGATACTGCTGCTTCTGATTTAGATCAGCAGCTCCAGCAAACGCCCCAATTTGTGGCAGTGTGTGAGGTGGGAGAAAGTAGTGAGAATCCTGGCACTCGCCCGCTCGCAGGAGTACCGGCCGAGCGGATCAGCTTTAGTGATTTGCCGATCGATCCGGATGGGGTGATTCGGCGGCAGATTTTGGCGATGGCTCCGGCTCCAAACTCGTTCTGCGTGACCGATCTGTCTTTCAGCTTGCGTCTGGCATTGCTGTATTTGGCGCAGCAAGATATCCCAGTCCAACGAACGGCGAATGGTACCTTGCAAATTGGTGAAACAAAATTTCCGAAATTGCAACCGGAAACGGGTGGATATCATCAATTGGATGCGCTGGGATATCAAACCTTGCTGAATTACCGTGCCGTTGAGCCGATCGCCGATCAAGTCACCTTGACTGAAATTCTGGATGGTTCTCTAGGTGATCAACTTGGCGATCTAGTGCGCGATCGAATTGTGCTGATTGGAACGGTAGCTCCTAGCTTTAAAGATTACTTCGCCACGCCCTACAGTCAAGGAGCAATGCAGACCATGCCAGGAGTGATGATTCACGCCCATATGACCAGTCAAATTCTCAGTGCTGTATTAGATGGTCGGATCCTGCTGCAAGGATTACCCCTATGGGGAACGGTGCTTTGGATTGGGGGGGGTGCGGTTTTAGGAGGAATGTGGATATTGGTATGCCGCTCTCCTCTCCTCCTGATTGGTGCGATCGGGCTATCTCTGGTGGGTTTGACTGGGGTGAGCTGGGTGGGTTTAATCCAAGGGGTTTGGCTACCTCTGGTACCCTCAGGATTGGCGCTAGTCACCACGGTAGGATCGGCTGTAATTTATCGTGCTGGGCTGCATCAACGTAAATTATCAATGTGAATTATCAACGTAAATTATCAATGTGAATCATCAATGTGAATTATCAATGTAAATCAACTCGTTTAAATCTATATTATCGGTAGCGATTATGCTCAATTTGAATTTGCTCAACCGCCAGATTTTGGGTTTGGGAATGGGTGCTTGTCTATTATGGGGAAGCCCGGTAGCGGCTGTGGTCAATCCAATGCAGCGTTCTCTACGAGATTCTCCCCAACCTGCATCCAGTCGGCCAGCCCTGTGGATCGGCCAGCGATCGTCCCCCCCATCCTCCCTCGATTTTTCCGACGTAGGACGGCCGCGGCGACGACAGGGTGGGGGCAGTCGAGGGGCTTGTTTGATTGCTGATAAGCCGCCTCTGACGGCACTGGTACCGCCAACCAGTACGGGATATACGATCGCCCAATCGCCCAGCTTCTGGTTTTATGTACCCTATACTCTGACCGAAGATCATGCTTTAGAATTTGTCCTAAAAGATAGCCAAGAGAATACGGTCTATCGTCATCAAGGCACGGGTAAGGAAATTACTCCCGGTATTGTTAATTTGCGACTTCCTGCGACGGTAAACCTCGATCCCAATCAGCGCTATGAATGGTATTTTCTGGTTCACTGCGATGTTCAAAATCAGGAACGGTTTGTCTTTGTCAATGGAGCCATTGCGCGACTAGACCAACCAGACTTACAGCAACAGGTGGCTAGAACTGCCGCCAGTGAGCGATCGAGCTTATACCACCTATCTGGCTTTTGGTATGATGCTCTGGATGTAGCGGCCAGCCAGATGCAGGCCAACCCTCAAGATAGTGAGATTCGTCGCAGTTGGATAGAACTGCTGGCGGCGGTGGAACTGGATCATCTCAGCACTGAACCGATTCAGGCTTGTTGTGTTCCAATGCCCTGAATTTCTCGTGCTAGCTATCCGTCAGCTCTGGTTGGTGCTGGTTGGTACTGGTTGCTGCTAGTTGGTTCTGGTTGGTTCTGGTTGGTTCTGGTTGGTTCTGGCGTTGATCAGCGTGATCACGGTAGGATGTGCATCATTGGATGTTGTGCAGCACTGGTTTCTATGAATTTATTGGTTCTCAAGCGCGGGTGGGGGCGATCCAAGCGCCGTAACCGCCTCTATCAGTTTGGTGTCCAACTGCTGCTGGGGGTTGTCTTGGTGATGAGTATGGCGCTCCCGATCAGGGCTGCGGAGCGGGTTTTTTTTAGCTTTGGACTGCTCGAACGATCGCTTTCGATCGCTTCCCTGGAGGCTTATGCTGCCGATGGCACGGTGAATCCAGATCTGGCCTTTTTCTTACACTTTATGCCGCCTGAGGTGCGAACCGAGTTTCGTACAGTGCTGAATACCTCCCATCAGGTCAGTCCGGTGGCGCTGTCCCAAAGTTTTTATGAACCGATGGGAGAACAGGTATTGCAACGAGTCGGGGATTTGATTCAAACGGGACAACGCCAAAATGGTTTTTATGCCCTGCGATCGGCGATTGTGCTGGCTGCGCTCCAACCCAATGGTTTTACGCCGATCGATGTGTTGCGACAATTTCCCACGCAAGGAATGCGGATAGACTTGCGAGTGGCATTGGCGATGGCGCGGCGGGCAGAGCAATTTTTTGAGCAGACCAACGCAGTGATTGCTGGAATTGAAGAGTTAGCCCGCCAAACAGAACGCCCCGGAGCCATTCAACCGGAGGATATCCCCGATCTGCGCGAACCCGGCTCCTTCCAATTTATCCAGCAGGAATTAGTGCTGCAGGATTCGAACCGCAACCGTACCTATAAGGCCGATCTTTACTTGCCGCAGATCGACTCCCCCGCGCCTGCCTCGATTCCAGTGATAGTGCTTTCCCATGGCTTAGGCTCTCGACCGGCTGATTTTGCGGATATGGCTGAGCATTTTGCCTCCTATGGGTTTGCGGTGGTGCTGCCGGAACATATTGGTAGTAATTTTGCCTTGCAGCAAGCTGTTTTAATGGGAGCGGCATCGGAAGTCTTTCGAGTCCGGGAGTTTATCGATCGTCCCTTAGACATCAGCTTTCTCTTAGATGAGCTGGAGCGACGCAACCCGTTAGAGTGGCAGGGAGGGTTAAATCTACAGCGGGTCGCTGTCGGTGGGCATTCGTTTGGAGGCTATACAGCGCTGTCGGTGGGCGGTGCGAAAGTTGATTTAGCGCATTTGCGCCAGTCCTGTCGCCGAGACACTCTACCCGAATATCCTAACCCAGCCTTACTGCTGCAATGCCGAGCTTTAGAGCTAGTAGGTTCTCCGGAAGAGGCGCAATTAACGCAAAGCTTTCGTGACGATCGCGTGAGTATCGTAGTGGCTTTTAATCCGGTCAATGCGGCTATTTTTGGGCCGCAAGGATTGGGACAAATTCAGATTCCGGTGATCATGGGAGCAAGTGGCTATGATCCGGCTGCCCCACTGGTGCCTGAACAAGCCTATTCTTTTACCTGGCTCACCTCTCCTGAAAAGTATTTGCTGTTAGCTCGTGGCGGAGCCCATATTCCGCAACTGACTGCTATCGTGAATCGACTGCTTTCCCCATCACTCGATCCTCAGCAATTACAAGAAGATCTGTCTTTGTTTCGCAGCAATGTTAAAGCGTTACTGCTAGCATTTATGCAAATTTATCTGGCTGATCGATCGGAATATGAACGATATCTATCACCATTTAATATCCAAACCTTAGGCGATCCACCTTTTGAGTTTAGCTTGATCCGTTCTCTCACTGAAGAACAACTCTCGCAAATGTTGAATCACCAATTGGGCGAATCATCTACCTCAGACTGATGCTGATTTTCTGCCTGAGGAGTCTTGGAGAAATCACTCAAGCAGGCTGATTGACTGACAAAACTCAAACTACCCACTGCTACGCAGAAGCAAGCTACACCCCAACCCCTCTCCCAGAGCGGGCGAGGGGCTTTCGAACCAGG
>JALOOM010000135.1 GCA_025454395.1 Elainella sp. Prado103
CTCATCGCGCTGGAACTGCACCTCACAGAAGTAGACGACTCCAGGTTCAGGATCGGGTGGCAGAAATACACCGTCAATTTCAAATTTGGCTTCTTTAACGGCGACCGAATCGAAGCGGTAGCGTTGGGCATTAGGTGGAGCTTCGTTTAGCAAAGGGCTTGCCGACCCGCCCCAGCAGCCCTAATTCTCTTCAGTTAACGCTGCCCGCCTCAACCTGTGGTAGGCAAAAGTGCCGCGCACCCCATTCACAAACCCTAGAATAAACAAACCTGCCACCCATAAACCGCCAGGTGCAATGCTTGGCATACTGATCCGTATCAGCACCTGACCGAGCACATATAGCCCCAGACCCGCCACCGCCGCGATCCGTGACATTTTGTGGATTCCCCAGGCAACTGCCACAAACAAGCCCACATCCCAAAACGCCCAGGCATCAATTTCAGGAAACCCTTCTGGTGTTTCACCCATAGTCATGAAAATCACCGTTACCACAGCCGTGAAAATAGCAACCAGGATGGCAGTCCACATTCCCTGCTTTGCTGCTTCTCTTGCCGTTTCCACGCTATCAATGCAGACCCAAAGGCTCGTTTTCTTTCGATTCGACATCATTTCACCTCAGCATATTACAGCGGTTTTTGTGAGCAGCCCGGATCAGATTTGCTGCCGACAATTCCATCTACCAGCGTTCACTTGACACTTATGCAATGGCAAAAGATCAGTGTCAAAATCATTTCCCAAAGCATCCTCCTCGTTCGATCATTCAAATTTCAGATCAGCAATACCGATTAAGCTGTCAGGGATATTAGGGGTCATGAAACCCACCCTATTGCAAAATTTAGGGCAAGCCATCACAGATCAATTGCATATGTTCTACGCCACCTGTATATGTGAGGGTGGATGCGAGGACAAAGTATAGACTTAAGCCAATGCTGATCCCATTCATTCTCTATGTAACTCCCAACTTGCCGCCCCCCGACCGCTCGATCCTGCCAGCCCTGGGTTGGCGCGATCGACTCTCCAAGTTGCATATCACAGCTCAACCAGAGCAAATGATCCCAACTGTAACCTTTGGTTCTAACTACAAGCCCCCTAAAATTGGAGTCAGGGCAACATGAGCACCGCTTCTCGTTATTGGCATTGGATCAAAATCAACGCGGCTGGCAAACGCCTGGTGGAAGCCATTCCAGAGGCACAGACCTGGATGCAGCAGCAATTTTCAGCCCAACTGAATAGCACCTCTCTAACAGATAAAGAGATCCAATCTGAATTACTTCAATTAATCCGATCGGAGAACCCGGATGAACATCCCATGATGGCTGAATGCTGTCTGCGCTGTTTCATTTCCGATCGAATCGATTGGGTTTGCCGCGACTTAGCCGCCAGCTTTGGTGAAAAAGGTCAATTTAGCTATGCTGACCTCTTGCCGTTAGTTCTAGATGATACCGAAGTGACGAACTTTAGAAGCCGTCGGGCCCAAGCTTCTAAACATTCATCGACCTATCAATCGATCGCCACAAAAGCATTACAAACCTTTGATCCAGAACGGAGCCAGTTAAGTAACTGGGTCAAACGCTTAGTGACTTCCAGCCCGGCAGTGACTGCATTTCTGGCAGAGCGCGGTATCTATTTACAAAGTAAGTGGTCGCTGCTCAATAGCAAATCTCCTGCGTTCTTAGAACGACGGTTGAATTTATCTCCCCCTCAGCTTCAGTTGTTCACCACTCTGCTGCAAAGCTATCTGGCAGTTTATCAGCGAGATTGGTTACGCATGAAGACCACGAAAGGTAGCAAATGCCCCCCGCCAACAACGGCTCAACTGGTAGAAATGGGTGAAATGATCCAGGCTCAATTGGGTAAGAGTCTCTTGCCAGAACAGATTTTAGACTTGCTGGGGCAGTTGGCCAATCAGATTCGTGAAGTTAGCCGCCCGCAGCCGGTTACCCTTGAACCGGAGCAATACCATGCCCTGATCGATCGGCAACCTGCCCCGGAATCAGAAGCAGAAGACTCACAAAACGAGTTTCTCACCAACTATCGCCAGCAATTTCAAGCGGCCTTAGATGAAGCCATCGAACAAACGATTGATAATCGCTTTCGCTATTATCAGAAGCGAGATGAAGCAACGGCTCAACAGTTTCTGCAAGGGTTGTGCTTATTCCATTGTTATGCGATCGCGATGACCAAGCTCAAAGAATATCTCCAGAAGGAACAATACCAAATCACACGCCTCTTGCAATTGCTGAAGCTACGCGAAGATGCCAAACGAAGAATGCTAATTCGGTTGCGAAAGCAAGTCCAGGAGCTAGCCGCGCAATATGTAACGCTCTCTCAGCTCGAACAGTTGATGGAGAAGATTGATGCCGCCTTAGAAGCGGAAATCGATCGGGTTATGGAAGAGGCGCGGATAGAAGCTTCCACGGGCAA
This sequence comes from Elainella sp. Prado103, assembly GCA_025454395.1. GTDB lineage: Bacteria > Cyanobacteriota > Cyanobacteriia > Elainellales > Elainellaceae > Elainella. The sequence goes on from JALOOM010000135.1 coordinate 2,425, forward strand.
ACGGGATCAGGAGAAGCCCCGTAGCCTATTCTCATCCTCACTCTGTCGATATCTCGACCAATGTTCTTACTTTCATACTCGGAGCTTACTATGACTCTCTCTGCATCAGAACCAGAATATGGGCTACTGTTGCCTTCTGATACAATCTCCCTCACCGATACGGAAGTGGATTGGGCCAAACAACAGAGCCAGAGGGTTTCTCCCACAGCAGCTCCCTGGCAAATTTATCTCAATGGGTTGGCTCGGATAGGGCTACAACATTGGCTGGAAAAACGCACGCCAGAACTACTGGATCAGACTGCGCTATCATTGCCAGTATCAGTCGATGAACTTTGTGAAATGACGATCGGAAATTATCGTCTTTATCTCTTGGCAACTGACACAGTAGATGACTCGGAAGTGCCGATCACCCATGGTGCAGTCAGTACAAGTTTCCAGCCGCATTTTTATGTTTTAGTGGAAGTGTTTGAAGAACTCCAGCAAGTGCGGGTGGGTGGCTATCTTCCCCAGGCTCAAATTGCAGCATTTTGGCAAAGCCAACGCCCGAACCCGGTGCCCAGTCAAGCTGCATTCGCTGAGGTCAGCAACGATCCTGCTGGTTGGCTATCGGTGACTGATTTTGATCTCAACATCGATCGATTACTCCTTCAGTTAACCTGTTTAGAACCAGAAGCAACGACAGTTAGCAATCCTACCACTCGATCGAGGATGGCAACCGCCGCCAATCTTGCCACCAATGCTGCCCGCTGGCTCACCAATCAGTTAGATCAGATCGCGGAGGAGTGGGCTTGGGTATTGCTGCCACCTTCCACCAGTTTGGCGATGCGATCGTTACGGTTTTCCTCGGCGCAGTTAGGAGAAGTGATGACTGATTTGATCAATCGGGGTAAGATCGCGGTGCCGCCTCAGGTCGGGCATGTTTATCGGGATATTCAGATTCATGAAATGATGCTACGGCTCTATGCCGTGACTTGGGAGTTACCAAACGGGAACGCTCCTTCTGACTGGATGTTATTACTGATTTTGGGAACACCGGCAGGAGCCCGAATTCCTCCTGATGTGAGATTGCAAGTACGGGATGAAACGCAGGTTTTGGCTGATTTAACGCTAGAGGATAATCCGAATAATTATCTGTATGTTCAGGTGAGAGGTGAACAGAATGAGTCATTTTATATCACGATCTCATATCGAGATCAGCAAGTTAATTTATCACCGATCACTTTTGCGATGGAAGTTGAATGATCTTGCGATCGAAACAATTAGACTCCGATCGACTTACCGAGTAGCCCTATGACTGTGACAAAGTTTCATTTACGTATTCATCAGGTTGAGCAGCGCTGTCTATTCGAGCTGACTTGGGGAGCAGACCAACGCTTACCGATCGCCCAAGTGCCTTGGCTTCCATCCCTGGAAAGAGCCTATCATCAGTGGCAAGCCGCTTATTTACAGCACTATAAATCCCTACCAGTCAATCCGCGGCCAGAGTCTTCCCCGCTGCTACGGGGACAGCTCATTAGCCAGGGGCAGGTGAAGAAACCGCCAGCCAATTCTCATGCGGATTTGGTGAAGGCAGAACAACAACTCCTGCTCGAATTTCATGACTGGCTGGGACAGCGTCAACTCCAGCGGATTTGCACAGAAATCGCTAGAGCGAGCCGATCGCTCCCCGATCAACAGTCTGTTCAATTATTGCTGACTTGCGATCCAAGCTTAATGCGGCTACCCTGGGAAACCTGGGAAATTGGCGCAGAAAACGCCTTAACTGGCAACATTCAGATTCTGCGTGTACCAGTTGGTTTGCGCGCTCCTAGTGGTCAGGGGGTGCAGAATCGATCGCGCCCTCGCATTCTGGTCATTCTCAGTGATGATGGACAACTAGATCTGGAAGTTGATCAGAAAATTATTCGTTCGTTAAGCTCAGTGGCAACGGTTCAGTTTATTCGACGCGAGCCTCAAGAATCTGTTACTCATTTAAAGCAGAGAATTATAGAGGCAATTGTTGATCCTACAGGTTGGGATATGCTGTTTTTTGCTGGGCACAGCAGCGAAACCGCTCTAACGGGGGGAGAATTGGAAATTGCTCACTCTGCCTCGATCCAAATTAGCGAAATTACAGCTCGGCTTTCGGTCGCACAACAACATGGTTTGCGAGCGGCAGTTTTCAACTCCTGTGAAGGGCTGAGCTTTGCCGATTCCTTACTCGATCTGGGGCTCGATCAGGTGGTTGTCATGCGAGAAAAGGTGCATAGTCGCGTGGCACAGGAATTTCTGTTGCACTTTTGCCAGCAGCTTACTCAACATCAGAATATTCATACCGCTCTGATTGCAGCCTGCCAGTTTCTCAAAACAGAAAAAAACCTCACCTACCCGTCAGGCTATCTGCTGCCCTCCCTATTTTGCCGTCCCGCAGCACCTCTGTTTCGCATCCCGCCCAAAAGCTGGAAATCCTGGCTCCAGCGTCTGAAACCTAAGCGTTATGAGGTGATTGCAGCCACCGGGTTGATCGCACTGAGTTTACTGCCGCCGGTTCAGGATTTTTTGTTGGATCGACGAATCTGGGTACAGACACACTATCGGCAAGTAATGGGAATTGATCGCCTGGCTAATGCGATAACAATTCCACCAACGTTACTGGTACGAATTGATGATGAATCGTTAAACCGTGCCAAAATTGAGAAGATTCAATATATCGATCGATCTTATTTAGCACAGTTGATCAAACGGCTATCGGCCACTAATGCCTCAGTGATCGGATTGGATTATGTTTTGGATCGATCGCAGGAGGGAGGAGAGCAGGTATTGGCAGATGCGATCCGAAATGCCAAAAATAGTAAGTTCGTCTTTGGCAGCTTCTATGGGAATGATTCCTGGCTAGAAGCAAAGCCAGAGTTTTTAACTGCAGGTTGGAGCGTATCAGGGGATATCACCGGAGTCAATTACTACACAACTTTGCTAGACCAAATGATGAATGGGCGCATCCCTTTTCCCTATTGGTTGGTCTGGCTACATCAATGCTGCGTTGAGCGTTCCTCAGTTTCTCTAGAACAGGTCGAGCAGATGAAAGCCAATCGGTTAGACCCGATCGATGCTAACTTGATCACGCCCGAAATGAAAACCTCCTGGATAACGCGGCTGAGCTACCAAATTGGGCAGATCTGGTTCCATCCAATTTTGGATTACTCGATTCCACCTCAGCAGGTTTATACCGATGTGCCAGCCTGGCGGGTATTGCAGCAGCCCAATGCCCCTGAGTTGGCCAATGTGTCACGGCAAGTGGTTTTGATTGCACCCGGTGGTTATAGTGAAGCAGGTGCCCAGGAGGCGGGTCAAGATACCTTTCAAGCACCATTGGCAATGCAATATTGGTATGTTAAACGGAATCCTAAAGATGCAACTCGACAAATCACAGGGGGAGAAAACCATGCTTATGTCATTCATCATCTTCTCAATCGCCATCTGGTTGTGCCGCTCCCCGATCTGTGGATGGTGTTACTGGCGGTACTCTTTGGTAAAGTAACAGTTATGTTGCTGCACGAAAGTGGGCAAGCTCGATCGGTGAAATCAATCCCAAAGTCAACCCGGAGATGGTTACCCTGGATCGTATTGGGGAATGGGACTGCACTTTACAGTCTGATTAGCTTCCAGCTTTATTTGCTGCCCAGTGCGGTATTGGTGCCGATCGTTTTGCCAGTTACCTCCTACTGGCTGGCTATTTTACCAACCTTGCTGAAACGTAAATCTTAAGAACATATTCACAGGAGATTAATGACATGAATCTGATAAGTTCCTCTTGGCAGTTTATTCTGAGATTGAGCAAAGTATTGATGACGATCGGTGTTACATTCCCTTTACTACTATCATTCTTGTTCCCGACTGAGGTTCACTCTATGAGTGGATGGCGGCCGATAGTGATCGGTCAAATACCGAGAGGTTCTAGGCCTTGGGGTGGCAGAGGAGGATTTTGTGACATTGCTGGGTTCGCGGCATTTCCCTCTGAACAAAGCATTGGCATAGTGTGGAGCGATCAGCCGAGCTTTGTCTGGCAGGGCAATTTAGAATGGGTAGAAATTCGATCGGCGGACGGGCAGCAAGTGATCCAGCGTCTGGATTTATTGCAAGTACAGCCGAATGAATCGATCAATTCATTAATTTCTGCTGTGGCGTTAAAGGAACCACTCCAGCCTGGAGCAACCTATCGCATCGTTTTGAAGGCTCCCAGAGTGCAAGAATTTTTGCCGGTTGAGTTTCAGGTGATCTCCACCCCAGAACGGGATCAGATTACTGCTGATTTGCAGGCGTTGGCAGCCCAAGGGGTTTCCCAGGAGGAAATCGCCCGACAACAGGCGGATTATTTTGCCGATCGAGCACTGTGGGCAGATTATTGGCAGACAATCCTATCTGTGGAGCAACCATCAGAGTCATTTAAAGCGATGGTGGAAGCAGCGAGGCGATCGGTTTGTGAGTCGCCTTCCACATCCATTCATCCATTAAATTCATCAGCAGTTCGATCAGATGAGTGGCTAAACAGAAGGCAGACATTTCGTTCACTCCAGGATAGGATCAACCCGTTATGATGAATAGACGCGAGTTGTTGAAACTGGTTGCCCTGAATGGTATGGGTACTTGTATCAGTTTCGGGGATGTTTCGTTGAGTTATGCGATCACCAACAAAGTCCATAGCTGGGGATATGTGGGAGAGGGATCTCCAACCCATTGGGGTGAGCTAGCGGATGAATATCAGGTGTGCAAGATGGGACTCCAACAATCTCCCATCAATTTGCAGGAGGCGATCGAAGCAGGGTTATCCCCTATCGCCATTCACTATCAAGAGATCCCCCTATCTATTCTGAATAATGGGTATACCGTTCAGGTCAATGCTGCACCTGGCAATACTCTTACATTAGACGGAATAGTGTTTGAACTGATTCAGTTTCATTTTCATCATCCCAGCGAACATCAGCAAACCAGTCGGGCTTATCCCATGGAACTCCACCTGGTTCATAAAAGTGCATCAGGTGAACTGGCGGTGTTGGGCATTTTCCTCCAGGAGGGTGCAGAAAATGAAACGTTAAAACCCATTTGGGCAGCGATACCCAGCCCATCTCGATCGGCAACTCCAGTGGATGGAGTAACTGTATTTTTACCCGATCTGCTACCTACCCAGCGCGATCATTATCGATATTTCGGTTCTCTCACCACTCCTCCCTGTTCTGAGACGGTGCGATGGACTGTTTTCGATGAGCCCATTCGAATTTCCAGGGCACAAATCGAGCAATTTGCCCGTATCTTTCCCCCCAATGCTCGTCCGATTCAGCCGCTCAATCGTCGATACCTTCTACATGCCAATCTCTAGATCAATAAAGTGAATTGTCTTGCCCATTTACACTTTTAATTCACTGATTATTTTGAATGCCACACCCACTTAATGCACAAGATACAATGATCGGCAATGAGTCAGAAAAAAGAGTGAGAACAATTATTTTGAAGATATGATCACAGGACGATCGATTACCTCCGATTTAGACAAATAGCCCTCCAGTCCGCTGAGCATTAAGGTTAACATACCAGCTAAAATTAACCCAGCCAGTCGAAAATCAGGGAAGGGATCACCCCCTGGTAACGGTTGCGGCATACCACCCCGTATCCAGGACAAAACAATGAGCGAGAGAATGCTAGCTGCATTTAAACCCGCTGCGATCGCCATCCATATCCCCAGCAGAATCCCCAATCCTCCCAAGCATTCAATCAGTCCAACGACCCAACCCATCAATTGCGGCAGTGGAACCCCCAATGCATTGAGTAAATGGTTTCTACGACTGTCGCCAGTTCTCAGCCTGTAAGCTGGGGACTCGATCAAATTCTCGCTGATTCGCAGTAACCATGAGCAGGTTATGTTGTAAAGCAGTTGAAGCAATCAACACATCGTAAGCGCCGATCTGTTGCCCTTTGGATTTGAGAACAGCACGAATTTGAGTCGCTTGTTCGGCTTCGGCATTGCCGAAAGAAAGAACTGTGACAGAAGTAAGAAAACTGGAGATCAAGGGTTCGACCTTCTGAGCGCGTTGAGGGTTGATGAGCAAGCCATAACGCAATTCCATCACCGTAATCACTGAAACTGCGATATCAGTAGGTGGTGTTTGCTTGAGTCGGGCTTGCGTACCAGGTTCACCTTTGATGAAATCACTAATGACGCAGGTATCAAGAAGGTATCGCATCAGAATAGCTCCATCTCTTGCGGTAGAAGAAGTTCATCCCGGTAGGACTCGAAGGCAGGAAAATCAGGAATTCCTTGATAAGATAAAATGGCATCTGACCATTGGGGAACTGGGG
>JALOOM010000061.1 GCA_025454395.1 Elainella sp. Prado103
GGTATCGATCGATCACGACACGATGGATCGAATCATCAGCGGTTAGTTTGGTTGATAGAGCACCGGTGTAGGGATTTTGGCAACATGCTAGAAAACCTACACCGCTTCTTTTATGGGAATCTCACTGTGCTGATCTTGTGCTAAATTCAGTGGTTGCAGTGTCTCGTTTCGGGTCAAATTCGACTGGGTTCAAGTCTCATGAGAGCCGTTTTTTGCCTCTGGTTTCGATCAATTCAAATTCAGTAATTCAGATCAAGCAGTTCAGATCAAGCAATTCAGATCAAGTTTGGGTGCAATGAGTGATTGAGTTCGGATGAGGTGTCAAAATGCGCGATCGATCCTCAAGGTCTACCGCTTCCTGGTTCCCCAGCTCATCAGTAGGAGTATGGCTCAAGCTCTTGCCGACTTGGGTGATCATTTCCCTGACTGCCAATGTGATTTTGCTAGGCACCCTGTTAGCTTCCATGCGGCATCGTCCACCGGATGCATCGCCTCCTGCTCCAGAGTATCAAGCGACAGTAGCCACCATCCCCATGTCTGTTCCTAACCCGTCGCATCTAGGCGAACGCCACCAGTTGTCCTATGAGCAGTGGGTAGCTCAATTGGCCCAAGAAGCGAAGATTGCGGCCGATCAATCGCCCGATCGTTTGACCGTGCTAGCAGGCGATTCGATCAGCCTCTGGTTTCCAGGTAAACTGCTGCCAGACGATCGCACCTGGCTCAATCAAGGAATTTCTGGTGAAACTTCGGCAGGCTTACTGAAGCGGCTGCATTTATTTGATAACACCCAGCCAGCCACAATTTTTGTAATGATTGGGATTAATGATCTGTTGCGGGGTGAGTCTGATCAGACTCTGGTGGACAATCACCGGCAGATCATCCAGGCTTTGCAGCAAGCTCATCCGCAATCCCAAATTGTAGTGCAGTCCATTTTGCCCCATGCTGCTGAGTCCAATTGGGAAGGACGCGATCGATTATTGGCGATTTCCAATCAGCGGATCCAAGCCCTCAATGAACAGGTAGAAACGATCGCCCGGCAAGCAGGGGTTTACTTTCTAGATCTTTATCCGCTGTTCGCCGATCCAGATGGCGATTTACGTCCCGAACTGAGTACCGATGGGTTACACCTGAGTCCGATCGGTTATCAAACTTGGGCGATCGCGTTGCAAGTCTATAGTCGAGAGGTTTTGGGTTCCCAGTGACTTTCCAGTGACTTTCCAGTGACTTTCCAGTGACCACTGAGCCTATCCTGCCACTCTGGGATTGCCATCAAAGAATTGAATCGATCGCTCGACTGAAAGATCGCTGGGAAGGTCGCAGACCTGATACCCTGAAAATAAAAGTGTTGCACTCGTAAACCGCACTCATAACCGCCCTCATAAACCGCATGGATACGAAAGCCTTTAAACGATCGCTCAATAACTCTGAGAACTACCACCGCAAGGGGTTCGGGCATGATGCTGAAGTTTCGGGCATGATGCAGTCGGAATATCAGAGCAATCTGATTCAGGAAATCCGAGATCACCAGGGCACCCTGCGGCGCGGTAATGTGACGATCCGGCTCGCGGAAGCGTTCGGCTTTTGTTGGGGAGTAGAGCGAGCGGTGGCAATGGCCTACGAAACCCGGCAACATTTCCCCACCGAGCAAATCTGGATTACCAACGAGATTATTCACAACCCTTCTGTCAACCAGCGACTGCGAGAGATGCAGGTTGAGTTTATCCCGGTGGAATCGGGAATGAAGGATTTTAGCGGCATTCAAACCGGCGATGTGGTGATTTTGCCCGCCTTCGGAGCCAGCGTGCAGGAAATGCAATTGCTCAATGATCGCGGCTGCACCATTGTCGATACCACCTGTCCCTGGGTTTCTAAGGTGTGGAATACGGTAGAGAAGCATAAAAAGAGCAGCTATACCTCGATCATTCATGGCAAGTACAACCATGAGGAGACAATCGCCACTAGCTCCTTTGCCGGAACTTATCTGATTGTTCTGAATCTAGAGCAGGCTGAATATGTCAGTCAATACATTCTGGAGGGTGGCGATCGAGACGAGTTCATGGCGAAATTTAGTCGATCTTGCTCCGCTGGGTTTGACCCCGATCGCGATCTGGAGCGAGTTGGGATCGCCAATCAGACCACCATGCTCAAGGGCGAAACTGAGCAGATCGGCAAGCTGTTTGAGCGCACAATGATGAGAAAATACGGGCCTGACCAGCTTAATCAGCATTTTCTCAGCTTTAATACCATCTGCGATGCCACCCAAGAACGGCAAGATGCCATGTTCAAATTGGTCGAGGATCGGCTCGATCTGATGGTGGTGATCGGTGGCTACAATTCCTCGAATACCACGCATCTACAAGAAATTGCCATCGAACGGGGCATTCCTTCCTATCACATTGATAGTGCTGAGCGGATTGGATCGGGCAATCGCGTTGAGCACAAGCCGCTGCATCGGGAGTTAGAGATCCAAGATCCTTGGTTGCCAGAAGGCGAAATTGTGGTAGGAATTACCTCTGGGGCTTCAACCCCCGATCGGGTAGTAGAGAGCGTGATCGAAAAGATCTTTGCCCTGAAACAACTGCCAACCCTGGTCTCTTAGCTGGTGCATTTCTGCCTCTTAATCGTCTGAGGCAAGGTCGAAGAGAGTTCGGCTCAGCCTCATTGTTGGGGCAACGCTTCGGGTTATCCTAAGGGAGGAAATGCCCCACACCCGAAACAGACGGAGAGCAGAGATGCAAACAGCAGAAGAAAAGATCAATCCTCTGGCAGGACAACTTGCGCCTGCCGATCGTTTGATCAATGTGGCTCAATTGTTGGATCAGTACTATACCGTACAGCCCGATCCAGCGAATCCCTTGCAACGGGTTAGCTTCGGCACTTCTGGACATCGTGGTTCTTCTGCGATCGGCACATTCAACGAAACCCATATTCTGGCAGTGACCCAAGCGGTCGCAGAGTATCGTAAAAGCGAGGCAATTGATGGGCCACTTTACATGGGGATGGATTCCCATGCCCTATCGGCTCCAGCTCAAAAAACTGCGCTGGAAGTACTCGCTGCAAATGGGGTAGAAGTAATGATCGCCCCAACCGAAGGTTTTGCCCAATACACACCCACTCCAGCGGTTTCCCACGCTATCCTGCGCTACAACCAGGGGCGAACTACTGGGCTTGCAGATGGCATCATCATTACCCCTTCCCACAACCCCCCAGCAGATGGTGGTTTTAAATATAACCCGCCTTCCGGTGGCCCCGCAGAACCTGAAACAACCAAATGGATTCAAGAGCGTGCCAATGCTTTAATCACCAGTGGTAATCGGGAGGTGCAACGCATTTCCTATGAGTCGGCCTTGCGGGCTGCAACGACTCATATTTTTGATTTCATTACCCCCTACGTCAATGATCTGGAGAACATCATTGATATGGAGGCAATCCGAGCGGCTGGACTGCGCATTGGTGCCGATCCATTAGGTGGCTCTAACATTGCCTATTGGGAGCCGATCCGGGATCGCTACAACTTGAACATTACCCTGGTGAATCGGACTGTAGATCCTACATTCAAATTTATGACCCTGGATTGGGACGGCAAAATCCGGATGGATTGCTCTTCACCCTATGCCATGGCCAACCTGGTCAAGCTCAAAGACAACTACGATATTGCCTTTGGTAACGATACCGACTCCGATCGCCATGGTATTGTCACGCCCAGCGTTGGTTTAATGAACCCGAATCACTTCCTATCCGTGGCAATTTCCTACTTGTTTACCAACCGTACCGGCTGGCCAGCCCATAGTGCGATCGGTAAAACGTTGGTGAGCAGCAGCATGATCGATCGAGTGGGCAAACAAATTGGGCGCACAGTTTGTGAAGTGCCAGTGGGCTTTAAGTGGTTTGTGGCCGGGCTTTTGGATGGATCGATGGGGTTTGGTGGGGAAGAAAGTGCTGGAGCCTCCTTCTTACGAAAAGATGGCACGGTGTGGACAACCGATAAAGATGGGATCATTATGGATTTGCTGGCCGCCGAGATCACCGCTCGCACCGATAAAGATCCAGGGCAACACTACCAGGATCTGACCGCCCAGCTAGGCACTGCATACTACACTCGGATCGATGCACCTGCCTCTCCGGATCAAAAAGCTCGACTGGGTAAGTTGTCTCCTGAAGATGTCCAGGCTGAATCTCTGGCAGGCGAGCCAATCACTGCCAAGCTAACGAAAGCGCCCAGCAACCAGGCCTCGATCGGTGGCTTAAAAGTAGTGACTGACAATGGCTGGTTTGCTGCTCGTCCATCGGGCACGGAAAATGTCTATAAAATCTATGCTGAAAGCTTTAAGAGTGAAGCACACTTGCAGCAAATTGTGGATGAGGCTAGCCAGATCGTCAATGCGGCCCTTTAGACAGTGCGGTTCTCTAGACAGTGCGGCCCTTTAGACAGTGCGGTTCTCTAGACAGACCGGCATGATTGCAGGCTGAGCTAGCGACGCTGCATTAAATCCCGGAAGGCTTCAGTGGTGCGGATCGCATCAAAATTGATGTCGGTCTGCGCCATCACCCGGTAGAGATTAGGACTGAGGATAATGGCTCGATGCAAGTTCTTGACGGCCAGATCCACATCTTGCCGAATTGCATAGGAGCAAGCTTTGCCGTACCAGGCATTGGGGTTATCTGACTTATATTGCAACGATCGCTCGAAACTGCTGATCGCTTCTTCATGCCGTTCCAACTTAGTCAGCACCAGCCCACGATAATTCCAGGCATAATAGCAACTGCGCTTGATCGCCAGGGCGGTATCTAAACTTGCTAAGGCATCTTCATAGCGTCGCAGCGAAGCCAGAGAAACCGCACGACTGTACCAAGCCCGGTAATTATCGGGTTTGAACTCGATCGCCCGTTCAAAGCTATTAATTGCTTCTTTGTAACGATAGAGGCAGGCATAGGTATGACCCTGGTTATACCAAACCTTGGCATCCTCTGGAGTCGTTTTGAGTGCTTTGTGAAAGCTGGTAATTGCCTCCTCATAGCGTCCCAATTTGGCTAATGCGATCCCTCGCCCATGCCAGGCTAACGCATAGCGAGGTTTTAGCTTCAGCGCCTTATCAAAGCTGGTGATCGCCTCTTCATAGGATCCCAGTTCATAGAGTGCACAGCCTCGCTGTCCCCAAGCTTCATAATGTTCTGGAAGCCGATCGAGAATTTTGTCAAAGCGGGCAACCGCTCCTTCAAACCGCCCTACCTTAAAAAGGGCACTGCCTTGGTCATACCAAGTTTGTAACTCTGGAGTTTGACTCATAGATGCGCTGAGACCTGGGCGAATCCCTAGGCATGATGCCGAATCTCGGCTGATGACCTGTTGAACAAATGAGTGGAATCTGGGAGCCAGATGGCTGAGGGATAAGCGACGAAAACGAGAATCTACCACATCAATGACACAACAAGTACGGCTTGGGTAGGTTGCGTCCCCTTGCTTCAGTATTCCCAAGTAACCCTTCTGATCAATCTGATCAAATACTATCGAGAATTTTCAGAAAGATATGCAATTAGGTGATGGGAGAACTAGAACTTCAGAGTATCTTTAAATACTCAGATGTATCAAAATCGAGCCTTTGCAAATGCCAGGGATCAGTAGGCGCACCAGCGGTTGAGGTGATTGGGGAGGAGCACATGTGCTCAAATTTAGATATTCCCATATTCCTGGTGCTAATTTTGTCTCTGCTTAACCGGAAAATACGGAGGAATTACAAGTTCAAGAATCTGCTAGGTTGCCGATCCAACTGCCTCGATCGCTGCTTCCACAGCCAGAGCTACATGAGTCCAGTGGGTGCCGCCTTGACAGAACACGATATAGGGTTCACGCAGGGGGCCATCTGCTGAGAATTCAGAGGTACTGCCATCAATAAAGGTGCCACCAGCCATCACTAACTCACTTTCATACCCCGGCATTGCCGCTGGGACAGGGCTGAGATAAGAGCCGATCGGTGAATGTTGTTGAATGGCATGACAGAAAGCGATCACCTTGTCTGGAGTCCCGAGCTTGATGGCTTGAATCACATCCCGCCGCGGCTCGAAGGGGAGGGGCTTAACCGGATAGCCGAGTTGATCAAAAACATAGGCCGTCAGATGATTGCCCTTCATCGCTTCTCCAACCATCTGGGGAGCCAAAAACAGCCCTTGAAACAATAGCCGGTTTTGATCAAAAGTTGCTCCTCCTGCACTGCCGATCCCAGGAGCCGTCAGCCGACATGCGGCTGCTTCCACTAAATCAGCCCGACCCGCCACATAGCCCCCGGCTGGAACGATCGTGCCACCGGGATTTTTGATCAACGATCCAGCCATTAAGTCTGCCCCAACCGCCGTCGGTTCTCGATCTTCCACAAATTCGCCATAGCAGTTGTCTACAAAGCAAATCGTGTCTGGGTTTTGCTGCTTCACCAACTGCACAATTTTTTCAATGTCGGCGATCGACAAACTGGGTCGCCAGGCATAGCCGCAGGATCGTTGAATGGAGACGAGCTTGGTTTCTGGACGGATCGCGGTCGCTAACCCTTGCCAGTCTATGGTACCCGCTTCAGTTAATGCCAACTGGCGATAGGCAATCCCAAACTCCCGTAACGATCCCTGCCCGGTACCCCGAATGCCGATCACTTCTTCCAACGTATCGTAAGGAGCCCCGGCCACTGCCAGCATCTCATCACCCGGTCGTAGCACCCCGTAGAGGGCACTGGCAATCGCATGGGTGCCTGAGACAAACTGGATCCGAACAGCGGCAGCTTCAGCCTCCATTACCGCTGCAAAGACTTGATCAAGCACTGCCCGCCCCAGATCATCATGTCCGTAGCCGCTGACACCGGCAAAATGGTGCACCCCCACTTGCTGATCGCGGAAAGCCGTTAAAACTCGTCGGATATTCTTCTTGACCTGAGTGTCAATTCCAGAAAAAATCTGAGATAGTGCCTGTTCTGCCTGCTGAAGCTGCTCAATGCTGCTGATTTTCACCGAATCTCCTAGTTGTGTGAGGGGAAGCGCAAGTCAGGAAGTCGTTTGAGTCGCTAGGTTTGGGGGTGGCAGGAAGGTAAAATGCCAACGAATTAGACTCGGTACGATGGATGGGATCTAATGGAGCCATCAATAAATCGGCCGAAATCAGCAGTAACCGACTGCCGAATATTCGTTAGGATCGAGCCGCCAACCACTCAACGTTTAATTTTCAACTTGTCTGATTTGCGGAATCTATTGTCGCGCAGATCGGGCTGACCTGTTCACATTGAGAATCTTGCATGACTATCGCAACCTCGACTAAACTTCCGCGTGACTGGGCGGTGATCGTTTTCATGATCACCATTCATATCGCGGCACTTTTTGCCTTCCTGCCTGGCATCTTTAGCTGGAAAGCCGTTGGACTGGCGATCTTCCTCCATTGGCTAACGGGGGGATTAGGCATTACTTTAGGCTGGCATCGGCTGGTCAGCCACCGCAGTTTTCAAACCTCAAAATGGCTGGAGTATTTGCTGGTTTTCTTTGGAACACTAGCGATGCAAGGGGGCCCAATTTGGTGGGTTGGGCTGCACCGTCATCATCATCTTTATTCCGACCAAGATGTCGATCATCACGATTCTTGCAAAGGGTTCTGGTGGAGCCATATGGGCTGGATGCTCCGTGAAGTACCTGCTGAACAAGAAATTCCTCGCTTTACCAAAGATATTGCTAACGATCGGTTCTACCAGTTTTTAGATCAGTACTTCTTCCCGATTCAAATTGGTTTTGCCGTACTACTGTACTTGATCGGTGGATTACCATTTTTGTTTTGGGGTGTTTTTGTGCGGCTGGTTTTGGTTTATCACACTACCTGGCTGGTCAATAGTGCAACCCACAAATTTGGCTATCGCACCTACGATTCTAACGATCGCTCCACCAACTGCTGGTGGGTAGCCCTACTCGCCTATGGTGAAGGTTGGCACAACAACCATCATGCCTTCCAGTATTCAGCTCGCCATGGCTTGAAATGGTGGGAAATTGATATGACCTGGATGATGGTTTGGTTGCTGAAAAGCGTCGGGTTAGCCTGGAAGGTCAAGCTGATCGAAGATTCTGCAACCTCGGGTGGGTAATCGAAGCTGAAACTGCATCATAAGCATTTTTACCTAAATTTTGGCGATCTCTAAGCGGTAGCCCGTCAGTTTGGCGGGCTTTCTTGTTAAGATGATTAGCTCTGCTAGACGAGCGCCAGTGCAGGCTCTAGCTTGCAGTCTGATTCAACTTCAGATGATCGGCGGAACCATTGGAGTGCTGCGATCGTCTAGCGATTGTCTGGCAGCAGTTCACGCCTGTATCGTATTCAACGCAGTGACACGCAGTAACTCATCTAGTGAGGAGGTTTATAGCTCTCATGACCCAACCTGTTCTGACCCAACCTGTTTTGATCCGGGCAACTCGCTGGCTGGCGATCGGCTTTGCAGCATCCCTGATGGTAATCACAGGCTGTAGTAGCCCCAATACTGCATCCAATACTGCCGAAACGGCTACGGAGCCATCTGCTGAAACCGCAGAAACTGCAACTACTGAAACTGAAACCACTGAAACCGCTCAACAGCCCGCAGTAGACGATGCAGCCAAACCCGATGCTGCTGGAAAAATTTCTTCCCGGGTCGTGGAGAACGTCACCCTGGCACCAGGAGCCGATCCGCTAGCAATGGTGGTGGCAACCCGCCAACCCAACGCCGAACCCACCGGTGTAGAGCAGATGAAGCTGACCTACCCCTCCCCAGAAAAGGCAGTAGTCTTGGTCACCAAAAGTGAATTGGGCGATGATTCAGTGGCATCGATCCGCACCCGCTACGAATTTGCCCCCGTCGATACGGCAGACGGAACCAGGCAGTGGCAGTTAACGCAAGTTACCGAACAAAACAAATGTCAGCCAAATCGGGGCTCTCAAGACTGGACAGGCGATCTATGCCAGTAGAGTAACCCCGTTGTAGATCAGGGCGGGTTGGGAAGATCAGGTTGGGAAGATCGGGTTGGGAAGATCAGGTTGTACCGCCGATCTTCATGCCCCCCTGCGTTAATCTTGCGGTCTTTGAAAAATCATCAGATGTTGTTGGGGTAAAAATTCCTGGGTTTCTTGCCAGGTTAACCCGATCGCTTGCATTTCTTTGCGAACTTGACGCTGGGTCATTTTATGGAGCCCTTTAATTGGAATCAAGGGATTTTCACCCCGATATTCCACCAAGGCAACTCGACCACCAGGCTTTAATGCGAACCAGAGGTTTTGCATCATTTCCTGAGGGTATGCAAATTCATGGTAGGCATCCACCATCAGAGCTAAATCGACGCTGGCAGGAGGCAACTGAGGGTTTGTCTCGCTCCCCAGAATCGGCTCGACATTATTAATCTGATACTCCTGCCGCAGAAAATTGAGAATATCCACCATTTCTGGCTGCACATCAACCGCAAAAACTTGACCGGCTGGCACTTGAGCAGCGATCCGAAAACTAAAGTAGCCGGTACCCGCCCCAATATCAGCAATGACATCAGTCGATCGCAGCTTTAAACCAGCAATCAGGCGATCAGGCTGTTCTTCTCTGACCCGACTGGGACGTTCTAACCAGGCTGCCCCTTGATGCCCCATCACCTGAGCAATTTCTCGCCCCAGATAGAATTTTCCGATCCCGTCTGGGTTATGGATGGAGCGATACTCATACACTGACTGCCCGTTGGCAAGACCGATTGGAGCAGAACCCGTTGGAGCAGGCAAAAGAACCGATAGACTATTGCCGCTACTCATACAGCCACTCATACAGCCACTCATACAGCTACTGAGCCCCACAGCTATCATACTGAGGGCAAGGACATGCCAGCGGATAGATCGATGCAGTCGGGCGATCCAGGTCATCCAGGTGATCCAGGCGACCCGCACCAGATCGATCGATCGATTCAGCAGCGATCGAGGACTTTGGATCCGCGATCCAGATGGCTCAAGATTTTGGCAGTTAGACATTTTCACTGTTGCTCAGTCTGATTCTAGTTTTTACAAGGTAATGATTCAGGGAACAGGTGCAATGAAATAGGTCATAAAACAAGTCCAGAGGCAGCCAAAGCAGTAAAAAATTGGGCTGGGATGACTGACAATGGCGGGATGACAATATGTGAGTTCAATGGTGAGTTCAATGGTGAGTTCAATGGTGAGTTAAGAGTTGTGACTGAGAGATCTAACCCACTGGAACAAATTTGACAGAAAATTGTAAGAGGTTGGCAGTTCTAGGTTCCCTGCGGCACAATCACGAATTTAATTAATCATTCAGGAAACCGATCGCAGGAAATCAATCGCAGGAACCCAATCATAGGAAACGGAACAATGGCAACGATCGAACTTTACATGATCCGACATGGATTGGCAGGGCAGCGGGGAGACTATGCCAACGATGATGAGCGCCCCTTAACGGGAGAGGGCATCCACCGCACGCGCAAAGTCGCTAAACGGCTATATGACCTGAATATCCGATTTGAGTTAATTTTGACCAGTCCCTTAGCACGGGCTCGCCAAACAGCCGAGATTCTTCAAAGCTATAAGCTCTCTAGCCAATTAGAGGAATCAAAAGCCCTCGCACCGGGTGGAGAAATCAATATTTGGCTAAGCTGGCTACAACAGTGGCGGCAAAGTGGCAAAACTTGCTTGGCGATCGTTGGACATGAACCCGATTTGGGAGAATGGGCTGAAACCTTAGTATGGGGGGCGAGCCATCAAAATTTAATTTTCAAAAAAGCAGGCGTTATGGGTTTGCTACTGCCAGATGCAGAGTCACCGATCGGGCGGAGTCAGATGTTTTGGCTCTCACCGCCTCGTCTTCTAGTAGATTAGGTTTTGAGTAGATGAGGTTTTGAGGGGCACTAGGGCGGCAATAGATCATCTAATTCTGAGTAATGTGGGAGTTTCATCTCGATCGGTTTACCTTGGCGAATCACGATCCGATCCTGCTGAGACCGCGCTAGTAGTTCATTCAGATTGCGAGCCTGAAACAGGATGAAGTCAGCAGGTTGTCCGACTCCAATCTGGTTGGTCGGCTGTCCCATCAGCTTGAGCGGCACGGTGGTCACGCTGTCACACCAGTTGATGGGGGCATCCAGTTGGGCAATTCGCACCGCTTGGGTAAAAACTTCCCACCCATCGTGATCACCATAGGCATGAAAGGGATCGCGACAATTATCGCTGGCAAAGGCAACGGGAATGCCAGAGTGACGTAATTCATGCACCAGGGTAATGCCACGCCAACGGGGCGTTTGGGTCGCAAATTGTTGCAGGTGGGCCAATCGATCGCCCAAAGTCGCCTGCACAAAATGTTGGGAAGCACGCTGGTTGCGATCCTGCAAATAGAGGTTGCACATGGGCAAACTGACAATGCCAATCTGAGCTTGCTTGACCAGATCGATCGTCTGCACCACCTCCGCAAGAGGTTGCACGGCCAAACTACAGCAATGACCACAAACAATTTGCCCTGTGAAATGGTTTCGGAGGGCGGCAGCGGCTACCTGTCGTAGGGTGATATCGGCTGGGTTACCACTCTCATCGGTATGAAAATCTAAGGCAAGACCACGTTCTTGAGCCAAGGTAAAAACCCGATCCAACTGCCGATCGAGATCGGGATGCATTTGCACAAACCCTCCCAACACTCCATCCACTGCCGCAAATTGATCGGCCAGCGCTTCTCCTGCGGGGGTCAAAAAGTAATCAATCGATACCAGGGAGACGGCTTGTAACGTCAGTCGATCGCGCCACTCCTGCTGCAACGCTTGGAACACGGCCAAACTGATTTCGATTTTCTCGCCATAGGCATCTAAATGAGTCCGCAATGCCTGAGTGCCGTGGACATAGCTGCACTTCAGCCCAAACTCCATCCGGCGATAGAGTTCTGCGGCTTGCCAATACTGCTCCCGATCCGTCTGGCATTGGCCAAGGGCGCAATCAAACGTGCCATCGAGATTGGCGGTGCGTTGCCAGATCTGACCCTTATCTAAATGGGTATGCAGATCGGCAAAACAGCTCCAGACTAACCCTTGGCGTAGATCGATCGCTGGCACGGAGTCGGGCTGCCAATCTCCTGCAAACTGCCCTCCTGCAAACTGCCCTCCTGCAAACTGCCCTCCCACAGGCTGTCCTCCCGCAAGCTGGCTTGATCTGGAGAGATGCATCTGAGTAATCTTGCCATGGTGAATCTCCAAATCGAAGACGGCTAAGGGCTCCTCTGGTCGATCGGACTTTGGAATATCCGGGCTCCACCCATCTGGAAGAGTACCTGGCAATAATAGCGAAACTGGAATGCGGGCATTCAACAACCAATAGCGATCACACTTGAAATCATCTGAAAGCATCAACCCCACCGTTCATCCAATCACGCATCCTAATTCTAGTTCAGCAGTTTTCCAGGCTTTTGAAGCTCATCAGGTGTTAATTCTCCCGCTTCACCGCGCTTTCATGCCAATTTCGCAGTAAAAAGTCAGATAAAACCGTGAGCAAGACAAAAATGAGCACACCTAAAATTGTGGTCATCAACAGGGCTGCAAACATGCGGGGAATTTGCAGATTAAAACTCGACATCAAAATTTGATAGGCGATCCCAGATTGATTACCACCTGTCCCGGCCACAAATTCTGCCACTACCGCCCCGATCAACGCTAATCCACCACTGATCCGCAACCCACCCAAAAAGTACGGCAGCGCACTGGGCAAGCGCAGGTACAGCAGAGATTGCCAGCGGGAAGCCTTATAAAGCTGAAACAGGTTGACTAGATTGTGATCGGCGCTATTCAGTCCCAAAGTTGTATTCGACAAAATTGGAAAAAAAGCCACGATCCAGGCACAGATCACCAGGGATACAAAAGTTGAACTCTCGCCGGGCACAATTTGCCGTACCCAGAGAATAATCAGCGGGGCGATCGCCACAATCGGGGTCGTTTGCAAAATCACGGCATAGGGAAAAAAACTGCGCTCGATCCATTTGCTTTGAGTAAACAACACTGCGACCAGCAGCCCCGATACGACAGCGGATCCAAAAGCCACCAACGTAATTTTCAGGGTGATCAGCAGAGAGGGAAACAAGATGCCCCACTCTTCAAAAAGCGTCTGTAAGACTAAAAACGGGCCGGGCAGAATATAGGGTGGTGTATTCGTGAGGCGCACTGCCAATTCCCAAATCAGCAGTAGCAAAATACCTACCCCGATCGGTGCAATGACATCTGCGGATAAAAACTGAGCTGCCCAGCCAGGAAGATCCAAAATGAGTGGACGATCGGTCACTGGCTTTGGGGGTCGCCGCTTGGTGATACGCACGAACCGAATGTCCTCCAAGTCTCAAACAAGTCTCAAACAAGTCTCAAACAAGTCTCAAACAATTCTCAAACCAGTCGCAAACATGAGATTCAGGATCGCAAGGACGAACAAGCCGCCCAGGATCAAGTTTCAGAGCGGTTGAGCCACATTTTGTAGCAGAGTGAGTGGCGTGATCTCTTGCAGTCGATCGAGTTGTTGTTGATCGCGCACAAACAGGGTTCCCGCAAAACCCAGAGAGTTGACGGGAATAGAACAAAACTGCTCCTGCCTACGAGGAACAATCAGGAGCCACTGCCGCGTAATCAGCAAATTGTAAGCTCCTTTGAGCGATTGATCGATCGGGTCATACAGATTCAGTTTTTCCAGAAGTCGATGATAGGCCGTTTGGGTGAGGGTCGCTGCACCGTGATCGGAAAGTGTTTCGTGCCAATTGAGCTTCATCCAAGCATGTTGAAAGGGTAAAAGCAGACTATGACCGATCTCAGCATCCCAATGCGTATCAGCTAATGCAATTTCGATTGGGATGGGCTGCCCCATGGGCACGAGTGGTATGGGCACAAGCTGGAGATGTTTATGCCGCTGACTGGCTCCGGCAGTTTTGCCCGAATTGTAAAACCCTAGCCCTTCAACTTCAGCCAAACAGTGCCATAGGGCGGCGAAGTCAGCATGGGTGAGTAACGAAGTTTGCTCCGCAAATGCACGGGTAATGATCAGGAGATGATGATCAACAACGTTGTATTTATTTAACAAACAGACATGAGTAGGCGAAAGATCCGCTACAAATAAATCGCGATCGTAGGGCAGGAAAGGATTAAAGTCAGGATTTGATGAGTTTTCTTCTTGCTTTTTTGCTTTTTCTTTACGGGCAATATTTGCCAAAATTCTGACTAGAAAAGGGATACCAGACTGCTCAATTTGCAGGGATTGGGTCGGGATAGGCTGCAAGGCTCCACAGTCTAAGGCGCACTGCGTTTGAGCGATCGCTTTTGCCCACAAGGTTCCTGGTTCTAATCGAGCGAGAGCGTTAGGGGAGGTTGAAAAACCAGCATTCATATTGCAGAAGCACAACCAAATCTAAAAAATTTAAGTTTGACAAAGTTTGACAAGGCTAAAATCTAAACAAATGAATTGGGATCTCGGCGTGAGGATCCATTGAGCTTTCCTTCCATTAAACCTGAGTTGGGCGGCGTTTCAATGCTTTCTCTATCAACTGGGATCGAAGCATTAGCAATTGGGTACGGGTAAGGTAAATCACTTCGCCATCCGCATTGAGCAATTCACCCCTAGCACAATTAAGATTTCGCAATTAGTTATGTTTGACTTAGCACGGGCAATGGCTGACAATCCTCAGGTGCAGAGACGAAAGCGAGGGGTTATCCTCAGCCCGTCGGGATGGCAACGACTGCAAGCGGCAGAACAGCAAGCTGCCGATCGCTATAATGCAGGCAAAGCCTATACCCTAGAACAGTTAGGAGAGCGAACCGGCCTTAGCCCCAATACAATTACCAAGGTACGGCGGCGGCGACTGGCCGTAGATCGACAAACCCTGGAGTTCTATTTCAATGCCCTGAGTTTGTCCCTTAACCCAGACGATTACATTAGCATTGACAGCGAAAAGCCGATTCAGAGCTTGCAGAAGCCATTACGGGGACAAGTACCGCTCGACTCCAATCTCTATGTCGAACGTCCGCCCTTAGAATCGATCGCCTACGAAGAAATTTTGCAGCCGGGTGCCCTCATTCGCATCAAAGCGCCCAGGCAATTCGGCAAGACCTCTCTGATGAGCCGGATGCTGAAGGTCGCCCAGGATCGAGGGTTACGAACGACCGTTTTAAACTTTCAGTTAGCCGATGCATTGGTCTTTCAAAATCTGGATCGGTTTCTGCGCTGGTTTTGTGCTGTCATTACGCGAGATCTCCGCTTGCCAAACCGGATTGAGGAACATTGGGATGAGGTGTTTGGTAGCAACTATAACTGCACCGACTATTTTGAAAACTATCTTTTGCCTCAGTTGAGTAGCCCTTTAGTGTTGGCATTGGATGAGGTCGATGCGGTGTATCAGTATCCTGCGATCGCGGCTGATTTTTTTGGCATGTTGCGAGCCTGGTATGAGAAATCGCGCTATGGCAGTAGTGACAGCCAAATCTGGCAGCAATTTCGGCTGTTGGTGATCCATTCTACTGAAGCTTATTTACCGCTCAACCTCACCCAATCTCCCTTCAATGTTGGCTTGCTCCTGGAGCTGCCCACTTTTACGTTAGAGCAAGTTCAAGACTTGGCCACGCGATATCATCTTGAGCCCGATGGAGTTGCCTTACCTCTATTTGAACTCCTAGGCGGTATTCCTTACCTCACCCAGATGGCTCTGCACTATCTGACCAGTCATGATGGCACGCTGTATCAACTGATCCAAACCTCGATCGCTGCCGACAGTCCCTTTAGTCCCCATTTGCGTCGTCGCCTTTCCCATCTGCAGGAGCATTCTGGGTTACTCAGTACCTATGCTCAAATTGTGCAGTCCGAGACTCCGATCGATGTCAATTTACTGCAAGCATTTCGACTGCAAAGTCTGGGGTTGGTCAAACTTGTGAATTTACAGGCGGCTCCGGCCTGCCAGCTCTATCGTAGTTATTTTGGGCGAGTTTTACCAGTTTTGTCAGAGACCCCAGAAACAGGTAGGCTAAAGTAAGCAAGAATGTAGTTTTGTAAAGTCATTTCCTGGTATTGCCTATGTCTTCCGTGTTTTCAGTGTCGCCGCTGGCAATGACCACTGCACCTACGGTAGCGCCTGATCGAGCCAGCCAAGTGACTCGGCAACCTTACCCCAACTACAAAGTCATTGTCCTCAACGATGACTTCAACACTTTCCAGCATGTAGCAGAGTGCCTGATGAAATATATCCCAGCCATGACGAGCGATCGGGCCTGGGAACTGACCAATCAAGTGCATTTTGAAGGGCAAGCCACCGTCTGGATTGGGCCCCAAGAGCAGGCAGAACTTTATCATCAGCAATTAAGCCGAGCTGGTCTAACCATGGCTCCACTGGAAGCCGCCTGAAGCCTTGAGGGCTACTCCTGAATATGGCTAGTTCTCAGTAGTCCTGGTCTCATATGAGTCTGAGTCACGAGTCTGAGTCACGAGTCTGAGTCACGAGGCTGAGTCACGAGTCTGAGCCATGAGTCTAGTCATGCGGCTAGTTATGGATGCGACCATCAGGCATAGTTGCTCCACGCAGGATGGCGCGCGTCAGGTTGGCGCTACTTAGCTCTGCCCGCGATAAATTGGCATCGGTTAGGTTGGCTTGCGTCAGATTGGCACGAGCTAGATAGGCATCCGTCAGGTTTGCCTCTTGCAAGATGGCTTCCCAGAAATTGGTGCGGCTCAGGTCGGCTCGTCCCAGTCGAGCTTGGGTCAGATTGGCCCGGGCTAGATGGGCCTTAGTCAGCTTGGCATCCGCGAGTAAAGCCCCTTGCAAATTCACGCTGGCCAAATCTGCCTCAATGAGTTGGGCTCGTTCCAACTTGGCATTGCGCAAATTGGCAGCCCGTAGATTGGTTTGAGTAAGATTGGCTTCGGTCAATAAAGCCCCTTTGAGGTTGGCTTCACTCAAGTCTGCCCCACTCAGATTGGCTCCTCGCAAGGTCACTTCACTCAAGTTTGCCCCACGTAGATCCACCTTTGCTAGATCGGCCCCGGTGAGGTTTGCCCCGCGTAGGTCAGCCTTTCGCAACGTGGCACCGCGTAAATTAGCAGTATAGCGGCGATTTTCTTCTCGCAAATTTGCACCCCGCAAACAAGCTCCAGTCAGATTCGCGCCACCTAAATCCGCATGGCGAAGGTCAGCATCAATGAGGTTGGCATCGAGCAGATTTGCCAGGGTGAGATCGGCACTGCGTAGATCTGCTCCTTGCAGGATCGCGCCGTGTAAATCTGCATCTTTGAGGATGGCTCCGATTAATTCGGCCTGGCTTAAATTCGCTCCACTTAATTTCGTGGCCACTAGGTTCGCTTTCGTCAGTTTAGCCCGATTGAGATAGGCCAGCACCATCACTGCACTATGCAGATCAGCTTGCTGTAAATTAATCCCAATTAAGTCGGCGTGGGAAAGATTAATGCCCGTCAAGTTGGCACCCTGAAACTGCGTGTCTCCAGATGCATATCGTTTCAGTAGTTCAGATGGATTCAGCATGATTAGGAAGAAGAATTAATTAAAATTGCTGCCGAAATGGATTGGGATCATGCTGGCTCCGAATGGGATAGGGAATTTGTCCAGTGATTGAATTTTCATTCCTTAGGAAGAGATGGGGCGATCGGGCTGCGTAATTTCGTGCGTATCCGCTTTCATGCTGGTAATCTCAGTTGCGGGAGCAGAGGATACCGGCACCAACGTGGGTGAAACGAGCATTTCTGTGTAACAAGGCTGAATTATCCGCAGGAGGGCCTCGGCGGCTTGAGAATATTCTGTGGCTGATAGAGTCTGGGCAGCTTGTCGTAATTTTTGCTCAACATCGGAGTACAACCGGTAGGAAATGAATAGAATCCGTAATAGATCATCGAGTTCATGGCTTTTGAGTAAAGCTTCATGATCGGCATCCCACCGGAAAGGCTCATGCAAAATTGAAAACAGCAAAATTTTGACTTTAAACGGGTTGGTGTCTTGCATGATCTCCAACCGCAGATTAAACAGATCGGTCAACTTCTGGGGTTGGGCGATCGTTAAAACTCGTGGCGGTCGTTGGGAGGTCGTTGATGCAGTTGAGGCGGCTGAGGCAGGGAAGGGCACTGCTGGGATCGGTTTGTGGTCGGACTGCAAAGAATCAGCCACCGGAGCAGGCACTGGCGCAGCAATTGGGGGTAGATCAGCTTCCGGGATAGGATGGGCGATCGACTCCGGTTCCGTCATCGTACAGGTTTTGAATTCACTCAGGGAGTCCGCATAAGACGGAGATGGCGCATCGGGCGGCGGTTCTATCGCAGTTTGGATTTGCATGGGAGGCAGTTCCAGCGATCCACCCCCTGCAGGGGGATGAGGTTGACCCAGCCAAATCGTGGGTGGCTCTAACCAGGGCTCCGTAGAGCCTAGCTCCAAACAGGGCTGCTCTGCATACAGCGGTTGAAAAGCGTTGACGACCCGATGAGCAATTTCAACATATTCACCCGGCTTACTCAGCGCTTGAGCCACTTGCACCAACGTGGCTTGTAACCGATCCAGGGTGGGGGCAATTTGATAAAGCTCTGGCACAAGCTGTTCAAATGAAATCGAGTCCAACTGGGTAGGATTATTTTCCCAGCGGCTCCGACAGGTCAACAACAGCAGCTTTTTAATCCGAGTATGTTGGGGTTCAGCAGCCAAATTCTGCGCTATCTGTAGAGCAAGGGTAGGGTTAAGCAAACCCGGTTGCCCCTGGGGCAATTTTGCATAGAAACCAGCACACCGGCTCATGATGGCGGTCGCAAGAATGGTATATTCCGCCGATTTGTTGAGGGTGGCAACCACCTGATTCAGCCGTTGCTGTAAAGCTTCCAGATTGGGCGATCCTTCAAAGAGCTGCTGCAACAAGAACCGTAATGAGATCTGCTTCAGGCGATCTGAATCGCTCTCCCAAGTGCCAGAGCAAACATACAGCAGCAACTTTTTGATCCGAGTCGAATTGGGATCGAGGGTGAGCTCTGCTGCAATCTGATCAAGAAGGGAAGACACCGTGAAGGATCGGGGTGATGGGCTAGGTGGAAGGGCACTGAGAACCATGGACGGCGATGCCTGCTGAGAAGATGCGTTGAGCCTAGAGTGCCCAACCTCTCCGTAGAGGGTAACGCCCATTTTTGTATTTTTTATATCCAACGCTACGGAGATTCAGTCAGACAGACCCATAGCAAGCCGTCCCCTGCCATGGGTTCTGCATTCCTGCTGCCAGCAGACTTGCTGCTGACTCAGGGCAAACAGGGACAAACCACACGGATAGGGACGGCACAGGAAAATATGGGCTGGGGATAAGCTCAGCTTAGTCACCAGATTTGGACAGTCAGATTTGGACAGTCAGATTTGGACAGTCAGGTGCAGCTTAATTTTGAGCAGACTGGTCAGCGATCACCCGATCGATCAAACCATACTCCATCGCCTCTTGAGCTGACATGAAGTAGTCGCGATCGGTATCTTTTTCAATTTGCTCGATCGATTTGCCGGTATGAAACGCCATTAGCTCATTCAGTTCCCGCCGCACCCGCAGGATCTGCTTGGCTTCAATTTCGATATCGGTCGCCTGACTGCGACCCACACCACCCAGCGGCTGGTGGATCATGATCCGGGCGTGGGGCAGGGCAAACCGCTTGCCTTTGGTGCCCGCTGCCAACAGAAACGCACCCATGGATGCGGCCAGGCCCACGCAGATCGTCACCACCTCTGATTTGATGTGCTGCATGGTGTCGTAGATGGCCATGCCTGCGGTCACCGAACCCCCTGGCGAGTTGATGTAGAGGGAGATCGGCTTGGTTTGATCGTCGGAGTCGAGATACAGCATATAGGCAACGATCGCGTTAGCCATGGCATCATCAACTTCTTCGGCCATAAAAATAATGCGTTCCCGAAATAGCCGATCGTAGATGTTGATCCACTGCTCATAAGAGCTACCCGGCATCCGGTACGGGACTTTGGGAATTCCAATCGGCATAGGTAAAAACCCTCACTGGTGATGATGAATCAGAAGAGATGAAAAAGGAGGAACTGAAGCAGCATTCTAGGAACAAAGAAAAAGCTAAGCCAGCGCTGCCACAGGGTCAGGCACTTTAGAGCTAGTCAACACCCGATCGATCAAGCCATAGGCTTTGGCCTGCTCTGGTGTGAGATAGAAATTGCGCTCCATGTCTTGGGCGATTTTCTCGCGAGGTTGCCCGGTAGTTTCGGTCAAAATGTCAAGAATCAGAGATTGTTTCGCCAGCACTTCCTTGGCATTAATCTGGATGTCGCTGGCTTGACCGCGCGTGCCGTTGCGAGGGTGACTCAGCACGATCGTGGAGTGGGGCAAACTCGCCCGTTTCCCTTTGGTGCCGGTTGCCAGCAGCAGCGATGCCATGCCGATCGCCTGACCCAAACAAATGGTGACAATTTCGGACTTCACATGTCGCATCGTGTCATAGATCGCGAGTCCTGCATTGATCGACACCATGCCTGCTGTCACATCTGCCATACCGGCTGAAACGGGATCGCCGATCGAGTTGATATACAAATAGATCGGCTTACTGGGGTCATCGGAGTCCAGGTATAGCATGGCCGAGACGAGGGAGTTCGCCACACCATCTGTAATTGCCTGATTGAGAAACAGAATGCGTTCCTGATTCAAGCGGGTGTAAATATCGATCCACTGGCCCTGCTGGCTACCCGGCAAAATGTAAGGAACGTAAAGAATATCGTCTGGCATAAACCCTCACAAATAGGTCGCTCAATTCAGGGCACTAGGCTAGGGCAGGCATGGGTTTCGGCAACTCTTTAGCGCTTTCCAAAACGCGATCGATCAAGCCATACTCTTTGGCTTCTGGCGGGGTCAGGTAGAGCATCCGATCGGTATCGTGAGCGATTTTCTCAGCCGATTGCCCAGTATTGCGAGAGAGGATATCCAATGTCGCCATTTTATTGTCTAATACTTCTTTAGCCCGAATCTGAATATCAGTAGCCTGTCCTTGGGCACCCGTGCGAGGCTGATTCAGCACGATCGTGGCATGGGGCAAACTGGCTCGAAAACCCTTAGTGCCAGCAGACAGGATCATGGCTGCCGTACCCATCGCCTGCCCCAAACAGATGGTATGCACCGGCGGTTTGATGTAGCTAATGGTGTCACAGATGGCAAAGGCTTCAGTCTCGTAGCCGATCGCGTCCCCGGTATACCAGGACGTGCCAGTGGAGTTGATGTAGAAGAAAATGGGCTTATCGGAATCTTCAGATTGCAAATAGAGCAATTGGGCGATGATCAGCTTCGTCACATCGACACCGATCTGCCGTTTGAAGTCATCCGACGAAACCAGTGGCAAGCCTAAATAAACGATCCGCTCTTTCAGCAAGAGAGATGGTAAATCTGGCGGCGGTGTCCGATAGAAGGCATCGCCGTAGTATGCACTTTGCATCGCTTTAATTTCCATAGCGTCTAACGCCTAAGAGCAATATTTCTTACATACTAAGATAAAAGGCTGGTCACCGGCATCGTCGCGGCGGTGAGCCTGTTCTGGTAGAAGTAGGGATATCCGCATCTTCAGGAATGCGCAATTGCTGAATTGAAGTTGTTGATCTGGCTTGAACCTGATCCTGATCTTGATCTTGAACCTGATCCGAAATCTGGCTTGAAGTTGACGTGGGTAGCCAACCCACGGACTGTCCATTGCACTGCCCAAGGAGTCTATATCTCATGAAAGTCGGTTTGGAAGCTGCCCTGAGTGATCTCAACCTAGATGCAGGTCAAGCAGTGAGTCAACGACAACTCGCAGTTTCGCTGTCCGCGATCCCAGAAGCAGAAGGACGAACGGCTCCGCTCAATCTTTGTTTAATTCTGGATCACAGTGGATCGATGAATGGGCGGCCGCTAGACACCGTCAAACAGGCAGCTCACTGTATAGTAGATAGCCTTTCACCGGGCGATCGTCTATCGATTATCGTGTTTGATCACAAAGCCAAGGTGCTGGTGCCGAATCAGGTGATCGAAAATCCGGCCAATGTCAAGGTGGAAATCAATAAACTGCGGGCGAGTGGCGGCACGGCGATCGATGAAGGGATGCGGCTGGGGATTGAGGAGCTGGCGCGGGGTAAGCAGGATGCTATTTCTCAAGCCTTTTTGTTGACCGATGGCGAAAATGAGCATGGTAGTAACGATCGCTGTCTCAAACTTGCGCAACTGGCCGCTAGCTATAACTTAACCCTCAGCACCCTGGGGTTTGGCGATCATTGGAACCAGGATGTGCTGGAGCAAATTGCTGATGCGGCGGGGGGATCGCTCTCCTACATTCAGCAGCCGGAAGAGGCAGTGGGTGAGTTTAGCCGTTTGTTTAATCGCGTCCAGTCCGTTGGCTTGACGAATGCCCATTTATTGTTGACCTTGCCGCACCCAGTTCGCCTGGCCGAACTGAAGCCGATCGCTCAAGTGGTGCCTGAAACCATTGAACTTACAGCGGTACAAACCGATCCAGGACAATCGACCTATCTGGTACGGTTAGGCGATCTGATGGTAGATGTGCCGAGGGTCGTGCTGGCCAATCTGTATATCAGCCAATTGTCTGAAGGGCAACAACCGATCGCCACCTTGCAAGTGCGCTACGATGATCCGGTACGAGGGCAAACTGAAGTGCTGTCGGATCCCCTGACGGTGACCGGTCAGGTCTTGAAGCTTTACCAGCCTGCGGTTAATCCGCCGGTGCAGCAGCATGTGTTAGCATTGGCGAAATACCGGCAAACCCAAATTGCCGAAATGAAGCTCATTCAGGGTGATCGGGCTGGAGCAGCCACCATGCTTCAATCGGCAGCTAAAACAGCGCTGCAAATGGGCGACTATAACGCAGCCACGGTTCTACAGGATAATGCGACCCGTCTACAGGATGGAGAAGAACTCTCTGAAGCCGATCGCAAGAAGACTCGGATCGTCTCGAAAACGATTTTGCAATAGTCAAGCCGGTTGGACAGGAATGAATGCAGCGGTGTGAACGATGAGCACTGAATGATCACTCAATGAGCAGCGATGAATAATCAATAACCAAGTTGGAGCTGAGAAACCCAGAAGGCCGTGATGGCACTCCATCAAATCACCGATTGGATCGCTGATTGAATCGCCTATTGCAGGGAATGCTTGAGTGAGTGCCAATCTTCAGACGTAATCTGCCCTGCTTGATAAAATTCTTGTAAGGTTTTGGCGATCGAGCCGCAAGCTGCTCGAAAGTTAATTTGTTGCTTGGCTGCGTAGAGGGCATCCCACTCGGTAGGGTAAACATCCGGTGTAATGCACCGTTCGCGGCAAGGTGAGTAGGCAACGGCTTGGAATCCTTGTAGGGCAGGTTGAACTTCGATAAACCAGCCTTGGTGAAAGTCGATCGAGCAAACGTTGTTCATAGCAGTCACCTGGTTCTTGTCAATGAACCAATGTATTGAGCAGGCGTAAGTTTTGATACTTACAAATTAGTCATTCCCCGTTTGAACGAGTAGAGCAAGATGGCGGAAATTTCTAATTGTTCCGACCGGGAGCGTGGTTTTCTCAGCAATACCTCTGAGACAGTTTGAGTCTCTTGGCGGAATGACAAAAAAGCTGGCGGTCGATCGACTACCAGCGTTCATGACAATTAGGCTTACCAGCAATTAAGCAATTAGGCTTCAACCGATGCGAGCATCATCCTGGATGCAGGAGAAGGGATCCTGTGCCTGCCCCATTCATCCTTCCCCTGCATCGTTTTGACACTCTACTCAATGCCCTCGATCCGATCCTCCACTTCCTGATAGAGCTGCCGCAGCAATTCCAGGTTTTCCTCGCTGGTTTCCCAGTAGCCACGCCCGTTCACTTCCAGCAGCGTGCTGACCACCTTGCGGAAAGAGTGGGGGTTGAGGTTCATCAAGCGTTGCCGCATTGCTTCATCTTGAATGAAGGTGGCGTTGGTGTCTTCGTAGATCCAATTGTCTACAGCACCGGCCGTCGCCGACCAGCCCATGGTGTTGACCAGCCGCTTCGACAGCTCGCGCACCCCTTCGTAGCCGTGGGACAGCATTCCCTCATACCATTTGGGGTTGAGCAGCTTGGTACGAGCATCCAACCGCACAGTTTCCGACAGGGTGCGCACCTGAGCGTTGGCCGTGGTGGTGTCAGCCACATAGGAGGAGGGCTGCTTGCCATCGCCCCGCAGTTGCGCCACAACCTTGGTGGGATCGGAGTCGAAGTAGTGGGAGACATCCGTGAGGGAAATCTCTGACGAGTCGAGGTTCTGGAAGGTGACATCCACCGTCTTCAAAGCCGCCTCAAACACGCCGCGCGATTGATCCATCATGCCGGGATTATCGGAATTGAAGGCAAAGGATTTCCGAGCCAGGTACATATCCTGAAGCTCCGACTCGCTTTCCCAAGTGCTGTTCTCCACCGCCAGGTTGACGTTGGCGGCATAGGAGCCGGAGGCATTGGAGAAAATGCGGGTGGCAGCCTGACGCAGGTTGACTCCCAGATCTTCAGCTTGCTTCAGGGCGTGCTTGCGGACGAAGTTCATCTCCAGTGGTTCATCGGCTTCGGCGGCCATCTTGACGGCCCGATCAAGCAAATTCATCTGGTTGATGAATAAATCGCGGAATACCCCAGAGCAGTTGACCACCACATCAACGCGGGGGCGACCCAACTCTTCCAGGGAAATTAGCTCCACTTTGTTGACGCGACCCAGCGCATCCGGCACCGGCCGTACCCCGACCAGCAGCATCACCTGAGCCAGCGATTCACCGTAGGTTTTGATGTTGTCGGTGCCCCAGAGCACGAAGGAGATGGTTTCTGGGTAGTTGCCGCCGTTCTCCGATCGTTCGCGGGCCAGTAACCGATCGACCACAAT
This sequence comes from Elainella sp. Prado103, assembly GCA_025454395.1. Classification (GTDB taxonomy): domain Bacteria; phylum Cyanobacteriota; class Cyanobacteriia; order Elainellales; family Elainellaceae; genus Elainella. Next base: position 24,863 of record JALOOM010000061.1, read on the forward strand.
CTGGGCCGACTGCACCGCCGCCGTGGTCGGAATCGACTGGGGATCGAGGGCATGGATATTTTTGCCGGTGGGCAGCACATCCGGATTGCGGATCGGATCGCCACCGGGGCCAGGCAGGATATATTCTCCTTCCAAAGCCTTCAGCAGTGCTCCCAACTCGTTATCGGCTGTCACCTGCTTGAGGCAAAACTCCAGATACTCAAACAGCGGCTTTATCAAATCCCCGTCCACTTTCGGGTAGCCCGCTTCGCTCAGAGACTCGATCCAAGGCTCTTTGCGACCCAGGTTGAAGAAGTTGAGCTTGGTGACTTTGGAAACTCGCCCGTCGGCATCGATCTGCTCTTGCACCATGGCTGCCACTGCCACCCGGGCGGCCTGGTTAATTTCATAGAGCAACTGCACATCTTCGAGCACGCCCCGATCGCTGTTGCGATAAATGTCGTCAATGTCGCGTCCGAGGCTACTAGCAATGATGCGGGGTAGGCTTTGAATCTCGTCTTCCGGGCGATCGATCCCAGCAATGTTCACCAATGTGGCGATCGCCTCTTCTGCCGTGGGAGCCTTGCCGATTACATGCAGACCGCAGGGCAACAGCCGCGACTCGATTTCCATCAGTTTGATGTAGACCTTGCCCACCAGCGTGTCCCGCTCCTCAGCGCTGAGGGTCGAGGCATCGTCGTTGTCCGGCAGGCTGATGTCCTTATCCAGATTGACCAAGCGGCATTTATCGATGATCGCGTTGACGATCGGCACTGCCCGGCCACCATCCTTCAGGGTCTGGTAGGAGGCGATCAGTTCACTCAATTCCTTCAGCCCCTTATAGAGACCGGCGTTTTCGGCCGGTGGAGTCAAGTAGCTGATCGTTTCGGCGTAGCTGCGGCGTTTGGCGATCGTCGCTTCCGAGGGGTTGTTGGCTGCGTAGTAGTAGAGGTTGGGGATCGTGCCGATCAGGCTATCGGGGTAGCATTCACCCGACATGCCCATCTGCTTCCCAGGCATAAACTCCAGCGAGCCATGGGTGCCAAAGTGCAGTACCGCGTCCGCCTGCCAGATCCGCTCCAGATAGGTGTAGTAAGCGGCAAAGCCATGGTGGGGGCTGGCCGATCGGGAGAACAACAGCCGCATTGGATCGCCCTCATAGCCGAAGGTGGGCTGCACACCGATGAACACGTTACCGAAGGCTTTGCCGAACACCAGCAGATTCTGCCCGTCGGTATTCAGATGTCCGGGAGCCGGGCCCCAGGAATCTTCCAGCCGGTGGTGGTAGGGGGTGAGGCTCTCATATTCTGGTACCGACATCCGGTAGGCGATGTTCAGTTCTGGGCTACTGTACTGAGCCTGGGCATCATGGATCACTTCCTGCATCAGGGCTTCTGCCGAATCGGGCAAATCCTGGACATCGTAGCCGTTGTGCTTCAGGGCTTTTAGGGCTTCGTAGATCGAGCCGAACACATCCAGGTAAGCAGCCGTCCCAACGTTACCTTTGTCGGGTGGGAAGCTGAACACCGTGATCGCCACTTTCTTGTGGAGCTTGGGCTTGCGGCGCAGGTTGGCCCATTTCATCGCCCGCTGGGTGATCGCCTCGACCCGGTCTTGCAGCGCGATCGCCTTACCCGTGTTGCCGTCTCGCCCCGACAGGATGATTGGTTCGATCGCCCCATCCAGCTCTGGGATGGCAATTTGCAATGCCACCTGGATCGGGTGCAGCCCCAGTTCGCTATCCTGCCACTCTTCTGTAGTCTGAAACACCAGTGGTAAAGCCACCATATAGGGGCGATTCAGCCGCTTCAAGGCTTCGATCGCCTTCGGGTGATCTTGCCGGGCTGGGCCACCTACCAGCGCAAAGCCCGTCAGCGACACCACCACATCGACGATCGACTGTTTGGTGATCGGATCGTAAAAGAAAGCATCCACTGGCTTGGAAAAGTCCAGACCGCTGGCAAACACCGGCACCACCTTAGCGCCCATGGATTCCAGCTCCTGCACCATAGCCACATAGTGGGCATCATCCCCCGTCACCAAATGGGTACGCTGGAGCACCAGTCCAATGCAGGGCGCGAGCGGATCCTTGACATCGGCGGAAACATCCGGGCGGGAGCTAAACCAGTTGAGGTATTCCTTCAGGTCTTCGAACATCTGGGGAGCCAGCGGGTGCCAGATGCCTAAGTCAGGATAGGTGACCGGATCGCGATACTGCACTGGCGCATTACTCTTGATGCCATCCTTGCAGACATACTTGTCCGCCAGCATCAGCAGGAAGTTTTCCAGGTTCTCGGCAGAGCCACCCAGCCAATATTGGAAGCTCAACATGAAGTTGCGAGCATCCTGAGCCTTGTCCATTGGTAGATACTTCAGGACTTGGGGCAAGGTGCGCAGCAGCTTCAGCATCGCATCCTGGAAACCCGCGCCGGATTTCTCCTTACGCTTCTTCATGAAGCCGGAAATGATGCTCTTCGATTGGCCAATCTGCGCCATCGAGAAGCTGCCCATCTTGTTGAGGCGCATCACCTGCGGCATGGACGGAAATACAACTGCCACATCCAGCCGATCGCGATGGGGTTCCACCGCTGCCACGACCTTCTCTGCCAGCTCTTCGATGAAGATCAGGGATGCAATGAAGATATTTGCCTCCGCCATATCCTGCTGCAAGGCCTCGTAGTTTTCGGGGCTGCGAAGCTCTTCCAGCAAGTAGCCGCTAATTTCGATTGCTAAATTGGGGTTATTTTGGTTAATCGAACGAACTGCCGCCGAGAGTGAACTCTGGTATTGCGGCTCTAGCACGACATAGACCACCTTGATCAGCGATCGCCCCTGGAGGTTTTCGGGAACGATATGCCGGATCGTGGGCTTGACGTGAGTGAACATGCGGTTAGGCTCCTTCTCAAAAGCTGTCAGCAACGTTGAGACCGATCGCAGGCAACAGCCATCCGCGCAAAAATCGCAGGGTTTTGTAGCTCCACTCCCCGTCCTGAATGCAATGGCTGGGCACCGAACGTAAAACGTTACATTAGCGTTTGTACCAGAAAAACAGCTCCAAATGTAAATTTCAACCCTTATCTGACACAAATCTCTAGAATCTCGGCGATGTTTGTTTACATTTCTTGACAATTAGGAGAGTGTGTGCTCATATTAATGATGAAGCTCCACTTTGATCGACCTGAAAATTCAGGCCGATGTGACCTGTTTAAGGCAAAAATTGCAGGGTTCTATTCTGATATTCTGTGAGGCTATAGAGGAGGCTATAGAGTTGGAAGAGCTGCGATTCCAAGCCTTCCTAGTCCTTTTTTATGCTGATGATGGATTGAAACAGCAATTTGTTGAATTGGGATTAACCTGATAGGAAAAATAGCGATTTCCCGCTCCAGCTTTCTCAGAATTCTTACGGCTGATTGATCTAAAAATCATTACTTTAAGACTCAATTGAGACTTTTATAAAGATTGGATATACTGTCGTTTTTTCCGAACTTATTGACATAAATTTCTAGTTTGTTGTGAGTTGCGAGCAAGCACAACTGAGTGCCTGAGTGTGATCTCTGTTCCTCTTGAATGTGAGCTCTTCATCTGGGATAATTTCGCCGGGATCGCTAGGATCGCAGTTTGAAATCGCAGTTTAATCGAGGCAGGCCATGCCCTCCCAAAACGATGCCTCAACTCTGAGCAAGGAGACCCGGCAAGGAGTCTAAATAAGGAGTCTAAATAGAGAGGGGGAGAGCCAAAATTTTAGTGTGCCAACTGATCAACCTAACCATGGAGGGTGTTCTTTCAACTGACTGAGAGAGAGTCGCTGATTGACTGACAAATCTTTTCCCCTCATCCCTAAATCCCTTCTCCCACTAGGGGCGAAGGGACTTGCAATCAAATCCTGGTTCGAAAGCCCCTCGCATCCTGGTTCGAAAGCCCCTCGCCCGCTCTGGGAGAGGGGTTAGGGTGTAGCTTGCTTCTGCGTAGCAGTGGGTAGTTTGAGTTTTGTCAGTCAATCAGGAGAGAGTCGAGGATAGGTCGATCGGTTTGTTTCGATCGGTCTGTATAGTGCGGTTGATGCGATCTGGGATGTGCAACAGATTCTCAGTGTGAGTTCAGTGTGAGTTCAGTGTGAGTATAGACAGCAGCAGAACTGTCCTGTGAGGAATTGGCGTTTGTAAAAATGCAGCTTATGGTTTGTTAAAGATGATCTAGTGAACTCAGGTCTCTTCGTTGGTTGTTTGTTAGGGTTTTGATGAATCTAAGCTTCTCCTTCAACAGATCCATTTCTACGTTGACGACTCCATTGATTCAATCTCGTTTGTCTCCCTGGTTAACACCGATCGCCTATTGGCTAGGAAGTAGGCTGGTATTGCCCAACTATTTTGACATCACGGTGGACGGACAAGACCATTTACCCTTGACTGGCCCAGTCATTTTGGCTCCTACTCACCGATCGCGCTGGGATGCTTTGTTGGTGCCCTATGCGGCTGGGCGATTCGTCACCGGACGAGACATTCGGTTTATGGTGACCAGCGATGAAGTGAAAGGGGTGCAGGGCTGGTTGATTCAACGGCTCGGCGGGTTTCCTGTCAATCCTCGTCAACCGGCAATTTCCAGTTTGCGCTATGGTCTGGAAATTCTGCAAAACCGAGAAATGCTCGTAATTTTTCCTGAGGGTGGTATTTTCCGAGATAAGGAACTGCACCCGCTGAAGCCAGGTCTAGCCCGATTGGCTTTACAGGCAGAAAATAGCCAGCCCGACCTAAACGTGCAGATTGTGCCCATGCACCTGGATTACAGTCAAGCCGTGCCTCGCTGGGGGTGTGCAGTTCACATCACGATTGGTGCTCCTCTGCAGGTGGCAAACTATACCCAGGGAAACTATCCGCAGGGTGCGATCAAGCAATCAGCACAACGGCTGACCCAAGATTTAGCCACTGCAATCAACCAGTTAGTGGGTGTCGATCCAACCCCACCAGAATCACCCGCCCCCACCATCATGGGTTGTTCGAACTCAACGCTGCTAGTTTGACACCGCTTCCGATTGTCTGACTTCCCGGTTGTCTAACTTCATAGGCTGGTAGGCAAGACTGAAACGGTTTGGGAGTGGTTTGGGAGTGGTGTGGTTGCGGATCGGTTCAGTGTGGACTGGTGATCAGAGGAGCGGTTTCAAGACTCTGGCACAGCCTCCAAAATCGGTAGATGCACTGTGAGGATCGTCCAACCATTTTGGCTATCAGCAGCAATACTGCCCTGAAGCGTTTCCACCAGTTTTTTAATCAGAGCCAACCCTAATCCTGTGCCACCCTGCTGCCAAGGGTCACTTTTGGGAATGCGGTAAAACTTTTCAAACATGCGAGGAATTTCACTGGCTGGAATTTCAGCTTCGTTGCGAATCACAAACTTGGCAATATCCACTGGCTCAGTTGATTGGTAGTGTAGTTGATAGTCGGCGGGATCACCGGCATGGATATAACGAACTGACAGCGCAATTGCCCCATCCGGCGAAGTATATTTGCAAGCATTGTTCAGCAACTCCGCCAGAATTCGTTCTAGACTTTTACGATCTGAAGCAATCGTTGGCATGTCCTGGGGAATCTCAACTTGTAGATGCTGTTGCCGACTTTGGGCCCGCGATATGAAAGGAGACATAATACCTGGCAACCAGGTTTGCAGTTGGATCGGTTCCGGCGAAACCCGGTAGGAATCATTTTCCAGGCGCTGTAGATCGAGTAGATCGTTAATCAATTCGGTTTCGCGACTACATTCAGCCTCCAAGATCTTCAGGTAACGTTCCTGCCGCTCTGGACTAGGCGCAGTACGCAGCATATGGATCGCCATTTTGATATTGGATAGGGGCGTGCGGAGCTCGTGGGAGACGGTACTCAAAAAGTCATCTTTGAGCTGATTTAACCGTTCCAGAGTTCGCACCTCTTTTTGCACCTTGGTATAGAGATAGGCTTGCCGAATGGCGATCGAACATTGGTTTGCAACCTGTTTGACCAGTCGGATATCCTGCTCGCTGAAATAATGATCGGGATCATGGATCGCCCATAGATCACCAATCACTCCCTGGTCATCCAAAATCGGGCAAGCCAACATGGCAACCATTCCCCGTTCCGGATTGGGGCTCAATGAACAAAACTGAAAATATTCCCCTCGCAGTAACTGATCGTAGAGTTCTTGTGCGGCTGAAAATTTTGAAACTTTGCCCTGATAAGGGGACAAAAAGCTGGTGTACTCATAGCAGGTGGTTGAAGTGCCCTGCTCCAGATCATACAGCGAGGCATTGCAGCCTGGAATTTTCATGACGATCGCCAGTTCTCGGATCGCCGTTTGCAAAATCAAATCGACATCTAAACTGTCCCGTACCCGATCGGTGATCCGCTTTAAAGTCGCTTCAAACTCATAGGCTTGTTGAAGTTGGATCGTGCGAGCTTCAACTTCGCTTTCCAGGTGATCATTGAGGTGCTGAATTTCATGGTGCAACTCGGAGTGGTGAATGGCGATCGCCAACTGGGTCGTGAGCTGCTCTAGCAGGTTGATTTCACTGGCTTGCCAGGTGCGACTATTCCGACATTGATGTACGGATAGCACACCCCACAACAGGCCATCTCGCAAAATGGGGATAGCTAGTCTGGCGGCTGCTTGCAATGCGGGCGGAAAACCCAAAGCTTTATCGGGCAACAGTTGAGTGCAATCATCCACGACTTCATTGTTGCCCTGTTCGTACCAGGCAAGGCGTTGGTTACACCATAACCCGGCGAAACTGAGGTTTAAACAAGGTTTCCAAGCCGGATCGATCGATTCAGCAATCACCCCTACCCGCTCATCCTCTTCAAATCGCTCAATTAAAACTCGATCGGCCTGCAGGAAAAGGCGCACTTCCGTAACAGCAATATGTAGGATGTAGGCCAAGTCAGGAGATTGAAAAACCTGTAGCGCAATCTTATTAATGAGCTTTTCTCGCTCAAGCTGCTGCAACAAAGTGGCTTCAGTCTGCTCTCGCCCAGCAGCAAAGCCAGCTTTAAATCCTGCCATCTCACTTTCATCGATGCCCTGTGAGCGATGGCGAGACAGCGAAACTGTAGATTTGCGCGGCAAGAAATCCAGCGCTTTATCCGGTTCAGGAGAATTCATGAAACGATGAGTTTAAGGAATCAGACAGCCCACACAAAGCCCGCAATATTAACAAATCCGCCTCAAGGAAGCAGACATCAATCAGAAATGAAGTGGCGAGGTATTAGCACCGGCTTGCGCAGCCTGTATGCATATTTTTACCAAACCAACAAAACAAGCGCAAACGGGTAGATCACACTCAAATTAATTTATTCAAACTGCATGGTTGCAGCGATTAAACCTATCACTAGCAGCGCTGTAGGGAACTCAGAATATTCCGTTAGACTACTGAACTTATGGAGGAGCAACAACCCAAAAAATACGGTCATCTGCTGTGTTCTCAATCGGTACGATGGCTGAAACTCCGGGCAATTACAGATCAAGTAGACCAATGATGAGATTAAGTGACTAATCTTGACATCCTTCTCACCCTGAGACGGATGGGGTATCTCGGAGGGAAGTGATGAGTCGCAATTAACCGAGGATGAGTAAGATAACGACCATTGACGGTGGCAATACTTAGTTTTCAGCTTAGAAAAACGTTTTCAGCTAGAAAAACATTTAGTCCGGAACATTTAGTCCGGAACATTTAGTCCGGAACACTTAGTCCGGAACATTTAGTCCGGAACACTTAGTCCGGCAAGATGCAAACCGGCCCAAGATGCTTACTAATTACCCCACTGCTGCCAACACATCATTAACATTCAATCGCTCTGCTGGTTTAGGCTCCAGCAACTGGGTTTTCAGTTGTCGTCGAGCCAGTTCTTGCTGAAATTCGGCACTTCCTCCTTTAGCGCGTAAAACCGAGAGCAGGACTCCAGCAAATTCAATATCACCACCAGCAGCCGTGGGCAGGATCGCTCGTGGTTGCAACCATTCCACTAGCTCGATCGCACTTTGACTGCCTTTGATGACCGATCCCACAAACGGAATCTCCAGATCGAGAATAGGGGTAATCACCACATCCACTGGCGCAAACTGCCGCAGGGTAGGGGAATGGTTGCCATGGGGTTCGTAGTAAAGTTTGGTTTGGTTGGTTTGATCGATCAACACATAGCCATTCTCAGTGAGTAAAGGGCCGATCGGTGAGCCGGGAACCGCATGAATGGTCAAGTCTCCGATCGTAGTAGAATCCCCATGGGACAGGGCTGTTACCTGAGTAAAGCCGAGTTGTTGAACGACTTTGGCCGCGTTTGGCGAACCAATGACTGGAATCTGGTGATCCAACTGCTGCAGGGTGGCAGGGTGGGCATGATCCTCTAAACCCTGAGAAAGCAGGATGAGATCGATCGCACTGGGAATCGGTTTCTCGATCGTGCGGGTTCCTTTGAATAACCAGGGCAAGTTGCCGAACACCAAGGGCCCTACCAACCAAGGATCGAGCAGGATTTTTTGGTTGCCCATCTCAATGAGCCAAGAGTTGCTATCTAACCAAGTCAGGTGCATGGTGGCTTTCACTTCTGAATGTCTGAATGTCTGAATTAAGCTGAAATCATGAGCTGAAACCCATGGGCTGAAATTAATGTGGAACTGAAGGGGCTAAAGGAACCGCTTGCCAAATCGAAATCTATACAGCATTGTAACGGAATGTAACGAATTCGGGACTTCTACCAGAAACGATCCGTCAAGTTAATTTCGCCTGTTGAATCTCAATAACTGAATCTTAATAACTAAAACTCAATTGCTCCAGCACCCCGGATTGCCGAGAACCACAGCCGGTATCAGATAAGTCTACCTTAACCAATTGCAAACTTTATAAAAATTTTACTTATTTTAGTCTCATGGGGGGTGACACCCCGCAATGCCTCAATGGCATAATGTGTTATGTAGATGCACCCTGATGGTTGGGAGAGTTCGCAAATGGCTCTCCCTTTTTTATCCCTATTTTCCAGGAAAAGCTGGAAGGCTGAAGTGATATCTGATACGGCGATTGACCGGGTGAAGTGACCGGGTGAAATGACCGGGTGAAATGACCGGGTGAAATGACCGGGTGAAATGACCGGGTGAAATGACCGGGTGAAATGACTGAGTGAAATGACGGGACAAAGTAACGAGGCAAAGTGGCGGGTAATCGCTAAAAACTATTCTTACCCCAGGAAGAGCATTATAGACGGGGAGACTTAGACTTGAGAGGCTAGAACAGGATTCGTAACCTGGAGGTGTTTCGAGGTTCGATCGACCGATCGGTTTTCATCCTCCTTCATCGTCTGAATCTAACTCTTTGTCCAATTTGTTGCACTCTTCCATGGTCTCTCATCCTCACGCTCCGAATTCCCGCTCAACTCCCACTGATCCTAATCCGCTCACTCAATTACCCTTTGAAGCTGCTTTTGAAAGCTTGGGTGCAGAGTTTGCCGATCCTGTCGCTGCGGCTGAGTTTCCTCGCCATATTCTACGGTTCCGCAACGATCAGATCTTGCCCCAGCTTGGATTAACCTCCGACCAAGTGACCGATGCTGACTTTGTTGCTGCCTTTGGTGAGTTTCGCGATCGGCAACCGTTGTTAGCGATGCGCTACCACGGCTATCAGTTTGGTGAATATAATCCTGCATTAGGCGATGGGCGTGGCTTTTTGTATGGTCAAGTTCGGGGTCAAGATGGCGAACTCTATGATTTTGGCACTAAAGGATCGGGTAGAACTCCCTATTCTCGGACTGCGGACGGGCGATTAACCCTCAAAGGCGGTGTGCGAGAAGTATTGGCGGCCGAAATGCTGCATCGGTTGGGAGTACGAACTTCTCGTTGTTTTAGCTTGGTCGAAACCGGAGAACAACTGTGGCGTGGCGATGAACCTTCGCCCACTCGCTCCTCCGTCATGGTGCGGTTCTCTCGATCGCACATTCGATTTGGTACTTTTGAGCGCTTACACTACTTAGGTCGAAAAGATCTAATCCAAATCTTGCTGGATCATGTCATTCAGTATTACTATCCGCATCTACAACATCAAGAAGACGCATATCTCAAGTTCTATACCGAACTGGTGCAAGGTGTGGCCGATCTGACAGCCCAGTGGATGACAGTCGGCTTTTGTCATGCAGTTCTCAATACTGACAACATGGCGATCACAGCAGAGAGCTTTGACTATGGCCCCTACGGATTCATCAACCAGTTTAATCCAAGCTTTACTGCTGCCTACTTCGACTATTCAGGTCGCTATTGCTATGGTAATCAACCAAGCGCTTGCCTATGGAACCTTCAAATGCTACAAGTCCCTCTGAAAGCAGTGCTCGATCCTTTTGCGATGGAACAGGCCCTGACTGAATTTGAATCTCGCTATCAAACAACCTATCGTCAGCAGATGTTGCGAAAATTGGGGTTTGAGGAAGGGGTTGATTTGTCTACTGAAGTAGGAGATGAGTTGTTGCGTCGCACCTTAAAACTGCTGTGGGAAAGTCAGGTCGAATATCATGGCTTTTTCAAATCACTACGGCTGGCTTTTCAATTCAGTTGGCGCAGGGATCTAAATCACATCTCACTGCGGGCTTTGGGGCTGGTAAGGGGCGCTAACTTGTCGGATGTTCAGCCTCCAGAGTCCCAAGATCTAGAGGCTCAAAATCCAGAAACTCAAGAAGCTCAAAATTCAGAAACCGAAGTTCCTGAAGCGGTTGTAAACTGCTTTGAGCAATGGCGGCAATTTTATTATCAAGTACTGCAAAGTATGCCGGAATCAGAACTGCCCATGATTGCCCGTCGATTAAGCCAGCATAACCCATTGATCGTGATTGTGCGTCCAGAAATTGAGGCCGTATGGGAAGCGATCGATCAAGAAGACAACTGGATCCCATTTAATAACCTATTACAGCAAATCTGGGGCGCAGTTGAAGCGGAAATTCATTGAGCTTCCGGAATTTCACTTGGATTTGTGGGAAGTCTATAAAGAGACTTGCATAACCCTGGTGTTGCGATCCTACAAACCTGTAAATTCAGACCAACTTGTAAATTCAGACCAACTTGTAAATTCAGACGGTCAATGGCTGTCAATTAAATTCAGACGGTCAGTTCAATTCAGACTGTCAATGGCTGCCAATGGACTCTGGTTCAACTAGCAAATTTCTTTCCCCGTTCTATGAAGCAAGCCCTGAGTCATCTCGCTAAATTTTCTTGCAGTGCCATTTCTTACAGTGCCATTTCTTACAGTGCTATTTCTTGCAGCACATTGTTGTGGGTTGGGTTCATGGCTGCCCTGCCGCTGACACCGATCGCCATGGCCAGCGAAATGCTCGCCCAATCTCAACCTCAAAGTCGGGTGCGGGTTGCAGTGCTCGATTTTGACTATGCCAGCACAGGGGCAGATTATTGGTGGTATGCCAACCCGGATGCCGCCAAAGGTGTGAGTGACTTGCTAACCAACAAACTGGTGAACAGTGGTCGATATACGATGATCGAGCGCAGTCGGATCGCTGATATTTTGGCTGAACAAAACTTAGCTGCTGCAGGTCGGATCGATTCCAGTACCGCCGCGCAGATTGGGCGAGTATTAGGGGCAGATGTGGTGGTCATCGGTTCTGTAACGCGCTTTAACCTGGATGAAGAAGGGGGTGGAGCATCTATTCTGGGGTTTGGGGGGAGTGGCAGTCGCCGCACCGCAGAAGTAGAATTGACGGCCCGGATTGTGAACACCACCACGGCAGAAATTGTGGCCGCTGCAGAAGGCTCCGGCTCCGAATCTGAAGGCAGCGGGCGGGTTTCCATCTCAATCTTTGGGAGCGCGGGTCGTAGTGCGAACAATGATGATGAACTGCTGAGTGGAGCGGCCGAGGAAGCGGTGACTCAACTGGCAAGTCAACTGACGGATGCTGCCTCTAAACTGTCTGCCCTGCCTGCCACGTTACCGACGATCGATGCTACAGTTGCAGATGTTGCAGGCAATACGGTAATTATCAATCGGGGTACGCAAGATGGCTTCCGGAGTGGAATGCGGCTTTCTATTGAACGAGTCGATCGGGAAGTACTCGATCCCCAAACGGGTGAAGTGCTACGAACCATCACGACTCCGATCGGTCAGGTAGAACTCACAGAAGTCGATGCCCGATCGGGTGTGGGCCGCGTCGTCAGTGGAATAGGATTTCAAGTGGGTGATAAGGCCAAGGCTGTGCAGTAAACGGCTTGGCAGTGATCGAGCCAACAATTACTTTTGTTCTGATTGCAATTTTGTTCTGATTGCAATTTTGAAATATGGAGGTGGAGATTGCCAGCAAATCGGTCAATCTCCGCCTTTTAATTTCTTTAAAAAATTCTCTGTCGATCGGATGGTTCTCTATCGAGCCAGTAGTATCGTGGAATGCGTTTGAATCTCAAAACCAAATCATCACTCTCTATGAAAACATTGATATTGATGCTGTATCAAGCAGTGAGGACGATCGCAGCAACATAGTCGCAGCAACATAGTCGATCTTTAACGTAACTCATGTTTAAACTGTGCCAGGTCTAAACCATCTGATGTCTAAATACCCTATTCTCAGACCGATCAAAAACCTTACTCCTCCTCGATCGATCGCCAATTGGGGCGGGAATTCTCCCCAATCCATCTCAACTCGCCTCCTGATTGCTTTCAGTGGTGGGGCACTCATGGGGTTCACTCCGGCTCCCGTAAATGCCTGGTTTTTGGCTTGGGTGGGGCTAGCACCGCTGTGGATTTTGCTGATGTTAGAGTTTGGGACATCCCGCCCTCGTCTGTTTTCACGAACCTCTAGCTATGCTTTGGTTTGGGGGATCGGCTATCACGGGTTGGCCCTAGCCTGGATCCGCGATTTGCACCCTCTCACCTGGATGGGAGTGCCGTGGCTAGCCAGTGTGGCAATTACTGTCTTTTGTTGGCTGTTTATCACGCTTTGGGGGGCGGGATTAGTGGTGCTATGGGCCTGGCTATGGCATTGTTGCAGCACCTGGATGGCTCGAGGGCAACCAGATCCATGTCCGCATCAGGTAGCAGTACGAGTGTTATTCGGAACAGCCATTTGGTGTGGCTTAGAAGCGCTTTGGGGGCAAGGCGCGCTGTATTGGACTTCCCTGTCTTATACTCAAAGTCCAGTCAATTTGGCGATCCTGCATCTGGGACAAATTTCTGGCCCACTCACCGTAACGGCTGCGATCGTCTCATGCAATGGGTTATTAGCAGAAAGCTGGTTGCGGTTTCGATCCGATCATGCTCCTGGCAGACGATCCACGCAATCACTGGTTGGAGCTAGCCTGAGTTGGCTCGTAGGGCTCCATCTGGTCGGGTTTCTACTCTACAGTCAACCCCTACAAGAAAATCCTACCCAGTTGCTGAAAATTGGGCTGATTCAGGGCAATATTCCTACCCGCATCAAGCTGTTTGAAGAAGGATTGCGCCAATCCGTCGATCGCTATGGATCTGGCTATGAGCGCTTAGTGGCTGAAGGGGTAGATGCAGTCTTGACCCCTGAAGGGGCGTTACCCTGGTTATGGGTCAACAATCCAGCAGCCAACCCGCTCTATCGATCAATCCAGCAACAACAGGTACCTGCCTGGGTCGGCACAGTGGGTCTGCGGCAAAATCGGGTGACCCAAACCCTGTTTAGCATTGATGGCAACGGTGAATGGATCGGGCGCTACGACAAGGTAAAGCTCGTGCCCCTGGGCGAATATATTCCTTTTGAGGCCGTGCTAGGACAAATCATCAGCCGCCTTTCACCCCTGGGTAGCTCTATGGTGCCCGGTCGTATGGATCAAACCCTGCAAACCCCGTTTGGGCAGGTGATCGCCGGGATCTGCTACGAATCAGCCTTTCCGGATCTCTTCCGCCGCCAAGCCGCAACAGGCGGGCAGTTTATTCTTACCGCTTCAAATAATGATCCCTACGGAGCTGCGATGATGGCCCAACACCATGCCCAAGACGTGATGCGATCGATTGAAACCGATCGATGGGCAGTACGGGCAACCAATACGGGCTTTTCCGGCATTGTCAATCCCCATGGCGAAACTCAGTGGCTTTCTGGCTTTAGAACCTACGAAACCCATGCCCATTCCATTTACCGTCGCCAAACCCAAACCCTCTATGTCCGTTGGGGGAATTGGCTCACACCGACCCTCTTGATCGGAGCAGGCTGCCTTGCGGTGCAATCACGGTTCAAATCTAGGTTCAAATCCAGCTCACCCCACTAGCCATCCAACATCAGATCCCATCAATTCCCATCAATGCACTGAGAGAATCACCCAGGTAAGCTCATTGCTGCTCGGCTCGGTAGGTTTGAAAGTTACCGAAAACCCCGATCGTGTCTGTCTCATAGGTGATCGTAGGAACCGACAGAAAATTGCTTAAAAAATCCGGCAGCACATCGCTCGTCGAAAAATTGGTCTGGTAAAGACTGAACAAACCATAATTGCGCCGTTGAGTATTATCTGCGATCAATCGCTTCATCAACGCTTGTCCCTGTTCTCCTTCCATCAGGGTACAGAGATGGTGGAGTGGGTCATCTAACTTGGTGCATTCCTCTTCTTGAAGGTAGTCAGTCAAGCGCTGGGCCGCATAGTCGCGATAGGCAGCCTCATCTGGATTGGTTACTGCCATGGCAACACCAACACCAGCTAGAACCACCGTCATCAAAAGGGCAGGAACTTGCCAAGATTTCATAGATTGGGCAGGGCAATTTTGAGCCTGGACAATAGCAACCACAACACTCTAACAGGACATTCCCGAAAAATTAGGTCAAAGGGTGACACTGTAAGAACAGGCATCCGCACAGCATCCACCCTCCGTTCGTTTCTCAATCATCAATAAGCAGACAGAAAAATCTGCAAAAGTCTGGCTAGATCGATCGATTTAATGCTACGATATTTAGCGCAATGGCGAGCGTAGCCAAGTGGTTAAGGCAGCGGATTGTGGTTCCGCCACTCGGGAGTTCGAATCTCCTCGTTCGCCCTAGTTCTAGAGACAGCCGATCAGGACTTCCCTAACGGCCTCCCTAAGACCAAGCCAAACAGAATATCTGCCACCCCAAAGGGCGGAAGTCATGGAGCTGGATCCTGTAGTCGCGATTTATATGACGGGGTCGGTTTTCTATATTTAAATTTCTATATTTAAAATCGTGACTACCGCTCATGATCCCCATGCATGAAGGTGGGGCGAGCAAAGGTAGTCTGCTGATTGACTGACAAATCTTTTCCCCTCATCCCTAAATCCCTTCGCCCACTAGGGGCTACTGTGTACACACATCGCTGAGTTGCTGCTAAATCGCTGATTGATCCCCCTAAATCCCCCTTGTTAAGGGGGACTTTGAAGACTTT
>JALOOM010000062.1 GCA_025454395.1 Elainella sp. Prado103
TCTCTGTATTTTGAGATCTCTGTATTTTGAGATCTCTGTATTTTGAGATCTCTGTAAAGAACTCCTGAGATGATGGGTTGATATCAGGCATTTTGGCAAGTCATATTCCTGGTCTTTGAAATATAGTGATGCATATCACAAATTGAATTCATCCAACTGCATTTATGAAATTCCAATTTCATGATTTTGGTTCCCCTGTTACTTCGTTATTAGATTGAATTCAGTTGCGTACTGCTCACCTCTAATCCTTGCTAGCTTCCTGTAGTGCAAAATTCTCGCTTGTACAAATGGAATGAATGGCAAAGTGTAATTCAAGTCCAAATAGATGGCTACTTGGCTTCCCAGTAGACACAATGCCCAGGCTACGAAGCTTGAAACTATCGACTGATTTTGTCTCTCTCTGATCAATCGATCGAGTGAGGTGACGCTAGAAAATCCATACAAAAACTCCCCATTTCTGCTCCTCCTGTGGTGTAGGGATCATTTGCATCCACGCTGTAAATAGATGGTTGATTGCGGCTTGTATGAGCTTTTCCCAATCCTTTTCTCTCACTCTCTACTCAGGTTTGCTATCTCGGACTAGCATCCCAATGAGCACCCCAATTAGCACCCGACTGAAGACATTGTCTGAAGTGTAATTTGTTTGAGGCGTAATCTGATGGCATACGAATTTCTCAACAAAACGGTAGACCTGAAAGACTATCTGGTTAAGCTAAGGAATCGCCACCTCTTAATTTTAGATATTATTCTCTTTATTATTTCACCTTTATTAGCATTAAGCTTGCGCTTGGATGGAGAAATTGCACTTCATCAGTATGGAGTTGGATTGTTAGAAGTCATTATTTGGTTTGTACCATTAAAGTTGATGGTGCTATATTTCTTTGGCTTTTATCGGCGATGTTGGCGCTATGCCAGTATTGAGGAGCTTCAGCAATTAGTGGCTATCACTGCGATCATTGCGATTGGGCAAGTAGTTACTTTTAATGCATTACGCCTATTAGATATTTCGGCAGTTGATACCTTACCTCGATCGCTCCCTTTTTTAGATGCCATTTTGAGCATTTTACTATTGGGCGGGTTACGATTTAGTATTCGGCTGAGAGAACGATTTAACCAGCGGCAAGAGCGCGGCAATCATTGGTGCGATCGAGTGCTAATTGTTGGAGCAGGAAATGCTGGGATTGCTCTTGTTCAAGAGATGCAACGCAATCCTCATCTAGGTTTTCGGCCAGTTGCATTTATTGATGATGATCCCTCAAAACTCAACTTGCGCATTGGTCGGCTCAGCGTGGTTGGAGATCGCTACAAAATTCCGCAGTATGTTCAGGCTTTGCGGATTCGCCGAGTTATTATTGCCATCCCTTCAACTTCAGGGCAAGTGATTCGAGAAATTCTGGATATTTGCCACAGCATCGGTGTACCGACCAGCACTTTACCTGGAATTGATGAAATTTTGGGTGGACGGGTACGGTTAAGTAATGTTCGAGAAATTCAAATTGAAGATTTGCTGCGGCGAGAACCTGTGCAGATGAACGTACAACAAGTCGCGAGCTTTATTCAAGGGAAAAAGGTTTTAGTGACTGGGGCAGGTGGCTCGATCGGGAGTGAGTTGTGCCGTCAAATCCTCAAGTTTTCCCCTGCTGAAATTGCCTTGATCGGTCATGGTGAGAATTCGGTGTTTCTAATTCAGCAAGAGTTAGAAAAAGCTCTGCATCTGTTTCAGGATAATTATACATCGTCTGTACAACGCTCTACTCCTCGTCTTTTAACCTATATTGCGGATGTTCGCTTTCGGGATCGCTTGAAATATGTGTTTGAGCAATTTAAACCAGATGTGGTTTTTCATGCCGCAGCCCATAAGCATGTGCCGATGATGGAGCTGAATTCTCCAGAAGCGATCACCAATAATGTGCAAGGTACTCAAAACTTAGTGGATCTATCTCTGCAATTTGGAGTACATACCTTTGTAATGATTTCGACTGATAAGGCTGTCAATCCCACAAATATTATGGGAGCCAGTAAGCGAGTGGCTGAAATGATGGTCTTGCAGGCAGCTCAGAAGAGTCAACGACGGTTTGTAGTGGTTCGTTTTGGGAATGTTTTAGGTAGTCGAGGGAGTGTTGTGCCTACGTTCAAACGGCAGATTGCTGAAGGTGGGCCAGTCACTGTGACCCATCCTGATATGACCCGGTATTTCATGACCATCCCAGAAGCAGTACAACTTGTGCTACAAGCTGCTGTAATCAGTCAGGGTGGAGAGGTATTGATGTTGAACATGGGGCAGCCAGTCAAGATTCTAGACTTGGCGAAAGAGCTAATCCGACTATCCGGTTATGAGGTGGGCAAGGATATTCAAGTAGCATTTACGGGGTTACGACCTGGAGAGAAGCTCTTTGAAGAATTATTTATTCCAGGTGAACAGTATGAACCGACCGATCATGAGAAACTGTTGATTGTCAAAAATGCCAGTGGTTTTGTGCCAACTCATCTCGATGTCACCATTAAAGCATTATGTCATGCCGCTGTTGCGAATGATCCCAATCTCATTATTTTTCTGCTTGAACAGCTTGTGCCTGGGTATAACCCACAGTATTTTTCTAGTCTGTCTCATCTTGAAGGACGGAACTCTAGAGCGATCCAGCCTGTGAAGCCAGAGCCTAGTAGCAGAGTTCGATCCTTACCCCGCTCCGGTCATCTACCAGTTCATGCGATCGATTCAGCCTCTTAATATTTTCTTGCTATTTTAATTTTTGGCTTGAGAGTACAACATCACAATTTATCGGTTTATCAATTTATCGGTCTATTTATCTGCCGCTCTATTGCCGGATTAACAGATTATTTACCCTTCGTTTTTATACACTCATTGCTGTCCTACAATTTCTATGCGATTAGATATGATGCAGCATACTTTACGACCTCTACAAAAAACTACCTGTCGTCTGCGCTTGTTCAACTGGGCTGGAATTGCTAGTACTCTGTTGCTCTTGCTGGTAGAGCCCGTTTATTCACAATCCTCTGGTTCTCCAACCGATCGATCTACCCCCGATCGGCTGATGCCGGTGAATGCCGCAGAAGTTAACGCAAGTCCGTCTCAGGTGGTGATCCCTATCGCAGATCTAGAGCAGACTCAGCTACCTGCCCTGGATGAAAGTTACACGCTGGGGGCAGGGGATCGTATTCACCTGGATTTTTTCAGTATCCCTGAATATACAGGGGATGCTCAAGTGCTGGCAGATGGAACGCTCAACTTACCTTTGATCGGTAATGTTTCCGTGAAAGGGAAGACGTTGCACTCAGCCGCAGATGCGATCGAAACGGCTTATGGTCAACTCTTGCGGAATCCGATCGTTACCGTCAGTTTAATTCGGCCAAGGCCATTACGAGTGGGAATTGCGGGTGAAGTCAATCGCCCGGGTTCCTATGCGATGTCGCTACGGGCGGCGGAGGGGGATGCGGAAGAGTTTCAATGGCCAACAGTGACCCAGGTGATTCAAGCTGCGGGTGGCATTACGCAACAGGCTGATGTGAGCCAAATTCGGGTTCAACGTATTCAAGAGTCGGGCGAACTGAAGGAAATCAACATTGACTTGTGGGAATTGTTACGAGATGCTGATTTGAGTCAAGATATGCCTTTGCGGGATGGAGATAACATTACAATTCCGGTCGCTCGATCGCTTCAGCCTGCAGAAGCCACTCAATTATCATCTGCCAGCTTTGCTCCTGATACGATTCAAGTGAGCGTGATTGGGGAAGTGATGTCGCCTGGTTTGGTGGAGGTGCCCCCCAACACTCCATTAAATCAAGCTTTGTTGGTGGCGGGTGGATTTGATCGCAGGCGGGCGAAAACCAGTCAGGTAGAACTAGTTCGCCTGAATCCGGATGGCACTGTGACCCAGCGCTCTGTGCCAATCGACTTTACTCGAGGGATCAGTGAAGAGAGCAATCCCATCCTCCGTAACAATGATGTGGTTGTGGTTGGGCGATCGGGTTCAGCTCAGTTTTCCGATTCTATGAATGGTGTTTTGGAAACGTTGGGGCGAATTTTGCCATTCTTTACTTTGTTTTGATTGGATTTGATTGGATTGGACTGAATTGGACTAGGCTGGATTGTACTGGGGAGAAACCGATGTCTTGCAGTTTAACTATACCTGTTGCTTCAACGATTACTTTGCCAAACCTGATTCTAGCAGGAGCTCCTAAATCGGGAACCAGTTCACTCTTTGCCCTGCTGGCTGCTCATCCTAATATTCATGCCTCAACCCCTAAAGAAACGTTCTACTTCATGGATCAGCAGAATCCATTGATGCGCCCTGAGGCAAATTATCATGCCTGTGGCTTAGAACAGTATCGGTTTTTTTCAAATGCTCAAAAACCAAATATTCAGGAACCGCAAGTCACTTTCTTTTTAGAAGGGACAACCCATTATCTTTATCAGGAGACTGCACTCGATTTCTTCTCTAGCCTTGACTCTCCACCCCATCTGATTTTCCTACTGCGTAAGCCATCTGATCGGATCCTCTCTTCTTTCCGTTATACTCAAAATAATCTAGCGCGAATAGATAAAAGTGTCTCATTTAACCAGTTTGTTGATTTACTTTTGGACAATAAGCTAGAGAAAATCCGCAATAAATTCTATTCTGAAAAAAGCTTTTTTGTCCTCAGTCGTGACCGACTCTACAGTGAATATGAGACTTTCTTAAAACAATGGCAAGCTAGATTTCCTGCTGAAAATCTCCATATTTTCCTGTTTGAGGAATTGATCAAGAATCCTCAAGGAATTCTCGATCGCTTGCTGGATCGGCTAGAAATTGCTTCTGATGTTGCTCAATGTGCGATTGTCCCACCTCATAATCCCACCTTATCTATTCAATATACATCTCTACATCGAATGTTACGCCCTATTGCTGCTCGTTTACCCAATATTCAAATTAAACGCTACTTAAAATCAGTTTATTTCCAGTTCCAATCTACTGGTGAGCTATCCCATGATTCATCCTGTGATTCATCTCAGATATCTCAGTTAGAGGCGATTCGAAAGCTCGATCGCTATTTTGAAATTCCTAATCAACGTCTATCTCAAACCTTTAACCTGGATCTGAGTGAATGGTCGTGATTGCAATCTTAAGCTCTGTCTTTAAAATAATTCTTCGATCAACCTATTTGTTCCGATTAATCTAATCGCTGCCTGAAGTTCTGACCGATTTATTGTTAGTCAAATTATTGTTGATTGATTCAAGTATCAGTTTATTTACTCCTCACTCTCATTTCACTCACTCTCCTATGGATGTTCAAACCTACTGGCTGATCCTGAAGCGGCGTTGGTTACCAGCAACCCTGATGTTTGCTGCGATTATGGGACTAAGTGTAGCGCATCTAAATGCGCAGGAGCCAATTTATCGAGCCCAGGGAAAATTGAGATTTACACGAGATGTGACCCCTTCTATTACTGGTGTGGGTGAGGAACAGGGTGAGGTCGCGCCTCTGTTTGCGGATAACAACCCGATCAGTACAGAAATGGGCGTGATTCGATCGATCCCGACTGTGCAGGCTACGATTGATCAACTTCAACTCAAAGATGGGGCAGGTAATTTAATGAAACCCCATCAATTTCTGAATCGCCTGAGTTTGACTGCTGAACGCGGTACGGATTTGCTGGAAATTGCTTATCTTGATCCCGATCCCCGCAAGGCTGAATCGGTTGTGAATGTCTTAATGAAAACCTATCTGGAAAAACATCTACAGGAGAATCGTGCTCAAACGATCGCGGCTCGTCAGTTTATTAAACAGCAGTTACCGACTGTAGAAGCGAATGTGCGTCAAGCAGAAGCAGCTTTAAGGCAGTTTAAACAGGAAAATCAGGTGGCCTCTCTAGAAGAAGAAGAGTCTGCGATCGTGGGTTCGCAGGAAACATTACGACGACGCATTACGGATGCCAAAGCGGAATTGGCAGATGCTAATGCTCAATCGCAAGAATTTTATCGGCAATTACAGATGAATCCTCAAGAGGCAATTGCAGCTACGGCGTTGAGCCAATCTCCAGGTGTGCAAGAAGCCTTGACCCAGTTACAAACGATCGAATCCCAATTATCGATTGAACGAGTACGATTCTATGATGCACATCCGGTAATTAGTGATTTGGAAGCCCGCCGTGCCAATGTGTTAGCTCTTCTGAATCAACGGGTTGATCAGACGCTGCAAAATCAAGCTCGACCCAATGCGAATTTACAGATTGGTGAATTGCGTGCTGCTCTGGCAGGGGATTTTGTCCGATCGGAAATTCGGCGGCAAGGCTTGAGTCAGCAATTAGCAATTCTCTCTAATGCACAGGACTTCTATCAACGACGGATTGCTGCTTTGCCTCAATTGGAGCAGGAACAACGGGAATTAATGCGTCAACTGGAAGCGTCCCAGTCTACTTACTCTCTGCTGTTATCCCGCTTATATGAGGTACAGGTTGCTGAAAATCAGAATGTGGGTAATGCTCGCATTATTCAATCGGCTTACATTTTAGAGCAGCCGGTGGCACCCCGCCCCTTGTCCCATTTCTTGTTGAGCGGCATCATTGCGACGATCGCGGCATTGGCGACAGCCTTAGCTCTGGAAGCAACCGATAAATCGATCAGAACTGTGAAGGAGGCCCGTGAGCAGTTTGGCGTAGCGTTACTGGGAGTGATTCCGTTCCACCGTGGGCTATCACCGCAGTCGTTAACATATCCATTATTTGAGAATGTTGGTTCCAGCTTGCTGGTGAATCATTGGCTCAGTTCTCCAATGCAGGATGCCTTTCAAGTTTTGCGTGCTAATCTCAAGGGGCTATGTGCAGAGCGGGTGATGAAGACGATCGCAGTGACTAGCGCCGCTCCTCACGAAGGCAAATCCTTTGTAGCAGCGCATCTAGCTATGGTGCTCGCCCAGTCTGGTCAGCGAGTCTTGTTGGTGGATGCCAACTTGCGCTCTCCTGGTCAAGATAAGTTATGGAATCAACCGGGGCAGGCAGGCTTGAGTAATCTGATTGCAGAGGCGGTGGAATTGAGTGAGTTGATCCATCAAGTGGCTCCTAATCTGGATTTATTGACGACAGGTACGATCGTCCAAGATTCAACGACCATCCTGGATTCGCCTCGGATGTCTGCTGTGATGGGGCAGCTTGCCTCCCATTATGATCTGGTAATGATTGACACGCCTTCCTTGGGGACAGCAGTGGATGCGATCCTCCTAGGGCATCTGGCCGATGGAGTCATGTTAGTCACTCGCCCGGGCTATATGGATGTTGTTAACGCCAATATTGCTAAAGAACGTTTGGATCGCCTGAATCATAAAGTCTTGGGTCAGGTGATTAATGGTGTGTTTGATAAAACAGAACCCTATCGCTACCGCGATCAACAGGGGGTGGTGCTGGAAAACAATGGGCATTCTCAGCCTGCCATATTGGTTAAAAATTGATTTTAGAGTGAACTGTAAATGTATACATAAGCAAAGAGTTAGAAAATGCTCAAGTGGATATGATCATCAAGCAAATCCAGACTCGTGTAAAAAAAATGAACCTTTCCCATATCAAAATTCTTCGTAATATGGGATGGTTGTTTGCCAGTAAGGTGTTCAGAATTGTGATTAGTCTGCTGGTGAGTACCTGGATTGCTCGTTATTTACAGCCCGATCGATTTGGCACTTTACAATATGCACTGTCTTTCTGTAGCTTTTTTATACCGCTGTCAACGGTTCAAATGAAGCCGATCGTGACACGAGACTTAGTGCGATCACCGGAATTAGCAGATCAGATTCTAGGAACGGCGGTTGCATTACAGTTTCTAGGCGGAATTGTTGCAGTCAGTTTAGCGATCGGGCTCAGTACTCTATTGGCTTCAGGGGATGCCGTCACGCAAGGGTTGGTTGCTATTTTATCCTTGAAGTTTATCTTCACCTCTTGCCAACCGATCGAGAATTGGTTTGAGGCAAAAGTAGAATCTAAATTTACGGTTTTCGCCAGTAGTTTTGCGTTTATTGTAGTGACTGGGTTGGAAATTCTATTAGTTGTTTCACAGGCTTCTATCTGGGCGTTTGCGGTAGCTACCGTTTTGGAAACCCTATTATTTGCCTTGGGGTTGATCCTGAGTTATCAGTTGGAAGGACAGTATGTTTCTAAGTGGCGAACGAATTTCCGGCAGATTAAAAGATTGTTTGACGAATCCTGGCCACTCTTACTCTCTTCGACTGCTTGTGTTTTATACCTGAATATTGATCGAGTTATGCTGGGCAATATGATTGGTACTGAAGAAGTCGGTATCTACTCCAGTGCTGCTACGATTTCGGAATCTCTCTCTTTTTTGCCACTGGTCGTTTGCTCCTCTTTATACCCTACGATTATTCGATCAAAAGCATTAGATCCCCATCGCTATACCACCAGATTGCAAAAATTTTATGATTTAATTTGTGGCTTAGCCTATGGATTGATTCTGATTCTGTTTCCCTTGACTACAGCGATTATTGTAGGCTTATATGGCGATGATTACCGCTCGGCAATTCCCATTTTAGGGATTTATATCTGGAGTTGTCTATTCTCTTTCCTCGGACTGGCCCAAAGTAAATGGATCGTCAATGAAGGACTCCAGAAATATAATTTATATTCTCGATTGGCTGGATTAGTCGCCAATATCCTTTTAAACTTACTTTTAATTCCGCTCTATCAAGGTTTGGGAGCCGCGATCGCCACGGTGATCTCGTATGCGATTGGGGGTTACCTTTACTTCTTCTGGATTCCGGAAACTCGAGCTAATGCTGCCCTGATGACTAAAGCATTGTTATTACCTTTTCGGCTACCCAGTCTGTTGCGGAACAATTAGCTAACTAACTAACTGATCTTGTGGATGAAACCGAGATGTCTTCAGTGAATGAGCCTCTGCAATTAGATACTCCCTATGTTGTCTTTGTTGTGTTTCAAACGGGGCGGCTTGCCAATGGCGGGGTGGAAAGTATTACTCAGGTGCTTGAACGGTGTCGCCAAGTTAAACCCGTGGTTGTGACTCAGCGTGAAACCAGGGTAACTCAGCGATGGCGATCGGCAGGCATTCGGGTGGAAGTCTGGCCATGTGAGAACTCTGAACCAGCGAAAGCGATGACCGCTGGGCTTGTGATCCAGTCCGAGCAAAATCTTACCTTTTGGCAACAATTCCGATCGCATTGGCAAACTAATTGGCGAATGTATCAATTATTGCGATCACTACCCTGTACTGTGGTGCATTGTAATGATCATCGTTCACTGTGGCAGACGGCTCTGGGGGCAAAGCTGGCAGGCGCAAAGGTAATCTTCAATATTCGCGATATCAAGACCCCGGAAGAATCCTATGATTGGCGTTGGCAGATGGCAGCTCAGCTCAGTGATGATCACCTGTTGCTGTCTCAAGCGATGCGGCAACAGTGGATCGATCGGCTGAACATTCCTGTGAACCGACAAACTAGCGTCCATGCGATTTATAGTGTTGTGGATTTCAACCAGTTTCGTCCCGTTGATGGGGAGCAACGGCGACAGCTCCGGTCTGCATTGCAGATACCCGAGGATGGAATTGCGCTGGGATATGTTGCAACCTTCAACCCTAAAAAAGCTCAGTTGAACTTCTTAGAACGGGCAGTTCCGCTGCTAAGGGAAAAACTACCTCAGGTGAAATTCTATTTCATCGGTGATTTTGACCCAGCGCATGATTCCTATGCCCGGTCTTGTCAGCAAGCGGTTGAGCGTCTGGGGCTGGAAGATTGCGTGAGATTTGTTGGGTTTACGGCGCAGGTGGCTTGCTGGTATCAAGCGCTGGATTTGACGGTTGTAGCTTCTCGCAGGGAGGGGTTAGCGCGGTGCATGATTGAGAGTTTAGCTTGTGGTACACCAGTGATTTCCTTTGAAGTCTGTTCAGCCAGGGAGATTTTAGTTGAGCACCAGTGTGGTGGAGTGTTCCCCCAAGGAGATTATGGAGATTTAGTTGAAGCGATCGTCCAATTTGGGCAAACCCCCCCGCTTCGTGAGCAGTGGCGATTGGCAGGCATTCAGACCGCCAGGCTATTATTTCAGCCTCAAGCGGTTGTGGAGCAGTATGAAGCATTATATCTGTCCTCTATGGCTTCTAAGCCGATCATGCATTATGCCAATTAGTTTGATGGTGTAGTGACGGGAATGAGATTTCAGAGAATTGCAATTATGAGTGTGATTGAATCTTCTAGTGGTATTGGGCAAGCAATGGGGCGGCAAGCATTGCCTCAACTTGGTGCTAATTCAGCCCGGCGTAATCACTCTGCTTTTGTGGCGATGACTCCTTTTCATCGCAGTGTAATAGGAGGATTAATTCTTCTCTACCTGGTCTGGATTGGTTTCCGGCATTCATTTCAACCCGGTTTATCTTCCCAATCATCCTGGATATTCTTAGCGTTATCTCTGAACTTTATCCTTCTGCTCTTGCCCCTAATCTTTTACCGATCGACCTATGGTTGGTTTCATCCACTCATCTTCAATATCTTTTTAACGCTGGTGCTCCATATGCGACGATCGCCCATCTACCTATCTGGGATGTTGTGGCATGCGGGGCTACCGGGTTGGGATCCTGATGCCTTGAATCGCTTAGTAGTGGAGGAACTGTTGCTACGGGCATTAGGGTTAGCTTTATTATATGCAGGCTATTTCCTCAGTGTTCGACTGCCCATTCCTCATTTGAGGTTTCATCCTCCCTATCATCTCCGACAGAAAATTGTAGTCGTTGTGCTGTTCGCATTGATGATTTTCCTTGCCTATATGCAGACGAGAGGTGGATTGATCAGCCATATCCTTTCTTGGGGGCGAGGACGACGAACTGAATTGGCGGGTGATTCGTATTGGGGATTGTTCATTCAGTTGGGTTTGACGGCCTGTTTGTCCTGGTTAGCTTTTGATCGAAACGCTCATCTCCGCCCCCTGTTTTGGGGCTGTACTGGGATTTCCTTTGCCATTGTGTTCTTGATGAGTGGCTCACGAGGTGATTTGGTCTACTTTATGGTGATGGGACTGATGGTCTGGCTCCTGCGAGAACAGAAAATTTCTTTTACTAAACCTGCTTTAGTGATTGTGATGGCATTGCTCGTCTTAGGTCTATTGGGTGAGTTTAGAACGAGCACTTTTCGCGGTGATGTTGATTGGGGCATTTTAACGGGTCGAACCGCGACAGAAGAATCGGCCTTAGTGACGGCGATCGATGAAGTCTCTGCCCGCAGCTCCGAAGGGAATGCAGTGTATCCTATTTTAGCTAGAGTGCCTGCTCAAGTGGATTTTATTCGAGGACGCTCCTATGCGGCAGTGCTGACCTTGCCTATTCCGAGAGCATTATGGCCGGAGAAGCCGAGTATGATTGGTGGACAGACTGGTGCTATATTTTTTAACTCGGGTGCTGGTATTCCACCTGGGCCGATCGGAGAGCCCTACTGGAATTTCGGCATACCTGGCGTGGCGATCGTATTTTTATGTTTCGGCATATTCTATCGCTGGATTACCGAAGTCTTTCAAACTTATGCCCATTATCCTGCCGCAATTATTCTCTATGTTGTGACTCTGCTGCGTTGTTCTGAGCCTTCCACTCCTACAATTGTTGCTTGGTTGATCGTATTAGTATTAGCGTTTTTATTTCTCCGCTTAGCGAGTCTGATCTCTTTAGGGAGGAGCTGAAATGGTGTTGCCGAATTTTTTGATTATTGGTGCTGCTAAGGCGGGGACGACCTCCCTCTACCACTGTTTGAAACAACATCCTCAAATTTATATGAGTCCTGTGAAGGAGCCCAGATTTTTTGCTCTAGAAGGTGAGTCTTTACATCCCGATGACGTGATTCATCGACAATCAATTACTGATCTGACTGATTATCTCAAGTTATTTCAAGCAGTTTCGGCCGAAACCGCAGTTGGGGAAGTCTCACCGATTTACCTCACTCATGCTGAAGCGGCGGTTCGAATTCAGCACTACATTCCGAGGGTCAAATTAATTGCTATTCTCCGAAATCCGCTTGAGAGAGCTTATTCCCACTTTACTCATATGCGTCAAACGGGTGTAGAACCCCTGTCAGATTTTATGAAGGCTCTGCGGGAAGAGGAATATAGAATAGGGAATTTTGTACGGAAACGCCCTTATATTCCTGCTGGCTTCTATTATGTACAGTTGAAACGATATTTAGAGATTTTTGATCCGCAACAAGTTAAAGTTTACCTCTACGAAGATTGGAAACAGCAACCCTATCAACTACTAGAAAATCTCTTTCAATTTCTGGATGTTGATGTATCTTTTATGCCGAGTTTATCGAAACAATATAATGCATATGGAACACCTAAATCTCAATTAATTCATCAGCTTACTACGAAACAAAACTTGCTCCGATCAATTGCTAAGGCATTGATCCCAGTTGATCAGCGTGAACCTTTAATGCGGATAATTCAAAGAAAAAATAGTATTCGAACTGAGATGCCAGATGAAGCTAAGAACTACCTTTGCCAGGTCTACTCGGCAGATACTTTAAAGCTTCAAGATTTAATTGGCCGCGATTTGTCGGGATGGCTTCAGTTGGCAGATGGGTAATTGATTGAGCTTGAATAATCTGGGGAAACCAAAATGGTAATGCCGAATTTTTTGATTATTGGTGCTGCTAAGGCGGGAACAACTTCCCTATCTCACTATTTAAGTCAACACCCCCAAATTTATATGAGTGCGCGCAAGGAACCTAAGTTTTTTGCTTTTGAGGGTGAGCAAGTAAATCCGTTGGATCCAGCCAATGCGCGATCGATTACAGACTTATCGGTCTACAAGCAATTGTTTGCAGGCGTGAAACAAGAAATTGCGATCGGTGAAGTTTCGCCGATTTACCTGACTAGCATGAAAGCTCCCTATCGGATCCATCATCATATTCCAGATGCCAAACTGATTGCAGTGCTCCGTAATCCAGTGGATCGTGCCTATTCTCACTTTGTGCATATGATTCAGAAGGAAGTCGAGCCCTTGACCGATTTTATACAGGCATTGGATCAACCGGAACATGAAATTAATGGTTTCATTCGTAAACGTCCCTATATTGATTTCGGCTTTTATACTGTGCAACTACAACGCTATTTTGATCTATTTCCAGCAACTCAACTCAAAGTTTGTTTATACGACGATCTACAGCGCGATTCGATAAAGTTCCTCCAGGATATTTTTCAGTTTTTACAGGTCGATGACACTTTTGTGCCGGCTAACTTGTTTAAGTATAATGCTTCAGGTATTCCTAAGAATAGAATGCTTAACCGTTGGTTGACCAGTAAAGCTAATCCTTGGCGAGCGTTAGCAAAATCTCTGTGTCCTGTTTGGGTGCGTCAGTCCTTGGTCAAGAAAGTTCAACAGCAAAACTATGTGCAAACAGCGATGCCGATCGCCGCAAGGCAACAGTTAATAGCACTTTACCGTGAAGATGTTTTGAAACTACAGGATTTAATCGATCGAGATTTATCAATGTGGTTGAACTCGCCTGTCTAGGATAGGATCATCTCCTTTTAGCATAGTCATATTTACAGTCATATTTACAGATATTTTCTCACCATGCCACCATGACAGAGCAGGAAGGTTTAATGATGTGTT
Source organism: Elainella sp. Prado103 (assembly GCA_025454395.1). GTDB lineage: Bacteria > Cyanobacteriota > Cyanobacteriia > Elainellales > Elainellaceae > Elainella. The sequence continues at coordinate 13,605 of JALOOM010000062.1, forward strand.
CAACAGAACCGGATTTAGAAAACCGCAAACTCAAAGTGTTATTTTTTACCGCTTCATTGGGGGGCGGTGGGGCCGAGCGGCATTTATTACGTTTGATCAATCATCTCGATCGGCAGCAGGTTTGCCCACTGCTTGCACTCACCAAAGCCGGGGGTTCCTACGAAGTCGATTTGAGGCGAGATGTGCCGATTCATTTCCTCAAGACAGGGAAAATTGCTTCTAGCACATTGCAAATGATCCGCTCGATTATCCCTCTGCGTCGTTTGATGCAAGCGGAACAGCCTGATCTGATTTGCTCCGTGATGACCCATGCCAATTTAGTGGCAATTCTGGCCACGATGGGACTTAAGCAACCCCCGAAGGTGGTCATTAGTGTGCAGAATCCCCCCTCCATTCAATCTAAAAATTGGCTGGTGAAATGGTTTCTCCTATCGCTGTTGCCTTGGCTCTACCCCAAAGCTGATCGCACGATTGCCCTTTCAGAGGGGGTCGCAGTTGATCTGGTTCAGCTCGTACCGCAGATTCGTGATCGCATTCAGGTGATCTACAACGCAGGCTATGATGAGCAGGTATTGGCAGCAGCACAACAGCCCTTGCCATCGGATTTGCAGGTGCCCCATCCATTAGTGGTGGCTTGTGGGCGGTTGACTCCCCAAAAGGATTTTCTGACCTTGCTAGATGCCTTTGCCGAAGTGAATCGGCGGCGATCGGTGCCAACTGTTTTGGAGCCTCGAACGGTTCTTGCGGCTCAATCCTCAATCCCTAGTTCCTCTCTGGTGGCTCAGCCTTCGAATTCCCTACAGCAAGCATCACCTGCTCATCTGTGGATTATTGGAGAGGGAAGTCAACGACTAATATTGGAGAAGAAAATTCGTGAGTTAGATTTAGAAGATAGAGTTAAATTATTGGGGTTTCAGCAGAATCCGTTTCAGTGGATGCGATCGGCTGATATTTTTGTGCTGTCATCTATTTATGAAGGATTTGGCAATGTATTAGTTGAGGCAATGGCTTGTGGGACACCAGTGATAGCGACAGATTGCCCTGCTGGGCCACGAGAAATTATTCAACATGAGGTGAATGGATTACTGGTTCCTGTCGGAAATGTAGATGCAATTGCCAATGCAATTGTTCATCTGTTGACTTATCCAAAGTGGCGGGAAAAGCTTTCTGATGGAGGGCAAGTACGAGCCAAGAAATTTCACAGTCAAACAATCGCGATGGAGTATGCTGCCATGTTCAAGGAAATAATACTGTCTGGATCGGACTGAGACATGGAGGCGAGCCCTATGACGACTACCCCTCTACCGTTCTTGTTCTATGTGCCCCATAGCTCAAATTTGACAGGCGGTGCCAAAACTTTCTTGCATTTGATGGAGCAATTGGATCGAACGAAAATTCATCCTATTTGTGTGGCTTCATGCCCTAGCCATTTGACGGATCGATTGCAACAGATAGGAATTGATTCACTCATTGTTCCTTTTCCAGCCATTTTAAATGTCTATAATGAAGCAGTTTTCGCCTATTCCCTGTTCGATAAAATCAAGAGTGTGCAGGCGTTGTTGGACTACAATGCCAGAATTGCGGGGATCGGGCAACAGTATCAAGTGCGAGGAATTTGGGGGCGAAATGTCAAATCAATCCTGCTACTGGGGTTGGCAGCGCGTTGGCTTCAAGTGCCGCTTGTTTGGGATATTGGCATGGAAAAAGAGTCACGCGGGTTAATGAAAATCTTGCATTGGTTAGGTTTAAATTTAGCGGCAAGTATTGTAACTCAAGCAGCCTCTCAGCCCCAGGAAATCTTTGGTTCACAAGCTCAACGCTTTGCCTCTAAGTTCATTACGATCCCACCCGGAGTTTCCTTAGCAGTTCCCGTTGCCTCGCATCGGGCTGGACGTTGCGCCGAACAGACAATTCGATCGATCGATTCTCCACCTGTGATTTTAATGGTTGGAACAGTCAATCCCCGCAAAAATCAACTCATGCTGCTTCGGGCAGTAGCCGACTTATATCCAAAATATCCACTGTGTGTTCGTATTGCTGGCCCAATTACCGATGAATCCTATTTTTCAACCTGTCAGGATTTTATGCAATCGGCAGGTTTAACAAAGATAGTGGAGTTTTTAGGTTGGCGGAATGATATTGCACAACTCATGCAACAAAGCCAGCTCTTAGTGCTCTGTTCCCAGAATGAAGGTGTACCTCATGTCTTACGAGAGGCGATGCAAGCTGGCTTAACCCCGATCGCTACGGCTGTCGGGGGGATCCCGGAAGTGATTGAGCATGGCAAAACCGGATTCTTGATTGAAAGAAATAATGTTGATCAATTACGCCTGACGATCCAAGATTGCTTGACTCATCCTGAAATCTGCGTTCGTATGGGGCACCAAGCTGCTGAAGCAGCAGTCCAAAAGTTTTCCTGGACAGCATGGTCAAATCAATACAACTTACTGTTACAGAAACTTTGTCAGGTATGATAGTGGAATATTTATGAATACATTCGTCTTAGACTTTGTCAGTATTGGGCCTCAACGAACTGGCACTTCCTGGCTGCATCAAATTCTCAAACAGCATCCCCAGATTTGCTGTCCGCAGGATGTCAAAGAAACTATGTTTTTTGATCGAGATTATGCTAAGGGGATCACCTGGTATGCTGACTATTTTTGCCACCAGCATCAGGGGCAAATTTGTGGCGAAGTTGCTCCCACCTATTTTGATGTAGCAGCAATTCCTGACCGGATCCATGCTGTTAATCCGAACTGTAAAATTCTGATCAGTTTGAGGCATCCCGTTGGTCGGGCCCTATCCCTCTATCATCATCATCTCAGCAAGGGGCGAGTACAGGGCAGCTTTTCTCAAGCTGTGATCCAGATGCCCCGAATTATTGAGGCTGGCCGATACGCGACCCACATTCCCCGTTGGTTAGATCGATTTGATCCAGGGCAGCTTCTGTTTTTATTGTTAGAAGATATTGAGTCCGACCCAGTAAGTGTACTGCATAACGTTTATCGGTTCCTTAACATTCAACCGATCGATGTACCTGCTCTGGGATACGAAAAATTTGGAGCTGCAACCATGCCGACCTATCCACAACTAGCCAAAATCGCGGCGCAGGGAGCAACCTGGTTACGCCGCCGTCGCTTACATAAACTTGCTGAATGGGGTAAGGCATGGGGACTCAAGCGAGTTTATGCGGGCCAGGCTGCTCATCTTCCCAAACTCACGCTGCATGAATCTGCGCATCTGTTGGAGCAATATCAAATTGATATCCGGTTTGTAGAGCAACTGCTCCATCGAGATCTGGCTGGCTGGCGTGATCCGTCTACCGCTTCTACTTATTCACTTTGAAAGACTGGGAGTCTCTGATGAAAATTTTACAAGTTGCGGCGATCGGCATGACGGTGAAGCATTTGCTCAAACCGCAAATTGATTACTTTATGGAGCAGGGTGCCACTGTAGAGATTGCCTGTTCACCCGATCCAGAAGCTGAAGAGCTACAGCAGCAAGGCTATGTGATTCATCCGATCCCGATCGAACGGCGGATCCTTTCGTTCACTAACCTGACTAACCTCTATCGACTAAGCCGATTGATTCGAAGTCATCACTATGATCTCGTTCATGTTCACACTCCGATCGCGGCCGTTTTAGGACGGGTGGCTGCCAAGTTGGCTGGGGCGCAGCATATTGTCTATACTGCCCATGGATTTCCGTTCCATGATCGCTCTTCTCCCTGGGAATATCTCACCTATTTCGGTATTGAGAAATGTTGTGCGCTGTTTACCGATCGAATCTTAGTCCAGAATGAAGAGGATTTGATGACTTCCCAAGATCGGGGACTTTGTCCGCTAGAGAAGATTACCTATCTTGGCAATGGGGTGGATCTGGATCGATTTAATCGCCAGCAACTCCAGCCCAACCATCAGTCTCAACTGAGACAGCAGTTGCACATCCCTGATTCAGCCGATCTGATCATTGGCACGATCGGTCGTTTAACCCCTAAAAAAGGGAGTGGTTATTTAATTGAAGCAGCAGCTCAGCTATTACCGCAATTTCCTAACTTGCATATCCTGATCATCGGTGGACAGTTGGCGAGTGATCCAAATCCGTTTGAGGCTCAATTGACTCGTCATATCCGTGCTCTAGGATTAACGAACCAAGTGACTTTAACTGGTTATCGAGATGATATTCCTCAACTCTTAGGACTATGTGACATTTTTACGTTACCTACTTTTACCCATGAAGGATTACCCCGATCGATCCTGGAGGCGATGGCGATGGAATTGCCCGTTGTGTCTACTGATATCCGAGGTTGTCGTGAGGCTGTGATCTCGGGACGAACTGGTTTTATTGTCCCTCCTCAGGATAGTACTAAACTGGCGGATGCCCTGCGAATTCTATTGCTGGATGGCAACCTCCGCAAATCTTATGGGGTTGCTGGTCGCTGTCGAGTGGAATCTCAGTATGATGAGCGAGAGGTGTTCTACCGACTTTCTGAATGTTATCAACGTTTAGGGGTTCGGCTTGATGGTGGTTTGAAGGAAACTCGTATGGTATTGCCATCAACCAGTTAATGTATTTAGGGCAGATTGGCAGATGAATTGTAGAAGGTCTTGATATAAAAAAGGAACTGATAAGTATGGTTTAACGTAATGCTTAATCTGATCAAAGGTGACTTCTATCGGTATTCACTGCAACAAGTGGTTAAAGAAGTTTCTGATCGCATGTTGGCAGCAATCTTGCTGATTTTACTCTCTCCCCTAATGGGACTAATTGCAGTAGCAGTCTATCTGAGAATGGGTCGTCCAGTTTTATTTGTGCAACCCCGTCCTGGACAGTCAGAAAGAATCTTTCATTTTTATAAGTTTCGGAGTATGACCCATGAAACCGATCTGCAGGGGCATCTTTTACCAGATCATCAGCGGTTGACATGGCTAGGTCAGTGGTTGCGTCGCACCAGTTTGGATGAGTTACCTCAGCTCTTGAACATTCTGAAAGGCGAGATGAGTTTTGTTGGGCCCCGTCCCCTGTTGGTTGAATTTTTAGACTACTATACGCCAGAACAATCTCGTCGTCATCAAGTAAAGCCAGGTGTGACCGGCTGGGCCCAAGTCAATGGTCGCAACACCCTGTCTTGGATGGAAAAATGCGCTTTAGATGTCTGGTATGTCGATCACCATTCGCTAGGGTTAGATCTGAAAATTCTAGCTATGACGATCGGCAAAGTGTTGAAGCAGGAAGGGGTTGGTTCATCCGAATGTTCAGAAATCTCTCGTCAACAACTGGCTGCGGTGAAACAAGAGGAACTTCTAAAGCAATCTTTGAAGTAAGCTTTAAAGCAAGCAAACGAGTGTAATGAAATAAATTTTAGGGTGAATCAGTGAGCCTGATATCATGAAGCCATGTACTGTTATTGTGACCGGGGTTGGGGCACCGGTAGGGGTGGGAATCATCAAGTCCTTGCGCATGTCGGAGCTTCCCATCAGAATTATAGGCGTGGATGCTGAACCACTTGCCCAGGGGCTATTCTGTGTTGATCAGCCTTATCTCGTCCCCTCAGCGCGACAAGATCCAGATGCCTACATTGAGGCTTTGGTGACGATTGCTCAATCGGAAGGTGCGACAATCCTACTTTCGGGCTGGGAAGGTGAGTTGCCGTTGCTGATTGAACGTAAAACTGACTTGGAAGCGCGATCGGGCATCTGTTTGCCTTTGGCTGCCAATGGCACGTTAAAGTCGCTGGATAAGTGGTTTACGGTACAAGTGCTGAAAGCCTTTCAGGTGCCCGTTCCAGATACGGTCTTGCCGAATGATCCACAACAATTGGATGACTTTCGGCGTAATCATTCCTATCCATACATTATCAAGCCACGGCATGGATCCGGTGGCAGGGGGCTGGTATTGGTTCATACCGATCGAGAACTAACATTCTTTAGCCAGTATTTGCCCGATCCGATCATTCAAGAACAACTCTTACCTGAAGATCAGGAATATACGGTTGGGGTCTTTATCCAGCAAGATCGAACGGTAGGGGGAGCGCTAGCGCTGAAACGAACGCTGTCTGGTGGGCTGAGCTATCGGATGGAGAGCAATCAAAATCAGGCGGCTTGCGAGGTGGCGATTCAAGCTGCACAAGCGATGGGGTTGGTCGGAGCCGTGAATGTTCAGATGCGATGGACAAGCCAGGGATTTCGCGTGTTTGAAATCAATCCTCGCTTTAGCAGTGCGACCTGTGTACGGGCCTACTTTGGATTGAATGAGCCAGAACTGACCATCCGGCATTTTATTTTCAACGAGAATATTACACCTCCCCTTGTGAAAGCTGGCATCTGTTTACGGTTTTGGGAGGAGTTGTATCTACCACCAGAGGCAAAACAACAAGCACAACAGGGAGAATTTGACTGTCAAGGGCAAATCCTAAGCTATTTCTAATCCACAGTCTTGCTAATTTTACAATTCATAATCCCATGAATGTTCAAATTATTGATTTATTTGATCCATTGTGGATGGAAATTTTGCGCGATCTACCCCATGATTTTTATCATCTGCCGAGTTATGTCGGTTTAGAAGCCGATCGAAACAAAGCAGTGGCAGAGGCGATCCTGATTCAGGAGGGTGGTCAACAGTTCTTCTTACCCTACTTGTTACGGCAATGTAGTGATCTCTTCCCAGGTGAAGTAGGGCTCTCGAATTGGGCAGATGTCATTTCTCCCTACGGATATCCTGGTGTGCTATGGAATCGAGATCTAGAGGGTGAGTTTATTCAGTTGGCTATGGATCAGATGGTGCAGACCTTCCAGGAGCGACAGATCTGCTCAGCATTTTTACGACTGCATCCGATTTTAAACCGAGATTGGGATCAATTTTATTCATCGCCTTCTTGCCGGTTACATTCGCAAACGATCGCAGTTGATTTGACCCTGACAGAGGTAGAAATTTGGCAGCAAACTCGACCAGAGCATCGCAATAAAATCAATAAATGTAAGCGAGCTGGACTAACTGCTACCTTGAACTCTACTGATCGATACTTAGATGACTTTATTGACATTTATCGAGAAACGATGGATCGAGTTGGAGCCTCTGCCTCTTATTACTTTAGTCACAACTATTTTGAACAGTTATTTGCAGCTCTGGGAGATAAAATTCACATTGGTGTTGTTGAGTTAGATCACCAAATTATTTGTGCTGGTCTATTTACTGAATGTCAGGGGATTGTGCAATATCACCTGGGCGGAACTCGATCCCAGTTTCTCAAACGATCGCCTAGTACATTCCTATTTGACTATGTCCGCTATTGGGCAAAACAGCGAGGCAATACTGTATTTCATTTAGGGGGAGGTGTAGGCGGCAGTCAAGATAGCCTTTACCACTTCAAAGCAGGCTTCTCCCAGCAACGGTATGATTTTCGGTTGATGCGCTTGGTTATTGATCCAGAACAGTATGATTACTTGGTTGAGTTACGGGCTCGAAAACTTAATGCTCAAACAGCGCAACTTTTACAAATGGATTATTTCCCTGTTTATCGTTTACTTAATACAGGATAAAAGCGATGAGAGTCAGCTCGTTGGGGCATACGGGACTGAAAGTAGAATCTCAAAATTGCACAATTCTGGTTAATCCATGGCTCTCTCCAGAAGGAGCATTTCTTGCGTCTTGGTTTCAGTATCCAGATAATCAACATCTTGTTGTTCCTGATCTTTTTGAACCCGATGTAATTATCATTTCTCAAGGACAATTGGATCATTTAGATCCCTGGTTTCTAGCCCAAATTCCCAGTCATGTCCCAGCTATCATTCCTAAATATCCTTCGCCCATGCTCTATCAGAAGGTTGCAACCGCAGGTGAAAGGATGATTTTAGAAAAAGCACCCTGGGAAATATTTCAAATTAAAGAAATCCAGATTTTTTTTGTGGCAGCCGCCTCTCCTATGCACCATGATGCTGCCATCGTGATCATCTCGGAAGGGCAAGTTCTAGTTGATCTGGATGAAGTTCAACTGACCCCCTGTCAACTTCACCATATTCAGAATCAACTACATCGATCGATCGATCTATTAATGCTACAAAGCCCGAAAACGCCCTGGTTCCCCCTATGTTATGACTGTTCTCCCGATCGCCATCACTACTATACTCAGCAAGTTCGGATGGCTCAATTCCAACATATTGCCCGTGTCATCAAATTAGTTCAGCCTAAAATAACAATTCCTTTTGCTAGCTCTCCCTGTTTTCTAGATCCCAGGTTGACTAAATTTAACCTGGAAATGATTGATGGTATTTTTCCTGAACCTCAGCAAATTGTGGATTGGCTTAAAACCCAAGAGATTCATAATATTACTGTTTTATTACCCGGTGAAAGCTGGGATCTAGAGACTCAAATGCAAACAACTTGCTCAATCTGGGATGAATTCTCCTGCTGCGATCGACTGCATTATTTAGAATCTTATGCGAAACAGAGAGCAATTCATATTGAACGAGTGATGTTACGCTACCCTGAGCCCGATCGATCTTTGTGGCAACCGTTTCAAGAATATTTTTATTACCTCTTGAGCTTGAGTACTTATTTTAATCAGAATATTAATATGAAGGTAGGTTTTGAGATTACCGGAGCAGGAGGAGGACAATGGGCAGTGGACTTTCGTTCAGCTTCACAGAGAGTTTTAAGTGATATGGAGGAAGCAGATTATGTGTATCGATTTTCCTCCCGTTGGTTAACTGCATTGCTAAATGGTACGCTACTTTGGGAAGATTTTTTTCCCTCCCTCAGATTTCAGGTTTGGCATCGTTTGGAAGCGGATAATGCTTACTTGCTCGGTCTACTCAGATTTGCCCATCCAGAAGCACTTCAAGCTGTTGAAACCCATGAAAGAGTGCTGGGGCTGTAGACTCTTTATCCATTGGATCGCAGATAGTTAATTCATGTTTTTCATTCATGATTCATCAGCTAATTCACTCTAGATTCTATTCAAGTACAGGATTAGTGTATGGTTTCTCCTCTAGCGATCAAAGTGATTGTTTTTGACTTAGACGATACTCTCTTTCCGGAGCGTGAATTTGTCTATAGTGGATTTCAAGCGGTTGGACGTTGGATGTTTGAAACCTACCAGATTATCCATTTTTTTGAAGTGGCATGGGATCTGTTTCAGCAAGGTAAACGTGGGCTAATCTTTAATCAAACTTTAGAGTTGTTAGGAATTCAATATCAGTCTTCTTTTATTCAAACTCTAGTGCAAATTTACCGAGATCATGATCCCGTCATTCAGCTTCATCCAGATGCACGCTGGGCGATCGATCACTATCGTAGATCTCATTATTTAGGGATCATCACCAATGGCTTTCTGAAAACGCAACAGAATAAAATTGCAGCACTGGGAATTGAAAATTGCTTCGATCGGATCATTTACTGTGATTTATATGGACGTAGCCATTGGAAACCTAGCCCTCTCCCTTACCAAAAGATGATGGAATCGCTAGGTTTGGCAGGTAAATCCTATGTTTATATTGGGGATCATCCTTCCAAAGATTTTGTTGCTGCCCGACAGTTGGGATGGCTCACCTTTCGGATTTGTCGTCCCGATGGGGAACACACTCAGTGCATCACTTCTACTGATCAAGATGCACATTTCAAAATAGATTCCCTCTACGAACTGCAAGATCTGCTGGGTCAAGCCTCATCGACTCAGGCGGCTCCGGCGCATCCTCCCTGTTTGGCTAGACAAAGCTCTCCCCATCCTCCACTTATCCCTTGCCGGGAGAAGGGAGCTGAACCTGCATGAACTCTTTACCTTTAGATTTTATGACTTCTCCGATTCTGCTTTCTCCTCCTCACTTGGGCGATCGTGAACTCGAATTCGTCAAACAAGCTTTTGAAACTAATTGGATCGCCCCTGTTGGCCCCCATATCGATGCATTTGAGCAGGAGTTTTGCCAGGTTGTTGGCTCAAAATATGGAGCAGCGGTTAGCTCAGGGACGGCAGCGCTCCATCTAGCCTTGCGATTGGTTGGGGTTGAACCCGGTGATGAAGTAGCTTGTTCAACCCTCACATTTGTGGCAACAGCGAATCCGATCCTTTATTTAGGTGCTAGTCCACTGTTTATAGATAGCGATCGGACTTCCTGGAATATGGATCCAGTATTGTTGAGTGAAACGTTAGCCCAACGGGATCGGCAAGGTAAGCGACCGAAAGCAGTGATTTTAGTGCATCTCTATGGACAAAGTGCTGATATTCAACCGATTCAAGCGGCTTGCCAACGGTATGAAATTCCTCTGATTGAAGACGCAGCAGAATCTCTGGGAGCAACCTATCAGGGGCAATCCACAGGTACTTTTGGAGATATTGGTGTCTATTCCTTCAATGGTAATAAGATCATTACGACATCGGGTGGCGGCATGTTGGTCTCAAATCAGCCTGAGTTGATCTCCCAAGCAAAGTTCTTGGCAACCCAGGCCCGTGATCCAGCTCCTTACTATCAACATTCACAGATGGGTTATAACTACCGCCTCAGTAACGTTTTAGCCGGAATTGGTCGAGGTCAGCTGCAAGTTCTGTCCGATCGAGTATTGTCTCGTCGGCAAAACTTTGCCCATTATGCTCGTGCCCTCAGCCACTTACCGGGAATTGAATTTATGCCGGAAGCACCATTTGGGCAGTCTACCCGTTGGTTAACTTGTGTCACCTTCGAGCCACAACTCGCTGGAATTGATCGGGAACAGATACGGATAGCATTGGCACAGCAGAATATTGAAGCACGTCCAGTCTGGAAACCATTACATCGGCAACCCCTGTTCGCAGGTTGTACGTCAGTCGGTGGTGCAGTTGCAGAAGATTTATTTCAACGCGGATTATGTCTGCCATCTGGCTCCAGTTTGACCGTCCCGGAGCGGGAGCGGGTGATTGAAGCGATTGTTGCAGCCTATGCCAAAGTTAAGGTGACTTGCTAAAGCAGATTTTGATCCCAATTCTAGCCCGAACGCCTCTGAAGGGAACTGATGCAAATCTTAGGTCAGTACAACCAGGACTTGCATGATTGTTGTCTTGATTGGTGTGGGTTAAAGCTATCAGGGGATGGGACGAGCAATTCACGATAGTTTGGGCTTGGTGAGGATACAGGGGTTGGATTAGAGGGAGAATCCTGCAGGAATGCCTGACAGCGGGCAACACTCATGCTACTCTCAACTTTAGTCCTTTAACATTTGATATTGATCGATGATGGGCAGTCAATCCACCCCCAAAACCATCTATTTACTGGCCGCAATGGTCGGTTGGCTAATTGTTGGAGCAGCATTGATGTATTTATTCCCCTGGCTAGCCGATCGATTCGTCTCCTCGGATCTGACTCACCAGTGGATGATCACCCTGCAACGTAGTGGCTATAATCCAATGCTAGCTTGGATTGGTGGTGGTTTGACGCTAGCGATTACGGTGACCGCACATGTCATCTGGCACCAGTGGTTTGAAGGAAAGGTTTAGGATATTGGTGCGAGTATATTATCTGTCTGTTAGCTGGCTCCCCTCAAGAGTTTTTGAGTTTTATAGAACCTGGAGATCGGGTCATTTGAACGCTGCTTGTTGTGGTGCGATCGTCCCTTAAGTGAGAGCTTTGGCAGATAGAATAGACATCTAAAGAATAGCTCTGATACCACTTTTGAATAATTTATATATAAATTTCAGTGATGTTTTTCTCAATATTCTAGAGATCTAAAAGGTATGATAATGATGATTTTGTAAGGGAGAAGCTACGCCAATATCGAGCAGTCCTGGTTCTCCGAACTATGGTATCAAAGTAATTTGTGGGAGTGCGATCGACTTTGCTGTCTGGGAGAGAATCGCTGCCATGACGCTGTAAGTCCGTAAGCGCGATTTCCTTCACTGCCGTTCATGAGCAGCAGAGCCTTCTCAGATCCCCGGCTTCACCCAGTCGGGGAGTTACACCTGCACGATCGGGCTGGCTATGTTCGCGTTAATCATATCTTGACTCGATCCAAACCGCAAACCTTAACTGAATCATCACTTTAGAGCCCATCACTTTAGAGTCCATCACTTTAGAGTCCTGAACTTTCTTGCTGCGGTGTTACGCTCGACTGCTGACGAAACGAGGCAATCGAGGTCAAGCGATCAGCAGTAGCATCCCAGAGGATGAATTTGAAACAGTGAGGAATATGTTTCATCCGCAGTGTAGTCGATTCTTTTAGCAGATGCTGGTTACGCTGATAGCAAGCTTCCAGATAATAGTTAGGAATTCTCTCAGAGAGGTGATGAATATTGTGATAGCCAATATCGGCAGAAAACCATTTGAATATAGGAGGCAGTTCTAGATAGCTGCTACCCAGGATCGCGCCTTGTAAATACTCCCAACCCGCTGTTTTGTGAGCATAAGAACCTTCAAAATTATGCTGCACAAAAAACACACAGATACAGATCGCCGCCGCAACCGTGATTGTGATCGAATAGATACTGAAGAAGAATCCAAAACCCAGCCAGTAGCTCAACCCAATCCAACTGCCAACCACAACGAAATTATTGAGCAATAGATCCCAGAACTCAGCGGTAGTATACCAATGTTTGGACTGATAGGAAGACACGATCGTTCTTGGCTCGCATCCAGAATCGCGCCAACTGGTTAAACAATGCTGAATAAATCCGTAGCAGCCCAGGATCAAAGCCAGCCTGGGCTTAATCACCAGATAGAAAAAACCACCTGGAAACAGCATCAACGGATGTCTCAATCGCTCATAGCGCTGCTGAGCCGCAGGACTGAGATGACCAAACTCCTCAGTCGAAAGCAACGCGGAAGGCCCACGATAGCGTTCCCAGTCGCCATTCGTTTTATGGTGATAGGCATGACCTCTGGACCAGGGATATTGAGGGATGGCATTGATCACACCTAGAATAAACCCGATGATTCGATTGATTCGTTTTGAAGTAAATAGCGAATAATGGCCACAGTCATGCATTAAAGAAAAACAGCGCACTGCAAAGAGCGTGATGAGCACTAGGATGGGTGGCAAGAGCCAAAGCGAAATTGCTGCTGCCTTCACAGCAAATAGCCATAAGACACAGTAAGGGACAACTGTAATGAGAACCTGATAGGTCGCTCGCCAGTCATTGCTTTTCATGTAGGGAGTTAGCACAAAGTCTGACTTTTTAACCGTTGTTTCCATGACTTCCCTTACGGCTGACGACAGATTGCCCCAGCACAGATATCGCTCCAACCCTAGCACGGATCAGCAGCAGGTGGCACAATTCTCCTAGCCCCTGATCCTGACCTCTTGCCCTGCCTGACCCAGCTTCATCACATCACATTCCTGCAACCGCTAAACTCCTCTTGGTCAAGGCTGGTACCATTCGATCGCTAATTGCCCTGGCCCCCGACAAATTGCGGGCAGTTGGGCCCACCTGTAATGCAGCCATTCCACCCATCACAAACAGACCACAGCCTGGCCAACGCAAATATTCATCAACAACCGGCAAACCCTGCACCAATTCGATCGGGTGCGTTTGGAAAACGCCTTGCAACAAGGGATGCTCCGCTGCATTCAACTGACTGCCCGTAGCCAGCCAGATTCGATCAATTGGGCGATCGTGAATGCAAGTGTGAATCATGGGTTGATTGCAACAGACTTGCCAGTGGGTATTTTGCCAGCGAGCTTGAGAAACCTGACACTGTTCATAAAATTGCACGCTGCCATCGTGGGCTAACCGTCGCAGTTGGGTCAGCATTGCCGGAGTCATCGATCCGCCATTGCGGGCTTGTTGGATCATCTGCCAGCGGCTCAGCCAATCTGGTTCCGCCCAAAACTGCTTAAGATATTTCGGCCCCAACCAACCGGGATCGGCATCAAACAGCTTTTCATAAACCTGTCGGCGCGACATCAGCAGTACTTTAGCTCCTCGCTGGATCGCACCCACTGCTAGATGTCCGCTGGTTAAACCACCGCCAATAATGAGCACCTGCTCACCCTCTAGCCGTAAACCGCGCAGATCGATTTGTTGGGAATGGCACAGCCGATCGGGCGGATAAATGGCTGGAATTTGCTTTACCCAGTCTGGTACGTGCGGCACCCCGCTGCCGTTGGCAATCACCACCCGTCGTGCAACCACCCTTTGTCCACCTGATAATTCCAGGCAAAAACGAGCCGATCGCTGCCGAATCGGCTGAATGTGCAGCACCTGCGCTGGATAAATGCAGCTTTCAAGTTGCCAGCGTTCCACCACGGTTTGACAAAACTCTCGAAACAAGGAGGTACCCGGCAAATCGTAAGGAGGAAACAGTTCGGCCGATCGAGATTCAGCGAAAGTCCGGAGCGCATGGGGATTAGGATCGGGTTGATGCACTGCTGGTGAGCGCAAATGGGGAATATCTAGGGCTGCAAACTGGTGATTCCACTGTTTAAGCCAAATGCCACTCGGATCAAATACCAGTAACCGTCCTCGCATCGACTGCTTTTTTCGCAACAAGTGAGTGACGAGGGTTAAAGCATGGGGCCCAGCTCCAATAATGGCAAGATCGATCGAAGCAGGCAGCAGATCAGAAAGCATAAAAACAATTCGATAATGATTCTCATTTCCAGGGTATCATTAAAACTGAAAATTCAGCCCAGTAGACAATAGCGACAAGGCTGGCGATACCAATTTTAAGAAATCCAGTACCTGTGTTGAACTGAAAATATTGTCATCCGAATCGTTCACTTTCAGGTTCTATATATTAAAAATAATATTAATCATAATGAAAGATCAAAACTCTAGTATCAATTTGATATGAGCCTGTGTAGAATCAATTCTTTCTAGATAAGGAGCTTAAGCCGCTTATTCTAGCTTTACAAAGAATTGGTACAGGTCAATACTGTCTCAAGTTTTATGTGAAAGCTGCAATTAGTGAATCATTATTGAATATAAAATTCCTATAATCATTTTATTAAATTACCTGAGTTACCTGCTTGACTGACAAAACTAAGAAGCTGGAAAACGGCTGAGGACAGTAAATTCACGATCGAAAGAATCATTCTGTTGTCGTTTGGAGGCAATAGCCG